>NZ_JBIAUC010000010.1:0-265801 GCF_042892355.1 Streptomyces sp. NPDC001796 | reverse complement strand
TGGAAGCCTGAAGAACTCCCATCATCGCAGGTCACAAGGCACTTCCTCGTTTCAAGAAGACTTATCCACAGACATCGAATCGGTGGATCAAGGCTAAGGCCCCGCAGGACGGTCCAGGGGCGATGGACGGCGCGCCGCCGGATCCGGGCTCGGGCTCGGCGAGCGGCGCCGCCGGATCCGGGCTCGGGCTCGGCGAGCGGCGCCGCCGGATTCGCACTCGTCGAGCGACCCGCCGGACTCGCGCCCGCCGCAGTGGCCGCAGATCCCCGGTTAACGTGCCCGAAACCCGGCGCAACAGGTCTCCGGTTAACGTGCCCGAAACCCGGTGCAATTAGCCTGCCCCTCCACGCCACCAGGGACTTTGCCCCGTGGCTGCGGCAACCGGGCCCCGCACGGTCCGGAGCGAGGACTGTGAGGTGGGACGTGCAACTGACCCCGCACGAGCAAGAGAGGCTGCTGATCCATGTGGCGGCCGACGTCGCCGAGAAGCGCCGGGCCCGGGGGCTGAAGCTCAACCACCCCGAGGCGGTCGCGCTCATCACGTCGCACATCCTCGAAGGCGCACGGGACGGACGGACCGTCGCCGAGCTCATGGCCTCCGGGCGCAAGCTGCTCACCCGGGACGACGTCATGGAGGGCGTTCCCGAAATGATCCACGACGTCCAGGTCGAGGCGACCTTCCCGGACGGCACCAAGCTCGTCACCGTCCACGACCCGATCGTCTGACGGGGGAGGCCGCATGATTCCCGGAGAGATCCTTTTCGACGACGGCCCGATCGTCTACAACGAGGGCCGCGAGGTCACCCGGCTCACCGTCCTCAACGCCGCCGACCGGCCCGTCCAGGTCGGCTCCCACTACCACTTCGCCGAGGCCAACCCCGGTCTGGACTTCGACCGGGCCGCCGCGCGCGGCAAGCGGCTGAACATCGCCGCCGGGACCGCCGTGCGCTTCGAGCCCGGTATCCCCGTGGACGTCGAACTCGTCCCGCTGGCCGGAGCCCGTGTCGTGCCCGGACTGCGCGGGGAGACCGGAGGTGCCCTCGATGCCTGAGATCTCGCGCGCGGCGTACGCCGACCTGTTCGGCCCGACCACCGGGGACCGGATCCGGCTCGCCGACACCGACCTCCTGATCGAGGTCGAGGAGGATCGTTCCGGCGGTCCCGGGCTCGCCGGTGACGAGGCCGTGTTCGGCGGTGGCAAGGTCATCCGGGAATCCATGGGCCAGTCCCGCGCCACCCGCGCGGACGGCACCCCCGACACCGTCATCACCGGTGTCGTCATCATCGACCACTGGGGCATCGTCAAGGCGGACGTCGGCATCCGCGACGGCCGCATCACGGCCATCGGCAAGGCGGGCAACCCGGACACCATGGACGGGGTCCACCCGGACCTGGTGCTCGGCCCGGAGACGGAGATCATCGCCGGCAACGGCCGCATCCTCACCGCCGGCGCCATCGACGCGCATGTCCACTTCATCTGCCCGCAGATCGCCGACGAGGCCCTCGCCGCCGGTATCACCACGCTGGTCGGCGGCGGCACCGGACCCGCCGAGGGCTCCAAGGCGACCACCGTCACGCCCGGCCCCTGGCACCTCGCCCGGATGCTGGAGGCGATGGAGGGTCACCCGCTCAACATCGGCCTCCTCGGCAAGGGCAACACCGTCTCGCACGACGCGATGCTCTCCCAGGTCCGCGGCGGCGCCCTCGGCCTGAAGCTGCACGAGGACTGGGGCTCCACGCCCGCCGTCATCGACGCTGCCCTGACCGTCGCCGACCGCACCGGCATCCAGGTCGCCATCCACACGGACACGCTCAACGAGGCCGGGTTCGTCGGTGACACGCTCGCCGCGATCAACGGACGGGGCATCCACGCCTACCACACCGAGGGCGCGGGCGGCGGGCACGCGCCGGACATCATGACCGTGGTGTCCGAGCCGCACGTGCTGCCCAGCTCCACCAACCCCACCCGGCCGTTCACCGTCAACACCGCCGAGGAACACCTCGACATGCTGATGGTCTGCCACCACCTGAACCCCGCCGTGCCGGAGGACCTGGCCTTCGCGGAGTCACGGATCCGGCCGTCCACGATCGGGGCGGAGGACATCCTCCACGACCTGGGCGCGATCTCCATCATCTCGTCCGACTCCCAGGCCATGGGGCGCGTCGGCGAGGTCGTCCTGCGGACCTGGCAGACCGCCCACGTGATGAAGCGGCGGAGGGGCGCGCTGCCGGGCGCCGGCCGCGCGGACAACCACCGTGTACGTCGCTATGTCGCCAAGTACACGATCAACCCGGCGCTCGCGCAGGGCCTCGCCCGTGAGATCGGGTCCGTAGAGACCGGCAAGCTCGCCGACCTCGTGCTGTGGGAGCCCGCGTTCTTCGGGGTCAAGCCTCAGCTCGTGATCAAGGGCGGGCAGATCGCGTACGCCCAGATGGGCGACGCCAACGCGTCCATCCCGACCCCGCAGCCGATCCTGCCGCGCCCGATGTACGGGGCGATCGGGCGGGCGCCCGCGTCCAACTCGTTCAACTTCGTGGCGCCGCTCGCGATCGAGGACGGGCTGCCGGAGCGGCTGGCACTGGGGAAGAAGTTCGTGGCCATCGACTCGACGCGCGGCGTCACCAAGGCGGACATGCGCGAGAACGACGCCCGGCCGCGGGTCGAGGTCGACCCGGACAGCTTCGCCGTCCACATCGACGGCGAGCTGGTCGAGGCGACACCCGCCGCCGAACTGCCCATGGCCCAGCGCTACTTCCTCTTCTGATGTCCCGGGCAGCGCTTCTCGTCCTGGCCGACGGCCGCTTCCCCGCCGGAGGGCACGCCCACTCCGGCGGGGCCGAGGCGGCCGTCCGCGCGGGACGGATCACCGGGGCCGCGAGCCTGGAGGACTTCTGCCGCGGGCGGCTGCACACGGCCGGGCTGGTGTCCGCCTCGCTGGCCGCGGCGGCCGCGCTCGGTGTGGATCCGGCCGCGCTGGACGCCGCGGCGGACGCCCGTACGCCCTCGGCCGCCCTGCGTGTCGCCGCGCGCAGGCTGGGACGGCAGCTGATGCGGGCCGCTCGGGCCGCGTGGCCTTCCGGGGAACTGGACGCGGTGGCGCGGGAGTTTCCCAGAGGGGCGCATCAGCCGGTTGTGCTGGGCGTCGCGGCTCGGGCGGCGGGGCTGGGTGCCGAGGACGCCGCGCACTGCTGCGCGTACGAGAGTGTGAGTGGGCCGGCCACCGCCGTGGTGCGGTTGCTCAGTCTTGATCCCTTCGATGCCACGGCGGTGCTCGCGCGGTTGGCGCCGGAGCTGGATCTGGTGGTGGACCAGGCGAGCGAGGCGGCGCGGCGTGTGCTCCACGACGGGGTCGACGCGTTGCCTGCGGCGTCCGCTCCACTGCTGGAGGTCGGGGCGGAGGCGCATGCCGCTTGGCCTGTACGTCTGTTCGCGTCGTAGGAGGTCCGCCCCCGCCGCACCTGACCATCCCCGTCCCTCAGGGGCTCCGCCCCTGCGACCCCGCCAGGGGGGCTTCGCCCCCTCGACCGCCATCGGCCTGAACGGTCTCGTCCTCAAGCTCCCCAAGCTCTTCGAGCAGGGGACCCCAGACGGGCTTTATCCACGGAGCCGCAATATGCACCTCGACCACACCCACCACAGCCCCGTCGCCCTCAGCGCCGACGCCCACCGCCCCGACGGATCCCGGCGTGCCCTGCGTATCGGGCTCGGCGGGCCCGTCGGGTCAGGGAAGACCGCCACCGTCGCCGCGCTCTGCCGGGCCCTGCGGGACGAGTTGTCGCTCGCTGTCGTGACCAACGACATCTACACCCGGGAGGACGCCGAGTTCCTGTTGCGGGAGGCGGTACTGCCGCCCGAACGGATCACCGCCGTCGAGACCGGCGCCTGTCCGCACACCGCCATCCGGGACGACATCTCGGCCAACCTCGAAGCCGTCGAGGACCTGGAGGACGCCGTCGGGCCGCTCGACCTCGTTCTCGTCGAGTCCGGCGGAGACAACCTCACCGCCACCTTCTCCAAGGGGCTCGTCGACGCGCAGATCTTCGTCATCGACGTCGCCGGCGGGGACGACATCCCGCGCAAGGGCGGTCCCGGTGTCACCACCGCCGATCTGCTCGTCGTCAACAAGACGGATTTGGCGCCGTACGTCGGTTCCGACCTCGCCCGGATGGCCGCCGACGCCAAGGCACAGCGGGGGGAGCTGCCCGTCGTCTTCCAGTCGTTGCGTGGTGAGGCCGGTGTCGGCGCCGTCGCCGACTGGGTGCGGCAGCGGCTCACGGCATGGGCGGCGTGACCTGGGGGGTACGGGCCACGGCGCGGATCGTGGCCCGGGACGACGGCCGGGGCGGTACGGCTCTGCCGGTGCTGGCCGGCGAGGGGCCGCTCGCGCTGCGCCGGACGCGGGCGCGGGGCGAGGAGGCGCGCGTGATGCTCGTCGGCGCGATGAGCGGGCCGCTCGGCGGCGACCACTTCACCGTCGAGGCCGAAGTGGAAAGCGGCGCCCTGCTGCACGTCGCATCGGCCGCCGCGACCATCGCGCTGCCCGGTCAGGCGAAGGGCGAGGCCCGTTACGACGTCCGGCTCTGCGTGGCCGCCGACGGTGAAATGCGCTGGCTGCCCGAACAGTTGATTTCGGCCAAGGGAAGCGAGCTGTACGTCTCCTCGCGCATCGACCTCGCGCCGGGCGCCCGTCTGGTCTTCCGAGAGGAACAGGTCCTCGGGCGGGCCGGTGAGGAGCCCGGACGGCTCACCAGCCGTCTCACCGTACGGCTGGACGGACGGCCGTTGCTCGACCAGGAGGTGGCCTGCGGACCGGGCGCCCCCGGCGGCTGGGACGGGCCCGCCGTGCTGGCGGGGCATCGGGCGCTCGGGCAACTGGTCGTCGTACGGCCGGAGTTCGAGCGAACGCCCGCGACGGCACGGCCGCTCGGGGAGTGCGCCGCGCTCACCCCGCTGGCCGGGCCGGGTGTGCTCGTCACCGCGGTCGCGCCCGACGCGCTGCGGCTGCGGCGGACGCTGGACGAGGCGTTGCGTGCACTTGGCTGAAACCCGACTCTCCGCTCAACGGACAGCGTTGTACCGGTTATCGGATTGGTAAAGAAAGTCAAATACCCCCTGTTCTCAGGGAGCTCACAGCCGAAAGGATCCCCCGTACCCATCGCAACGATGTACGGGGAGGTCCCACTTGAGGGGAATCAGACCGACGAGGCGAGCGTCCGCGCTCGGCTCCGCGGGGGCGCTCGTCACGGCGACGCTGATAGCAGGCGCCGTGGCGGCACCGTCGGCCACCGCCGACTCGCGCCACGGCCAGGACCGGGAGGCCCGCGGCGCCGCGATCGCCGCCGCACGGGCCGCCAAGGACGGGATCGACTGGCAGGACTGCCCGGCCGACTGGGGACTGGAGAAGCCCATCCAGTGCGGCTGGGTGACCGTCCCGCTCGACTACGCCCACCCGAACGGCAAGCAGATCAGGCTCGCCGTCGACCGCATCGGGAACACGGGCACCAAGCAGGAGCGCCAGGGCGCCCTCGTCTACAACCCCGGCGGCCCCGGCGGTTCCGGGCTGCGCTTCCCGCGCCGGGTCACCACCAAGAACCCCGTCTGGGCCAACGTGGCGAAGGCGTACGACTTCGTCGGCTTCGACCCGCGCGGCGTCGGCCACTCCGCGCCGATCTCCTGTGAGGACCCGCAGGAGTTCGTGAAGGCGCCGAAGGCGGACCCGGTCCCCGACACCGAGGCGGACAAGCTCGCCCAGCGCAAGCTGGCGGGCGAGTACGCGGAAGGCTGCCTGGAGCGCACCGGCCGCGCGATGCTCCAGCAGATGACCACGCCCAACACCGCCCGTGACCTGGACGTCATCCGTGCCGCGCTCGGCGAGAAGAAGCTCAACTACCTGGGCGTGTCGTACGGCACGTACCTGGGCGCCGTCTACGGCACGCTCTTCCCGGGCCACATCCGGCGCATGATCGTCGACAGCGTGGTCAACCCGTCGCGCGAGAAGATCTGGTACCAGGCAAACCTCGACCAGGACGTCGCCTTCGAGGGCCGCTGGAAGGACTGGGAGGACTGGGTCGCCGCGAACGACGCCTCCTTCCACCTGGGCACGACCCGGGCGGCGGTGCAGGAGAAGTGGCTCCAGCTGCGCGCCACGGCGAAGAAGAGCCCGATCGGCGGTGTCGTCGGCCCGGCCGAGCTGATCTCCTTCTTCCAGAGCGCCCCGTACTACGACTCCTCGTGGGTGCCGGTCGCCACCGTCTTCAGCAAGTACGTCGCCGGAGACACCAAGGCGCTCGTCGACGCCGCGGCGCCGGACCTGTCGGACACGGCGGGCAACATCGCCTCCGAGAACGGCAACGCCGTCTACACGGCCGTCGAGTGCACCGACGCCAAGTGGCCGAAGAGCTGGCGGAAGTGGGACCGGGACAACACCCGGCTCAACAAGGACTACCCGTTCATGACCTGGGCCAACGCATGGATGAACCTGCCGTGCGCCACCTGGCCCGTCAAGCAGCAGAACCCGGTCGACGTGGGGACCGGCAAGGGCCTGCCGACCGTCCTGATCGTGCAGTCCACCCGTGACGCCGCGACGCCGTTCGACGGCGCGGTCGAGCTGCACGAGCGCTTCAAGGGCTCCCGCCTGATCATCGAGAAGGACGCGGGCTCCCACGGCGTGACCGGTCTGGTCAACCCGTGCATCAACAACCGGGTCGACACCTACCTGCTCACCGGCAGGACGGACAGCGCCGACGTGACGTGCACGCCGCACGCCACGCCGAAGCCGTAGTACGCGGTCTGCGCAGCACCGCACGCGCGAAGGGGCGGCCGATCCCGGCCGCCCCTTCGTCGTCGGCCGACGCGCCTCAACTCAGCGGGAGCCGCGGGAGCCTGCGAGCGCGCTCCACGTTCTTCGCCGCCTCCTCCGCCTTGACGACCGCCGCGTACTGGTCGACGTACTCCTGCTCGGACAGGGTCAGGATGGCGTACATGATCTCGTCCGTGACGGCGCGCAGGACGGCCTTCTCGTTCTCCAGGCCGGCGTAGCGGGAGAAGTCCAGGGGTTTGCCGAAGCGGATCACCACGGGGTGGATGCTCGGGATGACCTGGCCCGGCGGCTGTGCCTCGAAGGTGCCGATCATCGCGCAGGGGATGACCGGCACCTTCGCCTTGAGGGCCATCACCGCGACACCCACCTTGCCCTTGTAGAGGCGGCCGTCGTGGGAGCGGGTGCCCTCCGGGTAGATGCCCAGCAGTTCGCCCTTGCCGAGGACGCCGAGGCCCTCGCGGATCGCGGCCTGCCCGGCGTCCTTGCCGGAGCGGTCCACCGGGATCTGACCGGCGCTGCGGAAGAACGCGGCGGTGAGCCGACCCTTGATGCCGGGGCCGGTGAAGTACTCGGCCTTGGCCAGGAAGGTGATGCGCCGTTTGAGGATCGCGGGCATCAGGAAGTGGTCGGAGAAGGAGAGATGGTTGCCGGCGATGATGGCCGGCCCCTGGGCCGGAACGTGTTCGAGGCCCTCGATGCGCGGCCGGAAGACCAGTCTCAGCAGCGGTCCGAGAAGGACGTATTTGAGCAGGTAATAGAACACGGCGGGCCCCTCACTCTGCCAGGTCGGCTTCGAGCCGGCGCTTTTCCGAGGTCAAGGCCAGGATCCCGAGGGTTGGCCCAGGTGCGACTGTAGTCATCTGTAACCGCCTTTGGTCAGGCTCATGCTGCTTCGAGGGCTTCCTTCGGAAGCCCGCCGCACCGCCCGCTTCGAAGTGACGTCAGGGCGATGATGCCCCGTCCAGGTCTGCGTTCCCCCCCGGTTTCACCGGGGAGCGCGGATTGCGTGACGGATCCTTGACCGCTGGTTCGCTCTCCACGATGCTGTGTTGCGAAATACGAGATGCGTGTCGTAATAGGCAACGTCTCGACCTTCTGTCAGCCGAGGAGTGGCCATGGCTCACCAGGTCCGTGCTGTCGTCGCCCGGGGCAAGGGCGCCCCCGTCAGCCTGGAAACGATCGTCGTGCCCGACCCGGGTCCGGGTGAGGCGCTGGTCAAGATAGAGGCCTGCGGGGTCTGCCACACCGATCTGCACTACCGCGAGGGCGGCATCAGTGCCGACTTCCCCTTCCTGCTGGGCCATGAGGCCGCGGGTGTGGTGGAAGCGGTGGGCGAGGGCGTCACGGACGTGGCCCCCGGTGACTTCGTCATCCTCAACTGGCGTGCGGTGTGCGGCCAGTGCCGCGCCTGTCTGCGCGGCCGGCCGTGGTACTGCTTCGACACGCACAACGCAAAGCAGAAGATGACCTTGACCGACGGCACGGAGCTGTCTCCGGCGCTCGGCATCGGCGCCTTCGCGGAGAAGACTCTGGTGGCGGCCGGGCAGTGCACCAAGGTGGACCGGGCGGCGTCGGCGGCCGCCGCCGGACTGCTGGGGTGCGGAGTGATGGCGGGCATCGGCGCGGCGATCAACACCGGGAACGTGGGACGCGGTGACAGTGTGGCCGTCATCGGGTGCGGCGGTGTCGGGGACGCGGCGGTCGTCGGATCCAACCTGGCGGGAGCGGCGAAGATCATCGCGGTGGACATCGACGACCGCAAGCTGGCCACCGCGAAGAAGCTGGGCGCGACCCACACGGTCAACTCGAGCCAGACCGATCCGGTGGCGGCGATCCGTGACCTGACCGGCGGATTCGGCGCCGATGTCGTCATCGAGGCGGTGGGCCGTCCGGAGACCTACCGGCAGGCCTTCTACGCCCGCGACCTGGCCGGCACGGTCGTTCTGGTCGGCGTACCGACCCCGGAGATGCAGCTGGAGCTGCCGCTGCTGGACGTCTTCGGCCGGGGCGGGGCGCTGAAGTCGTCCTGGTACGGCGACTGCCTGCCCTCCCGCGACTTCCCCATGCTCATCGACCTCTATCTGCAGGGCCGCCTGGACCTGGACGCCTTCGTCACCGAGACCATCGCCCTGGACGAGGTCGAGAAGGCCTTCGAGCGCATGCACGACGGCGACGTGCTGCGCTCGGTGGTGGTGCTGTGATGGGCGCACGCATCGAACGGCTCGTCACCTCCGGGCGGTTCACCCTCGACGGCGGCACCTGGGACGTCGACAACAACGTGTGGATCGTCGGCGACGACGACGAGGTGATCGTCATCGACGCCGCGCACGACGCCGACGCCGTCGCCGCCGCTGTCGGTGACCGGCGCCTGACGGCGATCGTGTGCACCCACGCCCACAACGACCACATCGACGCGGCCCCCGCTCTGGCCGACCGTACCGGCGCCCCGGTCCTCCTGCACCCCGACGATCTGCCGCTGTGGAAGCAGACCCATCCGGACCGGGCGCCCGACGCGGAACTGACCGACCGGCAGACCGTGGTGGTCGCGGGCGCCGAGCTGACCGTGCTCCACACGCCCGGCCACGCCCCGGGCGCCGTCTGCCTGTACGCCCCGGCTCTCGGCGCCCTGTTCAGCGGCGACACGCTCTTCGCCGGCGGTCCCGGGGCGACGGGGCGGTCGTACAGCGACTTCCCCACCATCATCGACTCGATCAGCCGACACCTCCTCGCGCTGCCCGGCGACACCGTCGTGCACACCGGCCACGGGCAGACGACCACCGTCGGCGCCGAAGCGCCGCACCTTCAGGAGTGGATCGCCCGCGGCTTCTGACCGCCGCTTCACGGCCTCGCCCAGGTGACGTCCGACGACGGCATCGGCGGCGAGGCCGTCGCTGCCCCGCGCCGCACCTCTCGCGCCTGCTCACCTCCGCTTTCGAGGCCGCTTCGTCGTGCGCGTAGACCGGCCGCGGACCCGGCTCAACCCGGGCCCTGGACGCCTTGACAACGGTTCAGGGCGGCCCGCAGACTGGCGTTGCGCTAATCGCAATCCGTTTCGCTATACGCACCGAGGTGTCATGATGATTCCCGCGTGCCGTCTCGCGGATCTGCCGCGAGGCGAGGCCCACCGGCTCGACATCGACCCGCCGGTCTCGGTGTTCCACACCGATGACGGCGAGCTCTTCGCCATCGACGACACCTGCACCCACCAGGACGCCTCGCTCGCCGACGGCTGGCTGGAGGGCTGCGAGGTGGAATGCCCGCTGCACGCCTCGAAGTTCGACCTGAGGACCGGAGCGGTGGACGCCCCGCCGGCCAAGCTGCCGGTGCGGACCCACGAGGTCCTGGTCGAGGACGGCATGATCTACGTCCGGCTGTCGACCGAGGCCCCCAACCTGCCGCCCTGCCTCGCCTCCCGCCTGGCCGGAGGCCCCGCGTGAGGACCGTCGCCGTGGTGGGCGCCTCGCTGGCCGGGCTGTCGGCCGCGCGCTCGCTGCGGAAACGGGGGTACGACGGTCGGCTGGTCGTCATCGGCGACGAGCCCCACCGTCCGTACGACAGGCCGCCGCTGTCCAAGGAGTTCCTCGCCGGCACCCTCGGCGAAGCGGATCTCGCGCTGGAGAGGGACGACGAGGACCTGCAGGCGGAATGGGTGCTCGGCACCCGCGCCACCGGGCTCGACCGCGCCGAGCGGGCGATCCGGCTCGCCGACGGCCGGGAGATCCGTGCCGACGGTGTCGTCATCGCGACCGGTGCGGCCGCGCGCAGGCTGCCCGGCACCGAGGGCCTCGCCGGCGTCCATGTGCTGCGCACCCTGGACGACGCCCGCGCCCTGCGCGACGACCTGGCCCGCGGCGGACGACTGGTGGTGATCGGCGGTGGATTCATCGGCGCCGAGGTCGCCTCCACCGCCTACGCCCTCGGCCTCGACGTCACGGTCGTGGAGGCCGCGCCGACGCCACTGGCCGGACCGCTCGGTGAGGTCATGGGCGGTGTCGTCTCCGCCCTCCACGCCGACCACGGCGTACGGCTCCTGTGCGGGGTGGGGGTCAAAGGGCTGAGCGGGGGCGAGCGAAGCGAGACGGGGGTCCCCCCGGACGGGGTCCGGGGGAGGGTGGACGCCGTCCTGCTCGAGGACGGCCGCAGCATTCCCGCCGACACCGTCGTCGTTGGTGTGGGCGCGCGTCCGTGCGTCGAGTGGCTCGAGGGATCCGGCGTCGCGCTCGACAACGGCGTGAAGTGCGGGGCCGACGGCCGCACCGGCCTCGCCGGAGTCGTCGCCGTCGGCGACTGCGCCAACTGGTACGACCCGCACACCGGAACCCACCGCCGCGTGGAGCACTGGACCGGTGCACTGGAGCGCCCCGACGCAGCCGTGGCCGCGCTGCTCGCGTACGGCGCGACGCAGCCGGGCGTGCCGCGACCGCCGTACTTCTGGTCCGACCAGTACGGCGTGAAGATCCAGTTCGTCGGCCAGGCCGCCGGTGCCGACAGTGTGACGGTCGAGGAAGGCGCCACCGACGACCGGAGTTTCCTGGCGGTCTACCGCAGGGCCGGTACGCCGGTCGCCGTGCTCGGGATGAACCAGCCGAGGCTGTTCACCCGTTGGCGCAAGCAGTTCACCGCGGCCAGGCCTTGACACCGCTGATGCGGCCTCTCATGCTGCGTTGCATATGACACGCAGCGTTGCCTCATACACAACGCCGCCCGAAGTCGCTCTTCCTGGCGCGTGCCCGCCCCTTCCACGACGTTTCCCGAGGAGTGCAGCGTGACCTCGACAAGCCTGCCGGACAGCCTCATCGCCACCCTCCCCGGCTCGTCCTACACGGACCCCGGCATCTTCGCCCAGGAACAGGAGCGCATCTTCGAGACGATGTGGTTCTGTGTCGCCCGGGCGTCCGACCTGCCCAAGTCCGGCGCCTTCCGCACCGTCGACGTGGGCCGCGAGAGCATCCTCGTCACCCGGGCCCGGGACAACTCCGTACGCGCCTACTTCAACGTCTGCCGGCACCGCGGCGCCAAGCTCTGCACGGAGGAGACCGGCGAGGTCAAGCGCGCTTTCCAGTGCTCGTACCACGCGTGGACCTACGACCTGAACGGCAAGCTCGTCGCGGCGCCCAACCTCACCAAGATGCCCGACGTCGGCCGCACCGAGTACGGCCTGGTGAGCGTGGCCGTCCGCGAATGGCTCGGTTATGTCTGGGTGTGTCTCGCGGAGAACCCGCCCTCCTTCGAGGAGGACGTCATCGGCGAGGTGATCACCCGCCTCGGTGACGTTGAGTCGATCGAGCGCTACGACATCGACAACCTGGCGGTGGGCAAGCGGATCGTCTACGACGTCAAGGCGAACTGGAAGCTCATCATCGAGAACTTCATGGAGTGCTATCACTGCGCAACGATCCACCCGGAACTGACCGAGGTGCTCCCCGAGTTCGCGGACGGTTACGCCGCCCAGTACTACGTCGGCCACGGCGCCGAGTTCGGCGAGGAGATCCAGGGCTTCACCGTCGACGGCTCCGAGGGCCTCGACCGTATCCCCGGTGTCTCCGAGGAGCAGGACCGCCGCTACTACGCGATCACCGTCAAGCCGCAGGTCTTCATCAACCTGGTGCCCGACCATGTGATCTTCCACCGTATGTACCCGGTGGCGGTCGACCGCACGATCGTCGAGTGCGACTGGCTCTACCTGCCGGGCGTGGTGGAGAGCGGCAAGGACGTCAGCCGGTCCGTGGAGCTCTTCGACCGCGTCAACCGCCAGGACTTCGACGCCTGTGAGCGCACGCAGCCCGGTATGAGCTCCCGGCTGTACGCCAAGGGCGGCGTGCTCGTGCCCAGTGAGCACCACATCGGCGCCTTCCACGACTGGGTGCACGAGCGCCTCGGCACCCGGCAGCCGGAGTAGCCCCCGGCGGGGTGGGGGGCCCGCGGCGGGCGCCTGCGCGCGAGCACGCTCAGCCGAGGTATCCCATGCGGTGGCTGATCTCCTCCGCGCCCTTGAGGAGCACCGGAGCGAGCTCGTGCATGCGCTCCTCGGTGAACCGGTAAGAGGGCCCGGAGGCGCTGATCGAGGCGATGACCTGGCCCTCGCGGTCGCGGATCGGCGCCGCCATCGCGTGCAGTCCGATCTCCAGCTCCTCCAGCGTCCAGGCGTAGCCGCGCTCGCGGGCCTCCGCGAGGTTCTTCTCCAGCTTCGTCTTCGCGGTGATCGTGTGCGGGGTCACCTTCTTCAGGCCGGCCTCCGCCAGCAGCGCGGCGCGCTCCTTGGCGGGCAGGTGGGCCAGCAGGATCTTGCCGCTGGAGGTGGCGTGCAGCGGGGTCAGCTCCCCGACCCAGTTGTGCGCGGCGACGGCGGCAGGACCGCGCACCTGGTACAGGTTGATCGCGTAGTGCTCCTGCATGACGGCGATGTTGACCGTCTCGCCGATCTCCTCCGCGAGGCGCTCGCACACCGGACGGCCCTGCTGGGTGAGGTCGAGGCGCCCTGTGACCGCGCCCGCCAGGCGCACGATGCCGAAACCGAGTCGGTACTTGCCGCGCTCGCCCGACTGCTCCACCAGACCGCGTGCCTCCAGGGCTCCGAGCAGCCGGAACGCGGTGGACTTGTGGACATCGATCTCGGCGGCGACCTCGCTGACGCCCGCCTCGCCGCGCTGGGCCAGGATCTCGAGCACACTGATGGCGCGGTCGACGGACTGCACCCCGCCGGCCTGTGAACCGTTCGTTTCGGTATCCGGACTGAAGTTGCTCATGGTGAAACTATACGCGCAGTAAACAACGACCACGCAAGTAACCCCCGCGAAACGAAGACCTTCCAAGTTGCGCGTTCCGCAACCTAGTGCGTATCGCGATACCCGTACTAGCATGCCCCGCGTATCGACGGCGCGAGCGAGCGAGACGAGGCACCATGGCTCCCCTGCATTACGACTTCGTCATCGTCGGCGGTGGATCAGCCGGCAGCGCACTGGCGAACCGGCTCTCGGCCGACCCCGGAAACCGGGTGCTCGTGCTGGAGGCGGGCCGCTCCGACTACCCATGGGACGTGTTCATCCACATGCCCGCGGCGCTGACCTACCCCATAGGCAGCCGCTTCTACGACTGGAAGTACGAGTCCGAGCCCGAGCCCCACATGGGCGGCCGGCGCATCTACCACGCCCGCGGCAAGGTGCTGGGCGGCTCCAGCAGCATCAACGGCATGATCTTCCAGCGCGGCAACCCGATGGACTACGAGCGCTGGGCCGCCGACCCCGGCATGGAGACCTGGGACTACGCGCACTGTCTGCCGTACTTCCGGCGGATGGAGAACTGTCTCGCCGCCGACCCCGACGACGAGTTCCGCGGCCACGACGGCCCCCTCGTCCTGGAGCGCGGACCGGCGACCAACCCGCTCTTCACCGCCTTCCTCGAAGCCACCCAGGAGGCGGGCTACGCACCCACGGACGACGTCAACGGCTATCGGCAGGAGGGTTTCGCCAAGTTCGACCGCAATATCCACCGCGGGCGTCGGCTGTCGGCCTCCAAGGCGTACCTCAAGCCCGCGATGAAGCGGCCGAACCTCACGGTGAGGACCCGCGCCTTCGTCACCCGGGTCCTCTTCGAGGGCAGGCGCGCCGTCGGCGTCGAGTACCGCCACGGCCGTGGCGCCGCCCAGCAGGTCCGGGCCGGTGAGGTCATCCTCTGCGGCGGTGCCATCAACTCCCCGCAGCTGCTCCAGCTCTCCGGCGTCGGCAACGCCGCCGAGCTGTCCGCCCTCGGCATCGACGTCGTCCACGACCTGCCGGGGGTCGGCGAGAACATGCAGGACCACCTGGAGGTGTACGTCCAGTACGCCTGCAAGCAGCCCGTGTCCATGCAGCCGTACATGGCCAAGTGGCGCGCCCCCTTCATCGGGCTGCAGTGGCTGTTCCGCAAGGGCCCGGCGGCCACCAACCACTTCGAGGCCGGTGGTTTCGCCCGCAGCAACGAGGACGTCGAGTACCCCAACCTGATGTTCCACTTCCTTCCCGTCGCGGTCCGCTACGACGGCTCCTCACCGGCCGGCGGCCACGGCTACCAGGTGCACGTCGGGCCCATGTACTCCGACGCCATCGGCTCCGTGAAGATCAAGAGCAGGGACCCGCGCGAGCACCCCGCGCTGCGCTTCAACTACCTGTCCACCG
This sequence comes from Streptomyces sp. NPDC001796, assembly GCF_042892355.1. Taxonomy (NCBI): domain Bacteria; kingdom Bacillati; phylum Actinomycetota; class Actinomycetes; order Kitasatosporales; family Streptomycetaceae; genus Streptomyces; species Streptomyces sp. NPDC001796. Next base: position 250,827 of record NZ_JBIAUC010000010.1, on the reverse strand, counting down.
AGCAGGACCGCCGGGAGTGGGTCGAGGCCATCCGCGTCGCCCGCCAGATCCTCAACCAGCCGGCGCTCGCCCCCTACAACGGCGGCGAGATCTCGCCCGGACCCTCCGTCGAGACCGACGAGGAGATCCTCGCCTGGGTCGCCAAGGAGGGCGAGACCGCCCTGCACCCCTCGTGCACCTGCAAGATGGGCACCGACGAGATGTCCGTCGTCGATCCGCTGAGCATGAGGGTGCACGGCCTGGAGGGGCTCCGTGTGGTGGACGCGTCGGTGATGCCGTACGTCACCAACGGCAACATCTACGCTCCCGTGATGATGATCGCCGAGAAGGCGGCCGACCTCATTCTCGGCAAGGAGCCTCTGGCGCCCTCCAAGGCCGCCTACTACCGGCACCGCGACGCCCAGAAGCAGGCCGGGTAGGCCTTGGGCGCCGAGGCGCTGCGGGCGCTGCTCGGCCGCGTCCGCTACGAGGTGCTGCCGGCGAAGGCGACCGAGGAGAAGGTCCTCGCCCATGTCCCGCGCGACGTCGTGGTCACGGTGACGGCGTCGCCGGTCAAGGGCCTGGAGCCGACCCTCGCCCTCACCGAGCGGCTCACCGCGCACGGCTTCCGCGTCGTCCCGCACGTGCCCGCACGGCTGCTGCGGGACGACACGCACCTGAAGGACGTCGCCGAGCGGCTGCGTGCGGCGGGTGTCGACGACGTGTTCGTGCCGGCGGGGGACGCCGATCCGCCGGCCGGGCCCTACGACGGGGCCCTGCCGGTGCTGCGCCGGCTCAGCGAGCTGGGCAGGCCCTTCGCGAAGATGGGGATCACCGGCTATCCGGAGAGCCATCCGCTCATCCACGACGACATCACCGTCCAGGCGATGTGGGACAAGCGGGCGCACGCCACGTACATCGTCAGCAACCTGTGCTTCGACCCGCGCGTGCTCGGCGGCTGGATCGCCCGGATAAGGCGCCGGGACGTCACCCTGCCCCTGTACGTGGGGGTCGCCGGGCCGGTGCAGCGGGCCAGGCTGCTGTCCATGGCGACGAAGATCGGGGTGGGGGAGTCGACGCGCTTCCTGACCAGGCACCCGTCGTGGTTCCTGCGGTTCGCGACGCCGGGCGGGTACGCGCCCGAGGGGCTGCTCACGCGCGCGGCGGAGACGCTCACGGCGCCTTCGGCGGGGGTGGCGGGCCTGCACCTGTTCACCTTCAACCAGATCGCGGAGACCGAGCGCTGGCGCCGCGCACTGCTCGACAGGCTGGGCTGAGCCCGGACAGCCGTATGTACCGGACAGCCGTATACAACAGCCTCACCGTGTACGGACATCGGGCGGGGCCGGAACCCCCTTGGTTCCGGCCCCGCCCGATCGGCAGAAGCGCTTCAGCGGAAGACCACCGTGCGGTTGCCGTCCACCATCACGCGGCTCTCGGTGTGCCACTTCACCGCGCGGGCCAGGACCTGGGCCTCCACGTCGCGGCCGACCGTGACCAGTTCGTCGGGGTCGAGGGAGTGGTCCACCCGGACCACGTCCTGCTCGATGATCTGGCCCTCGTCCAGGTCCGGCGTCACATAGTGGGCCGTCGCGCCGACCAGCTTCACCCCGCGCTCGTACGCCTGCTGGTAGGGCTTCGCTCCCTTGAAGCTCGGCAGGAAGGAGTGGTGGATGTTGATGGCGCGGCCCTCCAGCTCCTTGCACAGGTCGTCGGAGAGCACCTGCATGTAGCGGGCCAGGACGACGAGGTCGACGTCCAGCTCCCGGACCAGCTCCAGCAGGCGCGCCTCGGCCGCGGGCTTGGTCTCCCTGGTCACCGGGATGTGGTGGAAGGGGATGCCGTAGGTCTCCGCGAGGGCCTCGAACTCCCGGTGGTTGGAGACGATGGCCGGGATCTCGATGTTGAGGGCGCCGGTGCGGCGGCGGAAGAGCAGGTCGTTGAGGCAGTGGCCGAACTTCGAGACCATGATCAGCGTCCGGGTCGGCGTCGCGGCGTCCTGGAGGGTCCAGGAGATGCCGTGGGCCTCGGCGACGGGGCCGAAGCGGTAACGCAGTTGTTCCAGGGTGATGTCCGGATCGGACACATCGAAGTGGACCCTCATGAAGAAGCGGTCCTGAAGGCGGTCGTCGAACTGCTGGCTCTGCAGGATGTTGCCCGAGTTCCTGACGAGGAAGCCACTCACGGCATGGACCAGTCCGGCCCTGTCCGGGCACGAGAAGGTGAGGACGTACTCGTCGCCGGGTTGCGGTCGAGGGGACATGCGCAGGCCTCCGGTCGATGCGTAATGCACAACGCGATGAGCGATACGCAACATAGTTGGGGTGAGGGCGGTCGGCGGTCAAGACCGGGGGCGTTCGTCCCTTGGGAAAACGACGGGACCTCTTGACGTACGTCGGCCCTTCGGTCAGGGTTCCCCCACAAGCAATTCGATGCGCGATGCGCAACGAACGGTTGAAGGGCTCCGCGCGTGGCAGACCTGTATGTGGACGGAGAATGGCGCGAGGCGGTGGCCGGAGGCCACCGGGAGATCCGCTGTCCCGCCGACGGCACGCCGGTCGCGACCGTGTCCGAGGGGACACGCGCCGACACCGAGGCCGCGATCGCCGCGGCCCGGCGCGCGTTCGACGAAGGCCCCTGGCCGCGCACCCCCGAGCGCGAGCGCGGCGCGCTGCTGCTGCGCACCGCCGACATCCTCGAGCGCGACGCCAAGGAGTTCGCCCGCGCCGAGTCGCTCGACACCGGCAAGCGCCTGGTCGAGAGCGAGTACGACATCGCCGACGTCGTCTCCTGCTTCCGCTACTACGGCGGCATCGCCGGCACCAGCGCCGGCCGGGTGGTCGACACCGGCCGCGACGACGCACTCAGCCGGGTCACCTACGAACCCGTCGGTGTCTGCGGACTGATCACCCCCTGGAACTACCCGCTGCTGCAGGCGTCCTGGAAGGTCGCCCCGGCCCTCCTCGCGGGCAACACCATCGTGCTCAAGCCCAGCGAGCTCACGCCCTCCACCTCCATCCTGCTGATGAAGGCGCTCGAGGAGGCCGGGCTCCCGGCCGGCGCGGCCAACCTCGTCCTGGGCGCCGGAGCGGAGGCCGGCGCACCCCTGTCGGAGCACCCGGCCGTCGACATGGTGTCCTTCACCGGGGGCCTCGAGACGGGGCGCCGCATCATGGCCGCCGCCGCCGCGACGGTGAAGAAGGTCGCCCTGGAACTCGGCGGCAAGAACCCCAACGTCGTCTTCGCCGACGCCGACTTCGACACGGCGGTCGACTTCGCGCTCACCGCGGTCTTCCTGCACTCCGGACAGGTCTGCTCGGCCGGCGCCCGTCTGATCGTCGAGGACTGCCTGCACGACGCCTTCGTCGACGAGATCGTGCGCCGCGCCCGGCTCATCCGCCTCGGCGGCCCGTTCGACCCTCAGGCCGAGACCGGGGCCCTGATCTCCGCACAGCACCTGGAGAAGGTCGAGGCGTACGTCGCCGCGGGGCTCGCCGAGGGCGCCGTACTGCGCTGCGGCGGCGAGCGCCCCGACGACCCCGCGCTGGCGGGCGGCTTCTACTACCCGCCCACCGTCCTCGACGAGTGCCGCCAGGACATGCGCGTGGTGCACGAGGAGTCCTTCGGACCCGTGCTCACCGTCGAGCGCTTCCGTGACGAGGACGACGCCGTCCGCATCGCCAACGACACGGAGTACGGCCTCGCCGGCGCCGTCTGGACGCAGGACGCCGGCAAGGCCCAGCGGGTCGCCCGCCGGCTGCGCCACGGCACGGTCTGGATCAACGACTACCACCCCTATGTGCCGCAAGCGGAATGGGGTGGCTTCGGGCACTCGGGCGTCGGCCGGGAGCTGGGACCGACCGGTCTCGACGAATACCGAGAGCCAAAGCACGTCTGGCAGAACATCCAACCCCGGCCGCAGCACTGGTTCCGCGGCTGAACGCCGAAAAGAGGTCGATCGTGACCCCCACACAGACCGAGGTGTCGCAGCGGCGCGGCACGTCCCAGGACCCCCAGGACCGGACCCCGGTCATCTCCGTGCGCCGGCTGTGGAAGGTGTTCGGGCCGAAGGCCGACCAGGTGCCGGACTCCGAGGAACTGTGCGGGCTGACCCGCCGCGAGCTCATGGACCGCACCGGGTGCACCGCCGCCGTCCGCGACGTGAACTTCGACGTGTCGCCCGGCGAGGTCTTCGTCGTCATGGGCCTGTCCGGCTCCGGCAAGTCCACCCTGGTGCGATGTCTGACCCGGCTGATCGAACCCACCGCGGGTGAGGTGGTCTTCGAGGGCGAGGACATCCGCGGCGCCGACACCAGGCGGCTGCGGGACATGCGGCGCAGCAAGTTCTCCATGGTCTTCCAGCACTTCGGCCTGCTGCCGCACCGCAGAGTGGTCGACAACGTGGCGTTCGGCCTGGAGATCCGTGGCATGGGCAAGGCCGAGCGGACCAGGCGCGCTCTGGAGGTCGTGGAACTGGTGGGCCTGGCCGGATACGAGAACTCCTATCCCGACCAGCTCTCCGGTGGCATGCAGCAGCGCGTCGGCCTCGCCCGCGCCCTCGCGGGCGACCCCGACGTCCTCTTCTTCGACGAGCCGTTCTCCGCCCTCGACCCGCTGATCCGCCGCGACATGCAGAGCGAGGTCATCCGCCTGCACCACGAGGTCGGCAAGACCATGGTGTTCATCACCCACGACCTCTCCGAGGCCCTGAAGCTGGGCGACCGCATCCTGATCATGCGTGACGGCAAGGTGGTCCAGTGCGGCACCGGCGACGAACTCGTCGGCGCCCCCGCCGACGACTACGTACGGGACTTCGTCAAGGACGTGCCGCGCGGTGACGTCCTGACCCTGCGCTGGATCATGCGCCCCGCGCAGCCCGACGACGCACTCGACGGCCCCGAGCTGGGCCCGGACGTCGTGGTGCGTGAGGCAACCCGGGCGGTGCTGGCGGCCGAGAAGCCCGTCAAGGTGGTCGAGGGCGGCAAGCTGCTCGGCATCGTCGGCGACGAGGAGATCCTCTCCGTCGTCGCCGGGCAGGAAGGCGGTGCGTGATGGCCGTCGCCGCCGACGCGGCCGCGCCGGTCGCGACCGTACGCAGAAAGGTCGGCCGTCCCATGGTGGTGGCGGCGATCCTGCTCGCCTGGGTGGCGCTCTTCGCCGTGCTGCGCGGCCGGCAGACCCTGTCCCTCGCCGCGGCCGACCTCACCGGTCTGCACCGCTGGTTGAACGACGTCAACGACAGCATCGGCGCCAACCGCAACTCCAATCCGCTCTTCCTGTACTTCTTCAACGAGATCCGCCTGGTCATCGACAACCTGGTGACCTTCGTCCAGTCCCTGATCTCGCAGCCCACCGGCGGCCGCCCGGTCCCGCAGATCGGCTGGCTCGGCGTCGCAGGCCTCACCGGCTACGTCTCATGGGCCGTGGGCAACTGGCGGGTCGCCCTGCTCGCCGTGGCCGGCTTCACCTTCTTCGGGCTGCAGGGGCTGTGGCAGGAGAGCATGGACACCCTGGCGCTGACCCTGTCGGCGGTCTTCGTCGCGCTGCTCATCGGCATCCCGCTGGGTGTGTGGGCCGGCCTCTCCGACCGGTTCAACCGGATCATGACGCCCTTCCTGGACTTCATGCAGACGATGCCGACCTTCGTCTACCTCGCCCCGCTGACCCTGGTCTTCCTCATCGGCGGTGCCTCGGCCGTGATCACCACGGTGATCTACGCGGCACCACCCGCCATCCGCATCACCGCGCACGCCATCCGCTCCGTGCCCGAGACCACCGTCGAGGCGGCCGACTCGCTCGGCACCACGCGGACGCAGCAACTGCTGAAGGTGCTGCTGCCGATGTCGAAGCGCACGGTCGTCATGGGCGTCAACCAGACCATCATGGCCGCCCTGGCCATGGTGACCATCGCCGCCCTGATCGACGCCCCCGGCCTCGGCAAGACCGTCGTCCAGGCCCTGCAGTCGCTCGACGTCGGCACCGCCTTCAACGCCGGCCTCGCCATCGTCGTCATGGCCATCGTCCTCGACCGGGTCACCACGGCCGCTGCCGCACGCACCGAGGCGGCCCGACGCACGGGCGGCCCGCTCCTCAAGTGGCGCCGGCCGCTGCTGGTGGCCGGCGGGATCACGGCCGCGGTCCTGGTCTACCTGTCCCACACCTACGTCTGGGCGGCCGAGTTCCCCGGCAACGGCAGCACCGGCAGTCACATCGCGAGCGCGGCCGACACCGCGACCACGTGGCTGCAGGACCATCTCTCGGGCCTGACCAACGCACTTCGCGACGTCATCAGCAACGGCCTGCTCAACCCGTTCCAGACGCTGCTCACCGACTCCCCGTGGTGGCTCGTCGGCGTCACCCTGGTCGCGCTCGGCGCGGTGCTCGGCGGCTGGCGCGCCGGGGTGACGGCCGCCGTGTGCGTCGGGCTGCTCGTCGGAACGGGCCTGTGGTCGGACAGCATGACGACCCTCGCCTCGACCGCCGTGGCCACGGTGCTGGTCATGCTGCTCGGTGTCGTCTTCGGCGTGTGGATGGGACGCAGCCTGCTCGTGGACCGGCTGGTGCGGCCCACCCTGGACGCCGCACAGGTGATGCCGCCGTTCGTCTATCTCGTGCCGTTCCTGGCGCTGTTCGGCGCCACCCGCTTCACCGCGATCGTCGCGGCCGTCGTCTACGCGGCGCCCGTCGCGATCAAGATCATCGCGGACGGTGTGCGGAACGTGTCCGAGTCGACCGTGGAGGCGGCCACCTCGGCCGGGTGCAACACCTGGCAGATCATCACCAAGGTTCAGCTGCCGATGGCACGCAGCGCCCTGACCCTAGCGACCAACCAGGGGCTGATCTATGTGCTGTCGATGGTTGTGGTGGGCGGCCTGGTAGGGGCCGGCGCCCTCGGCTACGACGTCGTGGCCGGATTCTCGCAGGGAGAGCTGTACGGCAAGGGGCTGGCGGCGGGACTCGCCATCGTACTGCTCGGAGTCATGTTCGACCGGATCACTCAGGCTGCGGCGCGACGCACCAGGGCATAAGGAGCACGACACCATGGCAAGACACTGGCGAGCCGGCGCGGCCGGCCTGGCCGTCCTCGGCCTCACCCTCACGGCGTGCGCAGGGGCGAAGGTCGGCGACAGCTCCTCCGCGGGCTCGAAGTCCTCCGGCGGCAAGTGCGGCACGTTCAACCTGGCCGTCAATCCGTGGGTGGGCTACGAGGCGGACGCGGCGGTCGTCGCGTACGTCGCACAGCACGATCTCGGCTGTACGGTCAACAAGAAGGACCTGAAGGAGGAGATCGCCTGGCAGGGCTTCGGGACCGGCGAGGTCGACGCCGTCCTGGAGAACTGGGGCCACGACGACCTGAAGAAGAAATACATCACCGAGCAGAAGACCGCCGTGGAGGCCGGGCAGACCGGCAACAAGGGCATCATCGGCTGGTTCGTGCCGCCGTGGCTGGCCAAGGCCCACCCGGACATCACCGACTGGAAGAACCTCGACAAGTACGCCGACAAGTTCAGGACCTCCGAGTCGGGCGGCAAGGGCCAACTGCTCGACGGGGACCCGTCCTACGTCACCAACGACGCGGCGCTGGTGAAGAACCTGAAGCTGAACTTCAAGGTGGTGTACGCGGGCAGCGAGACCGCCCTCATCCAGGCGTTCCGGACCGCCGAGAAGAACAAGCAGTGGATGATCGGCTACTTCTACGAGCCACAGTGGTTCATGTCCGAGGTGCCGCTGGTCAAGGTGAACCTGCCGGCGTACAAGACGGGCTGTGACGCGGATGCGGCCAAGGTGGCGTGCGACTACCCCGTCTACAACCTGGACAAGATCGTCAGCGCGAGCTTCGCGAAGTCCGGCAGCCCTGCTTACAACCTGGTGAAGAACTTCAACTGGACGAACGACGACCAGAACACCGTGGCCAAGTACATCGCGGTGGACAAGATGTCGGACGACGCGGCGGCCAAGAAGTGGGTCGACGCCAACCGCGACAAGGTCGACGCCTGGCTGAAGCATTAGGCACGGGCCCGAGCAGACGGAAAAGGCCGGTTGAAGACGCCCGGCGGGCGGTGCGCACCTGTGCGCACCGCCCGCCGGGCGTGGCCGTGTTTCGGGCTGTTTTCCGACGTCACGCACCCCCTTGACACCCCTCATCGGCGACAGGCACATTGAGTTGCGCAGCCTGAATCGAGTTGCGCAGACAGCAACTGAACCGGTTTCCAAGTTCGGAGGTTGGGCGATGGCGGGACCCCGAGTGGTCATCATCGGAGCGGGCGTCGTGGGAGCGGCCCTCGCCGACGAGCTCTCCGCACGCGGCTGGACCGAGGTGACCGTGGTCGACCAGGGCCCCCTCCCGGCCACCGGGGGCTCCTCCTCGCACGCCCCGGGCCTCGTCTTCCAGACGAACCCCTCGAAGACCATGACCGAGCTCGCCCGCTACACCGTCGAGAAGTTCTGCTCCCTGGACGTCGACGGCAAGCCCTGCTTCCTCCAGGTCGGCGGCCTGGAAGTGGCGACGACCCCCGAGCGCCTCGCCGAACTCCACCGCCGCCACGGCTGGATCACCGCCTGGGGCATCGAGGCGCGCCTGCTGACCGCCGACGAGTGCGTGGAGCAGCACCCGCTGGTCGACCGCGACAAGGTCCTCGGAGGTCTCCTGGTCCCCACCGACGGCCTCGCCAAGGCCGTCCTCGCCGTCGAGGCGCAGATCCGCCGGGCCACCGGGCGCGGCGTGCGCTTCCTCGCCCGCCACGAAGTCCTCGACGTGCGGCAGAGCGAGGGCCGGGTGACCGGCGTGCTGACCGACCAGGGAGAGATCCCCGCCGACATCGTCGTGTGCTGCGCCGGCATCTGGGGCCCGAAGATCGCCCGCATGGTCGGGGTGAACCTGCCGCTCACCCCGCTCGCCCACCAGCTCGCCTGGACCGGCCCGATTCCCGCCCTCGCCGGCCAGACCGAGGAAGCGGTCCGCCCGATCCTGCGCCACCAGGACGCCGACCTCTACTACCGCGACCGCTTCGACGGCATCGGCATCGGTTACTACGGCCACCGCCCCATGCCCGTCTCCGCCGACGACATCCTCTCCGTGGAGGAGGCCGAACAGATGCCCTCGGTCCTGAAGTTCACCGAGGAGGACTTCGAGGACGCCTGGACCGAGACCCAGTCGCTGCTCCCCGCGACCCGCGAGGCCAAGGTCGAGGAGGGCATCAACGGCCTGTTCTCCTTCACCACCGACGGCTACCCGCTGCTGGGTGAGTCCCCGGACGTCAAGGGCTTCTGGGTCGCGGAGGCCGTGTGGGTCACCCACTCGGCGGGCGTCGGCCGGGCCGTCGCCGAGTGGCTGGTCGACGGCTACTGCTCCTCCTTCGACCTGCACGAGTGCGACGTCAACCGCTTCGAGCCGCACCAGCTCTCCCCGGAGTACGTCCTGGCCCGGGACTGCCAGAACTTCGTCGAGGTCTACGACATCCTCCACCCCCTCCAGCCGGCCGGGAAGCCGCGCCCGATCCGCACCAGCCCCTTCCACGCCCGCCAGCGGGAGCACGGCGCGTTCTTCCTGGAGGCGAACGGCTGGGAGCGCCCCCAGTGGTACGAGGCCAACGCCTCGCTCGTCGAAGGGCGCTCCATCCCCACGCCCAACGACTGGGCCGCGAAGTACTGGTCGCCCGTCGTCGGCGCCGAGGCCCAGGTCACCCGAGAGACGGTCGCCCTGTACGACATGACGGCCCTCAAGCGCCTCGAGGTCAGCGGCCCCGGAGCGGCCGGCTTCCTGGAGGGCCTCGTCACCGGCAAGGTCGCCAAGTCCGTCGGCTCGGTGACGTACACGCTGCTGCTGGACCACGACGGCGGCATCCGCAGCGACATCACCGTCGCCCGCCTGGCCCGCGACCTCTTCCAGGTCGGCGCCAACGGCAACCTGGACCTCGACTGGTTCACCCGCCACCTCCCCGCCGACGGCACGGTCCAGGTCCGCGACATCACCGCCGGCACCTGCTGCATCGGCCTGTGGGGCCCGCTGGCCCGCGAGGTGCTCCAGCCCCTCACCGACGAGGACTTCTCGGGCGACGGCCTGAAGTACTTCCGCGCCAAGCGCGCCCACATCGGCTCCGTCCCGGTCACCGCGATGCGCCTGAGCTACGTCGGCGAACTGGGCTGGGAGCTGTACACCACCGCCGACCTGGGCCAGAAGCTGTGGGACACCCTGTGGGCGGCGGCCGAACCGCTGGGCGGCATCATCGCCGGCCGTGGCGCCTTCAACAGCCTGCGCCTGGAGAAGGGCTACCGCTCCTTCGGCACCGACATGACCTACGAGCACGATCCCTACGAGGCCGGCGTCGGCTTCGCCGTCAAGCTCGACAAGGGCGACTTCATCGGCAAGGCCGCACTGGAGCGCCGCAAGGCGGACGTACGGCGGAAGCTGACCTGCCTCACCATCGACGACCCGCACTCGGTCGTCATGGGCAAGGAGCCGGTGTACGACGGCGACCGCGCCGTCGGCTACGTCACCAGCGCCGCCTACGGCTACACGATCGGCAAGGGCATCGCCTACGCCTGGCTGCCGGCCGAGCTCGCCGCCCCCGGCACCACCGTCCGCATCGGCTACTTCGACCAGCGCGTCGAGGCGGTCGTCGCCGAGGAGCCCCTGTTCGACCCGACCATGTCCCGACTTCGTGGCTGACCGTGGGGAAGAGGTATCGCCGGTGACCGCACAACTGCTCGACGGCAAGGCGACCGCAGCCGCCATCCGTCGTGAACTGGCCGAGCGCGTGGCCAAGTCGACCGCCCGGACCGGCCGCCCGCCGGGTCTCGGCACGGTCCTGGTCGGCGACGACCCGGGCAGCCACGCCTACGTCGCCGGAAAGCACCGCGACTGCGCGCAGATCGGAGTCGCCTCGCTCCGCCGCGAGCTGCCCGCCGACGCGACCCAGCGGCAGGTCGAGGACGTCATCGACGAACTCAACGCCGACCCCGCCTGCACCGGCTACATCGTCCAGCTCCCGCTCCCACGCCACCTGGACTCGGGCGCCGTCCTCACGCGCATGGACCCCGCCAAGGACGCCGACGGACTGCACCCGGTCAACCTCGGCCGGCTCGTCCTCGGCGTCGACGCCCCCCTGCCCTGCACCCCGCGCGGCATCGTCGAACTGCTCCGCCGGTACGAGGTCCCGCTCGCCGGGGCGCGCGTGTGCGTGATCGGCCGGGGCATCACGGTCGGACGGCCGATCGGGCTCCTGCTCACCCGGAGGTCCGAGAACGCCACCGTGACCCTGTGCCACACCGGAACCAAGGGACTGGTCTGGCACGTACGCGAGGCGGACATCGTCGTCGCCGCGGCCGGCTCGCCCGGACTGATCACCAAGGACATGCTGCGCCCCGGCGCGGCCGTCCTGGACGTCGGCATCACCCGCACCGAGCACGGGCTCGTCGGCGACGTCCACCCGGAGGCCGCCCAGGTCGCCGGATGGCTCGCGCCGATGCCCGGGGGAGTGGGACCCATGACCCGGGCGATGCTGCTCGCCAACGTCGTCGAGGCCGCCGAGAGGAACGCGAACACCGTATGAACGTGCTGAACACCCCGCTGGCGGAGCTGGACCCCGAGGTCCACGCCGCCCTCGGCGCCGAGCTGCACCGCCAGCAGTCCACCCTCGAGATGATCGCCTCCGAGAACTTCGCGCCCTCCGCCGTCATGGAGGCACAGGGCTCGGTCGCGACCAACAAGTACGCGGAGGGCTACCCCGGCCGCCGCTACTACGGGGGCTGCGAACACGTCGACGTCACAGAACGCCTGGCCATCGAGCGCGTCAAGTCGCTGTTCGGCGCGGGCTTCGCCAACGTCCAGCCCCACTCGGGCGCGCAGGCGAACACCGCCGTCTTCTTCGCCCTCCTCCAGCCGGGCGACACCGTCCTCGGCCTCGACCTCGCACACGGCGGCCACCTGACCCACGGCATGCGCATCAACTACAGCGGCAAGATGCTCAACGTCGTGCCCTACCACGTCTCCGAGGCGGACAACCTCGTCGACATGGACGAGGTCGAGCGGCTGGCCAAGGAGCACCGGCCCAAGATGATCATCGCGGGCTGGTCGGCCTACCCGAGGCAGCTGGACTTCGCCGCCTTCCGACGCATCGCCGACGAGGTCGGCGCCCTCCTCATGGTCGACATGGCGCACTTCGCCGGCCTGGTCGCCGCCGGACTGCACCCCAGCCCGGTCCCGCACGCGCACGTGGTCACCACCACCACGCACAAGACGCTCGGCGGTCCCCGCGGCGGAGTGATCCTCACCGACGACGCCGACCTCGCCAAGAAGATCAACTCGGCGGTGTTCCCCGGAATGCAGGGCGGCCCGCTGGAGCACGTCATCGCCGCGAAGGCGGTCTCCTTCAAGGTCGCGGCATCGCCCGAGTTCGCCGAGCGCCAGGCCCGCACACTGACCGGCGCCCGCATCCTCGCCGAGCGCCTCACACAGCCCGACGCGGCCGCCGCCGGAGTGAAGGTGCTGACGGGCGGCACGGACGTCCACCTCGTCCTCGTCGACCTGCGTGAGTCCGAACTCGACGGCAGGCGCGCCGAGGACCTGCTGCACGAGATCGGCATCACCGTCAACCGCAACGCCGTCCCCTTCGACCCGCGCCCGCCCATGGTCACCTCCGGCCTGCGCATCGGCACCCCGGCGCTCGCCACCCGGGGCTTCACCGAGGAGGACTTCACAGAGGTCGCCGACGTGATCGCCCTCGCCCTCCAGCCCGGGCCGGACGTGGCCGCGTTGCGCGCCCGCACGGCGGCCCTGGCCGCCGAGCACCCGCTCTACCCGCACCTTTCCGGTCCTTCAGGAGACGCCCGATGAGCCCCCGCACCCCCGGCGCCGACCTCCCCGACCACCCCGACTGGCTCTGGCGCACCCCCGAGCCCAGGCGGTCGTACGACGTGGTGATCGTCGGCGGCGGCGGACACGGCCTGGCCACCGCCCACTACCTGGCGAAGAACCACGGCATCACCAACGTCGCGGTCCTGGAGAAGGGCTGGCTCGCGGGCGGCAACATGGCCCGCAACACCACGATCATCCGCTCCAACTACCTCTGGGACGAGAGCGCCGGCATCTACGAGCACGCCCTCAAACTCTGGGAAGGACTGGAGGAGGAGCTCGACTACCCGATCCTCTTCTCCCAGCGCGGCGTGCTGAACCTCGCCCACAGCCTGCAGGACGTCCGCGACAGCGTTCGCCGCGTCGAGGCCAACCGGCTCAACGGCGTCGACGCCGAATGGCTCGACGCCGAACAGGTCAAAGACGTCTGCCCGATCGTCAACACCTCACCCGACGTGCGCTACCCGGTCCTCGGCGGCACGTACCAGCCGCGCGCCGGCATCGCCAAGCACGACTACGTGGCCTGGGGCTTCGCCCGCTCCGCGGACGCAGCCGGCATCGACATCATCCAGAACTGCGAGGTCACCGGCCTCGACGTGGTCGGCGGCCGGGTGGTCGGCGTACAGACCACGCTCGGCCCGATCGCGGCGGGCAAGGTGGCCCTGTGCTCCGCCGGTCACACCTCGGTCCTCGCCGCCATGGCGGGCATCGAACTCCCGCTGCAGAGCCACCCGTTGCAGGCCCTGGTCTCCGAACTCCTGGAGCCGGTGCACCCGACGGTCGTCATGTCCAACGCCGTCCACGTGTACGTCAGCCAGGCCCACAAGGGCGAACTGGTCATGGGCGCCGGCATCGACGCGTACAACTCCTACACCCAGCGCGGCGCGTTCCACATCATCGAGGAGCAGATGTCCGCCGCCCTGGAGCTCTTCCCGGTCTTCGCCCGCGCCCACGTGCTGCGCACCTGGGGCGGCATCGTCGACGTCAGCCCGGACGCCTCGCCCATCGTCGGCCTCACCCCGGTCGACAACCTCTACCTCAACTGCGGCTGGGGAACGGGCGGCTTCAAGGCCACCCCGGGGGTCGGCTGGGTCTACGCCCACACCATCGCCCACGACACCCCCCACCCGCTGAACGCCCCCTTCTCGCTCGACCGTTTCACCACCGGCGCGCTCGTCGACGAGCACGGCGCGGCCGCGGTGGCCCACTAGGGAGCCGAACCATGCTGCTCATTTCCTGCCCGTGGTGCGGGCCCCGTGACGAGGCCGAGTTCCACTACGGTGGCCAGGCCCATGTGCCCTACCCCGAGGACCCCGCGGCCCTCACCGACGAGCAGTGGGCGCGCTACCTGTTCTTCCGTGCGAACCCGAAGGGCCCGTTCGCCGAGCGGTGGAGCCATACGGCGGGCTGCCGCAAGTGGTTCAACGCGGTACGGGACACGGCGACGAACGAGGTCCTCGCCGTCTACAAGGCGGGCGAGTCGCGCCCGGTGACGCTTGAGCCGCGTCCGGTCATCGCTCAACCGCGTCCGGAACAACCAGCCGGTCCGGCGATCGAGGCCGAGGCCGGCCCGCAGCCGGTCAGGGGTCCCGGGGCGGAGCGCCCGGCACGGCTCGCGAGCCAACCGCACCGCCTGGCCACCGGTGGCCGCATCGACCGCGACGACCGACTGACGTTCACCTTCGACGGCACCGAGTACCAGGGCTTCCGAGGCGACACCCTCGCATCGGCACTCCTCGCCAACGGCGTCATCCAGGCCGCCACCAGCATCAAGCTGGGCCGCCCCCGCGGCATCTTCTCGGCCGGCGTCGAGGAACCCAACGCGGTCGTCCAGATCGAGGAACCCTTCCCCGAGCCGATGCTCCCCGCCACGACCGTCGAGCTGTACGAGGGTCTGGTCGCGAGCAGCCTTCCGGGCCAGGGGAGGCTCGCCACCGAGCCCGACCCCGCCCGCTACGACGCCGTACACGCCCACTGCGACCTGCTGATCGTCGGCGCGGGCCCGGCCGGCCTCGCCGCCGCGGCGGCGGCAGCGCGGAGCGGCGCCCGCGTCATCCTCGCCGACGACCAGCCGGAACTCGGCGGCAGCCTGCTCGGCACCGGCGAGCACCACGACTGGGTCGAGACCACGCGCGCCCAGCTCGAAGCCGCCCCCGAGGTACGCGTCCTGCGCCGCACCACCGTCTTCGGCCACTACGACGACAACCACCTCCTCGCCGTCGAGCGCCGCACCAACCACCTGGGCGCCGAGGCCCCGGCGAACGTCTCCCGCGAGCGTGTCTGGCGGATCCGCGCCCGTCACGTCGTACTCGCCACGGGTGCCCACGAGCGTTCGCTGGCGTTCGGCGACAACGACCGGCCCGGCGTGATGCTGGCCTCCTCGGCCCGGACCTACCTGCACCGGTACGCCGTGCTGCCCGGCCGGCACGCGGTCGTGTTCACCACCAACGACAGCGCCTACGCCGCAACGCTCGACCTTTCGGCCGCGGGCGTGGACGTCGCCGCGATCGTCGACACCCGGCCCGAGCCGGGGCAGTGGGCCGAGCGCGCCCGGTCCGCCGGGATCGAGGTGCTCGCCGGACACGCGGTCACCGGCACGCGGGGCGGGAACCGTCTCACGGCCGTGACGGTCGCCCCGTACAGGGAGTCCGCCGGGCAGCGGGAGTTCGCCGTCGACCTGCTCCTGGTCTCCGGTGGCTGGAACCCGGTCGCGCACCTGTTCAGCCAGGCGGGCGGCAAGCTCCGCCACGACGCCGCACTCGGCACGTTCGTGCCCGACCACGGCCGGCAGGCGGTGGAGGTCGCGGGCAGCGCGAACGGCGCCTTCGACCTGGCCGAGGTCCTCGCCCAGGGCGCGGCGGCCGGGGCCCGCGCGGTCGAGGCCGAGGGATACACCCCCGAGGTGCCGACCCTCCCGGCCGTGGCCGCCCAGCCGCAGACCCCGCCCATGGAGGTCTTCACCGTCCCGACCGACACCGGCGCCCCCCGGTTCGTCGACCTCCAGCGCGACGTCACGGTCGACGATCTGGCCCGGGCGACCGGCGCGGGCCTGCGCTCGGTCGAGCACACCAAGCGCTACACCACCGCCGGGACCGGGGGCGACCAGGGCAGGACGGGCGGCGTCCTGGCGAGCGGAGTCGTCGCCGAACTCCTGGGCGTGGACATCTCGGCGCTCGGCCTGCCCACCTTCCGGCCGCCGTACACCCCGGTGTCCTTCGCCGCCCTGGCCGGGCGCGACCGCGGCGCGCTGAGCGACCCGGTCCGTACGACGGCCCTGCACGAGTGGCACGTGGCGCACGGCGCCCTGTTCGAGAACGTCGGCCAGTGGAAGCGGCCCTGGTACTACCCGCAGGACGGCGAGGACATGGAGACCGCCGTGCTGCGCGAGTGCCGTGCCGCCCGCGAGGGCGTGGCCTTCATGGACGCCTCGACCCTCGGCAAGATCGACGTGCAGGGCCCGGACGCCGCGCTCTTCCTCGACCGGCTCTACACCAACATGATGAGCACCCTGAAGGTCGGCATGATCCGCTACGGCGTGATGTGCCGCCTGGACGGCATGGTCTTCGACGACGGCACGGTCATCCGGCTCGCGCAGGACCGCTTCCTGGTCACCACGACCACCGGCAACGCGGCCGCCGTCCTGGACTGGATGGAGGAGTGGCTCCAGACCGAGTGGCCCGAACTGCGGGTCCACTGCACCTCGGTCACCGAGCAGTGGGCGACCGTGGCCCTGGTCGGCCCGAAGTCCCGCGAGGTCCTCGGCTCGCTCGCGCCGCAACTGGCCGTGAGCAACGAGGACTTCCCGTTCATGGCGTGGCGGGAGACGACCGTCGCCGGCATCGACGCGCGTGTGTGCCGGATCAGTTTCTCCGGCGAACTCGCCTACGAGATCAACGTGTCACCGTGGGACGCCCTCGCCCTGTGGGAGGCGCTGTTCGAGGCCGGCGCCCCGTACGGCATCACCCCGTACGGCACCGAGACCATGCACGTCCTGCGTGCCGAGAAGGGCTACCCGATCATCGGCCAGGACACCGACGGCACGGTCACCCCGCAGGACCTCGGCATGAGCTGGGCGGTGTCGAAGAAGAAGCCGGACTTCATCGGCAAGCGCTCCCACGCCCGCGCCGACACCGTGCGCCCCGACCGCAAGCACCTCGTCGGCCTCCTCCCCGAGGACCCGGCCGCCTTCCTCCCCGAGGGCACCCACCTGGTCGCCGACAGCGAACTGCCCGCCCCGCCCGTCCCGATGCTCGGCCACGTCACCTCCAGCTACCGCAGCGCGGCGCTCGGCCGGACCTTCGCACTCGCCCTGGTCAAGGGCGGCCGCGACCGCATCGGGGAACGCCTCTACGCACCCGTCGGCGACCGGCTGGTCCCGGTGACCGTCGCCAACCCCGTCCTCTACGACCCCGAGGGAGCCCGCCGCGATGGCTGACACCGCCCTGACCGCACGGCAGCGCAGCCCCCTGGCGCACGCCGCCGAACGCCTGGCCGCCGCGACGCGCTCCTGCGGGGGCGCGGTCCGCCTGGCCGAACTCCCCTTCCTGGCTCAGGTGAACGTCCGCCTCGACGCCAAGAGCCCGGCGGCGGACGCCGTGGGTCTCGCCCTGGGGTGCCAGCTGCCCCTGGAGCCGAACACCGTGGTACGGGCCGGCGACCTGACCGCGGTGTGGCTCGGTCCCGACGAATGGCTGCTCGTGGGGCCGCCCGGAACCCAGCGGGAGCTGGAGGGCCGGATCCGTGCGGCGGCAGGCGACGAGCCCGTCTCCGTCACCGACGTCTCCGCCCAGCGCACCACCCTCCTGGTCGCCGGACCCCGCGCCCGCGACCTGCTGTCCCACGGCTGCGCGCTGGACCTGCACCCGCGCGCCTTCGGCCCCGGTCGCTGCGCCCAGACGACGCTGGCACGCACGCAGGTCGTCCTGGTCGCCCGCGACGAAGCCAGGGCGGGCTTCTGGGTACTGGTGCGCTCCTCCTTCGCCGGCTACCTGACGGACTGGCTGCTGGACGCCGCCGTGGAATACGGGTGAGCGGCCCGGCAGGGCGGTAAGGAGGGAGGGCCCTCGGCGACGTCGTCAGCCGCGTCATCGAGTGCTGAAGCAGCGGTCGGTCACCGCCCGGGAACGGCCCTCACAGATAGTCGTCCTCTCCCTGGTCGAAGAGTTCGGGGTAGGTGGACTCGTCGTCCGCCCGACCGCCGCTCTGCTGCTGCTCGAGCCGGTGCTGACGCTCCTGGCGTGCCTGCTCCTGGGCGCCGAGGGTTTCCTCGGTCATGTCCCTGAGGTGGCCGGAGCCGTCCGCGTACCGGCCATGCTCTCGGTCGGCCATATCGGCTCACTCCCCTCGTATAGGTGAATGTCATCTTATGTCTCTTCCTCCATGCGAATCGACTCCTTGAGCTCCCTCAGGGCGCGGCTGTCCCTGTCCTCGTTCATGTCCAGCAGGGCGCGTGCGATGGCGTCGAGCTTGCGCTGGATGGCGTGCTCCGCCCGCATCTCCGAGTTCTTGAGCAGGGCGAGGAGGAGAAGGGTGACCGCGGTCATCGACTCCCCGGCGAGCAGCAGCAGCTCCAGGGGCAGATGCGCGGCGTGCGCGGCGATGAAGAAGCCGACGAAGGCCAGGCAGATCAGGAAGAAGAGCGGAGAGCTGGTCAAGTTGGAGGCTCTCTCCGCCAGTTCCTCGAACATTCCGCGCTTGGGGCCGCCGCGGTGGGCGGGACTCTTGAAGGTCATGGGGGAAGGCTTACCCTGCCGCTGTTTCCGAGGCGGTGCGCGCAGCGCCGACGGGTGGTGGCGCCCCGGGGCCTGCACCCGGGCGGGGGAACCGCGGCCCATGAACCGCACCCCGGCGCGTGGTGGGCCTCAGTCCGCGGGACGCGCGCCCGAGGGCTCCTTGAGCGCGGTGACCGCGGCCGCCAGCTCCAGGCGGAGCGGGCCGGGCGGAGCGTCGCCGTTGACGGCCGCCACCAGTTCCTCGGCGACGTTGTGCAGCTTCGTGTTGGTCTTCTGGGAGACGGTGACCAGGACGTCCCAGGCGTCCTGCGCGCTCAGTGCGAAGGACGCCATCAGCACCCCACGGGCCAGGTCGATCACCGGCCGCGTCTGCATGGCCCGCCTGAGCTGGACCAGCTCTATGTGCAGGTCCCGCTCGCCCGCCGGGTCCAGGTCCCGGTCAGGGGCCAGGTCCGGGGCGCTGTTCGGGTCCAGGTCGGGGTCCTCCGGCCGCTCCTGCCGCTGCGGAGGGCCGTGCTGCTGCCGGAGCCGCCCGTCCTGGCCGTCTCCCGCGGCCGTACCGACGGAGGGGGAGGTGCCGAACAGGGCCCGCGTGCCGGTCAGCGAGAGCAGCCTGTCCACGGAGGGGCCGGTCGGACCGAGTGTGAGCGTCTTGGCGTCCGTCAGGGCCTGGCGGCGGGCGCTCAGCAGCACGTTGAGGCCGGAACAGTCGCAGAAGTCCACACCGCCGAGATCCACGTCCACACCTCTCACCGAGCGCTGTACGGCCTCCCGCAGGGCGTCCTGCAGAGCCTGCTCGGTGTCGATGTCCAGTTCACCGGACACCGTCACGGCCACCCGGTCCCCGTCCTGGTGGCTCTCGACCCGCAGGCAGGGGGGCAGGAGGTGCTGCGGCGGGTGCGCCCAGGTGACCCGGACGTCACCGTCCGCGCTGTCGGGCTCGGGAAGTACGCGCTCGTCCATGGCAGCCTCCCGAGCTCGCCCACACCGCGCCCCCGACCCGGGGGGCGTCCGCCGATTCCCGCCGGGCACCCCCAACCCAGCCTCTGCCCGCCCAGGGTCATATGTCAAGAGATACACGAATTCGAATTCACCTTTTTGTATTCGCGAATCGCAGCGCCTACTCTCTATCCATGGGTGGAGTGCGTGAGCCGCATACGGGATGGACGTTCCTCACCAACCACGCACGCGTGCTGGCGGCCATCGCCGACGACCACAGTGTCCGCATCCGTGACATCGCGGCCCACTGCCGGCTGACGGAGCGTGCCGTTCAGAAGATCATCGCCGATCTCGAGCAGGACGGCTATCTCACGCACACCCGCGAGGGGCGCAGCAACACGTACCACATCCAGCCCGGTACGCCGCTGCGCCACCCGGCGGAGGCCAGCCTGACCGTCGCCGAGCTGCTCGCCCTCCTCGTCCGGCAGGACGCCGAGCACGGCAGGCAGCGCCAACAGCAGTAACGCCCCTCACCGTGGGTACTCGCAGGTCCCGGTCACCGGTCACCGAGAGGAGCCCGAAGTGAGCACCGAAGCAGGCAGGAAGATCGTGGTCACGGGTGCCACCGGCAATGTGGGCACCAGCCTCGTGCGACTGCTCGCCGAGGATCCGGCCGTCGCGAGCGTACGGGGCCTGGCGCGCCGCATCCCCGACCTAGGCCCGGACCGCGTGGAGTGGTCGAAGGTCGACCTCGCGGCGAAGAACGTCGATCTCGTACGGGAGTTCCGGGGCGCCGACGCGGTGGTCCACCTGGCGTGGGCCTTCCAGCCGACGCACGATCCGGTCGCGACCTGGCGGACCAACGTCCTCGGCAGCATCCGGGTCTTCGAGGCCGTCGCCGCGACCGCCACGGTGCCCACACTGGTGCACGCCTCCTCCGTGGGGGCCTACTCCCCGGGGCCCAAGAACCGCTCCGTGGACGAGTCCTGGCCCACCCACGGCTGGCCCGACGCCGCCTACACCCGGGAGAAGGCCTATCTCGAGCGGTATCTCGACACCTTCGAGTTCCGGCACCCCGGGATCCGGGTCGTACGGATGCGGCCCGCGTTCCTGTTCAAACGTGAATCGGCGAGCGAACAGCGGCGCATCTTCGGCGGAAAGTTCCTGCCCGGACCGCTGGCCCGCCCGGAACTGCTGCCCTTCCTGCCGGACATTCAGGGGCTCCGTGTGCAGGCCCTGCACACCGACGACGCGGCCCGCGCCTACCAGCTCGCCATCCACACCGAGGTCCGGGGCGCCTTCAACCTGGCCGCCGATCCGCCCCTCGACGCCGAGATCCTGGGCGAGCTGCTGGGGTCCCGCCCCGTACGGCTGCCGCGCACGGCCGCACGATCGGCGATCGCCGCGGCCTGGGGACTGCGGCTGCTGCCCGCCTCACCCCACCTCTTCGACGCCGTCCTGAGGCTGCCCCTCATGGACTGCAGCCGTGCGCGCACCGTGCTCGGCTGGCAGCCGCGGCGGACGGCGACCGAGGTGCTGGAGGAGTTCCTGCACGGGTTGCAGGAGGGCGCCGGCGCCCCGACGGCACCGATGCAGGGCCGCAAGGTCGGCTGAGCCGCGGTGGGGCCACCAGGGCCCGCAGGTCGCCCGCCAGTCCGTTTGGGCGGCACGGATCGCGAAACTCCCTCGCATAGTCCAACGGTGCAGGAAGGCGGTCTCGATCCATGGCCCTGACATCCCGCAACGACACGGCCCCGGCCCCCGGCCGGGCGGGAACCGCGCTCGACGTGGCCGGGCTGGAGGCGGCGCTGCGCAGCGCCGTGGACGGGGAGATCCGGTTCGACGCGGGCAGCAGGGGCGCGTACTCCACGGACGGCTCCAACTACCGCCAGGTCCCCATCGGCGTCGTCGTCCCGCGCGGTGTGGAGGCGGGAGCCAGGGCGGTCGAGGTGTGCGCGCGGTTCGGCGCGCCCGTCCTGTCCCGGGGCGGCGGCACCAGCCTGGCCGGCCAGACGACCAACACGGCCGTCGTCATCGACTGGACCAAGTACTGCGACGCCCTGGTGTCGGTCGACCCCGACGCCCGCACCTGCGTCGTGGAGCCCGGGCTGGTCCTGGACGAGCTCAACCGCAAGCTCGCCGACCACCGCCTGCAGTTCGGGCCCAAGCCGTCCACGCACAGCCACTGCGCGCTCGGCGGCATGATCGGCAACAACTCGTGCGGGGCGTCGGCGCAGGCGTACGGCAAGACGGTGGACAACGTACGCCGTCTGGAAGTCCTCACCTACGACGGGACCCGCATGTGGGTGGGGCCGACCTCGGAGGCCGGGCGCGCGCAGATCGCCGCCGAGGGCGGGCGCAGGGCGGAGATCTACGACGGCCTCGACCGCATCGTCACCGAGTACCTGGCGGACATCCGCAAGGGCTACCCGAAGATCCCGCGCCGCGTCTCGGGATACAACCTGGACTCCCTGCTCCCGGAGAACGGCTTCGACGTCGCCAAGGCTCTGGTCGGCAGTGAGGGAACCCTGGTGACCGTACTGCGCGCGGAACTCGATCTGGTCCCGGTGCCCCGTCACCAGTCGCTGCTCGTCCTCGGATACGAGGACATCTGCGCCGCAGCGGACGACGTCCCCCACCTCCTTCAGCACTGCTCACCCAGCCAGCTGGAGGCGCTCGACGGGCGGATGGCACAGCTGATGCGCGAGGAGCACGCCTACCTGGAGTCCCTCAACTCCCTTCCGGAGGGCGACAGCTGGCTGCTGCTGCAGTTCAGCGGCGACAGCCAGGAGGAGGTCGACGAGAAGGCGCACGCCCTGCTGCGCGCTGTCGGCCGGGACGAGAAGGAGTCCACCGTCGCCTTCTCCGACGACCCCGAGCGCGAGCAGAGGATGCTCAAGGCCCGGGAGGCCGGACTCGGGGTCACCGCACGGCCCCCGGACGACCGCGAGACCTGGGAGGGCTGGGAGGACTCCGCCGTGCCGCCCGACCGCCTCGGCGACTACCTGCGCGACCTCAAGGGGCTGTTCGAGGAGTTCGACTACGACCACCCCTCGCTGTACGGGCACTTCGGGCAGGGCTGTGTGCACACCCGCATCCCGTTCGGGCTGAAGACCGCCGAGGGTGTCGCCGACTTCCGCCGCTTCCTGGAGCGCGCCGCCGACCTCGTGGCCTCCTACGGCGGCTCCCTGTCGGGCGAGCACGGGGACGGCCAGTCCCGGGGCGAGCTGCTCACCCGCATGTTCGGCGAGCGGCTCGTGGCCGCGTTCGGGGAGCTCAAGACGCTCTTCGACCCGCACAACCGGATGAACCCCGGCAAGGTCGTCGCCCCCAACCCCGTCGACGGCCAGCTGCGGCTCGGCTCCACCTGGCGGCCCACGACCCTGGACACGCACTTCGGCTATCCGGAGGACGAACACTCCTTCACCCGCGCCGTGCTGCGCTGCGTCGGCATCGGCAACTGCCGCACCCACCACGGCGGGGTGATGTGCCCGTCCTACCGGGCCACCCAGGAGGAGGAGCACTCCACGCGCGGCCGGGCACGGCTGCTGTTCGAGATGCTCGACGGCCATGCGGACTCCGCCGTGACCGACGGCTGGCGCTCCACCGAGGTCCGCGACGCCCTGGACCTGTGCCTGGCGTGCAAGGGCTGCAAGTCGGACTGCCCCACCGGCGTCGACATGGCCACCTACAAGGCCGAGTTCCTCGCCCACCACTACGCGGGCAGGCCCCGCCCGGCCGCCCACTACTCCATGGGCTGGCTGCCGGTGTGGGCCCGGCTCTCCCGTCTCGCCCCGCCGGTCGTCAACAACCTGCTGCACGCGCCCGGACTTGCCGCCGCCGGCAAACGGCTGGCCGGCGTCGACGGCGCGCGCCAGGCCCCCGTGTTCGCCGAGGAGTCCTTCCTGCAGTGGTGGCGGGCGCGCGGCAGCGAAGAACCGGAGCCCGGCGACGAGCGGGCCGTCGTGCTGTGGCCCGACACCTTCACCACCTACTTCCACCCCGCGATCGCGCGGTCCGCGGTGCGGGTCCTCGAGGACGCCGGTTTCCGGGTCGCCGTACCCGGCAGGCCCGTGTGCTGCGGACTGACCTGGATCTCCACCGGGCAGCTGACGGTGGCGAAGAAGGTCCTGCGGCACTCGCTCGACGTGCTGCGCCCGTGGATCGAGGCGGGTACGCCCGTCATCGGCCTTGAACCGTCCTGTACGGCCGTCTTCCGCGCGGACGCGCCGGAACTGATGCCGGCCGACCAGGACGTGCAGCGCCTGGCCGGGCAGTTCCGCACCTTCGCCGAACACCTCGTCCACCACGCCCCCGGCGACTGGCAGCCGCCCGCCCTGGCCCGGCAGGCGACCGTGCAGACCCACTGTCACCAGCACGCGATCATGAAGTTCGAGGCCGACCAGGAGCTGATGCGGCGCGCCCACCTCGACGCGGAGGTCCTCGACGAGGGCTGCTGCGGGCTCGCCGGCAACTTCGGGTTCGAGCGGGGCCACCACGAGGTGTCCATGGCCGTCGCGGAACAGGGCGTCCTGCCCTCCGTGCGCGGGGCCGCCCCGTCCGGTCTGGTCCTCGCGGACGGATTCAGCTGCCGCACCCAGATCGAGCAGGGCGGCACGGGCCGCCGGGCCCTGCACCTGGCCGAGGCACTGGCCCTCGGCCTGGACGGAACCCTGCCCGCGGACCTGCCGGAGTGTCTGGCGGAGCGGCCGGCGCCACCCTCACGCCTCGGCGCCTGGGCGACGACGGCCGTCGCCGCCGCCCTGACGGCGGCCCCCGCGGCGGCCCTCGCCCGCCGCCTGCGGCGGCGTACCTGACCGGGCCATGGCGGTACAGGTGGCGGTGTGCGGGCCCGCGCAGTGCGCGGAGAGCGAGCGGGCCCTCGCGTACCAGGTGGGCCGGCTGCTGGCGGAGCGCGGGGCTGTGGTGATCTGCGGCGGGCACGGCGGGGTGATGGCCGCGGTCGCGGCGGGCGCCCGGTCCCGCGACGGCGTTGTCGTCGGGGTGCTCCCCGGGGCCGACCGTACCGGCGCCGGACCGGACCTGAGCGTCGCGATCGCCACCGGTCTCGGACAGGCGCGCAACAGCGTCATCGTGCACAGCGGGGACGCCGTCATCGTGATCGGCGGCTCCTGGGGCACGCTCTCGGAACTGGCCCTGGCGATGCGCCGGGGCGGCGTGCCCGTCGTCCAGCTCGGCGACGGCTGGCGCCTCGTGGACGCCGACGGGCGTGAGGTGCCCGGCGTACGGTACGCGCGGACGCCGGCGGAGGCGCTGGACGTGACGGGACTCTGGCCCTGACCGACACGGGTTCTTCGCCCCCGCCGCCCCTGCTCTTTCCGTCCCTGGGGGCTGTGCCCCCGGACCCCCGCCGTCGGCCTACGGCCTCGTCCGCACACGCGGGACGGGCTGGGAATTCAGCCCCTCCGGCGTGTGAGGAGCGGGGGTCCGGGGGCGGAGCCCCGGCGGGCGCGAATCACAGTCGGTGCGGCGCCGCTCTCAAGCGGCCAGCACCTTCTCCAGCGCCCCGAGCGCCGACCGCAGCTCCTCCTCCGTGATGGTCAGCGGCGGTGCCAGGCGGATCGTCGAGCCGTGGGTGTCCTTGACCAGGATCCCCTCCGCCATCAGACGTTCGCTGATCTCGCGCCCGGTGCCGATCACCGGGTCGACGTCCACGCCCGCCCACAGCCCGCGCGAGCGGAAGCCCACGACGCCCTGGCCGACGAGCGAGGTGAGACCGTCCCGCAGCACCACACCCAACTCGGTGGCCCGCAGCTGGAAGTCACCCGTCTTCAGCAGGTCGACGACCGCCGAACCGACCGCCGCGGCCAGCGGGTTGCCTCCGAACGTCGATCCGTGCTCGCCCGGCCGCAGCACACCGAGCACATCCCGGCGCGCCACCACCGCCGACACCGGCACGATCCCGCCGCCGAGCGCCTTCCCCAGCAGCAGCACGTCCGGCAGCACGCCCTCGTGCTCCACGGCCAGCGTGCGACCGGTACGCCCGAGACCCGACTGGATCTCGTCCGCGACGAACAGGCACCCCGCCCGGCGCGTGAGCTCCCGGACCCCGGTGAGGTAACCCTCGTCGGGGATGACCACACCCGCCTCGCCCTGGATCGGCTCGATCAGCACGGCCGCCGTGGTCTCGTCGACCGCCGCCTCGAGCGCCGCCAGGTCGTTGTACGGGACGATCCGGAAGCCCGGCGTGAACGGCCCGAACCCCGCCCGCGCCGTCTCGTCCGTGGAGAAGCTGACGATCGTCGTCGTACGGCCGTGGAAGTTCCCGGCCGCCACCACGATCGTCGCCCGGTCGGCCGGCACGCCCTTGACCTCGTACGCCCACTTCCGGGCCACCTTGACGGCGCTCTCCACCGCCTCCGCGCCCGTGTTCATCGGCAGCACCATGTCCAGGCCCGTCAACCCCGCGAGGGACTCGGCGAACTCGGCGAGCTGGTCGTTGTGGAAGGCCCGCGAGGTGAGCGTCAGCCGGTCCAGCTGACGGCGCGCCGCCTCGATCAGAACCGGGTTGCGGTGACCGAAGTTGAGGGCCGAGTACCCGGCGAGCATGTCGAGGTAGCGGCGGCCCTCCACGTCCTCCACCCAGGTGCCCTCGGCGCGGGCGACGACCACGGGCAACGGGTGGTAGTTGTGCGCGAGGACGGGCTCCTCGGCCTGGATCAGCTCGGCGGACGAACGCGTACGGGCGGGTGCGGTCATGAACGGGTCTCCCGGATCTCCTGGGTGCAGCACTTGATGCCTCCGCCGGCCTTGTGGAACTCGGACAGGTCGACGGGGACGGGGTCGTAACCCTGGTCGGCGAGGCGTGAGGCCAGCGCCTCCGCCTTCGGCGCGATGAAGACATGGCGTCCGTCGGAGACGGAGTTCAGGCCGAACGCCATCGCGTCCTCGTGCGTCGCGAGCACCGCGTCCGGGAACAGCCGCGCCAGCACCTCCCGGCTGCCCGGGGAGAACGCCTCCGGGTAGTACACGACGTTGTCGTCGTCGAGGACGAACAGCGCGGTGTCCAGGTGGTAGAAGTACGGGTTGACGAGCGTCAGGCTGATCACCGGGTGGCCGAAGAACTCCTGCGCCTCACGGTGCGCCTCCCGGGTCGTACGGAACCCGGTGCCCGCCAGCAGGTACCGGCCCGTCCACACCAGGTCGCCCTCGCCCTCGCAGACGGACTCGGGCCGGTGGACGTCGTAACCGGCCGCCTTGAACCACGTCTCGTAGTGGAGGGACTCGGGGCGCCGCTCGGGTGCGTGGAAGAGGGAGCCGAAGACCCGGCCGTCGACGACGACCGCCGAGTTCGCGGCGAACACCATGTCCGGCAGACCGGGGACCGGGTCCACGGCGTCGACGGCGTGGCCGTGGGCGCGGTAGGCGCGGATCAGCCCCTGCCACTGCTCATGGGCCAGATCCACGTCGACCGTGGTGTCGGGATGCATCCAGGGGTTGATCGCGTACTGCACGGCGAAGTGTCTGGGTTCGCAGACGAGGAAGCGCCGCCGGCGCGGCACACGGCTGTCAGGCACAGAGGGGTTCCTCCGCTTCCTGGAGTGTCGACTGAGGGTTGACACCAAGGTAGAAAGCGGCGGATACGGACGACAAGCAACGAGAGCTGCGTGTTCGCGCAGCAATGCTGCGTCTTGGGAGCGGTCAGCGCACGTCTGCTGCGTCGTCCCGGGCGCCGTCCGGGGCGGCCTGGGTCGCGCCCGCCTCCGGGCTTTCCGGGAGCAGGTGGGAGAGCACCATCACGCTGATCGTCTTCCGGATGAACGGCTCCGCGCGGATGCGCTCCAGCACCTCCTCGAAGTGCTCGACGTCCCTCGCCCGCACGTGCAGCAGTGCGTCCGCGCCGCCGGTCACCGTCATCGCCGCCGTGATCTCCGGATGGTTGCGGACCACCTCCGCCAGGCGCCGGGGCGGCGCCGCTCCCTCGCAGTACACCTCGACGTACGCCTCCGTGCGCCAGCCCAGCGCCGACGGCTTCACCGTGGCCGTGAACCCGGTGATCACACCCGTCTCGCGCAGCCGGTCCACCCGGCGCTTGACCGCCGTGGACGACAGGCCGATGGCCGCGCCGATCTCGGCGAAACTGGTCCTTGCGTTCGCCATCAGAGCAGTGATGATCTTCCGGTCGAGCTCGTCGAACGATGCCGGCCTGCTGTTCATGCGGGCACTGTAACGAGACCCGGACCACCGCCGTGTCCGGCGCCGCGCCGCCACCGGATCCAGCGAGCACGTCCATGCTCCGCACATCCCCACAGCTGCGGATTGCTCCTAGACTCCACCTTCATGCTGCGCGCCCTCGCCGTCGACGACGAACGCCCCTCGCTCGAGGAACTGCTCTACCTGCTCCGCGCGGACCCCAGGATCGGCAGCGTGGAGGGCGCGGGTGACGCCACCGGGGCGCTGCGCCGCATCAACCGCGCCCTGGAGTCCGGCCCCGACGGCCCCGACGCGATCGACGTCGTCTTCCTCGACATCCACATGCCCGGCCTCGACGGCCTGGAGATGGCCCGGCTGCTCACCGGGTTGGCCAAGCCCCCGCTCGTCGTGTTCGTGACCGCTCACGAGGGCTTCGCCGTACAGGCGTTCGATCTCAAGGCCGTCGACTACGTCCTCAAGCCCGTACGCCGTGAGCGACTCGCGGAGGCGGTGCGCCGCGCCGAACAGCTCAGGGAGACCACGCCGCTGATCCCGGTGCACGAGCCGGATCCCGACCACGTCCTGGTGGAACTCGGCGGCGTGACGCGGTTCGTGCCCGTGGAGGACATCACCCATGTCGAGGCGCAGGGCGACTACGCCCGCCTGCACACCGCCCAGGGCAGCCATCTCGTGCGGATCCCGCTGTCCACTCTGGAGGAGCGGTGGCGCTCGCGCGGATTCGTCCGCATCCACCGCCGCCACCTCGTCGCCCTGCGGCACATCGAGGAACTCCGGCTGGACGCCGGCACCGTGAGCGTGCTCGTCGACTCCGTCGAACTCCAGGTCAGCCGCCGGCACGCCCGCGAACTGCGGGAGATGCTGATACGCCGGACCGCGGGCTAGGGGGACGGCGTGCCGCAGGACCCCACCGAACGCCGCGTCGTCGTCACCGGGCCGCCCCGGAGCGGACGCCGCCGCGCCCTGGGCTACAACCGCCCGCGCACCGAGATCGACGAGCAGACCACCCTGGGCCACACCTACGTCCGCTCACTGATCCGCAGCCAACTGCGCGTGGCCCTCGCCGTCTTCACGGTGCTGGTGCTCCTGATCGGGCCCCTTCCCCTGTTCTTCGCCGCTACCCGCACGGGCGGTCTGGAATGGGCGGTGCTCGGGTTCGGCATCTACCCGCCGCTGACCCTGCTCGCCCGCTGGTACGTGCGCCGCGCCGAACGCAACGAGAAGGACTTCGTCCGGCTCGTCGAGGACCGCTGAGGCCAGAGCCGTGAACCAGAACTACTCAGTCCCCGCCGTCGCCCTCGTCGTCCTCGCGACCGTCCTCGTCGGCGCCTTCGGTTTGCGCGTCTCCCGCACCACCTCGGACTTCTACGTCGCCTCCCGGGCCGTCGGCCCCCGCCTGAACGCGACCGCGATCAGCGGCGAGTACCTGTCCGCGGCCTCCTTCCTCGGTATCGCCGGACTCGTCCTCGTCCAGGGCCCGGACATGCTCTGGTACCCGGTCGGCTACACGGCCGGCTACCTCGTCCTGCTGCTGTTCGTCGCCGCGCCGCTGCGCCGCTCCGGCGCCTACACCCTGCCCGACTTCGCCGAGGCCCGGCTCGCCTCCCAGCCGGTGCGGCGGCTCGCCGGAGCGTTCGTCGTCGGCGTCGGCTGGCTGTACCTGCTGCCCCAGCTCCAGGGCGCCGGACTCACCCTGGCCGTGCTGACCGGGGCTCCCCAGCAGCTCGGTGGGATCATCGTCGCCGTCGTCGTGGTGGCGACCGTCGCCGCGGGCGGCATGCGCAGCATCACCTTCGTCCAGGCGTTCCAGTACTGGCTGAAACTCACCGCCCTGCTCGTCCCCGCCCTGTTCCTGGTGCTGGCCTGGCAGGGCGACGGCGCACCCCGCGGAGCGTTCGCCGAACCGGCGACCTTCCGCGAGCACCGCGTGGTGCGCATCGACGACACCCTCGACCTGACCCTGTCCCGCCCGCTCGCCGTCAGCGCCTCGGGCACCGTCGACGGCCGCCGGTACGACGGACGGCGCGCGAACCTCGCCGCCGGCACCCATCGCATCGAGCGCGGCACCCGGCTGACCTTCACCCGCGGCGATCCCGTCCCCGTCGCCGAGCACGGCGGCAACGGCGGCATGTCGACCTCGCTCGTCTCCGGTCGCGCGGAACGCCCGCTGTACGCCACCTACGGGCTGATCCTCGCCACCTTCCTCGGCACCATGGGCCTGCCCCACGTCGTCGTCCGCTTCTACACCAGCCCGCACGGGGTCGCCGCCCGCCGCACCACCGTGGCCGTACTCGCCCTGATCGGTGCGTTCTACCTCCTGCCGCCCGTCTACGGCGCCCTGGGCCGGCTCTACGCCCCCGAACTGACCCTCACCGGCGACGCCGACGCCGCCGTCCTCCTCCTGCCCGACCGGATGATCGGCGGATTCGGCGGGGACCTGCTGGGCGCACTGGTCGCGGGCGGAGCCTTCGCCGCGTTCCTGTCCACCGCCTCCGGGCTGACCATGGCGGTGGCCGGGGTGCTCGCCCAGGACGTGCTGCCGACGCGGGGCGTGCGGCACTTCCGGCTCGGCACGCTGATGGCGATGGCGGTGCCGCTGGCGGCGAGCGTGCTGGTCGGCGGGCTGCCGGTGGCCGACGCGGTGGGCCTCGCCTTCGCGGTGTCCGCGTCGTCGTTCTGCCCGCTGCTCGTGCTCGGCATCTGGTGGCGCCGGCTCACCCCGCCGGGCGCCGCGGCCGGGATGCTCGCCGGAGGCGGTGCGGCGTTCCTCGCGGTGGCGGCCACCATGGCGGGCTACCCCGGCAGCGGTACCCTGCACGCCCTGCTCGCCTGGCCCGCGCTGTGGTCGGTGCCGCTGGGCTTCCTGACCATGGTGCTGGTGTCCCTGGCCACGCCCGGGCGGGTGCCGGCCGGGACTGCGGCGATCCTGGCCCGGTTCCACCTGCCCGAGGAACTGCGGGCGGAGGTGACGGCGTGAGCGGCTTCCTCGCCGGACTGTGCGTGGCCGTCCTGCCTCTGCTGGCCGCAGGGTTCTGGCTCGGTCGGCGCACCGCCCGACCCGAGCGCCTCGGCGGACTCGGCACCCCCGTCGAGCACGCCACCTTCCAGACCCTGCACACCGCCTCCCTGGCCGCACCCGCGCTGCGTGCCGGGCTCACCGAGGAGACCGCCCGCAAGTCCGCGCGACGGCTGCGCTCCCTGCTCGGCACCGACGCGCTCTGCCTCACCGACCGGGAGACCGTGCTGGCCTGGGACGGCGCGGGGGAGCACCACCGGGAGGAGGTGCTCCAGCGGCTCACGGGCCCCTTGGAGACCGGCCGCGGCGAGGCCTTCCGGCTGACCTGCGACGCGCCCGACTGCCCGCTGCGCTGGGCCGTGGTCGCACCGCTCACCGTCGACGACCGCGTCCACGGCGCGCTGGTCGCCTGCGCGCCCCGTGAGTCCGCGGTCCTCGTCCGCGCCGCGGGGGAGGTGGCGCGCTGGGTCTCCGTACAACTGGAGCTGGCGGACCTCGACCGGTCCCGTACGCGGCTCATCGAGGCCGAGATCAGGGCCCTGCGCGCCCAGATCTCCCCGCACTTCATCTTCAACTCGCTGGCCGTCATCGCCTCGTTCGTGCGCACCGACCCCGAGCGCGCCCGTGAACTCCTTCTGGAGTTCGCCGACTTCACCCGCTACTCGTTCCGCCGGCACGGCGACTTCACCACGCTCGCCGACGAACTCCACGCCATCGACCACTACTTGGCGCTGGTCAGGGCACGCTTCGGTGACCGGCTCACCGTCACCCTGCAGATCGCGCCGGAGGTGCTGCCGGTCGCCCTGCCCTTCCTCTGCCTCCAGCCGCTCGTCGAGAACGCCGTCAAGCACGGCCTGGAGGGCACCACCGACCAGCGGCACATCGGCATCACCGCGCAGGACGCGGGCGCCGAGGCCCTGGTCGTCATCGAGGACGACGGCGCGGGAATGGACCCGGAGCTGCTGCGCCGCATCCTCGCCGGGGAGATCAGCCCGTCCGGCGGGATCGGACTGTCCAACGTCGACGACCGGCTGCGCCAGGTCTACGGCGACGACCACGGGCTCGTCATCGAGACCGCGCCGGGGGCGGGCATGAAGATCACGATCCGATTGCCGAAGTACCAGCCGGGGGTGCACTCGGCGGGGCGGCTGCCGCGCCCGTGAGAGTCTGTGTCCCAGTCAGGGACTGCGGGTGGTGACCACCATGCCGAGCGTGATCAGGCCGAGGACGATCCAGCCGAACCACAGCCAGCCGCTGCTGCCGAGCGCCACCGTGTAGGCCGTCACCACGACGAGCGCACCGACGGTGAGCACCCCCATCGCCTTCGTGGAACCGGGCATGGCAACACCCTCCTCATGGTTCGTCCTTACCCATGGTGCCCCCGTTCTGCTTGCGCACGGTGCAGACGACCAGATGAGTTCCGGACAACCAGGCGCTCGTGCCCGTCCAGGACGCGGCTTCATAGCGGGACGGGTCGAAGCCGTAGTCCTTCGGCGGCACGTCCCGCGCGCACGCCGCGTCGGACAGACTCTTGGCCTCGGTCAGGGTGGTGTCGGGACCGAGCCGGGTGAAGCCGAGCACCTGCTGGTCGTGTGTGCCCGTGCAGGAGACCAGGCGGGCGACCCGCAGGGAGGGCGCGTCCAGGCAGTCCCGTTTCTGCATGTCGGCCGTGTCGGCGAACGGCATCCCCGGCTTGCGGTGGTCCCCGAGCGGCCCGTACACCGGCCCGTGCGCGCCCAGCACCAGACACGCGGTGCGCCGCCCGGCCGCCTCGAATCCGGCCCGGGTCGGGACGATGGCGTAACCGCGCACGTCGGCGAGCTTCCCGCGGACCTCCTGGGTGCGCTGCTCGCACGCGTCGGGCCCGTGCCGACGGGCCTCGTCCGCGGACGGGCTGGTGACGAGCGCCATCACCTGCCCGTCCGGGGTCCTCTCGGAGCAGCTCGGATCCACGGTCAGCCGCGGAGGACCGCTCTGGAAGGGGCTCCCGGGCCAGTCGGCGACCACACAGTCACCGTCCTTCAGGGGCCGCGCGAGGCCGACGGCGTCCCCGTACGGTTCGGCCGCCCCACCGCCTGACGGGTGCACCACCGCGTACCAGACCCCGCCCAGGGCGAGCACCAGGCCCAGGGCGCAGGCCAGGAGGGCGCGCAGGAGGTGCGCGCGTCCCGGGTGGGGTGCTTGCCCGTTCCACGGGGAGGCCGCGGCCGGGGACATCGGCAGGCCGCCTGCCGTCGGGCTGTGCGAGGTCCGGGTCGGCGCGTGCGGACGTGCCCACCGCGTCCGCGAGCCCGGAACCGGGCGGCTGGGAGCCGCGATCGCCGTCAGGGCCGCCGCCGTGTCCGCCGCCGTGATCCGCAGGGCCGGGTCCTTGACCAGTACGGCGGACAGCAGTCGCCCCAGAGCCCCGGCCCGCAACGGAGGCCGGGGCTCTTCCAGGACCACCGCGGTGATCTCGGCGAGCTGGGTGTCCCGTTCGAAGGGCCCGCACCCCTCGACCGTGAAGTACAGGGTGCAGCCCAGTGAGAACAGGTCGGCCGCCGCGGTGGGCGGACCGCCGGTCGCACGCTCGGGCGCCAGATAGCCGGGCGTGCCGACGAGTGCGGACGTCAGTGTGTACCGGGGCTCGCCCGCGTCCGGCTGCACCGAGATGCCGTAGTCGGTGAGCAGGACCCGGGCGTGCGGGGCCCCTCCGCGGTCCGGCGCCAGCAGGATGTTCGCCGGCTTCACGTCCCGGTGCATGACGCCCCTTTCGTGTCCGGCGGTCAGGGCGTCCAGCACGGCGAGCCCGATGCGGGCACACTCCGAGGGGGCCAGCGGGCCGCGACTGCGGACCAGTTCCCGCAGGTCGAGCGCGCCCGGGACGTACTCCATGACGATCCACGGCAGGCCCTCGTGCTCCAGCACGTCGTGCACGGTCACCACGTGCGGATGCCCGCGCAGCCCGGCCGCGTGCCGGGCCTCGGCGCGGGCGCGGGCGACCCGGGCTGCCCGTTCCTCGATCGCCTCCACCGGGTTGCGGAACACGACCTCCTTGAGGGCGACCTCGCAGTCCAGCCGCTGGTCATGGGCGCGCCACACATGGCCCATTGCGCCGCTGCCGAGCCGGTTGAGCAGGAGGTAACGACCGGCGATGGTCCGGCCCACTCCCGACTGCGGTGATCCTGATGGCATCGCGTCGCTCCCCGGTCTGATGCGGCGGTCTGTGCGGGATGTCCGGGCCGGCCGATCACGTGCTGTGCGTGACCGGTGGCGCACCGGTGGTCGGTGCGCCGGTGGCGGGCTTGCTCGTGGCCGGTCTCCCGGTCGGCGGCGTGCCGGTCGACGGCCTGCCGGGTTCGGGCGCCGAGGTGGCGGGCTTCGACGGCTTGGACGAGGCGGGGGGCTTGGACGAGGCGGGGGGCTTTGACGGGCCGGGGGGCTCGGACGAGTCGGGCGGCTTCGAGGGTCCGGGCGACCTGGACGAGCCGGACGTCTTGGAAGGGCCGGACGTCTTGGAAGGGCCGGGTGCCGACGTCGCGGGCGCGCTGCTCGAGTCCGGTTTGCCGGTGGTCGGGGAACCGGTCGCCCCGGGCGCCGTACCGGACGGAGCCTCGCTGCCCGACGCGGGCGGGTGGGTGGTCCTGGACGGTGAGGAACCGCCCGAGGTGCTTGCGCCGCCCCCCGGTGGCGAGGAGGAGCCCGGTGGCGAGGAGGAGCCGGAGCCGCCCGACGCCGGCGGGGAGGACACCTTCCCGCTGTCGGCCGGCGTCGAGGGCGAGGTGCTGCCGCCCTTCCCCGGGGTCGTCGTCCCGCCCGACGACGGGGGAGTGGACGTCGCCCTCGTGCCGCCGGTTCCGGCCGCCGTGGCGGTGTCCACCGACAGCGTGACGTACTGTCCGAACGCCAGCTCGGTGCCCGGCCCGGGATCCGAACCCGTGACCACGGCCTCGTCGGGCGGCGCCCCCTTCCCGGCGTAGGCGACCGCGAGTCCCAGGTCCGTCAGCCGCCGGCCGGCCTCGGCGAACGGCATCCCCGTCACCCGGGGCACCCGGTGCCGCACCCGGGCGTCGAAGGGGGAGTCGTGACCACCGGCCGTCCCGACGGGCCGGCTGATCCCGCGGCCCGGGTCGTCGACGTCGACGAGCACCAGCCGGGTCAGCGGTCGCGGCGCGGGCCTGACCGCAACCACCGAGGAACGGTCGTATCCGGCCCATTTCCTGTTGCCGTCCTCGAACGTGACCGAAATCCGTGTGGTGTCGCCCTGGAACGGGCGCAGTGGGTTTCCGCAGGAGCATTTGACCGTGGGCTGCCCCTGGTCGTTCACCAATACGGCGATTCCGGCCTGGAGCAGCGAGTTGAAAGGGGTGGCCCTGCCCTTCTTGTAGTCGTGGTTCTGAACGAGAGTGTCGTGACGCAGCAGGACCGGTGTGAGCCGGTCGAGATAGTCGGGGATCTGCGCCTGGGGAATTCCGAGGACCTGCGCCCAGACCTTCGCCTTGCGGTCGTTCGCGGGATCGGTGAGGAATTCCTTCAGCCGCTCGACGTCACAGATCGTGGGCTGCCGGGAACCGCCGTAGAGGCCGGGCGTGTTCCCGGCCTGCAGGCCTCCGGGCACCTCCCGGATGCGGACCGTGGCATCGCGCCCGAGACCGCTGCGCTCGTCGAAGAAGGGATTCAGCGACGGAATCCCGACGGCGACGGCCTTCACCACGAACGTCTGTGCGCTTTTTCCGCATCCGGCGACGACCAGTACCGCGAGCAGCAGAACGCCGATCCTTCGGGCCAGGGATTTCCCCGCCCTGTGCAGAGACACGCGCATTGTCATCACCGCTCCCCCCTGCGGTCCCCCGCGCCCTGCAGAGCGGCGGCAGGGCGTCACCGCACCAGGCTACCGAATGGAGCGGTACTTCAGGCAGCCTGAAAAGAAAGGGAATTCAGCGCTGTGACGGAACTCAGCGGCCGCGTGCGTTGAGTGAGGCCAGATAGGCGTTGTACGCCTCGAGTTCCTTGTCTCCGTCACGGTCGGCGGCCCGGTCCTTCCGCTTGGCCTGCCGCTGCTCGGACCTGTACCACTGGAACAGCAGCGCGAGCAGCACCAGCACGGACGGGACCTCGCTGAACGCCCAGGCGATGCCGCCCGCCGACGTCTGGTCCGCCAGGGCGTCGATGCCGAGTGAGGCGGGCGGGTGCCGGTAGGCGTCGACCATCGGTGTGGACGCCATCATCAGGGCGATACCGAAGAACGCGTGGAACGGCATGCCCGCGAACAGCTCCAGCATCCGCATCAGATGTCCGGGCCGGTGCGGGCCCGGGTCGACGCCCATGATGGGCCAGAAGAACACCAGACCGACGGCGAGGAAGTGCACCATCATCGCGATGTGCCCGGCCTTGGACTCCATCAGGAAGTCGAAGATCGGGGTGAAGTACAGCCCGTACAGGCTCGCGATGAACAGCGGGATGGTGAACGCCGGGTGCGTGATGATCCGCAGGTAGCGGCTGTGCAGCAG
The DNA here is from genome assembly GCF_042892355.1 of Streptomyces sp. NPDC001796. Classification (NCBI taxonomy): domain Bacteria; kingdom Bacillati; phylum Actinomycetota; class Actinomycetes; order Kitasatosporales; family Streptomycetaceae; genus Streptomyces; species Streptomyces sp. NPDC001796. The sequence goes on along the minus strand of NZ_JBIAUC010000010.1, from coordinate 214,647 downwards.
CATCAGCAGCAGCTCGCGGGGCCCCTTGCGGCCACGGCCCGCGGTCGGCAGGGCGCGCAGTGCCAGGGTGATCGGCGCACCGAGCAGGATCAGGATCGGCGCCAGCATGCTGATCAGCATGTGCTGCACCATGTGCACGCTGAACATGACCATGCCGTAGTCGTTCAGCCTGGTGCACATCGTGAGCAGCACGATCAGTACGCCGACGACATAGGCGAGGGTACGGCCGGCCGGCCACTTGTCCCCGCGGCGCACGAGCCGGACGACTCCCCACCCGTACAGAGCGAGGCCCACCAGGCAGGCGACGAGGAAGAACGGGTCCGTCGACCAGACGAGCCCCCGCCCCAGCGTGAACGGCGGCAGATCCATGGTCATGCCGTGCCCGCTGTGATCCATCCGCCGGCTCCTGTTTCGTGGGGGTTGTGCGCTGTCTGTCCACAGCTGTCTGTCCGCACCCAGAGTAGAACCGCCCCCGGCCGCGGCTGCGACCGGGGGCGGCTGAAGCCTGCCGATGCGTTACAGAACACACTCCGCCTCGGCGTAGCGCTCCATCGGCACCGTCTTGAGCGTCTCCACCGCCTCCGCCAGCGACACCATCACGATCTTCGTGCCGTGCAGCGCGGTCATCATGCCGAACTCGCCCCGGTGCACGGCCTCGACCGCATGCCACCCGAACCGCGTCGCCAGCACCCGGTCGTACGCCGTGGGCGTACCGCCACGCTGCACATGGCCGAGGATCACCGGGCGGGCCTCCTTGCCGAGCCGCTGCTCCAGCTCCAGGGAGAGCTGCCGGGCGATCCCGGCGAACCGCTCGTGCCCGTAGATGTCCTTGCCGCCCTCGTCGAACTCCATCGTGCCGGGCTTCGGCTTGGCCCCCTCCGCGGCGACGACGATGGCGAACCGCTTGCCCGCGGCGAACCGTTCGCCGACCCGGGCGGCCAACTCCTCGATGTCGAAGGGGCGTTCCGGCACGACGATCGCGTGGGCGCCGGCCGCCATGCCGGAGTGCAGCGCGATCCAGCCGGTGTGGCGGCCCATGACCTCCACGATCAGCACCCGCTGGTGGGACTCGGCGGTGGTCTTCAGCCGGTCCAGAGCCTCGGTGGCCACGCCGACGGCCGTGTCGAAGCCGAAGGTGACGTCCGTGACGGCGATGTCGTTGTCGATGGTCTTCGGCACGCCGACGATCGGCAGACCGTTGTCGGACAGCAGCCGGGCCGCCTTGAGCGTGCCCTCACCGCCGATCGGGATGATCGCGTCGAGACCCAGCTCCTCGACATGGCCCCGGGCCCGCTCCACGCCGTCCCGAAGGTGCTCGGGACGGACCCGGGAGGAGCCGAGGATGGTGCCGCCGCGGGCCAGGATGCCGCTGACCGCGTCCAGGTCGAGCTTGAGGTAGTCGCACTCCAGGAGACCCTTCCAGCCGTCCCGGAAGCCGATGACCTCGTCGCCGTGGTCGGCGACGGCGCGGTGCACGACGGACCGGATGACGGCGTTCAGACCGGGGCAGTCACCGCCGGACGTGAGGACACCAATGCGCATAGCCCGAAATACCTTCTCAACGTGGGCACGGGACCGGACCGCGCTGTCCGGCTCGATCCCCGCCACCCTACCGGCGAAGGGGGGCGGGGAGGCACCGTGCGTCCGCCTGCTGGACGCGCCCGCTCAGCTGTGCGGACGCACCGTCAGACGGGCCGGTTGCCGCAGGTTGGCCGGCCGGTGTACGGCCCGCCGGACGCAACCCTGCGGAACCGTTTCCGCCGGGCTGCGGCGAGGTGTGCCCGTACCGGCTCGCCCGGCTGTGCCCGCGCGGGCTGCTGCGCGGCTCTGCCTACGCGGGCTGCTGCGCCGCCGTGATGCGCTCGTTGCGCAGCGCCTCGTACCAGCGGTCGTCGACCGGCGGCAGCGCGTTGACGTCCAGCGCCAGCTTCAGCAGCAGGTCCGCGATCTGCGGGTTGCGCGCCAGCACGGGACCGTGCATGTACGTGCCGAAGACCGTGTCGTTGTACGCGCCCTCCGTGCCGTCGCCCGTGCCGTTGCCCTTGCCGAGCTTCACCTGCGCGAACGGGCGCGCGGTCGGGCCGAGGTGGGTGACGCCCTGGTGGTTCTCGAAGCCGGTGAGCGGGGGCAGGCCGAGGCGCGGGTCGATGTCCGCGAGGACGTCGCCGACGCACCGCTCGCCCTCGCCGCGCACCGAGACCACGTCGAGCAGGCCGAGGCCCGGCTCGCGCTGCCCGAGGTCGTTGATGAACTCGTGGCCGAGGATCTGGTAGCCGGCGCAGACGGAGAAGACGATCGCGCCGTTCTCCACGGCCCGGTACAGATGCCCGTCACGGCGCAGCCGCTCGGCCGCGAGCCGCTGCGGACGGTCCTCGCCGCCGCCGATCAGGTAGATGTCGCCGGAGGTCGGGATCGGCTGGTCGCTGCGCACGTCGAGGCGCGCCACGTCGAGGCCGCGCTGACGGGCCCGGCGCTCCACGACGAGCGCGTTGCCCTGGTCGCCGTAGGTGCTCAGCAGGTCCGGGTAGATCCACACCAGACGCAGCTGGTTGTCACTCATCGATGATCGTCCTTCGTGATCAGTTGCCGACGCGGCGGCGCAGGTCCTGGAACGCGGTGTAGTTGGCGATGACCTCGATCCGGCCCGGCGGCGCGACCTGCACCGCCTGGTCGAGGTTCTCGCAGACCTGGAAGGACTGGTTCGCGACCTCCAGGCGCACGGCGAGGTCCAGCTTGCGGTCGCCGATGACGAAGATCGGGTGGCCGGTCAGCCGTGTGTAGTCGACGTCCCACAGCCAGGAGGTGTCGGTGCCGTCGGCCGAGCGCGCGTTCACGGAGAGGATCACCGGGGTCGGCGGCGGGTCGATCAGCGAGAACGTCTCCAGCCAGCCGGCCGGGTTCTTCGCCAGCAACAGCCGCAGGTCCCGGTTCTGGAACTGGACGACGTCGTAGCGTCCGGCCACCGCCTGCACCTGGTACATGCGCTCCAGCGCGACCTGCGGGGGCACGCCGAACACGGCGGCGACCGCGGCCGAGGTGGCGGCGTTCGCCTTGTTGGCGCGGCCCGGCAGCTGGAGGTGGATGGGCCAGGCGGAGCCGTGCGGGTCGAGGACGTGGTCCCCGGACAGCGCCCAGCTGGCGGTCGGCCGGCGGAAGCCGCACTCGCCGCAGTACCAGTCGTCGCCGGGGCGCTGCATCACACCGCCGCAGGACGGGCAGGACCAGGCGTCGTCCTTCCACATCTGGCCGGCTGCGACCCAGATCACATTGGGCGAGGAGGACGCGGCCCACACGACCAGCGGGTCGTCGGCGTTCGCGACGACGACGGCCTTGGACCCGGCCAGGCCCTCACGCCAGTTCTCGGCGAGCATACGGGTCTCGGCGGCGCGGTCGAGCTGGTCCCGGGAGAGGTTCAGCAGCGCGATGCACTTCGGGTCGGTGTCGCGGGCGACCCCGGCGAGGTACTTCTCGTCGACCTCGATCACACCGAACTTGGCGTCCGAACCGCCGGCCAGCGCCGAGGTGATGCCGGCGGGCATGTTGGCGCCGAGCGCGTTGGAGACGACCGGGCCCGCCGCGCGCAGCGCCTCCGCGATCAGCCGGGTGGTCGTGGTCTTGCCGTTGGTCGCCGAGACCAGTACGACGTCCAGGTTCTGGGCGAGCCGGGCGAGGAGGTCGGGGTCGAGCTTCAGCGCCACTCGGCCGCCGATCACCGAACCGCTGCCGCGCCCCGCGGCGCGCGATGCCGCAGCGACCGCCTTGCCCGCGGTCACGGCCAGCTTGGCCCGCGGCGTCAGCGGGTCCGAGTTGCCTGCCATCAGTTCTCGATCCTCCTTGCGTACAGCGCCGCGCCCTGTTCCGGCAACGTGTGGGCCTCAGCCTATCGAGATCCCCGCACGCCCCCGAACCGCGGCACCACCCCGGCGCCCGCGCGGCCCTGCCGACCGTACCCTTGCCGGCATGCCACATCGCACCATCCCGGGCGCCCGAGGGCGCGTCCGGCCCATCACCGTGCTCGGCGACCGCGTACTGCGCGAGCCGTGCCGGGACGTCACCGACTTCGGCCCCGAACTCGCCCGGCTCGTCGAGGACATGTTCGCGACGATGTATGCCGCACGGGGGGTCGGCCTGGCCGCGAATCAGGTCGGCGAGCCGTTGCGGGTGTTCGTGTACGACTGTCCGGACGACGAGGACGTCCGTCATCTGGGGCACGTGGTCAACCCACGCCTTGTGGCGGCGGACGGTGTGGTGCTGCGCGGTCCGGAGGGGTGCTTGTCCCTGCCGGGGCTCGAGGCGGGGACGGAGCGGTACGACAGGGCTGTCGTAGAGGGGTTCACGGTGCAGGGGGAGCCGGTGCGGGTGGAGGGCACCGGGTGGTTCGCCCGGTGCCTGCAGCACGAGTGCGATCACCTGGCCGGTGGTCTGTACGTGGATCACCTCTCGGGGTGGCGCAGGCGGAGGGCGTTGCGGCAGGCCGCGCGAGCGCCGTGGGGGCGATGAACGTCGGCGACCGCTCGCCGCTTCGGCCGGTCGCGCAGTTCCGCGCCCCCTGAGGGGCGCGCCTCAGAACCCGGGGCCTCCTATACGGTCCCCGGCCGCAGCCAGACGACCCCACAGCAAGTCCGCCAAACTCCGGACCAACTCCGCCCGCGAGCACGGCCGTTCCCCCAGCCACCAGTCGCCGGCGGCGTGCATCATGCCGACGATGCCGTGGCCCCACACCCGCGCCAGCTGGTGGGTGTCCGGGCCGAGGTCCAGGCGTTCCTCGATGACCTGGGCCAGTTCCTCACCCATGCGGCGCAGCAGCGGGATCGAGTGGCGGCCGGTGTCGAAGCCCTGGTCGTTCTGCGAGCCGCCCTCCGCCGGATGCATCAGGAAGCGGTACACCTGCGGCCGTGCCTCGATCGCCGCCAGGTACGTGTCCAGCGTGGACTCCACGCGCTCGCGCCGGTCCGCCGGGGCGTCCAGCGCCGCCCTCAGCGAGTCGAGCAGCGCGTCCGTGTGGCGTTTGGCGAGCGCCGCGTACAGCCCGCCCTTGTCGCCGAAGTGGCGGTAGAGGATCGGCTTGGTGATGCCGGCCTCGGCGGCGATGGCGTTCATCGAGGCCCCGGGGCCGTCGCGCAGCACCACTCGGTCGGCGGCCTCGAGCAATTCTCGCCGTCGGCGGTCGGCGGACCGCTCCTGATCGGTCCGCTGCGTGGTGTCCATCATCTCTCCCCACCCGTCCTGATTCGGTGACGCCTGCGCAAAGTAACACTGAATGGCGGGTCGGTATCGAACGAGCTGCCGACTCACCAAGGCGGCGGACCGGCAGGCCCGGGAGTTGACTTCTCCTACTGGTGAGTAACAGACTTCTGTTACCGCAAGTAACACGTTAGCGCAGTGCTGGAGGGGACATGGCCGAGTTCACCATGGAGCTCAACGACGAACAGAAGGAGGTCCGGGACTGGCTGCACGGCTTCGCCGCCGATGTCATCCGCCCCGCGGCCGCCGAATGGGACGAGCGTGAGGAGACTCCCTGGCCGGTCATCCAGGAGGCCGCGAAGGTCGGCATCTACTCCCTCGACTTCTACGCCCAGCAGTACTTCGACGCCACGGGGCTCGGCATCCCCATGGCGATGGAGGAGCTGTTCTGGGGTGACGCGGGCATCGCCCTGTCGATCGTCGGCACCGGACTCGCCGCCGTCGGCGTCCTCGCCAACGGCACCGAGGAGCAGATCGGTACCTGGATCCCCCAGATGTACGGCGACGCCGACGACGTCAAGGTGGCCGCCTTCTGCTCCTCCGAGCCCGACGCCGGCTCCGACGTCGCCTCCATGCGCACGCGCGCCGTCTACGACGAGGCCAAGGACGAGTGGGTGATCAACGGCACCAAGACCTGGGCGACCAACGGCGGCATCGCCAACGTCCACGTCGTGGTCGCGGTCGTCGACCCCGAGCTCGGCTCCAAGGGCCACGCGTCCTTCATCGTCCCGCCGAACACGCCGGGCCTCGCCCAGGGCCAGAAGTTCAAGAAGCACGGCATCCGCGCCTCGCACACCGCCGAGGTGATCCTCGACAACGTCCGCGTCCCCGGCTCGTGCCTGCTGGGCGGCAAGGAAAAGCTGGACGAGCGGCTCGCTCGCGCCCGGGAGAAGGCGAAGAAGGGCGGCGAGCGCGTGAAGAACGCGGCCATGGCCACGTTCGAGGCGTCCCGCCCGGCCGTCGGCGCGATGGCCGTGGGCACTGCCCGCGCCGCCTACGAGGTCGCCCTCGACTACGCCGGGACGCGCGAGCAGTTCGGACGGCCGATCATCGACAACCAGGGCGTCGCCTTCCAGCTCGCGGACATGCGGACGCAGATCGACGCGGCGCGGCTGCTGGTGTGGCGGGCGTCGTGGATGGCGGTCAACGGCAAGCCGTTCACCGCTGCCGAGGGGTCTATGTCGAAGCTGTTCGCGAGTGAGACGGCGAAGAAGGTCACGGCGCAGGCGATACAGATCCTCGGGGGCAACGGGTACACCCGGGAGTACCCCGTGGAGCGTATGCACCGGGATGCGGCCATCTACACGATCTTCGAAGGCACGAGCGAGATCCAGCGGCTGGTGATCGCCCGGACGATCTCGGGCATGCCCATTCGCTGAGGTCCCTCACCACAGGCTCTAACGGTGCTTGAGCGGCGTCAGCTGCTCGATGTCGTACCGCCTCCGCAGCGCCTCGATCGCCTCCTGGTCCGGTGGGCCCCCGTTGCCCAGGATCTCCAGGAGCTCTTCGAAGTAGCGTTCGTGGTCCGGGGGCGGGGACGCCTGGAAGAACATCTTCGCCGGGGTCTCCGTCGGGTTCGCGAAGGCGTGGGGGCAGCCGGGGGGTACGACGATGACCGTGCCCGGGGTGGCGCGGAGCACCCGGCGGCCCGAGCTCGACTCCCACTTCTGCCAGTTGTCGGGGGTCCGTACGCGCGGCTCGAAGGCGAGCACGTCCAGCTCGCCCTCGAGCACGTAGAACAACTCCTCGCTGCGCGTGTGCACATGGGCGCCGACGTCGAAGCCCGGCGGTACGATCACCTCGAACGTGGACGCCATGCGCGAGTGCGAGCCCGTCACCTTGAACGTCACGTGCTGGGCCGGTGTCTGGACCACACGTCCATGACCCGGAGGCACGAACAGTCCCTCGGTGGCCACTGGTCTGTCAGTCGTCGTCATGAGCGCTCACCACGTCACGGGAAGGGCCTCGGGCCCGCGGGTCAGCGCGCCCTCGCGGAACGGGACCTCATCCGGCGGCACCGCGAGCCGCAGCCCCGGCACCCGGTCCAGGAGGGCGTCCAGCAGCATCTCGGACGCCATCCTGGTCGGCATGCCGCCCGGGCATCGATGCGGGCCGGAGCCGAACGCCACATGCGGGTTCGGGTAGCGCGCGAAGTCGATCGTCTCCGGGTCCGGGAAGACGCCCGGGTCGCGGTTCGCCGCGGCGTACGACACATACACCGCCTCACCCCTCCGGATCCGTACGCCCCCGACCTCCACGTCCTGCGTCGCGACCCGGGGCGGTCCCACGGCGTTGCGGTGCGGGACGTAGCGCAGCAGTTCGTCGATGGCCTGCGGGCGGATCGCCGGCTCGGCCCGCAGACGTTGGGTCAGATCCGGGCGGGTGAGCAGCAGGTGGAAGATCCGGCCGGTGTGGCCGGTGACCGCCTCCGCGCCGATCTGCAGCAGCACCGCGAGGCCGGCCGCCTCGTCGAGTGCCACCTCACCCAGGCCGACGGCGGCCCCGAGCAGCGAGACGACGTCCTCGCCGGTGGCGCTCTCGTGGGCGCCGATCAGGCCGGTGAAGTACGCGCTCATCTCGTCCCTGGCCCGCTCACCGGCCTTCGTGCCGTGCGCGGGGGAGAGGATGAGCCGGGTCCAGGTGCGCATGTCGTGCCGGTCGGCGGCCGGGACTCCCATCAGCTCGCAGATCACCGCACCGGGGAACGGGCCGAGGACCGCCGCGGTGAGGTCGGCGGGAGGCCCGTCCTGGAGCAGTTCGTCCACCAGTTCGTCGAGCATGCGCCGCGCCGTCTCGCGCACCCGCTCGACGCCGCGCGCCGTGAAGGCCGCGGCGACCGAGCGGCGCGGCCGGGCAGGGTCGGACGGGTTCGGGAAGGCGACCGCGTCCCGCTGCGGGACGACGTGCGGGGCGAGCCGGGCCGGCCGACCGTCCCTGACCGGCTCATGGCCGAACCGGGGGTCGTTCGTGACCGCGCGCACATCGTCGTAGCGGGTCACGAGCCAGGCCCAGCCCTCGCCGTCCGGCCGCCCGACCCGGATGACCGGGCCTTCGCGCATCAGCTCGGCCAGGTCCGGGTCGAAGCCCGGGCCGGGCGGGTGGAGGGCGGGCCAGGGGCGGACCGGCGGCAGGCTCCCGCCGCTCGTCCCCCCGGCCGCGGCGCGCCGCCTGTCGTCCGTGTCGGTGGTCATCTCATTTCTTCCCGTTCCCGGAGATGTGCCAGCGGCCCAGCGCCATCTCCGCCGTGATGCCCGGTCCGAAACCGGCCAGCAGCCCGCGTGCCGCGTGTTCGGCACCGCCCGACTCGAACAGCCTGCGCAGCGCGTCCAGGACGACGGCGCTCGCGATGTTGCCGTACTCGGTGAGCGTAGCCCGGCTGAACCGGAACGCCTCCGACGGCACGTGCAGGAACTTGCTCAGGTCGTCCAGGATGCGCGGGCCGCCCGCGTGGACGATGTAGAAGTCCAGCTCGGAGGCGTCCCAGCCGTGCTGCCTGGCCAGTCCGTCGAGCGCCGGAGCCAGCGGTTCCATCGTGGTGGGCACCCGCTTGTCCAGGAGGAAGTGGAATCCGGTGGCCCGAACGTCGTACGCGATCCACTCCTCGGTCTTCGGGATCAGGTACGAGGCGTTGCGCTCCAGCTTCACGCCGGTGCCGCCCTTGCCGCGCACGACCGCCGCCGCGATGCCGTCGCCGAACAGGCCGTTGGAGAGCAGCGAGCCGACGCCCAGGTCGGTGGGCTGGTAGCACAGCGAGCAGAACTCGCAGGCCACGATGAGAGCGTTGGCGTCGGGGTAGGCCGTGCAGAAGTCGTGCGCCCGGTTGATGGCTGCGCCGCCGGCGGCGCAGCCCAACTGGGCTATGGGTATCTGCCGGGTGTCGGTGCTGAAGCCCATCGAGTTGATCAGCCACGCGGTCAGCGAGGGCATCATGAACCCGGTGCACGACACGTAGATGATCACGTCGATGTCGGTGGTGAGCAGTTCGGCGTCGTCCAGCGCCTGCTGCACCACCGCGGGCACGCGGGCCTTCGCCTCGGCCTCGTAGAGGTTGTTGCGCTCCTCGAAGCCCGGGTGCTTCAGGGTCTCCTCGATCGGCTGCACGATGTGCCGGGTCTTGACCCCGGTGTTCGCGATGAGCCGCAGCGCAAGAGGGAGTTGGGGGTGGTCCGGGTGGCGGGAGCGCGCCAGGTCCAGCGTCTCCTCCATCGTGATCACGTGTTCCGGGACAGAAACCGCGGGCTTGCACAGAGTCGCCATGGAGCGCGCCTTCTTTCGCCTTGGCGGAGGACTCCTCGTCCTCCGGCGGAAGGGGGGTTCGTCACCCGTACGCGGGTGGTCCACCCACGATCACCCGGCGCAGCGGGGATATCTCGCGGTGCTACTCCGATCCAGTGGTGGACGTACAGTGACGACGTGTGCGCGAAGAGTCGCAGACCCGCGGTTTGAGGAGGAGAGCCGATGACAGCTACGGCCAGGGAACTGCTGGAGACGGCCACCGAGAGGCTCGCCCCCGACCCGCACGCCAACCGGCTGCTTCCGCTGATCGCCCGCGGGGCGGCCCGGCCCGCCACGCTCGCCGCCCTGGCCGCCGAACAGCGGGAGGTGATCGCCTCCGACCGCCGGGCGTTCCAGCACCTCGCCGAGCGCTGCCGGGACCAGCCGGCGTGCGCGGACTTCTTCACCGCTCTCGCCGAGGCGGAGGCCGTGGCCCAGGACCGTCTGGGCGCGTACGCCGCCGCCTGCCAGGAGGCGAAGCCGGCCGGGTACGAGCCGATGGCGGACTGCCAGGGGTATGCCGCCTACGTGGCCTGGCTGGCCCTGAACGGGGAACCGGCCGACGTCGTCCTGGCCCTGAGCGCGAACTTCGCGACCTGGGGCGACTACTGCGCCAGGATCGCGCAGGCGCTGCGCGACTACTACGGCTTCACCGACGAGGCCTGCGCCTTCTTCGACCTGTTCGCGGAGCCGTCCCCGGACCTGGACCGGAAGGCGAGCGCGGCCATCCAGGAGGGCCTTGACGCCGACCGCCTGAACGAGGAGCGCGCCCTCCGCTACGGCCGCCTGATCCAGAACCACGAGACCGCTTTCTGGCACGCGCTGTGGGAACTGGACGGCAAGGGCTGACCGCAGCGGTCCCGGGCAGCCCTACGAACCACTGCTGTGCGCGATGCACGCGACGTCGATCCGGTCCGCGAGCTTCGCCAGCTCGATGGCCAACGCGGCCACCGTGTCCTCGTCCAACCCCTGCTCCCCCTCCTCCACAAGCCGTACCCATCGACCGCCCAGCCTGCGCAGCAACTTGCTCACATCGGCGGCAGTCACCTGCAAGGTCCCGCGGTCGTCGACAATCAGAGGCAGGGTCACTTCGCGGTTCACAGAGGCGATCGTAACCGCGTGGCGCTCACGCCCCGTGCCACACGGTGGTGATGTTGCAGAACTCGCGGATTCCGTGCTCGGCCAGCTCGCGCCCGTAACCGGAGCGCTTGGCCCCGCCGAACGGGAACGCCGGGTGGGACGCCGTCATCCCATTGACGTACACCCCGCCGACCTCCAGGTCCTGCACGAAACGGTCCACTTCGGTCCCGTTGCGCGTCCAGACGTTCGAACTCAGTCCGAACGGCGAGTCGTTCGCGATCGCCACCGCCTCGTCCAGGTCCGCTGCCCGGTACAGCGTGGCCACCGGGCCGAACGCCTCCTCGTGGTGGATCCGCATCTCCGGGGTGATGTCCGCGAGGACGGTGGGCGGGTAGTACCAGCCCGACCGGTCGGGCCGCTCGCCGCCGCACAGCACGGTCGCGCCCGCCTCCACCGCGTCGTCGACGAGTTCCTCGAGGTCGGCCCGGCCCCGCTCGCTGTACAGCGGCCCGACCTCGGTCTCCTCCTCCATCGGGTCGCCGACCCTGAGCGCCTTCATCCCGGCCGTGAACCGCTCGGCGAACGCGTCGAACACGTCCGAGTGCACGATGAACCGCTTGGCGGCGATGCAGGACTGCCCGGTGTTCTGCACCCTGGCCGTCACCGCGACCTGCGCGGCCCGGTCCAGGTCTGCGGACGGCATGACGATGTAGGGGTCGCTGCCGCCCAGTTCCAGCACCGTCTTCTTGATCTCGTCCCCGGCGACCGAGGCGACGGACCGGCCCGCCGGCTCGCTGCCGGTGAGCGTGGCCGCCTTGACCCGCGGGTCGCGCAGCACCTTCTCGACCTCACCGGAGCCGATCAGCAGGGTCTGGAAGCAGCCCTCGGGGAAGCCCGCCCGGCGGAACAGGTCCTCCAGGTAGAGGGCGGTCTGCGGGACGTTGGAGGCGTGCTTGAGCAGGCCCACGTTGCCCGCCATCAGCGCGGGCGCCGCGAACCGGATCACCTGCCACAGCGGGAAGTTCCACGGCATCACGGCGAGCACCGGGCCGAGCGGCCGGTAGCGCACGATCACCCGGGAGGCGCCCGAGTCCTTCACGTCGACGTCGGGGGGCTCCTCGTCGGCGAGCAGCTCCTCGGCGCGGTCGGCGTACCAGCGCATGGCCTTGGCGCACTTGGCGGCCTCGGCGCGGGCCTGCTTGACCGGCTTGCCCATCTCGGTGGTGATCACCCGCGCGATGGCCTGCTGGTCCTCATCCAGCAGGTCGGCCGCCTTGCGCATGAGCAGCGCCCGCTCGGCGAACGTCGTGGTGCGATGGGTGCGGAACGCGGCCTCGGCGGCGGCGAGCCTGCGCTCGATCTCCTCCGCGCCCAGGGCGTCGTACGTCTTGAGCGTCTCGCCGGTCGCCGGGTTCACGGTGGCGATGGGCATGGCTGACCTCCTGGAAAGGCTTGTTTCGACCTTCCCGCGCGGCGGTGGCGGCCGCAACGCGGGCGGCGTTGTCCCGGTGTCATCGGACACCGCCCACGCTCGAGTGCTCCGCAAGCCGGTCCAGAAACGCCCTCTGCGCGCTCACGATCACCTCCCGGGCCCGGTCGAAGCCGAACCACGCCACCCGGTCCACCTCCGGGAACTCCTCCAGGCGCCCCGACTTCGGCGGCCACTCCATCGTGAAGGTGCCCGGCTCGATCGCAGCCGGGTCGAGGTCCGCCTCGATCGCCCAGGCGGTGACGGTCTTGCCGCCGCTCTGCCGCACCTCGCCGAGCGGGACGGCCTCCCCGTCGGGCGGAGGCAGCCCCAGCTCCTCCCGGAACTCGCGGCGGGCCGCGTCCCAGGACGGCTCGTCGGGGTCGTACTCGCCCTTGGGCACGGTCCACGCCCCGGCCTCGCGGCGGGCGAAGAACGGGCCGCCCATATGGGCCAGCAGGACCTCCGGACCGTGGTCGGTGCGCCGGAACAGCAGCAGACCCGCGCTGCGCCGGCTCCGCCCGCTCACGACGCCACCTCGGGGTGGGCGGCCAGCAGCGTCTCCACGGTGTCGGCCTCCTCGGGGCTCTTGTCCTCCCGGTAGCGCACCACCCGGGCGAAGCGCAGGGTGACGCCGGCCGGGTAGCGGGTGGAGCGCTGCAGCCCGTCGTAGGCGATCTCGACCACGAGTTCGGGCCGTACCTTCACCACCCAGCCGTTGTCCTCGACGGCCAGTTCCTTCAGCCGCTCGGTCTGCCAGGCCAGCATCGCGTCCGTCATGCCCTTGAACGTCTTGCCGAGCATCGCGAAGGAGCCGTCGGGGTTGCGGGCGCCGAGGTGGAGGTTGGACAGCTTGCCGGTGCGGCGACCGTGGCCCCACTCGGCGGCCAGCACCACCAGGTCGAGGGTGTGCACCGGTTTCACCTTGAGCCAGGAGGCGCCGCGCCGGCCCGCGCTGTAGGGGGCGTCGAGCGCCTTGGCCACCACGCCCTCGTGACCGCGCTTGAGTGTCTCGGTGAGGAAGGTCTCCGCGGCGGCGACGCCCTCGGGGTCCCCGGGGGCGTGCACGAGCGTGCGCCGCACCCGCATCGGTTCCGGGACCAGCCGGGCCAGCTCGGCGTGGCGGTCCGTGAACGGCAGGTCCAGCAGGTCCCGGCCGTCCACGGACAGCGCGTCGAAGAAGACAGGGGAGACGGGCACGGACGCGGCGGCCGTCGCCACGTCCACCCGGGAACCGACACGCCCCGAGGTCTCCTGGAACGAACGCGGCCTGCCGTCCTCGTCCAGGGCGATGACCTCGCCGTCCAGGATGAACCGCTCGCCCCGCATCTCGAGCGCGGCCGAGGTGATCTCCGGCAGCCGGTCGGTGATGTCGTCCAGGGTCCGGGTGTGGATGCGCACCTCGTCGCCGTCCCGGTGGACCTGGACGCGGATGCCGTCGAGCTTCTCCTCGACGGCGCACGCACCCAGCTTGCGGACGGCCTCGGCGACCGAGGACGCGGTCTGCGCGAGCATCGGCAGCACCGGCCGGCCGACCGTGAGCCGGAACGCCTCCAGGGCCGCCGGGCCGTCGGCGAGCAGGGCCCGCGCCACGGTCTGCAGCGATCCGGCGAGCATGACTGCCCGCCGTACGTCCGCCGGGTCGGCGCCCGTCGCCTCGGCCAGTCCCTCCACGGCGTGGGCGTCCAGCGCCCCCTGCCGCACCTCCCCGGTGAGCAGCCCGAACAGGAACCGCTGCTCCTCGGCGGTGGCCGCGGCCAGCAACGCGCCGACCAGCCTTTTGCGTTCCGCCTGCGAGCCGGTGCCGGTGACCGAGCCGATCCGGGTCAGCCGGGCGTCCACGTCCCGCACCGTGAGTGTGGGCTCCTCGGCCGGCGGTACGCCCTGGCCGAGGAGCTTCCAGCCGATGCCGAGCCGCCCCTGGGGCAGGCGTCCCGCCAGATACGGGATGACGATCGGCACGTCGTCCGCGTCGGCGGCCCGGAACAGCTCGGCGAGCAGCGCGATCTTCCGGGACCGTGCCGACGTGGCGGCGACCTCCTGGGACACACGGGCGAGCCGGCTCAGCAGCATGCAGTCATGGTGCACCTCGGCCGGCCTGCCTACACCTTCGTCTTCACCGGTCGGCGGCGAAGCAGCCCCGACGGTGCGGCATTGACAAATGGGTTTGCCGAAACTGCAATGCAGTCATGAGTACCGACGACGTTCTCGCGGGCGTGGGCCCGAGGCTGCGACGGATCCGCAAGGAGCGGGAGGTGACGCTGGCGGCGCTGTCGGAGGCCACCGGCATCTCCGTCAGCACCCTGTCCCGACTGGAGTCGGGCCTGCGCAGGCCCAGCCTCGAACTGCTGCTGCCGATCGCTCAGGCCCACCAGGTACCGCTGGACGAACTGGTGGGTGCGCCTCCGGTGGGGGACCCGCGGGTGCGCGCCGAGCCGATCGTCCGGGGCGGCCGCACCCACTGGCCGCTGACCCGGCAGCCCGGCGGCCTCCAGGCGTTCAAGGTCCTCGAACCGCAGCGCGAGCTCGAACCCGATCCGCGGACCCACGAGGGCTACGAGTGGCTGTACGTGCTGTCCGGAAAGCTGCGGCTGGTGCTGGGCGAGCACGACGTGGTGCTGACCGCGGGGGAGGCGGCGGAGTTCGACACGCGGGTGCCGCACTGGTTCGGGTCGACGGGGGAGGGGTCGGTGGAGTTCCTCAGCCTGTTCGGGCCGCAGGGGGAGCGGATGCACGTACGGGCGCGGCCCGCCCGTTCGTGACGCATCCGACTGTTCCCAATGGGCAAGCGACCGCTTAGTATGCGACGAGCCCGGTCGGACAGAGCAGTCGGTGGAGGCCCCGCATGCAGGCATGGCAAGTGCACGAGAACGGTGAGCCGAGTGAGGTGATGCGCCTCGCGGAGGTGGAGCGGCCCACGCCAGGTGACGGCCAGGTCCTGCTGAAGGTACGGGCGGCCAACGTCAACTTCCCGGACGCGCTGCTGTGCCGCGGGCAGTACCAGGTCCGCCCGCCGCTGCCCTTCACGCCGGGAGTGGAGATCTGCGGCGAGACCGAGGACGGGCGCCGCGTGATCGCCAACCCGGCGCTGCCGTACGGCGGCTTCGCCGAGTACGCGCTCGCGGACGCCGCGGCCCTGCTGCCCGCCCCGGATTCCCTCGACGACTCCGAGGCCGCCGCCCTGCACATCGGCTACCAGACGGGCTGGTTCGGTCTGCACCGCCGGGCCGGGCTGGAAGCCGGCGAGACGCTGCTCGTCCACGCTGCCGCAGGAGGGGTCGGCAGCGCGGCCGTACAGCTCGGCAAGGCGGCCGGTGCGAGGGTCATCGGCGTCGTCGGGGGCGCGGACAAGGCGGCCGTCGCCCGGGAGCTCGGCTGTGACGTGGTGATCGACCGGCGCGCCGAGGACGTCGTCGCCGCGGTGAAGGAGGCCACCGGCGGCCGGGGCGCCGACGTGATCTACGACCCGGTGGGCGGGGAGGCCTACGCGCAGTCCGCGAAGGTCGTCGCCTTCGAGGGCCGGATCGTCGTCGTGGGCTTCGCCAGCGGGTCCATCCCCAGCCCGGCGCTCAACCACGCCCTGGTCAAGAACTACTCGATCCTCGGCCTGCACTGGGGCCTGTACAACACCAAGAACCCGAAGCTGGTCCAGCACTGCCACGAGCAGCTCACCGAGCTGGCCGCCCGCGGCGCCATCAAGCCCCTGGTGAGTGAGCGTGTCCCGCTGAGCGGTGCCGCGGCCGCCGTGCAGCGCGTGGCCGACGGCGTGACGACCGGCCGGGTCGCCGTCGTCCTGGAGAACGGAGCCGCCGCATGACCGACGTCGCAGAACTGCGCCGCCGTACCCGGGAGTTGCTCGCTGCGCACCCGCCGGCGACCACCGACCGCCTCGAGTTCCTCAGGGCCCGCTTCGACGCCGGACTCGCCTGGGTCCACTACCCGGAGGGCCTCGGCGGCCTCGGCGCCACCCGCTCCCTCCAGGCCGTCGTGGACGCCGAGCTGGAGGCCGCCGGGGCCCCCGACAACGACCCCCGCCGCATCGGCATCGGGCTCGGCATGGCCGCGCCGACGATCCTGCGCTACGGCACCGAGGAGCAGAAGCGGCGCTATCTCAGGCCGCTGTGGACGGGGGAGGAGGTGTGGTGCCAGCTGTTCAGCGAGCCGGGCGCCGGATCGGACCTCGCCGCCCTCGGCACGCGGGCCGTCCGGGACGGCGAGGACTGGGTCGTGAGCGGTCAGAAGGTGTGGACGTCCAGCGCCCACATCGCCCGTTGGGCCATCCTCATCGCCCGCACGGACCCGGACGTGCCCAAGCACCAGGGCATCACCTACTTCATCTGCGACATGACCGACCCCGGCGTCGAGGTCCGGCCGCTGCGCCAGATCACCGGTGAGGCCGAGTTCAACGAGGTCTTCCTCACCGACGTCCGCATCCCCGACGACCGCCGCCTCGGCGACGTCGGAGACGGCTGGCGGGTCGCGCAGACCACGCTGATGAACGAGCGGGTGTCCATCGGCGGGATGCGCATCCCGCGCGAGGGTGGCATGATCGGCCCGGTCGCCAGGACCTGGCGCGAGCGCCCCGAACTGCGCACCCACGACCTGCATCAGCGGCTGCTGAGGCTGTGGGTCGAGGCCGAGGTCGTCCGGCTCACCGGCGAACGGCTGCGCCAGCAGCTCGCCGTGGGCCAGCCCGGACCCGAGGGCTCCGGCATGAAGCTCGCCTTCGCCCGCCTCAACCAGGAGATCAGCGGCCTGGAGGTCGAACTGCGCGGCGAGGAGGGCCTGCTGTACGACGACTGGACCCTTCGCCGGCCCGAACTCGTCGACTTCACCGGCCGTGACGCCGGCTACCGCTACCTCCGCTCCAAGGGAAACAGCATCGAGGGCGGGACCAGCGAGGTCCTGCTGAACATCGTCGCCGAGCGCGTCCTGGGCCTGCCCGCCGAGCCGCGCACCGACAAGGACGTCGCATGGAAGGACCTGGCCCGATGAGCACGACGAGCACGCAGCCCGATCTGCTCTACTCGGAGGAGGAAGAGGCGCTGCGCTCCGCCGTCCGCGACCTCCTCAGGGACCACTGCGACCCCGCGGGCGTGGTCGCGCGCATCGAGTCGGACGCCCCGCACGACCGCTCGCTGTGGCAGGCACTCGCGGACGGCATGGGGCTCGCCGGTCTGCTGGTACCGGAGTCCCTGGGCGGCCATGGCGCCTCGCACCGCGAAGCCGCCGTGGTCCTGGAGGAGTTGGGGCGCGCGGTCGCCCCGGTGCCGTACCTGACGAGCGCGGTCGTGGCGACCGAGGCCCTGCTCGCCTGCGACAGCGACGAGGCCGCCAAGCTGCTGACGGAGCTCGCGTCCGGGCGGACCGTGGCCGTGCTCGCGGTCGGGCTGTCCGCCGGGCCCGGCGCCGCCCACGGCGTCGTACGACAGGAAAACGGCGCGCTGCACGGGGAACTGAGCGCCGTCGCCGACGCGGCCGCAGCCGATGTGCTGCTGGTCCCGGTGGACGACTCAGGCCTGTACGCCGTGGACGCGGCCGCCGTCACGATCACCCCGCAGGTGGCCCTCGACCTCACCCGCCCGCCGGCCACGGTCACCCTCGACGGCGCGCCCGGGCGCCTGGTCACCGCGGACGCCGCACCGGCCCTGCGACGAGCCCTGCGGGCCGGCGCGGGACTGCTGGCCTCCGAGCAACTCGGCGTCGCCGACTGGTGCCTGACGGAGACCGTGCGCTATCTGAAGGAGCGCAAGCAGTTCAACCGGCCCGTCGGCGGTTTCCAGGCGCTCAAGCACCGGCTCGCACAGCTGTGGCTGGAGGTCGCGGGCCTGCGGGCCGCCGCCCGCCACGCGGCCGACGCGCTCGCCACGGACAGCGAGGACACGGACATCGCGGTCGCCGTCGCCGAGGCGTACGCGGCACCCGTCGCCGTCCGTGCCGCCGAGGAGGCCCTGCAACTGCACGGCGGGATCGGCATGACCTGGGAGCACCCGGTCCACCTGTATCTGAAGCGGGCCAAGGCGGATTCGATCGCCTACGGCACGGCGGGCGCCCACCTCGAGGCGCTGGCCGACCTGGTCGACCTCCAGGCCCCCTGATGTGACGCCCGGGAGAAGCCCGCCCGGCCCGGGGCGGGCTTTTCCGTGTGCGCCCGGCGAGCGAGATGAACGAGGGACGGCGGTCCGGCCAACTCCCCGCCGGCCCCTGCTTCCCAAGCCGCAGGGGCACCCATACTCCTTTGAAGTCCCGTACGGCACATCAAGGGAGGCAGAGCATGGCAGGCACGACCCGTCGCAGAGCCCTCACCACCCTGGGAGCCGCACTCGCCGGCTCGCTCGCCCTGCCCACCGCGCACGCCTGGGCGGGCGAGGGCAAGCGCGGCCCGCGCCCGCTGTGGCGGGCCCACGCCCACAACGACTACGAGCACCCGCGACCCCTCTTCGACGCCCTCGACCACCGCTTCGGCAGCGTGGAAGCCGACATCTACCTCGTCGGCGACCAGCTCCTCGTCGCTCACGACCCCGTCGAACTGGACCCCCGGCGCACCCTGGAATCCCTCTACCTCGACCCGCTCGCCGCCCTCGTCAAGGCGAACGACGGTGCGGTCTACCGCGGTGGGCCGAGCCCCCTGCAACTCCTCATAGACATCAAGACCGAGGGCTCCTCGACCTACCTGGAACTGGACCGCCGTCTCAGGCGCCACCGGCACCTGTTCACGACGTACGCGCACGGCCGCGTGCACCCCGGGCCGGTCACCGCGGTCATCTCCGGCGACCGTGCCGCCCGTGTCCCGATGGAGGCGCAGACCGTGCGTCACGCCTTCTACGACGGCCGCCTCGGCGACCTCGGCAGCTCTGCGCCCGCCACCTTCGTCCCACTGATCAGCGACAACTGGACCCTCAACTTCAGCTGGCAGGGGGAGGGGCCCTTCCCCGACGCCGAGCGGCAGCAGCTGCGCGACATCCTCTCCCGGGCGCACGCGCACCGGCAGAAGGTGCGCTTCTGGGCCACCCCCGACGCGGCGGGCCCGGCCCGGGACGCCCTGTGGAGCGAACTGCTGGCCGCCGGGGTCGACTTCGTCAACACGGACGACCTCGCGGGCCTCGAAGCGTTCCTCGACGCCCACGAACGGTCCTAGAACCACACGTTCGGCGGACACGTCAGCCGCCCGGATGAACCCTCCGCTACGCCACACTTGCGGCCGAAAGCCGCGAAGTGGGCGTGGCGGAGGAGGACGATGATGGCCGTTTCCATCTCAGTGGTGCTGCTGCTCCTGATCATTGCGGTGATCTTCGTGCGCAACAACGCCATGAAGATCTCGCACGCACTGGTCTGCATCCTGCTCGGCTTCTTCCTGGCCAGTACGAGCATGGCCCCGACCATCCACCAGGGGCTCGCGGCGACCGCGCAGATCGTCAGCAGCCTGCGCCCATGAGGCTCACGAACTGAACACCCCGATCCCGTCCGGGACGGGGCGTTCGGCTCCTCCGCTGGGGTGGTTGCGCACGCTCACCGCGCCCGTGTCCGACGACCGGGTGACCAGGGTCGTGGAGCCGCCGCCGTCGAGATTGAAGCCGTCCGTGGCACCCAGCATCCGCAACGTCCGGGCGACTTCCGAGACGGTCAGGCCGCTGCGATAGGCGGCCGAGCCGTCCAGGGCGAGCAGCAGCAGACGGCGGCCGCCGTCCTCGATGCCCACCGCGGTGCGCACGGCGGATGTCCTGCCGTCGAGGCCGGCCAGCGGCGTGCCGTGCCGCAGTACCGGGAAGCCGCCGACGGCGAAGCGGTACGGAACCCCGGACTCGGCCGCCACCAGCCGGTGCCGCACCTGGACCTTCTCGCCCTTGAAGAGTTTGCGCAGCTGCTGCGCCCCCGCTTCACGGCCCACCAGGACCGTGCTGCCTGCCGCGATGGGGCCGCTGCCCGGATGATCGGCCGTGGCGGCGACCCGGCCGCCCCGGATGGTCACCTCGTACGAGTCCGCGCTGCACGGCCCGCCCCGGTCGGTGTCGGTCCCGCAGATGGCGCGCAGCCGCGAGACACTGCCCCAGTCCGAGGTGTACGCCCCGATCGACCCCTCGGGCAGCGCGTACTGGTTGAGCCCGCGCAGCGGCAGTCGCTCGCCCGGTGCGGTCACGGAGCCGTCCAGGGTCAGCCGGTCGAGGCGCGCCGTACGGTCCGTGCCCACGCCGAGCACGTCCTCGGTGCTCGTGCCGGGCGGCAGGGCCGGTCCGAAGCGCTGACCGCGCGGCACGGCGGCCTTGAGCGTGTGCCCGCCCGCGACCGCCGGGCCCACGGCCGAGCCGGTCGCGGGGACCCACGGATGCTGGGTCTCGGTGATGTTGAAGAAGTCGCCGTTGATGCCCGCCACCGCACGCTGTGCGCCGACGAGTTGCGAGACGGTGGCGCGGGCGGCCACGGCACGCGGATGCAGCAGGTCGACCCGTACCCGCGGATCGCGCAGGTCCACGGTGACGAGGTGCGCGCGCGTCACCCCGTGGGCCGCGGAGATGTCGAACTCGCTGTACTGGACACCCGGCGCGATCCTCCGCGCGCCCGGCGCGGCACTGGCCGGTGCGGCCCCCGCGAGGGCGGCACCGGCCAGTGCGCTCCATGCGAGCAAAGCCGTCAGTACGGCTCTGAACCGTCTGTCGCGACGCGTCACAGCTCCCCCTGATGTCTCGTCAACTTGCGCAGGACTCGGGGGAAGTGCACCAGACGGCGGTGTCCCGCGCGGTGCTCAGGCGTCGACGACGCGGGAACGGATGAGAAAACGCACTCCTTCGGGTGCTTCCAGGGAGAAGCCGCTGCCACGGCCCGGCACCACGTCGACGATCAACCGGGTGTGGCTCCACGCCTCGTACTGGCTCCTGGACATCCAGAAACCGACCGGTTCGCCGACCCCGTCGACCTCCAGTTCCGCGAGCAGCACGTCCGAGCCGCCGGTGCGGAACTCGCCCTCCGGGTAGCACATGGGCGCGCTGCCGTCGCAGCAGCCGCCGGACTGGTGGAACATCAGCGGCCCGTGGACCTCCCGCAGCCGCCGCACCAGCTCGGCGGCCGCAGGGGTCAGCTCCACGCGCGGAATCATGTCCATGGTCACGCCACGATCCCAGCACCGGACACGTTGCAACGACGTTGCGGTCAGCCCCGGTAACCGCGCAGCTTGCGGTAGAGCGTCGCGCGGCCGATGCCGAGCGCCGCCGCCGTACGCGCCTTGTTGCCGCCGTGGCGGCGCAGTGCCTCCAGGATCGTGGTGCGCTCGGCGTGCTCCATCGGGCTGAGCGGGCGGACCGCGGGTCCGTCGCGCACGGGATCCGGCAGCTCGGCCCGGCGCACCGGCCCGGACGCCCGGCGTTGCTCCGCCAGCGCCCTCACGAGATGCGCGAGTTCGGTCACGTTCCCGGGCCACGGATACCGCTCCAGGGCGCGCAGGGCGTCCAGTGCCCAGGTCAACGGCGGCCGGCCGGGTGCGGGCCGCGGGGCCAGCGCCGGCAGCAACTCCCTTATGTCCTCGGGGCGCTCGCGCAGTGCGGGCAGGGTGACCGAACGGGCGGCCAGCGTGTCGAGGAGCCGCTGGAGACACGGGCCGGGCGGCGCACCGGGCGTGTAGGTGACCAGCAGCGGTGCCTCGGGATGCGCGTCGAGCAGGGTGTTGAGGGCGGCCACACCGGACTGGGCGAGCCGTTCGGCGTGGCGGAGCAGGAGAGGGCGGCCCTCGACCAGCTCGGCGAGCGCGCGGTCGAGTTCCCCGTTCTCCGCCGCGTCGACCACCCGTGCGGCACGCTCGCCCAGCAGCTCCCGCGCGAGCGCGGTCTTCCCCGTGCCGCGCTCACCGGTCAGCAACAGCGGCTCCCGGGAGCGGGCCAGCTCGACGGCGCGCCCGGCGGCATGGCGCCAGGGGACCGAGCAGCCGACCAGGGCGACGGCCGGGCGCGGCACCGGCGGTGGGGTATCGGCCAGCGGCTCCAGTACGGCCACGATGCCGATGACCGCGCCGTCCCGGCATACCGGAGTGATCCGCGCGGTGCACCCCGCGCCCTCGGGCAGGACGGCCTCGGCGGGCACGTGCGCCTGGTGCCGTGCCGCCACCGCTGTACGCTCCAGGGCCTGAAGGGACTCCGGCGCCAGCATGCGCTCCGCCGCCGCGCTGACCAGGCGGCTGAGGCCGTCCAGCGCGGCCACCGCGGCCTCCGGCCCGCGTGCCGCCCGCAGATAGGCGTCCAGCAGGACCCGCTCGGGGGGCCGTGCCCGGGCGAGCAGTTCGGCCTCCACCGCCGCGGCGGCCGCCTCCGCCAGCGCAGCGCCCGGATGCGGCCGGCACCCGGCGCGCAGCTGTGACGCCACGGTCACCGAGCCGAGCGTCTGCCCGGTCCATGGCGCCGACACCGGGACGCTGACCGCCGACACGTCCTGCCACCGGTCGAGGAAGTGCTCCGGCCCGTGCACCTCGGCCCGCCGCCGAGTGCGCAGGGCGAGCGCCGCGCTGTTGTGGCCGACCGCCCGTTCCGACAGATCCGGCCAGGGACCGAGCCCGGCCACGCTCCCGGCCGTCCACAGCACCCGCAGCCGCTCGTCGGTGAGGACGAGGACCGACCGTCCTCGGCCGAGCGCCGGGGCGATCCGTCCGAGCACGGGCCGGGCCGCCTCCAGCAGCGCGGACTCCACCGGACGTACCGGATCGGCGGGCGGCTCCTTCAAGTCGTGCGGCACCCCGAAGAACCTCGCGCGCCGCCAGGCGGCGACAACCTCCTCCGGCACGCCGTCGGGCAGCGGACGCCCCGACAGGAACCGCTCGCGTGCCAGACGCAGCGGGTCGAGCGCGGAGCGTGCGGGGGATTCCTCTGTGGTGGTCACAACGTCCCCACCGTAGCGGGTCGGTTGAAGATGCAACAACCGCCCCCGGTGCCACGCGGACGGCGCAATGTCTCGTAATGAGACACCCGCACGCCCTCGCGCGGACCCAAGATCATGAACGCTCGCTGTCCGCCCCCCCATCAGGAGCGCCCCGTGTCCACCGTCGTCGAGACCGACGTTCTGATCGTAGGCAGCGGCCCGGCCGGTGCCTCGGCCGCGCTCGCCCTGAGCACCTACGGCGTGCCCAACCTCGTCGTGACCCGCTACGCGAGCCTCGCCGACACGCCCCGCGCGCACATCACCAACCAGCGCACGATGGAGGTGCTGCGCGACCTCGGCGTCGAACAGGACGTCGTCCGGCAGGCCACCCCGCAGCACCTCATGGGCAACACCACCTTCTGCACCAGCCTCGCCGGGGAGGAACTGGGTCGGGTGCGCTCCTGGGGCAACGACCCGCTGGTGCAGGCCGCGCACGAACTCGCCAGCCCCACCCGTATGTGCGACATGCCGCAGCACCTCATGGAGCCGGTCCTCGTGAACGCGGCCGTCGCCCGCGGCACGCAGCTGCGCTTCCAGACCGAGTACCTCTCCCACACCCAGGACGCCGACGGCGTCACGGTCACCGTCCGCGACCGGCAGCGCGGGGACACCTATGAGATCCGCGCCAAGTACCTGATCGGCGCGGACGGCGGCCGCTCGAGGGTCGCCGAGGACGCGGGCCTGCCGATGGGCGGTCAGATGGGCGTCGCCGGCAGCATCAACATCGTCTTCGACGCCGACCTGACGAAGTACACGGCCCACCGCCCCTCGACCCTCTACTGGGTCCTCGCACCCGGAGCGACGGTCGGCGGCATCGGCGCCGGACTGGTGCGCTGCGTGCGGCCCTGGACCGAGTGGCTCATCGTCTGGGGCTACGACGTCGAGGCGGGCGCCCCCGACCTGACCACCGAGTACGCCGAGTCCGTGATCCGCAGGCTGGTCGGCGACGACGAGATACCGGTGACCGTCAAGTCGTCCTCCGCGTGGACCGTCAACGAGATGTACGCGCAGACCTACTCGAGCGGGCGTGTCTTCTGCGCCGGGGACGCCGTGCACCGCCACCCGCCGTCCAACGGCCTCGGCTCCAACACCTCCATCCAGGACTCCTACAACCTGGCCTGGAAGCTCAAGCTGGTCCTGGACGGCACGGCGAGCCCCGAGCTGCTTCAGTCCTACACCGCCGAGCGCGCCCCCGTCGGCAAGCAGATCGTCACCCGCGCCAACCGGTCCATCGGCGAGACCGCGCCCGTCTTCGAGGCGCTCGACGGGCTGTCCCCGCAGACCCCCGAGCAGCTGTGGGCCAACATCGCCGCACGCAGGGAAGCCACCGAGGCCGCCGAGAAGCAGCGCGCGAAGCTGCGCGAGGCGATCGCCTTCAAGGTGTACGAGTTCAACGCGCACGGCGTCGACCTCAACCAGCGCTACGTCTCCGACGCGATCGTCCCGGACGGCACCCCCGACCCGGGCTTCACCCGCGACCCCGAGCTGTACCACCAGCCCTCCTCCCGCCCCGGCGCCCGGCTCCCGCACGCCTGGATCACCTCCGGAACCCGCACCCTGTCCACCCTCGACACGGTCGGCAAGGGCCGCTTCACCCTGCTCACCGGCATCGGCGGCGAGTGCTGGGTGCGGGCGGCGAAGGCCCAGGAGACCGGGATCGCGACCGTGGTGATCGGTCCGGGCCAGGAGTACGAGGACCCCTACGGAGACTGGGCGCGGCTGCGCGAGATCTCCGACGCGGGCGCCCTGCTGGTGCGGCCCGACGGCTTCGTCGCGTTCCGGCACGCGTCCGCCGCCCCGGATGCCGGGGAAATGCTGTCCGAGGCGTTGCGGCGCATCCTCGGACACGCCTGAACGCGGGAGCATGGAGGGAGCGACAGACAGGTCGTGGACGACGAGGAGCACGGCATGACGATCGACAGCACCGCCGTACAGGACACGGTCACCGAGGAGGCCGTCGCCAGTATCGGCGCGACCGCCGACCCCCGGCTCCGTGAGCTGCTCACGGGCCTGATCCGCCACCTGCACGCCTTCGTGCGCGAGACGCGACTCACCCAGGAGGAGTGGGAGCAGGCCGTCGGCTTCCTGACGGCGACCGGGCAGGCCTGCACGGACACCCGTCAGGAGTTCGTCCTGCTGTCGGACGTCCTCGGCGTCTCCATGCTCGTCGAGACCCTGAACGGCCACCGCGCACCGGGCGCCACCGAGTCGACCGTCCTCGGCCCCTTCCACATGACCGAGTCCCCGGTGCGTGAACTCGGCGACGACATCGACCTGGTGGGCAGCGGCGAGCCGTGCGTGGTCAGCGGCCGGGTGCTCTCCGAGGACGGCACACCCCTGCCGGGCGCCGTCCTCGACGTGTGGCAGGCCGACGCCGACGGCCACTACGACGTGCAGCAGCCGGACCTCCGGCCCGCGGGCAACGGACGCGGGCTGTTCACCGCCGACACCGAGGGCCGCTTCTGGTTCCGCACCTGCGTACCGGCCCCGTATCCCATCCCCACCGACGGCCCGGTCGGCGCACTGCTACGGGCCAGCGGCCGGCACCCGTACCGCCCCGCACACATCCACTTCATCGCCACCGCCGACGGACACACCCCCGTCACCACGCACATCTTCGTGGCCGGCAGCGACTACCTGGACTCCGACGCCGTGTTCGCGGTCAAGAAGAGCCTGGTGCAGGACTTCACGCTCACCGACGACCCGTTCCAGGCAGGGGAGTTCGGGGTACCCAACCCGTTCCGGCAGGCCCGCTTCGACCTCGTCCTGGAGCGTGCGACATGACCTTCACCACCGACTTCACCTACGAGACGCGGCCCGTGCGGGTCGTCTTCCGGCCCGGCGCCGCCGTCACCGCGACCCCGGACGAGGCGGCGCGCCTGGGCCTGCGGCGGCTGCTCGTGATCTCCGGCAGCCGCGGCGAGCCCACCGCACGGTCGGTCGCCGCCGCCCTCGGCGACGCCTGCGCGGGACTGCACGCCGAGGCCCGTATGCACGTACCGGCCGAGATCGCCGACCGGGGCGTCGAGGCGGCGCGGGCGGCCGGGGCCGACGGGTGCGTGGCGGTCGGCGGCGGCTCCGCGATCGGCCTCGGCAAGGCGATCGCGCTGCGCACCGGGCTGCCGCTGATCGCCGTTCCGTCGACCTATTCCGGCTCCGAGATGACCCCCGTGTGGGGGTTGACCGAACACGGGGCCAAGCGCACCGGCCGCGACCCGCAGGTCCAGCCCCGCAGCGTCGTCTACGACCCGGAACTGACCCTCTCCCTGCCCGTACCGCTCACCGTGACCAGCGGCATCAACGCGCTCGCCCACGCCGTCGAGGCGCTGTACGCCCCCGACACCTCCCCGCTGGTCCAGCTGATGGCGGAGGACGGCACCCGGGCGATGGCCGAGGCGCTGCCGCTGCTCGCCGCCGACCCGGGCGACCTCGAGGCGCGCAGCCGCGCACTGTACGGGGCGTGGCTGTGCGGGGCCTGTCTCGGCTCGACCACGATGGGGCTGCACCACAAGCTGTGCCACGTGCTGGGCGGCACCTTCGGGCTGCCGCACGCGGAGACGCACACGGTGGTGCTGCCGCACGTCCTCGCCCACAACGCTCCCGCGGCCCCCGAGGCGGTGACCGCGCTGCGGCGGGCGCTCGGCGCCGAGGACGTGGCGCGCGCCCTGTGGGAACTGGGCGGACGCCTCGGCGCGCCGCGCTCCCTCGCCGAACTCGGCCTCGCGGAGCCCGACGTGACGGCGGCCGCCGCCCAGGTGGCGGCCCAGCCGTACGCCAACCCGCGCCCGGTGACGGCGGAGGGGGTGCGGGGCGTGCTGAGGGCGGCGTACGAAGGACGGCCGCCGGAGACCGCCGCGGCATAGGGGGTTGCGGCACAGGGGCTGCACGACGGCGCATGCACCCTGTCGTCTGAACTGTCTCGTAATGAGACACCCGCGGCGACGCGATCCGACCCAAGATCGAGAAGGGGGGGGACCGCATGCAGGCGCGGCCGCTTCGGCGTGGCCCGAGCCGCCGCTCGCACGGCTGCGCCACCGTGAAGAAAGGTGAACATCATGGCCCTCTCACTGCTCCGGCGTCGGCGCCCCTGGGGCGCCTCGGCCGAGGCGGCGGGCCTCTCGCTCCCCCTCCCGCCCGGCGCGGGTGCCGTCGCACGGGAGATCGTCGACCCGATGGGCTCGCCGATGGGGTCCGCGGACGTCACCGTCACCGCTCTGGACACGCACCGCGTCGCGGCCCGTGGCACGACCGACCCGTACGGCTTCTTCCTCGCCGCGCTGCCGCCGGGCCACTACAGCCTGCTGGTCGCTGCGGAGGGCCTCAGGCCGCACCGCGAGACCGTCGAGATCGTGGCGGGGACGGCGGCGCGCACCGAGCGGATCTGGCTGCAGCCGGCCGAGGCCCAGCAGCTGCCGATGCCGGGCGCCTGGCTCTTCGACCCGCCGCACACGGCGATCCGCTTCATCGCCAAGCACGTCGGCATGGCCAACGTCCACGGCCGCTTCGAACGCTTCGACGGCGGTATCCAGATCGCCCAGGACATGACGCAGTCACGCGTCCACGTCCGGATCGACGCCTCCAGCATCAACACCGGCAACACCACCCGCGACAACCATCTGCGGTCCGGCGACTTCCTGGACGTCGAGCGCTTCCCGTACATCGACTTCACCAGCACGCGCTTCGCGTACCGGGGCGGCAGCAAGTGGACGCTGCAGGGTTCCCTCACCATGCACGGCGTGAGCCGCTCGGTCGCGCTGGACACGACGTACCTGGGCATGGTGAACGGCGGGTACGGCGAGGAACTGCGCTGCGCGGCCCTGGCCAAGGCGGAGCTGCACCGTGAGGACTTCACCCTGAACTGGCGCTCGATGCTGGCCCGGGGCATCGCGGTGGTCGGCCCCACGGTGCAGCTGGAGCTGGACGTCCAGGCGATGTACCGCACCCACGACACGCCGACACCGCCGGAGTAGGGCGCCACGGGCGGCGGCCGGCAGCCGGCGCCGACTGCCGGATGAGGGCCCCTCAGGCCAGTGCGGTAGGGTTTACCTGCGCACTCCCGCGGAACGAGCGGAAGCGCGACGGGACGTGGCGCAGCTTGGTAGCGCACTTGACTGGGGGTCAAGGGGTCGCAGGTTCAAATCCTGTCGTCCCGACGGTGAAGTCGGATGCTTCCGCAGGTCAGAGGCTCTCTTCGGAGGGCCCCTGACGTATGAGCGGGAGCGATCCGGGAGTCGGCGGCAGCGAGCGCGAACCGATGCCATACGTTGTCGAACGCCGCCTCTTCGATGTTCCGCCGCTACCGCCGGCCGCGAACTCCGTCAGCGCGTCGCCGACGGTGGCCAGTACGGTCACGACCGCTCCGTCCAGGCCCTCGAAGTCCTCGGCCGGCTCGGCCACGTGCTCGGCATTCCGCTGCGCCCCTGCGTGACCGGGCGCTCGATGACGCATCCGCGGCGAGAAGGGCGTCCGCCGGGGCGGACGCCCCCTCGCAGTCGCAGCCTGAACCCGAGCGGGCCCTCGCGTCACCTACGCCAGAACAGGTGGTGCATCACGCCGCTCGGGCTGAGCACGACCTCCAGATGGAACCGGTCGAGCAGTTCATCGGGGGACTCCCACAGTGGTAGTCCGGACCCGAGCTTCACCGGCGAGACGGCCACATGCATGGTGTCGACGAGGTCAGCATCGAGGAACTGCCGGATGGTGGTGACCCCGCCGCCGAGTCGGACGTCCTTGCCCTGTGCCGCTTCCCGCGCCCGTTCGAGGACCGTGGCCGGGTCGCCGTCGACGAAGTGGAACGTGGTGTCGGAGAGCGTGAACGACGGACGCTTGTGGTGGGTCATGACGAACACCGGCGTGCGGAACGGAGGCTCCTCCCCCCACCAGCCGCGCCACTCATGGTCCTGCCAGGGCCCGCGCTGAGGCCCGAACTTGTTGCGGCCCATGATCTCGGCACCGATGTTGCGAGCGAAGTCTCGCGTGAAGTAGTCGTCGAGGCCCCGGTTCCCCCCAGGATCCGTGCGCATGGGCCAGCTCGCCGTGGCTCCGGCCCAGGCGAACAACGTCTCGGGATGGTCGTGGCCGAACGGCCGCTCGAGACTCTGGTGCTCACCGGCACCGATTCCGTCACTCGAGACGTTGAAGTTCATGACTCTCAGCAGTTGATCCATGTGTTCCCTCGTCCCGGCATGGTGTGGCGGAGCGCCGCACATCATGACGTCGAACGGGACGTGTCCGGATCGACAGCAGCCCAGAAGCCGCCCAGTAACTGCGATGGCAATAAGGACAGTTGAGACTTATCTCCTCCCGCGCCCCCTTCCCGTCGCATAATTCACGACTTAACTTTTCGTTTGTATTGACGGCCGGTCGGGCGCCGCCTAACGTCCGATCAACATCGCGCCCCCCAACGCGACCCAGGAGATACGTGTGACCGACGTTCTCGCCGTGCTCGTCCGCGCCCCCCGGTACCGCAGACGCACTGCCGCCTTCACGACCGCCGTCCTGCTGCCGGCCGCCGCCGGTATCGCGCTGGCCTCCGCACCGAGTGCCGGCGCCGCGACCATCCCCACCACTGCGACCACCGTCGTCAACGCAGGCAGCGGCAAGTGCGTTGACGCGCGTGCCGCTGCCACCGGCAACGGCACCGCCGTGCAGCAGTACACCTGCAACGGCACAGGCGCCCAGTCCTGGCAGTTCACCGCGACCGACAGCGGCTACTACCGGATCGGCGCGGCCTCCGCGCCCGATCAGGTCTGGGACGAGACCGGCGTATCCACGGCCGACGGCGCGCCGACCCAGCTGTGGCTCTACGGGGGCGGCGCCAACCAGCAGTGGCTGCCGGTCGCGGAGGCCTCCGGGACGTACCACTTCGTCAACCGCAACAGCGGCAAGTGCCTCGACGTGCCGTCGGCGTCCACCGCCGACGGCGTCCAGTTGCAGCAGTACACCTGCAATGGCACCGCCGCCCAGTCCTTCACGCTCTCCGGCGGTGTCACCCCGCCGCCCAACACACCGGACTTCGGCCCCAACGTCACGGTGTTCGATCCGTCGATGCCGATGTCCACCATCCAGTCGGAGATCAACTCGGTCTACAGCACCCAGCGGACCAACGAGTTCGGCACCCAGCGCAACGCGCTGCTGTTCACCCCCGGCACCTACAACGTCGACATACCCGTCGGCTACTACACCCAGGTCTCCGGTCTCGGCCTGTCACCGGACCAGGTGTCGATCACGGGCGGCGGCGTGCACGTCGAGGGTCACACCAGCGACGGCAACGCCACCCAGAACTTCTGGCGCGACGTCGAGAACATGTCGGTGAGCCCGAGTTCGGGAAGCACCATGTGGGCCGTCTCGCAGGCCGACCCGTTCCGGCGGATGGACGTCCACGGCAGCATGAAGCTGTGGGACGACACCCATGGCACGACCACCAACTGGTCCAGCGGCGGCTACATCGGCAACTCCCGCATCTCGGGCCAGATCAACTCCGGGACCCAGCAACAGTTCCTGACCCAGGACACCGCCATGGACGGCGGCTGGACCGGGCACAACTGGAACATGGTCTTCGTCGGCGACACGGGCGCCCCTGCGACCAGCTTCCCCAATCCGCAGTACACCACCGTCGCCCAGAGCCCGGTGATGCGCGAGAAGCCGTTCATCTACGTCGACGGCTCGGGCAACTGGCAGGTGTTCGTCCCGTCGGTGCGCACGAATGTGCAGGGCCCGGACTGGGTCAACGGGACGGCCCCGGGCACCTCGCTGCCGATCAGCCAGTTCTACATCGTCAAGCCGGGTGACACCGCGACGACGATCAACAACGCGCTCGCCGCGGGCAAGAACCTGATCGTCACTCCGGGCGTCTACCACCTGTCCGCCCCGCTGAACATCACCCGGCCCGACACGGTGGTGCTGGGGCTGGGCCTGGCCACCCTCGTGCCGGACAACGGCGTCACCGCGATCACGACCGCCGATGTCGACGGCATCGACATCGCCGGGCTGCTGATCAGCGCGAACACCACCAACTCCAACACGCTGATGCAGGTCGGGCCGGCAGGCTCGACCGCCGCTCACACCGCCGACCCCATCGTGCTGCACGACGTGTTCTTCCGCATCGGCGGCGACATCGCCGGCAAGGCCACCCGGACACTGGTGATCAACAGCAACGACGTCATCGGCGACGACCTGTGGCTGTGGCGGGCGGACCACACCAACGGCGTCGGCTGGACGACCAACCCGGCCGTCAACGGACTGATCGTCAACGGCAACAACGTCACCGTGTACGGCCTGGCCGTGGAGCACTACCAGAAGTACCAGACCACCTGGAACGGCAACGGCGGCCGCACGTACTTCTACCAGAGCGAGACCCCCTACGACGTCCCCGATCAGTCCAGCTGGACCACCAGCGGAGGCGATCTCGGCTACGCCTCGTACAAGGTCGCCAACTCGGTCACCTCCCACGAGGCCTGGGGCGTGGGGGTCTACGCCTACCTCCGCGACAACCCCTCCGTGGTACTGGGCCATGCCATCGAGGTGCCCACCACGCCCACGGTGAAGTTCCACAGCATGGTCACCACGGTTCTGGGTGGCGCCGGCACCATCAATCACATCATCGACAACACCGGCAACCAGGTCACTGCCGGGAACAACGTGGCGTACCTGGTCAACTACCCCTGATTCCGGCGCAGACCATGTGACACACGGGGGCAGAGGTGCCGCCCCGCCCGGCGGCGGCCCCTCTGCCGTCGCCCGGGCTCACCCAAGGCCGACCGGTCGGGTCGGGCGGTCGCACACTCCAGCAGTGGACCCTGTTCACCGGCTTTGTCGCTGACGCCGGCACATGCGGTGCCGACCGCCGTCTGATCCGGCGATCGGAAGACCACCGGTATCGGCACCCGACCAAGCCGGCAGGTCGTGGACCGGTCAACCCTGCACGGTGAAACGGCGACGCGCGCCGTGCTGCGCCAACGCGCACCCCTCAGAGTGAAGCAGCGCCCCCGCTCACCGACATCTCCCACATGCTCGGAAGGATCCTGTGAACACCCGATCCCTGCTTTCACGCCGCCTGCTTGCCGGTGCGTTCGCCGCTGCGGCGGCCTTCGCCGGCTTCGTTGCAGCACCCACGTCGCCGGCCGCTGCGGCGGCACCCGCCGACGCCCACAAGGCAACGTCTGCGGACGCCACCTGCTGGGCCACGCACTACGGCTCCGAGATACCGCCCGGCTCCTTCACCTCCAGCGGCGAGGTCTTCGACCGCAACGCGCTGACCGCCGCGACGTCCCTCAGCCGCAATCCGCAGCTGCCGTTCGGAACCCTGGTCAAGGTGACCAATGTGGCCAACGGCGCATCCGTCACCGTTCGCATAAACGATCGGGGCACCTTCACCTCGCCGGTGTGCCTCGACCTCACCGACGGCGCGTTCAGCCGTCTCGCGGCACTCTCGCCCGATCCCGGCCACATCGTGGTGACCGAGCAGATCGTCTCCTCCTCCGGCACCTCCGGCCCCATCCGCGGCATCGACGGCAAATGCGTCGACGTGGCGGGTGCGAACACCGCCGACGGCACCGCGGTGCAGCTGTACGACTGCAACGGCACAGGTGCCCAGCACTGGACCCTTTCCGGTGACGGGACCGTCCGAGCCCTTGGGAAATGCCTTGATGTGTCCGGCGGGTCGACCGCCGACGGCGCAAAGACCCAGTTGTGGGACTGCAACGGCACGGGCGCCCAGCGGTGGCAGCACCAGGCCGACGGCGAGCTGGTCAACCCGCAGTCCGGCAAGTGCCTCGACGCGATCGGCAACAGCTCTGCCAACGGCACGCGTCTGCAGATCTGGGGCTGCGCAGGCACACCGAACCAGCGGTGGTCACTGCCGTCGTAGGCACGGCTTCGGCTCGCTGCCGTCGGCCGCAATGCTCCCTCGGCGCTTGTGGGACGCCTCGAACTCTGCGATCCCGGTGCGGACGTTGGAATGGGCGTTCGAGTTGCTCCGGCTCTCAACTTTTTTCCATGGTCCGTGCAACCATACGGTTCCTTCACATGTCCTGCACATGTAACACCAATGAACCCAGAGGGGACCATGAGCCGCAGAGCACTCGCCTCCACCGCCGTCATCATCGCCGTCCTCGGCGTCGGCACCGCCTGCCAGCCCACCAAGACGACCAGCGGTGGCGGCAGCGCCGCCACCGCTGCGGCCGCCACCGCTACAGCCGCCACCGCTACAGCCGCCACCGCTGCAGCCGCCGGCAGCAGCGGCGTCGGCACGACCGCCGCCCGGAAGGCCGTGCCCAATTTCGTCGGCATGGGCCTCCAGTCCGCCCAGGACACGGCCCAGTCCACCGGGTTCTACGCGCTCAAGTCGCACGACTCCCTCGGTCGAGGCCGGCACCAGATCCTCGACCGCGACTGGAAGGTCTGCTCCCAGAACGTGAAGGCGGGCAGCGCAGCGGCCACCAGCACGGAGCTGGACTTCGGCGCGGTAAAGCTCGCCGAAACCTGCCCCGCCCACGACCAGGCGCCGCCGTCGGCCGCGGGCGGGAAGATGCCGGACTTCCGCGGCAAGAGCGTGAAGGCCGCCCGGGATGCGCTCGACTCGAGCACGTCGATCACGGTGAAGGACGCGTCCGGGCAGGACCGGATGGTGCTCGTCGAGTCGAACTGGCAGGTGTGCAGCCAGAACCCCGCCGCTGACGCGGCGTTGAGGGGGCAGCCGGTGGAGTTCGCCGCGGTGAAGTTCGGTGAGAGCTGCCCGTAGCCGCCCCGTAGTCGCCCGGATGTGCGTGTGTCCCAGAGTCGCCGTTCGCCCCTGAGGTATCCCTGACGCGGTTTCGCCGTGGCCCGCCGCAGCGGGTGCGCCTACGCGCGGGAGGTGGCTGTCCGGCGGGCGCAGCTGCGTGGACGCGGCTCTTTCACCGGAGGAACTGGCGGTCGTGCTCGCCGGGTGACGCCGGATGGAGTGCGGGAGCGGACGTACTGCGTGAGGGCGGACGCAAGTTCGGCGACGCAGGTTGCTTCCACCCCTCCACTTTTTTACGTGAATCGTGCAACCATACTGATCCTTTGCGTGTCCATCACACGTACAACACGAGCCATGGGGGGACCATGAGTCAGCAGCAGTACCCGCAGCAGCAGCCCGGCTGGGGTGGCCCGCAGCAGCCTGGCTACGGCACGCCGCCGCCGTTCCAGCCGCAGCCGCCGAAGAAGTCCAGCGCAGGCAAGGTGATCGGCTTCGGCTGTCTCGGCTTGGTCGCCGTAGCCGTCGTCATCGGCATCATCGCCGCGGTCGCCGGCAGCGGCGGCGGCAGCACCGTCACGGACAAGCCGCAGGCGAAGACCTCCGCCACCGCAGGCGCGGGCGGCAGTCAGCAGAAGGCCACGGAGAAGCCGGCCGCGAAGAAGCCTGACGTGGCGCAGGTCGGCGACACCATCACGGTGAAGGGGACGCAGGACGGCAGCCAACTCGACGTGACCGTCGTCAAGATGGTCGACCCCGCCAAGTCCAGCGACGACTTCATGACCCCCGATCCCGGGAAGCGGTACGTCGGCGTGCAGTTCCGGCTCGTCAACACCGGTAGCGCCGCCTACAGCGACAGCCCGTCCAACGGCGCCCAGGTCGCCGACGGGCAGGGGCAGCAGTTCGAGTCGACGTTGGCCGACATCACCGCCGGGCCGTCCATGTCCGCCGATGTGAAGCTCAAGCCGGGCGCGAAGGCGCTGGGTTGGATCGTGTTCGAGGTCCCCAAGGGCTCGAAGGTGGCGACGGTCCAGTTCACTATGGACTCGGGATTCGCGAATCAGACCGGGGAATGGAAGCTGTCCTGACCCGGCGCTGAGTCCGGCCCGGTCGTTCCTGTGGAGCGACCGGGCCTCCGTCATACGGGGCGCGCCGCCGCCTTCACGGTGTTCGGCACCGTGTGCCGCGCCTCCCGTACCGCGCCACGGGCCCGTCGAAGAGGCGGACGCCGGCATCTCCGCGACGACGATCGGCCGCCGAGGGGGGCAGGATCGTCAGCCGTTCACCGCGGCCGGCCAGGTCCGCCTCCGGCAATGGCAGCGGCAACGGCTACTCGTTGTCCACCGGCAACCAGTTCCGCGCCGAGCAGCAGATGCACGATTGCACAGCTCGTCCGTCCCGCTCCGGCCACGCCGGAGCGGGACGGACGGCCATCGTCGGCTCACACCATCAGTTCTGCCGCTGTGGGCGGGTCCGCTCCCTCACGGGCGCACGTGAGAGCGGCCGTTCGGGCGGCGACCGCCAGCGCGTCGCCGAGCACCGCGGGCAGTCGGTCGGTGTCCGTCGCCGCGTGCAGTGCCGCGCGTGCGGTCGCCGCCTCGGCTCCGGGGCCGCCGCCCAGCAGCCCGGCGTGCAGCAGTCGGCTGGTCAGGCCGGCCATGAACGCGTCGCCCGCCCCCACGGTGTCCATGACCTGGACGGGCACCGGCGCGATGTCCTGGCAGCCGTGTCGCCACCAGGCCCGGGCGCCGTTCGCTCCCAGGGTGAGGACGACCAGCGCCGGGCCGTTCCGTGCCCAGCGGGCCGCCGTCCTGTCGGGGTTCTCGCCCGGGTGGAGCCAGACCAGGTCCTCTTCGCTCGCCTTCACCACGTCGCTGAGGACGACGAGTTGTTCCACCCGTTCACGCTCCTGCGCCGCGGGGCGGAGCAGCGCGGGCCTCAGGTTGGGGTCGTAGGAGACGGTGGCCGAGGCCCGCAGGGCGTGCAGGATGCCGAAGACCTGGTCGGCTCCCGGACTCAGGGCGGTGGCGATGGATCCGGTGTGGACGTGCGCCGGCGGCCCCTCGCGCAGCGCTTCCTCGACGGCCGCCGACAGCGCCCAGGTGATGTCGAAGGTGTAGTTCGCGGCGCCCGCAGCATCGAGTACGGCGGTCGCCGTGGAGGTGGCGGCCTCGACCACGGATCCCGGTACCAGGCCGACACCGCCGGACTCCAGGTGCTGTCGGACCAGGCTGCCGAAGTGGTCGTGTCCCACGCGGGTGGCGAGCCGTACCGGGTGGCCGAGCCTGCCCAGCCCCAGCGCGACGTTGGCGGGGCTGCCACCGGGGTGGCTGCGGCACGGGCCGTCGGGACCGGCGATGATGTCCACCAGGGCTTCGCCGATGACGAGCGCCGGGAGTCCGGGGGCTGCCGTGTCCCCGCCGGCCAGGGCCCCGGACGTCGGCTCGGTGCGGGCTCGACCGGGGCGGGGTCCGGTACTCCCGGTCACGGCAGCACCTGGATCTTGCGGCCCTTCCCGGCCTGGAACTGCCGCAGGGCCTCGGCGTAGTCCGTCAGCGGCAGCCGGTCGCTGATGAAGATCTCCGGATCGAGGACTCCACCGGCGAACAGTTCGGCGGCGCGCTCGTAGCTGTGCAGGACGGCCATCGATCCGGTGATGGTGATCTCCTCGTTGTAGATGCGGTAGGGGTCGATGGTGGCTCGGGTCGCGTAGTCGGCGACGCCGAACTGGAGGTACGTACCCCCCTTGCCGACCCGGCCCAGGGCGTCCTGGATGGCGTGGGCGTTGCCGGTGGCGTCGATGACCACGTCCCAGCCGCGGGGGCGCACGAGGGCGTCGGCGGTGGTCACCGCGTTGCTGCAGCCGAGCGTGCGGGCGGTGGCGAGCCGGTCCTCGTTGAGGTCGACCATGTCGACGGTGGCCGCGCCGGTGCGCTTGGCGAGTTCCAGCATCATCAGGCCCATCGTGCCCGAGCCGTAGATCAGCACGTTGCTGGCGAGTGTGGAGCGCAGGATGTCGTATCCGCGTACCGCGCAGGACAGCGGCTCGATGAGGGCGGCGTCCTCGGTGCGGACGTGCTCGGGGAGCCTGACGCAGTTGGCGGCCGGGGCGACCGTGTACTGTGCCGCGCCGCCGGGGACGGTGACACCGATGGCGTTGAAGCGTTCGCACAGGTTGCCGCGCCCGATACGGCAGTAGTGGCACTCGTGGCAGTGCAACGAGGGGTCGACGGCCACCCGGTCGCCGACCTTGAGGTCGCGTACCCCGGAGCCCAGCGCGACGACCTCGCCGGCGAACTCGTGCCCGGGAATGATGGGCAGGGTGGGGGCGAACTCGCCCTGGAGGATGTGGAGATCGGTGCCGCACAGGCCGCAGGCCGAGACCTCGATCACCACCTGCCCGGGGCCCGGCGTGGGGTCGTCGACGGTCTCGACGCCGACCTGGCCGGGCGAGCTGATGACGGCGGCTTTCACTTGACTGCTCCAAGGGACAGGCCCTGGACAAGCTTGTCCTGGGCGGCGAATCCGGCGATGAGAACCGGCAGGGAGATGCAGACGGCGGCGGCGCACACCTTGGCCAGGAAGAGGCCCTGGCTGGTGACGAAGCCGGTGAGGAACACGGGAGCGGTGCCGGCCACGACGCCGGTGAGCACACGTGCGAAGAGCAGTTCGTTCCAGCTGAAGATGAAGCAGATCAGCGAGGTGGCGGCGATGCCGGGGGCGACGACCGGAGCGACGATCCGGGCGAGGACGGTGGGCAGTCCGGCGCCGTCGATGGAGGCGGCCTCCAGGATCTCGACGGGGACCTCGGCGAGGAACGAACGCATCATCCACACCGCGATCGGAAGGTTCATCGAGGTGTAGAGGATGACCAGCAGCGCGACGTTGTCGAGCAGGCCGCTGTTCTGGGCGATCAGGTAGATCGGCAGCAGTCCGGCCACCGCGGGCAGCATCTTGGTGGACAGGAAGAAGAACATCGCGTCCGTCCACTTGCGGACCGGCTTGATGGACAGGGCGTAGGCGGCCGGGATGGACAGCACCAGCACCAGGAGCGTCGACATGAGGCTCGCCGAGAAGGAGTTGATCAGCGGCGGCCAGGGGGAGACGCCGGTGCTCGCGCCGAAGAACTCCCGGTAGCCCTGGAGGGTCAGCGGCGCCCCCAGGCTCGGTGGGTTGGTGGCGGCGTCGGATTCGCTGTGCAGCGAGGTGAGCACCATCCAGGCGACCGGGAGGAAGAATGCGACTCCGCAGAGCCAGGCCAGCAGGCCGAGCGCTCCGCTCCGGCGACGCGACGCAAGGCTCCCGGGGGTGGCGATGGTCGCGGCCATCAGCGGGTCTCCTCTCGGAGCAGGGACGAGACGGTACGAAGCGCGAAGCTGCCTACGAGGAGGGAGCAGAGGACGACGATGACGCCTTCCGCTGAGGCCTGCCCGTAGTCGTGCGCCTGGTAGAAGGTCTCGTAGACGGTGTAGGGCAGGTTGGCGGTGCCCAGGCCGCCGCCGGTGAGCGTGAAGACGGCGTCGAAGTTCTGCACCACGTAGATGCTGCCGAGCAGTGCGGCCAGCTCCAGATAGCGGCGCAGGTGCGGGAAGGTGAGGTAGCGGAAGACCTGCCAGGTGGTCGCTCCGTCCACGCGGGCCGCCTCGACGGCGTCCATGGGGCGGCTCTGCAGTCCGGCCAGCAGGATCAGCATCATGAAGGGCGTCCACTGCCAGATCAGCGATGCCTCCACGGACATCAGCGGCAGCGAGGACAGCCAGTCGGGCTGCGGCGCGGTGTCGCTGCCGAACATGCTCCACAGCCAGGTCAGCGATCCGTTGATCAGCCCGTAGGTGGCGTTGTACAGCGCGTGCTTCCACAGCAGCGCGGAGGCCACGGGCACGACGAGGAACGGTGTGATCAGCATGGTGCGGACGATGCCGCGGCCGCGGAACCGGCGGTCCAGAAGCAGAGCCAGCCCGAGGCCCAGAACCAGGCTGACCAGCACCACGGTGACCGTCAGCGCCACGGTCGTCAGCAGGGAGGAACGCAGCTGCGGGTCGGTGACCGCGTCCTTGTAGTTCTGCAGGCCCGCGAAGGCCCGGTTACCGGGGTCGAGGGCGTTCCAGCGCATGAACGAAATCGCCACGGTGCCGACGAACGGCAGCTGGGTGACCACGATCATGAAGATCAGGGCCGGGAGCAGCGGGGCCCGCCGGGCCCATGCCCCGCGGGATCGCCGTGGTGGTGCCGCCTGCCCGGCGGTCTGCGGCGCTCGGGCACGCCTGGTGAGCGAGTGAGTGAGGGTCATCGGTGTGTCTCCGCTGTGCCCCCGTCCCCCGGTCCCGCGAGGGCGGGACCGGGAGTGCGGGAACGTCGGGTGGAACGGGGAGCGATCACTTGTCGGCGTACTTGGCGGCGACCTTCTCGGCGAGCGCCTGGCCGGCCTTCAGTGCCTGATCGACACTGGTCTTGCCCGCGATGGCGGAGCTGATCTGCTGGGAGACCTGCGTGCCCAGGTCGGTGAACTCGGGGATGCCGACGAACTGGATGCCGGGGGCGGGCCGGGGCTGCACGCCCGGGTTGTTCGGGTCGGCGGACTTCAGCGCGTTCGCGGTGGCATCGGCGAAGGCCGACGCCGCGGCGACGTACTGCGGGTTGGTGTAGGTGGAGGTCCGCTTGCCCGCGGGGACGCGGGACCAGCCGAGCTTCTTGCCCACCAGGTCCTCGTACTGCTTGCTGGACGCCCACGAGATGAACTTCCAGGCGTCGTCCTGGTGCTTGCTCGCCTTCTGCAGGCCCCAGGCCCAGGTGTAGAGCCAGCCCGAGCTCTTGGTCTGGTCCACCGGTGCGGGTGCGTAGCCCATCTTGCCGGCCACCGGCGACCCACTGGCTTCGAGCGACCCGGCCGCGGAGGTCGCGTCGTACCACATGGCGACCTTGCTCTGCTCCATGTTGTTGAGGCACTCGGCGAACCCGGACTGCGGGGCGCCGGCCTCACCGTGGGCGCGCACGAGGTCGACGTAGAACTTGGTCGCCTTGGTGAAGGCGGGGCTGTCGACCTGGGCCTTCCAGTCCTTGTCGAACCAGGTGCCGCCCATGGTGTTGACCACCGTTGTCAGCGGAGCCATCACCTCACCCCACCCGGGAAGACCGCGCAGGCAGATGCCCTTCATCCCGGGCCTGGCGCCGTCGGCCTTGGCGGCCAGGGCGGCCACCTGCTGCCAGGTGGGGTTGGCCGGCATCGTCAGCCCCTTCTCCTTGAAGACGTCCTTGCGGTACATCAGGAAGGACGACTCGCCGTAGAACGGCTCGGCGTATATCTGGCCGGACGCCGTCAGGGACTGCTGCATGGCGGGCAGGATGTCGCTCTGGTCGAAGGCGGTGTCCTTCTTCGCGTACGAGGTCAGCGGGGCGAGCCAGCCGTTCTTGGCGTAGATCGGCGTCTCGTAGTTGCTGATCGTCGCCACGTCGTACTGGCCGGCCTGGCTGGAGAAGTCCTGGGTGATCTTGTCGCGGACGTCGTTCTCCGGCAGCACCGTGAAGTTGACCTTGATGCCGGTCTCCTTGGTGAAGTTGGCCGCCGTGAGCTTCTGCAGGTCCGCCATCTGCGGGTTGTTCACCATCAGCACGTTGATGGAGTGGGAGCCGGAGCCGCCTCCGGCGCCACCCGCGCCCGCACAGGCCGTGAGCAGTGCGCCGCACATGGCCAGCGCGCCGAGCGGTACAGCGCGCCGCAGAACAGTCGGTCTCGAAATCATGATCGTCCCTTTCATGAAATGTCGGGTGTGTGCAGCGGAGGGCGAGGGGGGATGTGGGATCGGGCAGACGGTGGTGTTCGACTGTGCAGGCAGGGAGGTGCCGTCGGCGCGGCTCCGGCGGAGTCGTCCCTGGCGGTAGGGGGCGGGCTGAGCGGTCAGACCCGGTGGACGCGGGGGCCCATCAGTGAGTAGCGGTGCGCCTCGGCGCTGGACAGTCCCATGTCGGTGACGATGGCTTCGAAGTCGCCCACGCCGGCGAAGCGGCAGAAGCTGCTCGCGCCGAACTTGCTGTGGTGCCCCATGAACACACGTCGGCGCGACACGGCCAGCGCCTTGGCCTTGACGTCGGCGACCACCGGATCGGGAGTGGTCAGGCCGAGCTCCCGGGAGATCCCGTTCGACCCGAGGAAGGCCAGGTCGATCACGAATCTCTCGAGCATGGCGCAGGCCCATGAGCCCACCGTGGCCAGGGTCCGGGCCCGGACACGGCCTCCGAGGAGCAACACGGTGACCTGCGGAGAGTCCACGATCGCGGCTGCGGTGGACAGCGATGCGGTGACCACGGTCAGGGGCCGGTCGCCGGGGAGCAGTGCGGCGAGGAGCTGGGGGGTGTAGCCCTCGTCCACGAACACGGTCTCCGCGTCACCGAGGAGCTTGACCGCCTCCGCGGCGATCCGGCGCTTGTCCTTGACGTGCAGGGTCTCTCGTTCGGGGAGGCCCGTCTCGAAGCCCGCGCCCTCGACGGGATAGGCGCCGCCGTAGGTGCGGCGGAGCAGGCCCCTGCGTTCCAGGACGCTGAGGTCGCGACGGATGGTCTCCGGTGCGACAGCAAGGTCGACGGCCGTGGTGGTGACCTCGACTCGTCCATGGTGACGAGCGAGCGCGAGAATCCGGCTCTGACGCTCTTCGGCGTTCATCGCACTCACCTCGCCTTCCGTACCCGGTCCGGGCACGGCGTGCCCGGTCTTGCCGCACATTTATACCAACCAACTTTTGGCGCAAAGTGGCCCACAGTGGGCCTGAAATCGCCCGATGATGCCTGATGGGATTACGTGAACCCGCAGGTCACAGCGGCGCCGTTCGTTTTGTCCCATCCAGCGTTGCCCGTGTGGACCGCCTGCAGTGCCCGGTTCGGGCGGACAGCGGACTGTGACCGACGTCATCACTGTCCGTGCTCACCCGGGCCGGGAGGCCCGGCCCGCATGATTCGGCAGGTCTGATCGGTCCTCTGAACGATGCCGGATGCGTCGCCGGCCGGGCCGCGAAGCTATAGGAGCAGCGCAGTGGGCCTCAATCACGGTGGGCCGCTTGGTCTGAAGGGCGGCGGTTTCATCGCCGCTGGGCTGGAGTCAGAAGAGGGCGGAGAAGAGCTTCGACGGAGAACGAACCGACCCTCAGCGAACCGCCGCAGCAGGCGGTCGCTCGCGCACGGCGCCGTAGGCGAGGAAGTACGCCGGCACCCGACTCAGCCACCGCGAGGTGGTGAGCAGGCCGGCCATACGCTGTGCCCGCCCGGGGTTCCCGAAGGGCGGGCGGCCCGCCAGCAGCGGTTCGATGACCCGGGCATGGGCGGTCCGCTGCAGCGCCTGGGTCGCGGCCGCGGTGGGCCGACGGCGGCGCTGCACGGCGCGTACGTCACGCAGGCCGAGCGTGCCCGCGCGCAGCGGCTCGACGAGGTGCCGCGCGGCCGCCACGGCGTCCTCCACGGCCAGGTTGATGCCGATGCCGAAGACCGGTGACATCGCGTGCGCCGCGTCGCCGATGCACAGCAGACCCGGGCGGTGCCAGCGCCTCAGGCGGTCCAGGCGTACGTCGAGCAGCTTCACCTGGTCCCATGACCGCAGGGTGTGCACACGGTCGGCGAGCCAGGGGACGGCGGCCGTGAAGTCGGCCGTGAACCGCTCCAGGCCGGCCGCACGGCGTCGGCCATCGGATCCCTTGGGGATCAGCACGGCGCACTGCCAGTAGTCCCCACGGTCGATCATGGCCGTGAGGAGCCGGTCGCCGACGCCTCCCACGAGCCCCTGCGGATCCTCCTGCCGCCGCGGCAGCCGGAACCACCAGGCGTCCATGGGGCAGGGGAACTGCCGCAGCCGCAGTTCGGGCAGTGCCCTGGCCAGCGAGCCCCGGCCGTCGCAGGCGACGGTGAGGGCGGCCCGCAGCTCACCGGTACGGCCGTCGGACGTGCGGTACCGCACCCCCGTGACCCTTCCGCGCTCCACCAGGAAGGACGTCGCCTCCGTGTTCATCCGCAGGGAGAACGACGGCTCCCGCCGGGCCTCGTCCGCCAGGAGGTCGAGCAGGTCCCACTGCGGCACCATGGCGATGTAGTTGTACGTGCCCCTCAGCGCGCCGATGTCTCCGACGGTGACCAGTGAACCGTCCGGGCCGATCGGCAACTGAACGGTCCTCACCCGCCGTTGCGGCAGCCGGGCGAACCGCTCGGCGAGCCCCAACTCGTCCAGCAGGGCCAGGGTCGAGGGATGCACGGTGTCACCGCGGAAGTCGCGCAGGAAGTCGCCGTGCCTCTCCAGGACGGTGACCTCCACGCCGGACCGGGCCAGCAGCAGGGCGAGGACCATTCCGGCGGGGCCGCCACCCACCACGCAGCACGTGGTCCGCTCCATCAGATCCTCCGCTTCGGCGTGAACCGCAGCCTCACCATACTTGGACATATATCTTCAAAATTTGCTGAATCCGCCACACAGCCCGTGGCCAACCCAGACGTTCTGTGAAGCACTTCGACGCACTTCGGGAGACCACGATGAGCGAGCAGCCGATCCTCCTTCCCTATGCCGACCCGGCCTTCGTGGCAAACCCGTTCCCGTTCTACCGGCAGCTGCGCGAGGAGGGCCCGGTGCGGCGCGCGGTCATCGCCGGCGGCCTGGAGGCCTGGCTGGTCACACGCTACGAGGACGGCCTCGCCGCGCTCTCCGATCCGCGGCTGAGCAGCGACGTCCACGACGCGTCGGACCCGCGTCTGCTGCAACAGCTGCCCGCGACGGAGCGCGAGTCCATGCTGCGCACCATGCTCCGGGCGGACCCGCCCGACCACACCCGCCTGCGCCGGCTGGTCTCGAAGGCGTTCACCGCGCGCCGGGTGGCCGAGCTGCGGCCCCGCGTCCAGGCCATCACGGACGGGCTGCTCGACGCGATCGTGCAGCAAGGCCACGCGGACCTGGTCGCGGACTTCGCGCTGCCCCTTCCGGTCACCGTGATCAGCGAACTGCTGGGGGTGCCCACGACGCACCGGTACGACTTCCAGCGGTGGACCGACGACATGATCCTCCGGGGACCCGAGCCGCCGGATCCTGCCGTGGTCGACGGTGCCTGGCAGCAGATGCGCGCGTACCTGACCAAGCTTCTGGAGGCCAAGCGCGCCAACGCCGAGGACGACCTGCTCAGCGCTCTGATCACCGCGCGTGACGAGGAGCAGCGGCTGGACGAGGAAGAACTGATCGCCATGGCGTTCCTGCTCCTGGTGGCCGGTTACATCACCACGGTCAACCTCATCGGCGGCGGCATCGCCGCACTGCTCGCCCATCCCGACCAGCTTCAGCTGCTGCGGGACGATCCGGCGCTGCTGCCGGACGCGATCGAGGAGTTCCTGCGCTACGACGGACCGGTCAACCCCGGCATCGCCCGTTTCGCGCGGGAGGACGTCGAGATCGCGGGCGTGAGGATCCCGCGCGGCGCCACCGTGCTGGTGGCCTCAGCCCTCGCCGACCGCGATCCGGCACGGTTCCCCGACCCCGATCGTCTGGACATCACCCGTCGCGACAACGCCCACCTGGCGTTCGGGCACGGCATCCACTACTG
This sequence comes from Streptomyces sp. NPDC001796, assembly GCF_042892355.1. Classification (NCBI taxonomy): domain Bacteria; kingdom Bacillati; phylum Actinomycetota; class Actinomycetes; order Kitasatosporales; family Streptomycetaceae; genus Streptomyces; species Streptomyces sp. NPDC001796. The sequence goes on along the minus strand of NZ_JBIAUC010000010.1, from coordinate 170,405 downwards.
CCTGGGCGCGCCGCTGGCCCGGTTGGAGGGCCAGGTCGCCATCGGAACCGCCCTGCGCCGCCTCCCCGGTCTCGCCCTGGCCGTCCCGCCGGACGAGCTGCGATGGAGGCCCGGCGGCCTGCGCGGCCCCGAGCGCCTGCCCGTCACGTTCACTCCCTCCCGTCCCTTCCCGGCAAGACCGGGAGGGGACGGCGGCTGACGGTCGACGCGGCAACCCTGAGGCGAACTCCCGTGTCGGCGGGCGTCCGCGACATCCCACTGGCTCACAGGGTCCAGCCGTGACCGCCGCTGTTGTGGGACAGGGTCAGGAGCGCGGTGGTCACGACGAGGTACCGGGTGAGGCGGCCTTGGCGGAACAAGGCCGCCGACGCCCAGGCGACAGCCGTGTACCAAGGCATCGTCCACGGTGCCGCGAGCACCCAGGCGAAGGTGAGCGCGAACGGTACGGCGACGACGGCGGGAACGCCCGCCGGGACGCGGCGGTGCAGTACCCAGGCCAGCGCGAGCATCACCACGGGCCACAGGACGCCGGTGGCGGTCGCGGCCCCACGAGGGCCCAGGAACCAGGCGCCGAACTTCTCGAACACGGCCCACAACGACGGTGTGGAGACCAGTTGGGAGGCGTCGGAGAGCGGGGCGAGGGCGTGCACACCGTACGCGCTGTAGAGGGCGGCGAGCGTCAGCGTGGCCGCGAACGTCAGCCGGGCGGTCTGACGCCAGGCGCCCGCACGCAGCAACGGCCAGGCCAGTCCGACGCCGAGCAGAGCGGCACTTATCTTGACACCGCAGGCCAGGCCGACCAGCCCCCCGACGATCAGGTCGTGGTGCCATCGGGTGGCCCTGCGGACGAAGTGGATCGCGCAGACGGTCAGGCACGCGATGATGGTGTCCAGGTGCCCGCCAGCCACCAGCACGCCGATCAGGAGCGGGTTGGCGATCCACAGCAGTCCGGCCCGGACCGGATCGTCGGCCGTGCGGATCAGCAGGTAGCCGGTGCCCAGGAACGCGGCTGCGTTGGCGAGCATCAGCGCCCATATCGTCAGCCACGGCCGGTCACCGCCGACGAACGCCCCAGCGGCCTGCCACCAGGTGGCGACCGGCCCGTACACGGACGGGGTGTACTGCCACCCCTCGCTCACCAGATGGGCGTAGGCGCCGCCCAACTGGGCGGGGGTCGTCACGTACGGATCGGCGCCGAGCGCGGCGATACGGCCGTACGCGGCGTAACTGGCCATGTCGGAGGAGCCGACCGGGGTGAGGTTGGCGACGACGAGCACGGCGAGTGTGCCGGCGCCGAACAGGATCCGCGGGTGTGGTCTCCAGCCCTGTCCGTGCGCGCGGAGGAGGCTGAGCGTCCCGAGACACGACAGCACGATGGCCGCGTAGGTGACCGCCGCGGAGGCGGCGCCGGGCATGGCGGGCAACCGAAGCCAGGTGGTCGGCACCCTGAGTGTGTTGTGGTTCGGCGCGCTCGCGCCGACCAGCGCGAACAGAGCGATGCCTGCCACGGCCGTCCATACGGCCGCGCGCGGCCGGAACTGCCCGACGACCGTCAGCCCCGGCGAGGAAGTCGTCCGCATCCGGCCCGCGGAACGCGGAGTCCACTCGTCGCTGTCGGTCGTCACGGTCACTCGCTGAGTCGCTGTCGGGTCCTGTTCCTCCGGGGCCTGAGGCGATCGAGGGAACCGGGGGCAGAAGCCACACGGTCACCGAGATCCACATCCGGCCCGGGTTGGGAGCCTGGCAGCGGTACGCGAAGGAATCAAGCCCGAGCGTCGGCGCGGCCGCCTTCTGTGCCGGGTTGGTCGCTGCCCCGGCTTGCAGTGCGCCACCGTGACGACACGCCGATCGCGTGGATGCCCGGCGGGCGGCGGGGAGTCTCCCGAAGCCGGGCGGAGCGCCGGACGACGGCGGACGCGCCGTTCACCGGAGGGGCGCCGCGGGCCGCGGCGCGGGATTCCATGCGGCTGATCGGCCGCGCACCCAACGCGGCTCGATGTCCGCTTCACCCCGATAGGATGCAATTTGTGATCAGGTCAGGACGGCTCCGGCGCCGCCGCCCTCCGTACGGTGGCCGGCGGGACACCGTACTGCTGTCACCGGTCGTCCTCACCGTCCTCGTCACCAGTCTGGCGTTCGCGACTCCCAGGCAGATCGCCTTCAGCCGTCTCCTGCCCGCGGCGCCCGCTCTCGCCGCCGCGATGTGGTCCGTGCTCCCCACGGTCCTGCTGGGGGCGTGCTGCCTGCTGGTGATGATCGGGCTCAGCTTCGTCTACTCCGATCTGGGGACGCCGTACACGGCCGCCGCGATCGTCGCGGTCACGTTGGCGGCCGCGTACGCGAGCCACCTCAGACTCCAGCGGGAAGAGGCGCTCTTCCAGGTCCGGCTCGTCGCCGACGCGGCCCAGAAGGTGCTGCTGCGCCCGCTGCCGCGCCGCATCCAGCACGTCGAAATCGAGTCGCTGTATCTGGCTGCCCAGGAGCAGGCCCGGATCGGAGGTGACTTCTACGAGGCGGTCGACACGCCGTACGGGGTCCGGCTGCTCATCGGCGACGTGCGGGGCAAGGGGCTGTCGGCGGTGGGGGCGGCCTCTGCGGTGATCAACTGCTTCCGGGAGACCGCGTACGACCAGCCCGACCTGATGGGCATCATCCATCGCCTGGAGATCAGTCTGGCCCGCTACAGCGCCGGGACATCCGCCCAGGACCGTCCGGAGCACTTCGCCACCGCTCTCATCGCCGAGATCCGTCACGACGGCGGGCACGCCAGAATCCTCAACTGCGGGCACCCGCCGCCGGTTCTGGTGCGACAGGGAGAGGTCCAGATCCTCGAACCCAGCCTCCCCTCGCCACCCCTCAACCTCGCGACGCTCCTCGGGCACCACTACTACGTCGACACCATCGCCTTCGCCTCGGGCGACCAGATGCTGCTCTACACCGACGGTGTCACGGAGACCCGGGATCGCACCGGCACGTTCTTCCCGCTGCCGGAGTGGATGCGGCAGCAAGGCCCGACGCCGCCCCGGGAGCTGCTGGACCGGCTCCATCAAGACCTGCTCCACTACAGCGGCGGGAGGCTCGACGACGACATCGCGGCCCTCGCCGTGCGCTGTCGGCATACTCCGGTTCGGGCGTGCTCCGCGTGATCGGGTGCGCTCCGCGTAAGGGGCGGGCGCGGTCCGGCCGTGGTGGGCACCCGGCTCACTGCACCTTCGCAAGGTGGCCGGCGGTGGTGGTGAGCAGCGAATCGTCGCCGGCTGCGGAGCTGTCCGCGGCCCAGCACACGTAGCCGTCGGGGCGGATGAGCAGGACGGCGGCGCACAGGTCGTCGGTGCAGGTGGCACGGACGAGGTCGACCCGTGGCGGGAGCGCGAGGTCGGCCGGGACGGCTCCGGCCAGATCGAGCAGGACGGCGTGCCCCGAGCCGAACAGCGCCGACAGCCGGGTGGGGCCGGCCTCGGTGACCAGGTCGGCGTCCGGTGTGCGCTGTCCGGTGAGCGGATGCTTGCCGGCGATCGCCCGTTCCTCGAGCACTTCTTCGATCTACCACTGGGGGATCGCGATGGGGAAAGGGTGCCTGGTCTGCCAGGGCGTGCAGTCCAGGGGCACGGGCAGGGCCGCGAAGTGCCCGCCCACCGGCTCACGCGGTGTGGCCCGCCGCAGCAGCGGCTCCAGCAGCCCACGCGACTGAAGCAGCTCGGCGGTACGGGGCTGGATCGCGCCGCCCTTCACCTGCTGGATGCGCTGGTGCAGCTTCTCCAGCACCAGGGTCTCGACCCCGGCCAGAGCCAGTTCGTACGCCAGCATCAGTCCGGTCGGGCCGGCGCCCGCTATGACGACCTCGGTCGTGCGCTCCGTCAACATCGTCGCTCCCCCTCGTTTGGAGCGGTTCAAGACCGGCGCCGAACGCGCACTCGCCGAGGCATTGCGGGAAACGGCGGGGACTCCGGAACTCACCGCGCGGCTGGCTGCCGTCCAGATCGTCTCGGTCCACTGGGCGCTGGCACAGGACAACGCCGAACGCCTGGCGTACGGGGAGCCGGCCGACGAGCGCTATGCGGGGGCGGTGGCTGACGCCGAACACGCGTTCGCGCTGCTCGAGAACGGATTGCGGCACCTGACCCAGCAGCGGTGAATCTCACCGGGGCAGCCCGTACACGCGGCAGGCGTTGTCGCGGCCCGTCCACGCGGCGATCCGCCGCGCGTCGGGCAGGCTCAGTTCGTCGGCGTCCACCCGGTCCTGGAGCAACTCCGTAAGGCCCCGCCGGAAGGCCAGCGCGCCGAGGTGGTAGAACTCGGGGATCCCGTAGGCGTCGGAGCTGTAGAGGAGTTTGCGGAACGGGGTGATCTCGAGGGCCTCCTCGAGGATCGTCCGGGCGCGGACGGGGCCGACGTGGTGCAGGGTGAGCCCGACGTCGAAGTACACCTGCTCGAACACCGTGGCCAGATAGGCGGCTTGACGTTGGTAGGGCCAGCAGTGCAGGAGCAGCACGGCGATCGTGCCGGAGGTGCGGTGCAGCCAGTCGGTCAGATGGGTGGGGTCGACCCGGTGCATCCTGATGTCGTTGTCCCCGAACCCGGTGTGCAGTTGAAGGGGCAGCCCCAGGTCCACCGCCGTCCAGAGGAGATGCCGTACGAGGACGGGGTCGTTCAGGCGGGGAGGGGTGCCGGTTTCCTTCCCGGCTCCGTCAGCCCTGCTGCCGGTTCCTGCCGGGGCCAGCCAGCGCCGTGCCGCCTCGGTGACGTCCGCGTCCGAAGGCCGGCCGGGATCCAGGTCGAATCCGGTGCGATAGGCGGCGACGGACTTCACGGCCACCGCGCGCCGCTCGTCCACGGCGTCCTGCGTGGCGGCGACGAACGCCGAGGCGTACTCGTCCGGCTCCACTCCCTCTGCTGCCACGGCCTCCGCGACGGCCTCCAGGCGCACGACTTCGTACGCGGTCGCCCCCGGACGACCCGCGGCGCCGGCGAGCTCCGCGGGTGTCGTGAGGCGGTGCGGCGTGTAGCCGGTGTCGACGCAGAACACGTCCGTCCCCGCAGCGGCGACGAACCTGCGGTTCACCTCGCGCCAGCCCAACTCGGCCCGACGCGCCAGGTACTCCTTGGCGGGAGCGTGCCGCGGCAGGTCCAGCAGAGGAGCACAGTGGCGGCGGACGGCCACGCCGACGGGACTGTCGAAGGGGGTGATGCCGCTGCCGGGCCAAACGTCGCCTTCGGTCATCAAGGAGTGGAACGTCTGCGGACTCGGATCGGCGGTGAGGACGCCATGGCAGTGGTGATCGACGAGGGGCAGACCGGCGACGGCCTCGTGGACCGGCCCGGTGGCGGGTGCGGGTGAGCTGCTCACGGCTGGGCGGCCTCCTGGGGTGGTCGGCGGGCATCCGCTGTGGCGCCTCTGCTCGGTACTTCGCAGTGGTTCCGTTCCCGGTGGTTCGCAGTACTTCTCAGTCTCAGTACTTCTCAGCCTCAGTACTTCTCAGTACCTCCACCGGTACGCCGCTGCCACGAGCTCGTCGTCGAGCCCGGCCACCGCGGCGATCTCCCCGAGGCGTACGGCGATCACGGCGTCCGCCAGGACCGGCCCCAACGCGGTGCGAAGCAGTTCGTCCTCGCGGAAGTTCCCGACGGACTCCTCGAGTGACGTCGGCAGCCGGCGCACGCCCCGGGCCACCGCCTCCTCGGCGGTGAACCGTGCGGGATCTCCGGTGATCTCCCCGGGCAGAGGCGAGGACGACCGCAGCCCGTCGAGGCCGGCGGCGATGAGGCATCCGAGCGCCAGATACGGGTTGGCGGCCAGATCGACCGGTTTCACCTCCAGGTTCGCCGCCCGGCTGCGCGTCCCCGCCGTACCGGTGATGACGCGCACCGCGGATTCGCGGGTCTCGCGACCCCATACGGTGAAGACGCCGGCCCACTGCGAGGGCTTGAGGCGCAAATAGCTCGCCGGGCTCGGGGCGGTCACCGCCGTGAGGGCCGGCAGGTGGGCGAGCAGGCCCGCGGCGAACGACTCCGCCTCGGCGGTCATGCCGTAGCGGCGTTCGCCATGTGCGTGCAGATTCGCTCCGTCACGCCAGGCGGAGAGATGGACGTGCCCGCCGTTGCCGACGCCTTCCGCCGAGACCGCCGGTGAGAAGGAGACCTTGAGCCCATGACGCCGGGACACCGCCCGGATGGTCTGCCGTACCAGCACGCTCCGGTCGGCGGCGGCCACGGGGTCGAGCGCGCCGACCGAGATCTCGAACTGCCCGGGCGCGTACTCGGGGTGGATCTGGTCGACGTCCACGCCCTGCGCCGCGAGCGCCGCCAGCAACTCGGCCGCGTAGTCGCTCAGTTCGACCTGCCGGGCGGCACCGTAGGCAGGGCCGGACGTGGCGGGGTCGAACGCGTCCCCTGGTGCGGCTCCCTGCCCGACCGCCCATTCGACCTCGATGGCCGCCTTGAAGGTGATGCCGTGGTCCCGGGCCGCGTCCGTGACGACACGGCGCAGAAAGCTGCGGCTGCACGCCGGGTGCCGTTCCCCCTCCTGGGTGATCCGGTCGACCGGGGCCCAGGCCCAGCCCGGCTGTCCGGACAGCACCACCAGGTGGTCCAGGTCGGGATACAGACGAAGATCACCGTCCGGTGAGCCCAGCACGTCGGTGGAGACGATGGAGTCGTTCGCCAAGAAGGTGTCGAACACCGGGGACATTCCCACCCCCCAGGCGGTCGCACGCGCGAGCCGGGCCGTAGGGACGGTCTTCACCCGGCCGATGCCCGCGGTGTCCACGTACGCCAGGACGACACCGTGCACACCCCGCGCCGACAGCTCCACCACCAGCGCGTTGGCCCGCTCGACGTCACCCGGGCGCCCGCCGGGGACGGGGTCGGCAAGGGTGGTCATGCGTCCTCCTCGGAGAGTCGCGGCCCGGCGCCTGCGCACCACTGGTCCTGTGGGCGGTGTACCCGGGCCCAGGATTGCGCACAACGGCGGTCGCGGAGCGGGTCGGCCGCGCTGCCGCCAGGTGTGTCGCGCCTGCACGGGAGGGCGGACGGCGCCCTGCGTCGAGGCCGGGTCGCCGTGATGTTGCGCGAAGTCTTTCGCCGCGGACCTGACGGAGGCCGAGCGGTCGAAGAGTCTCATCTCGACGAACCGGATCGGGGTGGAGGCCACCGTGTCGCTGGACGCGGCGGCGTCGGACCCCGCGGGCAAGGCCCTGCACGCGAACACCACGGGCCATGTCTACGTGTTCGCGCCGGGCGGGAGGGTCACCGACCTCGGCCCGGTCTCCTTCGACCAGGACCAGAAGGGCAGCGTGACGCTTCCGGGGACGCTCGCGGCCGGGACGAGGAGCAGGATCGCCGTGGTCATCGACGACACGCCGCTGATGTGGGATGCGGTTACCACACGCCGCTGCCGCGGGACATGGGCGGCCACCGTTCTGTGTCTGCCACGGTGAGCCGCCGATGCCGCCGATGCCGCCGACCCGGACCGGGGCCGCGCGGGCGTGGTCAGTCGCGCGCTCGGTCCTGGTCTCGGCCGTGGGCCGCCCACAGGCCGCGGACATGTCCGATGTGACGGGTCATCACCGCCCGTACGGCGTCCTCGTCCCGTTCGAGCAGGGCATCGAGGAGTTCGAGGTGCTCCTGGGCGGAGGCGAGCAGCCGGCCGGCCTCGACGAGCGCGGTCAGCCCGTACAGACGCGACCGCTTGCGCAGGTCACCGACCACCTCGACGAGGTGCGCGTTGCCGGCGAGGGCCAGCAGGCCGAGATGGAAGCGGGTGTCGGCCTCGACGTAGGCGATGAGGTCCCCGGCCGCCGCCGCGGTGACGATCTCCCGGGCGGCCGGGCGCAGGGCCTCCAGCGAGACCCGGTCGGCCGTCCGGGCCAGCGCCACGGTGGTGGGGATCTCGATGAGGGAGCGGATGTGGGTGTACTCGTCGAGCTGCTTCTCGGAGACCTCCGTGACGCGGAAGCCCTTGTTGGGGACGGTGTCGACCAGGCCCTCCTTGACCAGGTCGAGCATCGCCTCGCGCACCGGGGTCGCCGAGACGCCGAAGCGGGCCGCGAGCGTCGGCGCCGAGTACACCTCGCCGGGGCGCAGCTCGCCCGCGATCAGCGCGGCCCGCAGGGCGTCGGCGACCCGCTCGCGGTAACTGCTCTTCTTGCCGCCGAGCGTGGGCAGGGCGGGAGCGGGGGAGGGCGAGCTGGGGCGCGGGGCGACCATGGTGTTTCTGTCTCCTAGAAGGGTGCAATGTCACGCGGCACCAGTGTCCCAGTGCCCCGGCGTTCCCGTACCGGGCCGCTGCGGCAGGTGGCTACAGCACGAACCCCGCCGGGAACGGGTCCTCCGGGTCCAGAAGGTACTGCGCCGTGCCGGTCACCCACGCCCGCCCGGTGAAGCTGGGCAGCACCGCGGGGCGTCCGGCGACCTCCGTGGTCCCGAGCAGGCGCCCGGTGAACCGCGTCCCGATGAAGGACTCGTTCACGAACTCGGTGTGCAGGGGAAGTTCGCGGCGCGCGTGCAGCTGAGCCATGCGCGCGCTGGTCCCCGTACCGCACGGGGAGCGGTCGAACCAGCCCGGGTGGATGACCATCGCGTGCCGGGACAGCCGGGCGGTGGCCCCCGGCGCGTACAGGTGGACGTGGTGACAGCCACGGATCGTCGGGTCCTCGGGGTGGACGGGCTCCTCCTCGGCGTTGATCGCCTCCATCAGCGTGAGTCCGGCTGCGAGGATGTCGTCCTTTCGGGCGCGGTCGAACGGCAGCCCGAACTCCGCGAGCGGCAGGATCGCGTAGAAGTTGCCCCCGTACGCGAGGTCGTAGGTCACCGTGCGCCCGTCGGGCAGGGTGGCCTTGCGGTCGAGGCCCACGCAGAAGGAGGGAACGTTTCTGAGGGTGACCGCCTTCGCGGCGCCGCCCTGGACCGCGACCTCCGCGACGACGAGACCCGCCGGAGTGTCGAGGCGGATGGTGGTCACCGGCTCGACGACCTCCACCATGCCCGTCTCGACGAGGACGGTCGCCACCCCGATCGTGCCGTGCCCGCACATCGGCAGATAGCCGGAGACCTCGATGTAGACGACGCCCCAGTCACAGTCGGGACGGGTGGGCGGCTGGAGGATCGCGCCGCTCATCGCCGCGTGCCCGCGTGGCTCGTTCATCAGCAACTGCTTGACGTCGTCACGGTGTTCACGGAACCACAGGCGTCGCTCGTTCATGGTCGCGCCGGGGATGGTGCCGATACCGCCGGTGATAACCCGGGTCGGCATGCCCTCGGTGTGGGAGTCGACGGCGTGCAGGACGAGTTTGCTGCGCATGACCGGCTTCCCTTCTACGCGAGCCCTGCCGCGACGGCCTTCTCCGTGGCGGCGCGCACGGCGGCCTGCTGCTCGGGCGGCAGCGGCATGCGCGGCGGGCGTACGGGACCGCCGTACCGGCCGACGACGTCCATCGACAGCTTGATCGCCTGCACGAACTCGACGCGGGAATCCCAGCGCAGCAGCGGGTGCAACCGCCGGTACAACGGCACCGCGGTGTCGAGGTCGCCCGCGACCGCAGCACGGTACAACTGCACCGAGGCACGGGGGAGGGCGTTGGGGTAGCCGGCCACCCACCCCCTGGCGCCGGCGACCGCGAGCTCCAGCAGGACGTCGTCGGCACCGATCAACAGCTCCAGCTCGGGGGCGAGTTCGGCGAGGCGGTAGGCGCGGCGGGGGTCGCCCGAGAACTCCTTGACCGCGTGGACGAACCCCTCGCCGTGCAGCTTCGCGAGCAGTTCGGGGACGAGGTCGACCTTGGTGTCGACGGGGTTGTTGTACGCCACCACCGGCAGCCCGGCCTTCGCCACCTCCTCGTAGTGGGCGAGCACGGACCGCTCGTCGGCGCGGTAGGCGTTCGGCGGCAGCAGCATCACCGAGGCGCAGCCCGCGTCGCGTGCCCGCTCGGCCCAGCGGCGGGCCTCCGCCGATCCGTACGCGGAGACACCGGGCATCACCCTGGCCCCGCCGATCGCGGACACGGCGGTCTCCACGACCCGGGCGCGCTCCTCGGGGGTGAGCACCTGGTACTCGCCGAGCGAACCGTTCGGCACGACACCGTCGCAGCCGCTCTCCACCAGCCAGGCGCAGTGGTCGGCGAACCTGGCGTGGTCGACGGCGAGTCCGTCGGTGAGCGGAAGGGCGGTGGCGACGAGAACGCCGTGCCAGGGGCGGTGCTGCGGAACGGTCATACGCGATACCCCATCTCAGTGACGTGTGACATGTTACTGATGGTCCTCTTGCCGGCGGTCCTCTTGCCGGCGGTCCTCTTCGGGGTCCCCGGCCAGCACCCCCAGCGGCACCGGCCGCGCGAGCGGCCTCCGGGCCACCGCCTCCGCGCACCCGGCGATCCCGGCCACCCCGGGCCCGCACACCCGGCCCTGGCACCAGCCCATTCCGGCCCGGGTCAGCAGCTTCACCGTCCGCAGATCACCGGCGCCCAGGGCGACGGCCTCCCGTACGCTCCCGGCACGTACCTCCTCGCAACGGCACACCACGGTGTCGTCGGTGACCCGCTCGGCCCAGCGGGCGGGCGGAGCGTACGCGTCGTCGAGCGCCGAGACGAATCCGCGCAGCGCCGCCCGGCTCCGCGCGGCGCGCTCCCACCCCTGTGGATCGGGCACGGCACCGGCGAGCCGAGCGGCGATGGACCGCCCGGCGATGTGCCCCTCGGCGAGGGCGAGCGCCGCGCCGCCGATCCCGGTGGCCTCGCCCGCCGCCCAGACCCCCGGGACGTCGGTGCGCTGTTCGTCGTCGACGGCGACGTTCGTCCCGTCGATGCGGCAGCCGAGGGTTTCGGCGAGGTCGGTGTGCGGGAGCATGCCGTGCCCGACGGCGAGGGCGTCGCAGGGGACACGGCGCGCGGTGCCCGCCCGGACCCGTCCGCCCCCGTCGAGCGCGGCGACGGTCACCGCCTCCAGCCGGTCGGTGCCCTGGGCCTCGACCACGGTGTGCCGGGCGAGGATCCGGACCCCGTGCCGCAGCAGCCGGGCCGCGTAGGCCGCCGCCTCCACCGCTTTGCCGGGCTGGGCGGCCAGGGCCCCGGCGCACCGTACGAAGGCCCTCGGGCCGGTCGACTCCACGAGCGCGGCGACCGTCACCCCCGCCGCCGCCAGCCCGGTCGCGACCGGGAGCAGCAGCGGCCCCGTCCCGGCAACGACCGCCCTGCGGCCCGGCACCACCAGTCCGCCCTTGAGCATGGCCTGGGCACCGCCCGCGGTGACGACCCCGGGCAGCGTCCAGCCGGGGAAGGGCAGCACCCGCTCGTAGCCGCCGGTCGCCAGAAGCACGGCGCGGGCCCGCACGGCGACCGGCCGCTCCTGCTCGGGCCCGAGCAGGGCGTGCACGGTGAACCCCTCGGACTCCTTCTCCACGCACCACACATGGTGATCCGCCAGGTGGCTGACGCGTCCGGCCGCGAGGTGCCGGTCGAGTCCTTCGCGCAGCCGCAACCAGGTGCGCCACTGGTGGTGCAGGGCCCGCGCGCGCAGCGCGCCGAGTCCCGCGGCGGGCTGCCGGTAGAACTGGCCGCCCGCCTCGGCGGCCGCGTCGACGAGCGTGACGCGTACGCCGCGCGCCCCGGCCGCGAGCGCCGCGGCGAGCCCCGCCGGGCCCGCGCCGATCACCGCGAGGTCAGTCCGCATGCCCCGTCCCCTCCTGCGTACGGATCACATCGCCCGGCCGTACCGGCACCAGACAGGCGCGCTGGTTCGGCCGGTCGTTGACCCTCACCAGGCACTCGAAGCACACGCCGATCCCGCAGAAGACGCCGCGTGGACGCCCCTCGCGCCGGGTGGTGCGCCAGGAGGTGACGCCCGCCGCCCAGAGCACCGCCGCGACCGTCTGGCCCGGCAGCGCCTCGATCTCACGGCCGTCGAAGGTCACCGTGAAGGCGGAGCCCGGCCGGGCCCGGGCCCGCTCCAGGGGATTCACACGGCCTCCCGCTCGAAACGCTCCGGCCGGAACGGTCCGAGGTCCAGCTCCGGCGCCCTGCCGCTCAGCACCCGCGCGACCAACTGCCCGGTCCCGGTGGCGAGTCCGATCCCGGCCCCCTCATGACCGCAGGCGTGCAGCAGCCCCGGCGCCCTGGGGTCCGGGCCGATGGCGGGCAGATGGTCGGGCAGGTACGGCCGGAAGCCGAGATAGGTCCGCATCGCCCGCACCCGCTCCAGGAACGGGAACAGCCGGATCGCACCGCCCGCCAGCGCCCGCAGGGCCGGCAGGGAGAACGACCGGTCGAAGCCGACCCGCTCACGGCTCGCCCCGATCAGGACGGGACCCGCGGCCGTGCCCTCGACGACCGGCGAGGTCTGCAGCGCCGCCGAGTCGCTGGCCACGTCCGCGACATAGTCGGCGGCGTACACCTTGTGCCGCACCCGGCGTGGCAACGGCTCGGTGACGAGGACGAACCCGCGTCGGGGGAGGACCGGCAGGTGCACTCCCGCCAGCGCGGCGAGCTGCCCGCCCCAAGTACCGGCGGCGTTCACCACGGCTGGGGCGAGGATGTCACCGCCGGCCGTGCGCACCCCGCGTACGGCTCCCTCCGGCGTGCGCAGCACCTCGGTCACGGCCCGCCCGGTCAGCAGGCGCGCACCGGACGCGCGTACGAGGTGCGCGGCGGCCAGCGTCGGCATCACCTGGCAGTCCTGGGGGTACAGCATGCCGCCCGCGAGGTCCGGGGCCAGGTGCGGCTCAAGGTCGTGCAGCCGGTCGGCGGCGACGACCTCCGCCTCGACCCCGGCGACCCGCTGCCCGGCCGCGAAGTCCGCGAGGGCGGTGAGCCCTTCGGGGGAGGAGGCGACGACGACACCGCCCTTGGGTTCGTACTCGATCGCCGGTCCCAGCTCCTCGGCCAGCTGCCGCCACAAGCGCAGGGAGTGCAGGGCGAGTTCCAGTTCGGGCCCCGGTTCCTTGTCGGAGACGAGCAGATTGCCCTCGCCGGAGCCGGTCGTGCCGCCGGCCACAGGGCCACGATCGACGAGGACGACGTCCATACCGCCGCGGGCGGCGTACAGCGCACAGGCGGCGCCCACCATCCCGGCGCCGACGACCACGACATCGCAGGTCAGTCGCTGACTCACGGTCAGTACTATGTCACATGGCTCTGCGCGGAGGCCAGATGCGCGTCGGAGGCCGCCGCGCAGGCGACGCTGCCGCACAGACGTCACGCCTTCCCGCCGTTCCCCGGCGCGCCACGGCCCTTGACTTGAAGCGCACTTGAAGCTGAAGACTCCCGCCCGAGCCCGCACCAGCGGGTCGCGACGGGAGGAGCACCATGAAGTACCGGACGATCGGCACCGATCCGAACACCCGCCGCCGGGTGAGCGTGCTCGCGCTGGGTGCGATGCTGTTCGGCTCCCGGACGGACGAGAAGACCTCCTTCGCCGTCCTCGACCGCTATGTCGAGGCGGGCGGCAACTTCATCGACACGTCCGACAACTACGCCTTCTGGACCGACGGCGGCCAGGGCGGTCAGAGCGAGGAACTGCTCGGCCGCTGGCGCCGCAGCCGCGGCATCGGCGACGAGATCGTGATCGCCACCAAGCTCGGCGCACGCCCGCCGGCCCCCGGCACGAGCTATGTCGACAATGCCGAGGGCCTGTCGGCGAAGGTGATCCGGGAGGCGGCCGAACGCAGCCGGGAGCGCCTCGGTGTTGACCGGCTCGACCTGCTGTACGCGCACATCGAGGACCGCACGGTGCCGCTGCGCGAGACCGTCGAGGGGTTCGCCGAACTGGTCGCGGAGGGCACGGTCGGCCTGCTCGGCGTGAGCAACCACGCCGTCTGGCGGGTGGAGCGCGCCCGCGCCCTCGCGGCGGCGGCCGGGCTGCCCGGCTACGAGGTGCTGCAGTACCAGCACAGCTATCTGCGCCCGCGCACCGACATCCCCGAGGAGATCTTCCCGGACGGCAGCCTCGGCGGCACCACGGCGGAGCTGCTGAGCTATCTGCGCGCGGAGCCGGGCCTGACCCTGGTCGCGTACTCACCGCTGCTCAAGGGCGCCTACGCACGTCAGGACGTCCCGTTGCCCCGTGACTTCGACCACCCGGGAACCCCGGCGCGGCTGGCGGTGCTGCGGGAGGTGGCGCGGGAGACCGGGGCGAGTGTCAGCCAGGTGGTGCTGGCCTGGCAGATCGGCGGTGATCTGCCGGTGATCCCGCTGACCGGGGCCTCGTCGGTGGCGCAGCTGGAGGAGAACCTGGCGGCGGTGGAACTCGAACTGACCGCGGAGCAGAGGGCGCGGCTGGACGCGGCGCACTGAGAGCTCCGGACGCGGGGCTCTCGGACGCGACACCGCCGTTGACGCGACCACCGGCCCGGCACCGTCGGGGCACCTGGCCGGCGGTCGCGTCGCTCAGGTCCGACAGTGGCTCAGGGCAGGCAGCCGATGTGCGCCAGGGCCTGCTTGAGCAGGACGCCCTGGCCGCCCGGCATCTCGTTCTGGACCACGGCCGACGCGGCCTCCTGGGGGCTGAACCACTCCAGGTCCAGCGCGTCCTGGCGGGGACGGCAGTCACCGGCCACCGGGACGATGTAGGCGAGGGCCACGGCGTGCTGGCGGGGGTCGTGGAACGGGGTGATCCCGAGTGTCGGGAAGTACTCGGCGACGGTGAAGGGCTGGAGGGAGGGGGGAACGCGGGGCAGCGCCACCGGTCCGAGGTCCTTCTCCAGATGGCGCAGGAGGGCGTCACGGACCCGTTCGTGGTGCAGCACCCGACCCGAGACGAGGGTGCGGCTGACGGTCCCGTCGGGCCCTATCCGCAGCAACAGTCCGATGCTGGTGACTTCACCGCTGTCGTCGACGCGCACGGGCACGGCTTCCACGTACAGGATCGGCATGCGGGCTCGCGCCAGCTCGAGCTCGTCGGGAGTCAGCCAGCCGGGCGTGGTTTCGGTCGTGTCAGGCATTGCCCGATCGTACGGTCAACACCCCGGCATCGGCCGCGTGTCTCACCAGGTCAGACGCAAGTCACACCCAGGACATGTGATCGGCCGCCCGCCCGGTCCGCTTTTCCGCACAGGCGAAATCAGGTCGGTGACGGGAAGGCGACGGTCGGGGAACGGGACGGTCAGGTGACGATGCGGTACCGGTGCTCCGGTCGCCCCGTCGCCCCGTACCGGAGCTCCAGCCGCACCATGCCCTCCTTGACGAGGTAGGACAGGTACCGCTGGGCCGTCGCCCGGGAGACCCCGGTGAGTTCGGCCGCCTCGGCCGCCGACACGGGACCGCGGGCGGAGAGCAGCGCCTGGTGGACGAGGGTCAGGGTGGGCGCGGAGTGCCCCTTGGCCGGCACCCGCGGCACGGCCGGCGGCCGGGTGGCGCTGAACAGGGCGTCCACATCGGCCTGCTCGGTCTCGGCGGCCGGTCCCAGCGCGTGCACCCGGTGCTGGAGTTCGCGGTAGGCGGTCAGCCGCCCGCAGAGGTCGGGCGAGCCGAAGGGCTTGACCAGGTATCCCACGGCGCCCAGTTTCATCGCGGTGCGGACCGACTCGATGTCACGGTCCGCTGTGATCATGAACGCGTCCGGGCGGGAGCCGCCCTCGTCGCCGGTGAGCCGGCGCAGCACATCGAGACCGCTGCCGTCCGGCAGGAAGATGTCGAGCAGCAGCAGGTCCGGATGCAGGGCCCGCACCGCCTCCAGGGCGTCGGCCACGGTCGCCGCCTCGCCGACCACCTCGAAGCCCTGGACCCGGCTCACGTACTCGCTGTGGATGTGGCTCACCCGGAAGTCGTCGTCCACGACCAGGGTTCGGATCATCAGCGGTCGCCTCCCACCGGCAACGCCGTTGTGAACAGTGCGCCCTGCGGTGCGGGGGCCGTGTCCGGCAGCGGCAGGACGACGGTGAAGACCGCGCCCGGGCCCTCGCTGACCGCTACGGTGCCACCGTGCCGCTGCACCAGGCGGTGCACCAGGGCGAGCCCCAGGCCGCGCCGGGCGGTGCCCCGCTCGGGCCGGGTCGACCAGCCGTCCTCGAAGATCGCCTCGGCGGCGCCCGGCGGGACCCCCGGCCCGGTGTCCGCCACCCGCACGGTCACATGGTCGGGGGCCTCGGTGAGGGTGAGCCGCACCTGGCGGCCGCCCGCCGGGGGCGGTCCGTCCGCCGCAGCGTCGACCGCGTTGTCCAGCAGATTGCCCACGATCGTCAGCAGCCGGCGCAGATGCGGCGTGTCCTGGCCGAGCGCGGAGTCGTCGTCGAGCACGATCCGCACCCCGCGTTCCGCGGCGACCGTGGTCTTCGCCACGACCAGCCCGACCATCAGCGTGTTCCCGATCCGTCTGCGCACCGACTCGGTCAGCGCCTGCCCGGCGCCGGCCGACCCGACGGCGAACTCGTAGGCCGCGTCGTGGTCGCCGATGTCCAGCAGCCCGGCCAGGGTGTGCATCCGGTTGGTGAACTCGTGCTGCTGGGCCCGCAGTGCGTCGGTGAGCCCCCGTACGGAGTCCAGCTCGCGCAGGAGTCCGATCAACTCGGTGCGGTCGCGTACGGTGACCACCGCGCCGAGTTCGCGGCCGCGCAGCGTGACCGGCATGCGGTTGACGACGAGGCAGTGTTCGTCGGTCAGGACGCTGACGTCGGTGCCGCTCAGGGTGCCGTCCAGGGCACGCCGCAGCCTGCCGTCCGGCAGCACCTCCTCGAGCCTGCTGCCGAGCGCGGTGCCGAGCCCGAGCAGCCGCCGGGCCTCGTCGTTCACCACGGTGACCCTGCCGTCGGGGTCGAAGGCGACCACGCCCTCCCGGATGCCGTGCAGCATCGCCTCGCGGTCCTGGAACAGTCCGGCGATCTCCTCCAGTTCCAGGCCGAAGGTGGTCCGCTTCAGCCGCCGCGCCAGCAGATAGGCGGCCGCCGAACCGAGCGCGGTGGCGATCGCCGCGTACAGGCCGAAGGTCGGCAGCTCACGCCACAGCTCGCCCAGCACGTACCGCTCGGGGAGCCCCGCCGAGACCTCGCCGACCAGTTTGCCGGACGGCTCGTACAGGGCAGCCTTGGCGTTGGCGGACCGCCCGGTGGCGCCCTGGTCGGTGCCGACGCGCGGACGGCCGTCCAGTACCTCGATCGGCTCGTCCACCGGTTCGCCGATGAGCTGTGGCATGGGGTGCGAGTGACGGATGCCGCGCAGGTCGAGCACGACGACGTACGACGCCCCGGAGGCCTTCCGGATGCGCTCGGCGGCGGTCTGCACCACGCCGTTGTCGGTTCCGTCCGCCATGGCCTGACGGATCTGCGGCTCGGCGGCCGTGGTCCGCGCGATGGCCAGCGCCCGCTGCTCGTAGGAACGGTCGAGCTCGCCCCGCTGTGCGAACGCGAACAGCACGAAGCCGATCACGCCGGTGAGACCGAGGATGAACAGCTGGTTGGCGAGGATGCGGGCGGAGAGCTTCCCTCTGCCGCCGCGGGTGATCCAGGTACGGATGGGTGTCACAGGCGCCTCTTTGCCCCTGTCGTACGTCGTGCCGGGTCCGGCCCCTGCGCCGGACCCGCGTGGCGCGATTGTGCCTGATGGCCGAAATTCTGCCCACCCCCGGGCCGCTGAGCAGAATGCGCAGAACCACGTTCAACGTGCACATCGTGTGGCGGGCGGAGTCCCTGGCGGCCGTGAGCTGAACGAGCAGAACCCCGGTTAATTCAACGATCGCGAGATACGTCGGAAACAGCGACGTCACATGGGGTGGCGCCTAGCGTCTGACTTCCTCGACCCCCGAGGCCAGGAAGGAGACCGCCCCAGATGGCTTCGCGAAACGATGTCGCGACGAGCCCGGTCGCCGGCGGAACGGACCGTGACGACGCGCGCATTGAGATATCCGGGCTCACCAAGCGATTCTTGACCCCCGCCGGTGAGGTGTTCACCGCGCTGCAAGATGTTTCGTTCACCGTGGAGCCCGGCCAGTTCTGCGCGGTGGTCGGTCCGACCGGCTGCGGCAAATCGACCACGCTGAGCATGGTGTCCGGCCTGGACCGGCCGAGCGAGGGATCGGTCAAGGTCGGCGGCCGCGAGGTGGACGGCATCACCGACGGCGTCAGCTTCATGTTCCAGGCCGATGCGCTTCTGCCCTGGAAGACCGTCCTCGGCAACGTGCTGATGGGCCCCGTCTTCCGGGGCGTCCCCAAGCAGAAGGCACAGGCCTCGGCGCGCGACTGGCTGCGCCGCGTGGGCCTCACGGGCTTCGAGGACCGCTACCCGCACCAGCTCTCCGGCGGTATGCGCAAGCGCGTGGCGATGGCGGCGGCGCTGATCAACGAACCCAAGATCCTGATCATGGACGAGCCGTTCGGCGCCCTCGACGTGCAGACCAAGGCGATCATGTCGACCGAGCTGCTGGCCCTGTGGGAGCAGATCCGTCCGTCGGTCGTCTTCATCACCCACGACCTCGACGAGGCCGTGGCACTCGCCGACCGCGTCGTCGTCATGACGTCGAGCCCCGGGTCGGTCAAGGCGGTCTTCGACATCGACCTGCCGCGCCCGCGCGGCTCCGTCCAGGAGATCCGCTTCGAGCCCCGCTTCATCGAACTGCAGCACCAGATCTGGGACACGCTGCGCGAGGAGGTGGAGCGCGCCTACGCACGCACCGCAGGAGGTAAGGCATGACCACGACGTCCACCGCTTCCGCCGCTCCGGCCGCCGACGGCGGCCGGGTGACGGCCGCGACCGCGGCCAAACGCGCCGTCCGGCGCCGCGTCGCGCTGGTGTGGGCGGGCCGCATCGGCCTCGCGGTCGTCGTCATCGGCGGCTGGCAGGCGTTCACCACCTGGGGCATCGTCGACCCGTTCTTCTTCGGGCAGCCGTCCGGCATCGCCAAGCGGCTGGTCGACCTCTTCCAGAACGGCACGGAGTTCGGCTCCTTCTACTCCAACATCTGGACAACGATCCAGGAGGCGCTCGTCGGCTTCGCCGTCGGGTCCGTCACCGGAGTGATCTTCGGTGTCGCGCTGGGCCAGAGCCGCTTCCTCTCCGACGTGCTCGGCCCCTACATCAAGATGGTCAACGCGATCCCGCGGATCGTCCTCGGTTCGATCTTCATCGTGGCCTTCGGCATCGGCGTGACCCCGAAGATCCTGCTCGCCGCGGTGCTGGTGTTCTTCATCGTCTTCTTCAACGCCTTCCAGGGCGTCCGCGAGGTCGACCGCAACATCCTCGCCAACGCCAAGGTGCTCGGCGCATCGCAGATGCAGATCATCCGCCACGTCATCGTGCCCTCCGCCCTCACCTGGATCATCGCCAGCCTGCACAGCGCCTTCGGCTTCGCCATCGTCGGCGCGCTGGTCGGCGAGGTGCTGGGCGCACAGAGCGGCCTCGGCCTGGTCATCAAGACCGCGCAGAACAACTTCGACCCCAACGGTGTGTTCGCGACCATGCTCGTCATCTCGGTCATCGTGCTCGGTGCCGAGTGGCTGATCGGCAAGCTCGAGCACCGGCTGCTGTCCTGGCGTCCGCCGGCCCCCTCCGAGGCGACGAACGCCCTCTGAATCCGTCCCCGCCCCCTCCCTCCGCTCTCCCCTGTCCCACCCCGAGAAAAGGAAAGTGGCCAGCCATGTCACGACGCTCCGCCACCGTCACCGCGTCCCTCCTCACCGTCCTCGCGCTCGGCACGGCCACCGCCTGTTCCAGCGGCTCCCACGGCAACTCCCAGAGCGTCGGCAGCTCCGGCGGCGTGCCCACGGTGAAGCTCATGGTCGGCGGCATCGACAAGCAGATCTACCTGCCCTACCAGCTCGCCCAGAACCTCGGCTTCTACAAGAAGTACGGCGTCGACGTCGTGCTGAGCACCGAGCAGGACGGCGGTGTCGGCGCCGAGGAGGCCATGGCCTCGGGCCAGGTGGACATGGCCGGCGCCTGGTACAACCACACGATCGAGTTCCAGGCGAAGGGCAAGGCGGTCGAGGACGTCGTCCAGCTGTCCGGCGCGCCGGGCGAACGGGAGATGTGCACCACGAAGTCGGGTGTCACCTCGGCCGCCGACTTCAAGGGCAAGACCCTCGGCGTCACCGACCTGGGTTCGGGCACCGACACCCTCACCCAGTTCCTGGCCGCCAAGAAGGGCGTCAAGACCGGCGAGTTCCACCGGATCGGGGTCGGCGCCGGTTCCACCGCGATCGCCGCGCTGCAGAACGGCAAGGTCGACTGCGTCATGACGACGCAGCCCACGGTCGCCGCGATCGAGAAGAAGGGCGTCGGCGCCTCGGCGATCGACCTGGCCACCACGCAGGGCGCCACGGCGGCGATGGGCGGCGCCTACCCCGCGGCCAGTGTGCTCGCCCGCACCGACTGGGTGAACTCGCACAAGGACACCGTGCAGAAGGTCGTCGACGCGCTCGTCGCCACCATGCACTGGATCAACACGCACAGCGCGGCCGACATCGCGAACAAGCTGCCGGCGTCGTTCGTGCAGAACCAGCTGGTCACCAAGGCCGACTACATCCAGGCCCTGACCCAGGACAAGGGTCAGTTCCTCCCGGACGGCATCATGCCGGCCGGCGGTCCGAAGACCTCCCTGGCCACGGAGCAACTGGTCGGCAACGTGAAGGGGTCGGTGGACCTCAGCAAGACGTTCACCAACGAGTTCGCCGTCCAGGCCAACAAGACCGAGGGCTTCAAGACCACCACGACCCCGGCGGGGGCGGACGGCTGAACCTGCCACCGACACGACGTCGCCCCGCCTGACCGCACCAGCGGCAGGCGGGGCGGTGCCATGTCACACTGCGGCCGACTCGCTCCCGACGTCGCGTCGCGAGACCGCCAGGTAGGCCACGAAGCCGAGGATCGCGACCGTCCACGACAGGGTGACCGGGCCCAGACCCCAGTCCAGCCCGCCGCGCTTGTGAGGCAGGGCCATCCAGTCGGCGATCGACGCACCGAGCGGGCGGGTGATGACGTACGCGGACCAGAACGCGACCACCGGGCCGAGCAGACCCCCGCGGTGGGCGACCGCCGGCACACAGATCGCCACGGCGTACAGGACGACGGACCCCAGGTAGCCGAGGCCGATCGTGGCGCTCAGGTCGCCCGCGGCCGTGCCGAGCGCGAACGTGGCCAGCACGGCAGCCCAGTAGAACGTCTCACGGCGCCGCGTGGAGATGCTGTGGATGGACAGGGTCCGCTCGCTCGCGTACCACAGGGCGAAGACGGCGGCCAGCGCCACCAGGAACAGCGGCGTCGAGAGGGTGTAGGGGACGCCGAGACCCACGTGCAGGACGTCGGCGGCCATCGTGCCGAACACACTGACCATGACGATGGCGGTCCAGTAGACCCAGGCCACGTACCGGCGCACCGCGAACTGCAGGACCAGTGACCCGAGCAGGGCGAGGGCACCGAGGCCGACCGCGGGGATCGGGCCGAGCAGTCGGGCCAGGTAGTCGGAGGCGGTCTCGCCCATTCCGGTGGTCAGAACCTTGATGATCCAGAAGTAGACGGTGACTTCCGGGACCTTGTTCGCCGTCCGGCGTATGCGGGGATGGGCGTGGAAGTCGGACCGGTCATCAAGGAGGTGCTCAGTGCTCATGGCACGCACGATGACATGGGGAACTCATGTTTCCGCAGAGGCCTTTGCCATTGTTTTGGGGCTTCTGGTGCATGAGTTGCCACAGCCGGAGCCGCCCCCCGGGGTGCTCACAGGAGGGCGGCTCAGGCAGGGCGGGGCCCGTTTGACCAAGCTGAGCCTAGGCGGGCGTGGTCAACTGGACCCAGGGGTTGTCGTCGCAGTCGAGCGAGGGTCCGGACGGGACGACGGTACACGTGGTCTCGAACACCGTCCCGGCAGTGGTGATGACATCGATGCGGACCGGGTGGTTGTCCGATGCGGACGCGCCGTGCTCGTTGATGGACACGGCGCACGCGTTCTTCGGGTAGTTCGCGTGGTTGGGGGTGCTGAGGTCGGTCCACACGAAGGCGCCGGTCACAGGCGGCATGCCGGTGTCGCTACGAATTCCCGCGAACGTCCGTCCGTCGGGGGTCAGCGCGGCTCGGAGGTCGAAGTTGCCGGTCTCCTGCACCGCGTCGATGTCGATGCACGGACCCGCGGCACCCGTGCCACCCGTGGCACCTGTACCACCGGTGGCACCTGTACCACCCGTGGCACCCGTGCCACCCTTACCACCTGTGCCACCCGTCGCACCGGTGGCACCCGTCGCACCGGTGGCCCCCGTCGCCCCCGTCGCGCCGCGGCACTTGTTCTTCTCCTTGTTCTTGTCCTTGTCCTTGTCGTGGTCGCCCCCGATCCCGACCGCGCGGTGGTTGTCGTCGTCGCACTTGTCGCCGCCGGACGACACGGTCCTGTGCGCGTGGGCGTTCTGCGAGGCCAGGGCGGCGGGGGCGGCCACGCCGGTGGCCATCACCATCGCGAGCGAGGCGATCATGCCGGCCTTTTTGAACCTGTCTCGCGCCAGCGGCCCGAGCAGCGATGTCGTCCTGTACTCAGGACTCATGTGTGTGCTCCTTGTGTCAACCTCTTCGGGCAGGTCCCCGAATCCGAGAGTGAGCTTGGCCCAGGCAAAACAAACAATTGCGACTTCTCGCCCAAAACACGCACACACATCAGCAAATCGGTCTAAGCGGGGTGCCTTGATGAGGCGATGACCATTGAACGATGAGGATTCCCAGCGCTTCGCGGTGCGCGGCCAATCGGGCGCCGTTGCGTCCCGCCCTCCGCGTGGATGGGTGGGAGTGGAACCGGCCTGTGTCACATTGACCGCCTCTCCATCAGGACATCGTCATCCCGAGACCGGTGAGGCCGTGAGCAAGCAGACCATCTGCCTCTGCATGATCGTCAAGAACGAGGCGGGCGTGATCGAGCGGTGCCTCGGCTCCGTACGCCACCTGATCGACACCTGGGTGATCTCCGACACCGGTTCGACAGACGGCACCCAGGACCTCGTCCGCACGATGCTCGACGGCATCCCCGGCGAACTCCTCGAAGAACCCTGGATCGACTTGGGCCACAACCGGACGCGGAACATCCGGCACGCCCGCGGCAAGGCCGACTACATCCTCACCCTCGACGCCGACCATGTCATGCGCCAGGACGCCCCGCTGCCGCACCTGACGGCGGGTTCGTACCTGCTGCGCCATGACGTCCCGGGCGCCCCGCACCGCTTCAAGCACCTCATGCGGGGCGACTGGCTGTGGCGTTACGAAGGCGTCGCCCACGAGCCCCGCGCCGACGAGCCCGACGTCGAGGAGGTCCTCGACGCGCTCGTCATCGAGGACCGCGCCGACGGCGGCTGCCGCAGCGGCAAGCTCGAGCGCGACGCGCGCCTGCTGCGCCGTGAACTCGAAGGTGACTCCTCCGACGCGCTGACCGTCTTCTCCCTGGCCGGGATCGAGCGCGAGCTGGGCCACACGGAAGAAGCGATCGCGCTGTACGAGCGGCGTGCCGCGATGGGTGGCCGGCCCGAGGAGGTGTACTGCTCGCTGCTGGAGGCCGGCATCCTCAGGGCCGAGAAGATGGACGACTGGGCCGGTGCGATGGACGCGTTCTCCCGGGCCTGGGAGTCGCGCCCCCGGCGCTTGGAGGCCTGCTACGAACTGGCCTCGCGGCTGCGCGTCCAGGGCCGTCACCACATCGCGTACTCCATCCTCGGTGCCGTCGTGGGCCGACCGGAACCGGACGACCTGTTCACCAAGCCCTGGGTGTACCGCTGGGGTCTGCTCTTCGAGTTCTCGATCGCGGCCTTCCATGTGGGTGACCACGCCGGCTCCCTGCGTGCGTGCGACCTGCTGCTGGCCATGCCGGACCTGCCGGACGCCGTTCGCCGCCAGACCGAGGCCAACCGGGAGTTCGCGGCCCTGGGTGCCGCGGGCGTGCCCAAGCCGTACTCCCCGACGGCCCGGCCGAAGGCCGCCCGAGTGGGAAAGGCCGCCAAGCGGTCGAAGGCCACGAAGACGACGAAGCGCAAGCGCTAGGCCTTGCCGGCGTCGGAAACCCCGCCTTCACCGCCTTCCCGGACACCCCCCTTGACGTGCGCCTGAGCCGGATCGACACTTCAGAGGAGATTTCCTAGTGGACAGGTAGGGAAACATGGGGTGCCTGAGGCCGGTCATCAGCCGTGTTCACCGCGCGCGCCGGCAGTCCCTCCTGCTGACCTCCCGCCGTCACATCGATCTGCTGCGCGTCTGCAGCGCGAGCAGCCCCCGGCGCTGAACCGGCGGAGCCACGCCCCGCCCCCGGCCCCCGCCACCTCGCGCCGTTCGCGCCGGGGAGCGCCGCCTGCCCGTGGGCCACACCCCCGCACCCTCGCGTCCCAGAACCCCGGGAGAGACATGTCCGCCCATGCCCTGACCGCACTCCCGTCCGCACAGCCGGTCCCCGCCTTCCGCGGCCGGATCGGCTGCGACGCGCGCAGCGGCCACTACGCCGTGCCGCGCCGCTACCGTCTCCACCTGTCCCTTGCGTGTCCGCACTGTCTGCGGATAGCCATCACGCACAGCCTGCTCGGCCTCGAGGACGTCTGTCCCGTCACCCTGCTGCCCGCGGTGCCCGACGGACCCGGCGGCGAGTACTCCGCGCTGCGTCCGCTGTACGAGGCCAGTGCCCACCGCTACCCCGGAGCCGCCCTGGCACCGGTGCTCAGCGACGACTGGTCGGGCCGGATCGTCAGCACCCACGCTCCGGACATCATGCGCGACCTGGCGCGGCACTTCGGCACCGGCCACCCCGCGTTGTATCCGCTGGGGTCGAACGCCGAGATCGAGGGCGTCCAGCGGCTGTGCGAGCAGGGCATCGACGGGGCCGCCCAGCGCGCCGGACGGGTCGACGCCGGCACGGAGGAACGGGACGCCGCGCTCACCTCGCTGCTGTGCACCCTGCGGTCGCTGGACGGACGGCTCGCCCGTCAGGAGTACCTGCTCGGTGACCGGCTCACCGCAGCGGACGTGGAGTTGTGGGTGAGCCTGGTGCAACTCGACACCGTGCACCGCTGGCACCTGGACGCCGCCGCCGTGCACCGCATCGCCGACCACCCGCACCTGTGGGCGTACGCCCGCCGGCTGGCCGCGCACCCGGCCTTCGGCCCGCACCTCGACCACGCCGGCATCGCCCGGCGGCATCACGCGCACTGTCGGGGACTGGAGGCCGCGGGCGCCGCGGTGCAGATCCTGGACTGGGCCTCGCACGTCCCCAACGCCGCCGCCGACTGGACCGGTTGAGAGGGAGAACGGCGTCGCTGAGCACGTATCACCTGCTGGACGCACGTTGACATTGCCTGTGGCGCCTGTATTGACTTACGGCCAGAAAGGTCATGAGCGTCAGCGACAAGCCCTGGCTGGCTGACCGGCAACCCTCGCACCGCGGTGGGGTGCCCCAGGTGACGACCCGACCGGACGACGTTTCGGTAAGCGCTTGGCCCCCCGGGCCGGAAGAACGACGGAGACAGTGATGTACGCAGCCTCGAGGACAGCCGCGGTGCGGCTCCCCGGCTGCGTCCTGCTGTGCGCCAACCGTTCCGTCGACCTGCTCCGCGTCAGCAGCGCACTGTGTACCGCCCCGGGCTCTGCCCGCTGTCACGGCTGACGGCGTTCTGAATCCCTGACGCTCACCGCCGCCGCGGTGTGCCCTCGTCCCGTCCCGTCCCCGGTGCACTCACGCTTCACCAGCCTCGTCACGCCGCGGCCCGCGCCGCCGGGCGGTGCCGTGGCGCGCCGCCCGGGGCGTCCGACTCCGCTGGAGCCTGTCATGAGTGAACCCCCCGGAGCCGCCGTGTCCCTCGCCCCGGCGCCACCAGACGAAGACATCGCGGCCACGCCCCCCGCGGCCCAGCGGGTACTGCCCCTGCGCCGGCCGGGCCGCTGGATCGCCACGGCGATCGTGCTGGTCCTCGTGGCCCAGTTCGTCCACGGCCTGGTGTCCAACCCGTTCTACCAGTGGAACCGCTTCGCCTACTGGTTCCTGCGCCCCACGATCCTCGACGGGCTGCTCATCACGCTCGAAGTCACCGCACTCAGCGCCGTGTTGGGCCTGATCGGCGGAATCGTGCTCGCACTGGCCCGGCTCTCGAAGAGCCCGGTCCTGCGCGCGGTCAGCTGGACGTACGTATGGGCGCTGCGCTCCATACCGCTGATCGTGGTGCTGATCTTCTTGTACAACTTCAGCGCCCTGTACAAGACGCTGAGCGTCGGCGTGCCCTTCGGCCCGGCCTTCTTCAGCTTCGACGAGTCCAAGCTCGCCACCGACATGGTCGTCGCCGTCGTCGGGCTGAGCCTCAACGAGGCGGCGTACGCGGCGGAGGTGGTCCGTGGCGGCATCCTCTCGGTCGACCAGGGCCAGCACGAGGCGGCCGCCGCGCTCGGTCTGCCGAAGGGCCACCAGTTCAGGCGGATCGTTTTTCCGCAGGCTCTCAGGTCCATCACCCCGAACTACGTCAACCAGCTGATCGGCCTGATCAAGAGCACCTCACTGGTGTTCTACGTGTCGCTGCTCGACCTGTTCGGCTCCGCGCAGACCATGGGCAGCACCTACCCGGGCGACATCGTGCCGCTGCTGCTGGTCGTCACCGTCTGGTACCTGATCCTGACGAGCCTGGTGTCCGTCGTCCAGTTCTACGTCGAGCGGTACTACGCCCGCGGTGCCACCCGCGCGCTGCCGCCGACCCCGTTGCAGAAGCTCCGCACCGGTCTCGCCGAGCTGCGGGCCCGTGCGCGCAGGGAGGCCGCCGTATGACCACCGACACGCTTCAGACCCGCCCCGCCGCCATCCAGGTGCACGACGTGCACAAGGCGTTCGGCACCCACCAGGTGCTGCACGGCGTGGAGTTGACCGTACGGCCTGGCGAGGTGACCGTGATCCTCGGTCCGTCCGGCTCCGGCAAGTCCACGCTGCTGCGGGTGATCAACCACCTGGAGAAGCCCGACCGCGGCTATGTCAGCGTGGGCGGCGAACCCATCGGCGTGCGCCGGCACGGAGACCACCTCAAGGAGCTGAGCGAGCGGGTCATCCTGGGGCAGCGCAGCCGCATCGGGTTCGTGTTCCAGAACTTCAACCTCTTCCCGCACCTGACCGTGCTGGAGAACGTGACAGCGGCGCCGGTGGCGACCGGCAAGCTGACCAAGCAGGAGGCCCGGGACCTGGCCCTCGACCTGCTCGGCCGGGTCGGACTCGCCGACAAGACCGGCTCCTACCCGCGGCAGCTGTCCGGCGGCCAGCAGCAGCGCGTCGCCATCGCCCGCGCGCTCGCCCTGCGGCCCGGCGTCATCCTCTTCGACGAACCCACCTCCGCCCTCGACCCCGAACTCGTCGGCGAGGTGCTGGCCGTCATCAAGGACCTGGCCGGCGGCGGCACCACGCTGGTCATCGTCACCCACGAGATCGGCTTCGCCCGCGAATGCGCCGACCGGGTGATCTTCATGGACGACGGCCGGATCGTCGAACAGGGGCCGCCCGCCCAGGTCCTGGACAACCCGCGGCACGAGCGGACCCGGGACTTCCTGAGCAAGGTGCTCTGAACCCGCCGGTCCCGCACTCCTCTCACGACCTCCCCCCAACGCCACCAACGCCACCGCTCACAGAACAAGGACAACCATGCCCACCACCGGTCTCCGCACCCGACTCCTGCGCGGCCTCACCGCAGGCACCGCCGTCGCCTCCCTCGCCGCCGGACTCGCCGCGTGCGGGGGCGAGAGCGACGCCGCCACCAGCACGGACAGCGCATCCTCCGGCACGGTCACCGTGGGCCAGCTCTCCAACGGCGCCGCCACGCAGACCGCCCTCAAGGTGTCCGAGGTGAAGTCCCTCAACGCCGAACTGCCCGACGCCATCCGCAAGAGCGGCAAGCTGGAGATCGGCATCGGCGCCCTGCCCTCCGGCTTCGCACCGCTGGCGTACGTGGGCAGCGACCAGAAGACCCTCACCGGCGCCGAACCCGACTTCGGCCGCCTGGTCGCCGCCACCCTCGGCCTCGAGCCCGTGCTGAAGAACTTCACCTGGGAGAACCTGTTCGTCGGCATCGACAGCGGCAAGGTCGACGTGGCCTTCTCCAACGTCACCGACACCGAGGAGCGCAAGAAGAAGTACGAGTTCGCCTCCTACCGGCAGGACAACCTGGCCTTCGAGGTGCCGAAGAAGAGCACCTGGAACTTCGGCGGCACCTACGAGAACCTCGCCGGCAGGACCGTATCCGTCGGCTCCGGCACCAACCAGGAGAAGATCCTCCTGGAGTGGAAGGCCAAGCTGGCCAAGGAGGGCAAGCAGCTCACCGTCAAGTACTACCCGGACCGCAACGGCACCTACCTGGCGCTGTCCAGCGGCAAGATCGACGCCTACTTCGGCCCCAACCCCGGTATCGCCTACCACATCAGGCAGGTCGCGAACACGCCCCAGGCGACCCGCAACGCGGGCGAGTTCTCCGGCGCCGGCGAGTCCCTGCAGGGCCTGATCGCGGCGACCGCGAAGAAGGACAGCGGGCTCGCGAAGCCGCTCGCCGACGCCGTCAACCACCTGATCCAGAACGGCCAGTACGCCAAGTGGCTGGCCGCCTGGAACCTGTCCAACGAGGCCGTCGCCAAGTCCGAGGTCAACCCGCCCGGGCTGCCGCTCGACAACTCCTGACCGAAGGGATTCCCGGAGTGCGGAACAGACGGCGGAGCCGGGCTGTTGTCGTTGACGACGAGCTGCGCGCCACGACGGCCGTACGGACGGAGGTGCAGGACGTGACCCGTACCGTGCACGCCCGCGTCCTGACCCCGTCCCGCCGTCCGCTTCTGCACTCCCGGGCCCACATCGATCTGCTGCGCGTGGCCGGCGCGCTCTGTTGCTCCTGACCGTCCCCAGCCCTCGGCCGGGGGTACCCCCCGTCTCGCTGCGCCCGCCCTCCGCCGCGCCCGCTCACCCCGGCCGGCGTTCCTGTACGGACTTCAGGAAGGCACCCACTCGTGTCCTCGACTTCCCCTTCCCCCCTGCACCTTGCCGTCGCCCTGGACGGCACCGGCTGGCATCCCGCCTCCTGGCGCGAGCCCGTGGCCCGGCCCCGGGACCTGTTCACGGCCGGATACTGGGCCGACCTGATCGCCGAGGCCGAAGGCGGTCTGCTCGACTTCGTGACCATCGAGGACGGGCTCGGACCCCAGTCCTCCGACTTCCTCGACCCGGACGAGCGCACCGACCAGGTGCGCGGACGCCTGGACGCCGTGCTCATCGCCTCCCGTGTCGCGCCACTGACCCGGCACATAGGGCTGGTGCCGACCGTGGTGGCCACCCACACGGAGCCGTTCCATATCTCCAAGGCGATCGCCACTCTGGACTACGTCAGCACGGGCCGTGCGGGCCTGCGCGTACAGATCACCGCGCGTCCGAACGAGGCCGCGCACTTCGGTCGCCGCACGATCCCGAGGATCTACGCCTACGACAGCCCGGACGCCCAGGGCGTCGTGACCGACCTGTTCGACGAGGCCGCCGACTACGTCGAGGTCGTCCGGCGCCTGTGGGACAGCTGGGAGGACGACGCGGAGATCCGGGACGTCGCCACCGGCCGCTTCATCGACCGGGACAAGCTGCACTACATCGACTTCGAGGGCAAGTTCTTCAGCGTCAAGGGACCGTCCATCACGCCCCGACCGCCGCAGGGCCAGCCGATCGTCACCGCTCTCGCGCACCAGACCGTCCCCTACCGGCTGGTGGCCCGCCAGGCCGACATCGGCTACGTCACCCCGTACGACGCCGACCACGCCCGGGCGATCGTCGCCGAGATCCGTGCCGAGCAGGAGAGGGCGGGCCGTGCCGAGGAGCCGCTGCACGTCTTCGGCGATCTCGTGGTCTTCCTGGACGACGACCCGGCCAGGGCCGCGGCCCGCAAGCAGCGCCTGGACGATCTCGCCGGACACGAGTACACCAGCGACGCCCGCGTTTTCACCGGCACCCCCGCTCAACTCGCCGACCTTTTGCAGGAGTTTCGGTCCGCAGGACTGACCGGCTTCCGGCTGCGCCCCGCGGTCGCCGGCCATGACCTCCCGGCCATCACCCGGGGCCTGGTCCCCGAGCTCCAGCGCCGTGACGCCTTCCGCCGCGCCTACGAGTCCGACACCCTGCGCGGACTGCTCGGGCTAGCCCGCCCCGCCAACCGCTACGCCGCAGCGACCGCCTGAGCCGGAGGGACCGCACCCACCATGAGCAAGCCGCTGAAGCAGATCCATCTGGCCGCCCACTTCCCGGGCGTCAACAACACCACCGTGTGGAGCGACCCGGCCGCCGGCAGCCACATCGAGTTCAGCTCCTTCGCCCACTTCGCGCAGACCGCCGAACGCGCCAAGTTCGACTTCCTGTTCCTCGCCGAGGGCCTGCGCCTGCGCGAACAGGGCGGGAAGATCTACGACCTGGACGTCGTGGGCCGCCCCGACACCTTCACCGTGCTCGCCGCCCTGGCGGCCGTCACCGACCGGCTCGGCCTGACCGGCACCATCAACTCCACGTTCAACGAGCCCTATGAGGTGGCCCGCCAGTTCGCCAGCCTCGACCACCTCTCCGGCGGTCGCTCGGCGTGGAACGTCGTCACCTCCTGGGACGCCTTCACCGGCGAGAACTTCCGCCGCGGCGGCTTCCTGCCGCAGGAGGAGCGCTACTCCCGGGCGAAGGAGTTCCTGGCCACGGCGAACGAACTCTTCGACTCCTGGCACGGCGACGAGATCCTCGCCGACCAGGCCGGCGGCACTTTCCTGCGGGACGCCAGGGCCGGCGCCTTCGTCCACCAGGGCGAGCACTTCGACATCCACGGCCGGTTCAACGTCCCGCGCAGCCCGCAGGGCCGCCCGGTCGTCTTCCAGGCGGGCGACTCCGAGGAGGGCCGCGAGTTCGCCGCGTCCAGTGCCGACGCCATCTTCAGCCGGCACGCCACCCTGGAGGCGGGCCAGGCCTTCTACGCGGACGTCAAGGGCCGTCTGGCCAAGTACGGACGCCGGCACGACCAGTTGCTCATCCTGCCCGCCGCGACCTTCGTCCTCGGCGACACGGACGCGGAGGCCGAGGACCTGGCCCGCGAGGTGCGCCGGCAACAGGTCAGCGGCGCCACGGCCATCAAGCACCTGGAGTTCGTCTGGAACCGGGACCTGTCGGCCTACGACCCTGACGGCCCGCTCCCCGACGTCGACCCGAACGTGAGCGAGGAGCACATCTCCCGCGGCCGTGCCCAGGTGCGCATGTACCGCGACCCGCTGGCCACCGCCCGCGAGTGGAGGGAGCTCGCCGCCGCCAACAACTGGTCCATCCGCGACCTCGTCATCCACACCGGCAACCGGCAGACCTTCGTCGGCTCCCCGTCCACCGTCGCGAAGACCATCAACGAGTTCGTGCAGACCGATGCCTCCGACGGCTTCATCCTGGTGCCGCACATCACCCCGGGCGGGCTGGACCCGTTCGCCGACAAGGTCGTCCCGCTCCTGCAGGAGCAGGGAGTCTTCCGCACCGACTACGAGGGCACGACCCTGCGCGACCACCTCGGCCTCGCCCACCCGGACACCGGGGCGCCCAGGGAGCAGGCGGCGTCGTGAGCGTGCCGCTCTGCGGGACACTCCTTCCAGTCGAGGCCCGGTACTGACAACGAGGTGGTCGGCCGGACCATGCGCGACCGCCCCGGCCGGATCGGATCCGGCCGGGGCGGCTGTCACGCGGACAGGGCTGCCGTCCTACGCGAGCGACGCCAGCGCCTCGTTCCAGGTCGCCGACGGGCGCATGACCTCGGCGGCCTTCGCCGGGTCGGGCTGGTAGTAGCCGCCGATGTCGGCCGGCTTGCCCTGGACGGCGACCAGCTCCTCGACGATCTTCTGCTCGTTGGCGGAGAGCGTCTCGGCGAGCGGGGCGAACGCCTTGGCCAGCTCGGCGTCGTCGGTCTGCCTGGCCAGCTCCTGCGCCCAGTACAGGGACAGGTAGAAGTGGCTGCCGCGGTTGTCGATGCCGCCGACGCGACGGGTCGGGGACTTGTCCTCGTTGAGGAAGGTCGCCGTGGCGCGGTCGAGGGTGTCGGCCAGCACCTGGGCACGGGCGTTGCCCGTGACCTTCGCGTACTGCTCGAAGGACGGCACCAGGGCGAAGAACTCACCCAGGGAGTCCCAGCGCAGGTAGTTCTCCTTGACCAGCTGCTGGACGTGCTTCGGGGCGGAGCCGCCGGCGCCCGTCTCGAACAGGCCGCCGCCCGCCATCAGCGGGACGACCGACAGCATCTTGGCGCTGGTGCCCAGCTCCAGGATGGGGAACAGGTCGGTCAGGTAGTCGCGCAGCACGTTGCCGGTGACGGAGATGGTGTTCTCGCCGCGGCGGATGCGCTCCACCGACAGCTTGGTCGCCTCGACGGGGGACAGGATCCGGATGTCCAGGCCCTCGGTGTCGTGCTCGGGCAGGTACTGCTTGACCTTGGCGATCAGGTTCGCGTCGTGGGCGCGGGTCTCGTCCAGCCAGAAGACGGCCGGGTCGCCGGTGGCGCGGGCGCGGGTGACGGCCAGCTTGACCCAGTCCTTGATCGGGGCGTCCTTGGTCTGGCAGGCGCGGAAGATGTCACCGGCGGAGACGGTCTGCTCGATGACCACGTTGCCGTTGCCGTCGACCAGGCGGACCGTGCCCGTGGCCGGGATCTCGAAGGTCTTGTCGTGGCTGCCGTACTCCTCGGCCTTCTGCGCCATGAGGCCGACGTTCGGAACCGAGCCCATGGTGGCCGGGTCGTAGGCGCCGTTGGCGCGGCAGTCCTCGATGACGGCCTGGTAGACGCCCGCGTAGCTGGAGTCCGGCAGCACCGCGAGGGTGTCGTGCTCCTGGCCGTCCGGGCCCCACATGTGGCCGGAGGTGCGGATCATGGCCGGCATGGAGGCGTCGACGATCACGTCGGACGGGACGTGCAGGTTGGTGATGCCCTTGTCGGAGTCGACCATGGCCAGGTCCGGGCCCTCGGCGAGCTCGGCGTCGAAGGAGGCCTTGATCTCGTCGCCGTTCGGCAGGGCCTCCAGACCCTTGAAGATGCCGCCCAGGCCGTCGTTCGGGGTCAGACCGGCCGAGGCGAACGTCTCGCCGTACTTCGCGAACGTCTTCGGGAAGAAGGCGCGCACCACGTGACCGAAGATGATCGGGTCGGAGACCTTCATCATCGTGGCCTTCAGGTGCACGGAGAACAGGACGCCCTCCTCCTTGGCCTTGGCGACCTGCGCCGTGAGGAACTCGCGCAGGGCGCCGACGCGCATCACGGAGGCGTCGACGACCTCGCCCTCGAGGACCGGCACGGACTCGCGCAGCACCGTGGTCGAGCCGTCGTCGCCCTTCAGCTCGATGCGCAGCGAACCGGCCTCGGAGATCACCACGGACTTCTCCGTGGAGCGGAAGTCGTCCACGCCCATGGTCGCCACGTTCGTCTTGGACTCGGAGGTCCAGGCGCCCATGCGGTGCGGGTGGGTCTTGGCGTAGTTCTTGACCGAGGCGGGGGCCCGGCGGTCGGAGTTGCCCTCGCGCAGGACCGGGTTCACGGCGGAGCCCTTGACCTTGTCGTAACGGGCGCGGATCTCCCGCTCCTCGTCGGTCTTCGGCTCGTCCGGGTACTCCGGCAGCGCGTAGCCCTTGCCCTGCAGCTCGGCGATGGCCGCCTTCAGCTGGGGTACGGACGCCGAGATGTTCGGCAGCTTGATGATGTTGGCTGCGGGGGTCTTGGCCAGCTCGCCCAGCTCCGCGAGGTGGTCGGCGATCCGCTGGTCCTCGGTCAGGTACTCCGGGAAGACCGCGAGGATGCGCCCGGCCAGCGAGATGTCACGGGTCTCGACGGCGACGCCCGCCTTCCCGGCGTAGGCCTTGACCACCGGCAGGAAGGAATACGTCGCCAGGGCCGGGGCCTCGTCAGTGTGCGTGTAGATGATGGTCGAGTCAGTCACCGGGTGCTCCGCTCCACGTCTGCAACATTGCTCGACATCAAGATATCTCGTACGCGGCCCCCGCTCGACAGCGGCCTGCGCCACGGACGCCCCCGGTGTCCGATCAGGAGGCTTCCGCCACCTCGCGTTCGATCCACCTGCAGATCACGTCCACCACATAGGCGTGCTCCGCGCGGCTCAGTTCCCGCCCCTTGGGGATCCCGTGCCAGCGCTGGAGGCAGGTACGGCAGCAGGTCGCGGTCGCGTGCTGGGCGACGAAGACCGGGTGGCCCCGGTAGGGCGTCTGCTTGCCGTCCTTGTACGGTTCGGCCGGCGCCAGACGCCGCGCGACGAGGTCGTAGGCGTGCCACCGGATCGTGGAGGGGCCCTTGAGCTGGGCGGTGGCCAGGTCGCGCCCGCGCAGGTGGAACTTGGCGCGGAACGGATGGCGCGCGACGGCGTCCAGCTTCTGGTCGAGCGAGCGGGCCGTCGGAGCCGGAGCCGGAGCCGGAGTCGGGGCGCTGGGGTCTGGCGAGGACATCATGCTCTTTCGAGCATAGAGCCGCGGTTCCCCGACTCCGGCCCGGCCGGGACTAACCGGCCTCCGACACCCTGTCCTCGCCGCTGCGCTGCGGCGGGATGAGAGCCGAGCCCTGCTGGAGCGCCACCGTCCGCGTCGGCGCCGGAATGCGGATGCCCTCGGCCCGGTACCGCTGGTGCAGGCGCTTGATGAACTCGTGCTTGATCCGGTACTGGTCGCTGAACTCACCGACGCCCAGGATCACCGTGAAGCCGATCCGGGAGTCGCCGAAGGTGTGGAAGCGGACGGCCGGCTCATGGTCCGGGACCGCTCCGGTGATCTCCGTCATCACCTCGGCGACGACCTCGGTGGTGACCTTCTCGACGTGCTCCAGATCACTGTCGTAGGCGACACCGACCTGGACGAGCACGGTCAGCTGCTGCTCGGGACGGGTGTAGTTGGTCATGTTCGTCTTGGCGAGCTGACCGTTGGGGATCACTACCAGGTTGTTCGAGAGCTGGCGCACGGTCGTCTGCCGCCAGTTGATGTCCACCACATAGCCCTCCTCGCCGCTGCTCAGCCGGATGTAGTCGCCGGGCTGGACGGTCTTGGAGGCGAGGATGTGGACGCCCGCGAACAGGTTGGCGAGGGTGTCCTGCAGGGCCAGTGCGACCGCCAGGCCGCCGACACCCAGAGCGGTGAGCAGCGGCGCGATGGAGATGCCCAGGGTCTGCAGCACCACCAGGAAGCCGATGGCCAGGACCAGGATCCGCGTGATGTTGACGAAGATCGTGGCGGATCCCGCGACTCCGGAACGGGACTGCGTGACCGTCCGCACCAGGCCCGCGACCACCCGGGCCGCGGAGAGGGTGACCACGAAGATGAGCAGCACGGTCAGGGTCTGGTTCACGTGCTGCTGGACCGTCCGCGTCAGCGGCAGCACCGCGGCCGCGGCCGCCGCACCGCCCGCGATCGCCGCCCACGGCACCACCGTGCGCAGCGCGTCCACGATCACGTCGTCACCGCTCCAGCGGGTGCGCTTGGCGTGCTTGGCCAGCCAGCGCAGCAGCGTGCGCGACAGGAACGCCGCCAGGAAGCCCGCGGCCAGCGCGATCCCGCCGACGACGAGGTCGTCCAGGGTCACGGCGCGGTTCACCGGTCACCTCCCGCACGAAAGGAAAGGCCCCGGGGCCGGAAGTGATGAATCGTCACCTTGCCACCTGCTCGAATCACGGATTGCACGATCGTGTCCGGACAGGTGTTCGCTGTCCGGAGTGAGGATTCATCCTGCCGCATCCCGGTGACGTCCCCTCACCGGGACGTCCGGAAGCGGCCATTGGCCGCCCGACGTGCGCTCGGTGTCACATGTCCGAGAACGATCCGTGCCGCCCGGCGCCCGCCGCGAACCGCGCCGCGCCCTCCAGACCCTGGGCCAGTACGTCCACGCCGTGCCCGAGTTCGACACGCAGGGCCGCCCGCTCGTCCAGCCCTTCCTGGTCGAGCACCGAGGCCCGGTCGCCGCGCAGGCAGGCCTGGGGGAAACGGGCGATCGCGGCGGCGAGTTCCTCCGCCTCGGCGCGGGCACGCCCTGTCGGTACGACCCGGTTGGCGAGCCCCATCTCCTGCGCCTCCCGGGCCGGCACCGGACGGCCGGTGAGGATCATGTCCATCGCCCGGCTGGTGCCGATCAGCCGCGGCAGCCGGACCGTCCCGCCGTCGATGAGCGGCACGCCCCAGCGGCGGCAGAACACCCCGAACACCGCGTCCTCCTCGGCCACCCTCAGATCGCACCAGAGCGCCAGTTCGAGCCCTCCGGCCACGGCGTGCCCCGCGACCGCCGCGATCACCGGCTTGGACAGGCGCAGCCGGGTCGGGCCCATCGGACCGTCACCGTCCTCGGCGACCCGGTTGCCACGCCCGGTGCCGACCGCCTTGAGATCGGCGCCCGCGCAGAACGTCCCGCCCTCGCCCCACAGCACAGCCACCCGCGCCACCTCGTCCTCGTCGAACTCGCGGAACGCGGCGGCCAGTTCGGTGGCCGTCGGTCCGTCGACCGCGTTGCGGGCCTCGGGGCGGGAGAGGACCACCGTGAAGACGTGTCCCTGACGTTCGACGCGGACCGGCATCGGCTGCCCCTTTCGGACGGCTCCTGGGAGGACGGGAAGAGGCCCCCGACGTTACTCCCGAGTACGACCGCCGTCTCCGGTCGGATCACGCGAGTACGGCCCCCGCGCGTGCCGCCCGGAGGGCACCCGGCGCGCGGCAGGCGCCCTCCGCGCTTTGGTCGCATGACGCGAGTACGGCCGCCGTGTCGGCGTCCAGGCCCAGCAGCTTGCGGCAGGGCCAGGCCCAGGCGGGAGGCGCCCCTGGAACGGCGCCGTCCCCCGGTCAGATCACCCTCAGCCGCACCAGCGCCCCCAGCGTCAGCGCCCCCGGCAGCAGTGGCAGCCACACCGTGATGATCCGGTACGCCAGAACCACCGCCGTCGCCACGGCCACCGGACCGCCCGCCGCGACCAGGGCCACGACCAGGGCGGCCTCCACCGAGCCGATGCCGCCCGGGGTGGGCACCACGGCGACCGCGACCGTCGCCGCCAGATACGCCACCGCCATGTGCACGGGCGCCACCGGGAGCGACAGCGCCCGCCCCACCGCGGCGAGCCCGGCCGCCTGCAGCGTGGGAAACGCCAGCGAGCCGCCCCACAGGGCGAGCGCCCGGGCGGGACGGGTGTGCACCGAGCGGGCCTCGCAGAGCGCGGTGCGCAGGAATGACCACACCGCCGTCCGCACTCTTCGCACCAGCAGCGGCACCGCCACCGCCACGCACAGCACCCCGGCCGCCGCGACCAGGAGCGGGCCGGTCGCCGAGGCGGGTACCAGACCGCCGAGGTGGAGGGCGTCCGGGAAGGCGACCAGCAGCACCAGCAGCAGGCCGACCCGGGTGACCGACTCGGCGAGCAGGTACAGCGCGAGCGCCGCCGAGGAGCGGGCGAGCGGCACCCCGCACACCGTCATGAACCGCAGGTTGACCGCGCCGGCGCCGAGACCCGTGGGCAGGAGGTGGTTGGCGGCGCCCGCCGCGAACTGGGTGGCGAGCAGCCGTCGCAGAGGCAGCCGCTGCACCACCGCGCCCTGCCGGGTGAGGGCGGCCGCGACCCAGGTCAGAGAGGTGGCGCCGGCGGCGGCCACCAGCCACGGCCACTCGGCCGCCCGAAGATGGCCGAAGCCCTCCGCGAGCACCGAGCGGTGCCGCACCGCGACCACGGTCACAAGGACGAGCGGGAGCAGGCAGAGCACCTGGCGGACCGGAACACGTCCGGGGAGTCCCTGAGGGAGACGCAGGACAGTCACACCGGCAGAGGGTCTCCGCACCGCGCCAACGGGAGGTTGCGTGCGCGAGGACGGCGGCTGACACGCCGGGCAAGGCACGGGAGAGGCCGCACACTGCTCATTGACCTCAACGAAGCTCGAGGTTCTACCGTCGTTCCCATGAGCATGGAGACCACCGCCTGGCAGCAGCTGCACAGCGTCATGACCGCGCAAGCGGAGCACCGCCCCTTCGCCCGCGCCACGCTGCGCCGCATCGGCGCCTTCGCCCGCCCGCACCGGCGCCGCATCGCGCAGTTCGTCGTGGTGAGTGTGCTGACCGCACTGCTCGCCGTCGCCACGCCCGTGCTCGCCGGCCGCGTCGTCGACGCGATCGTGTCGCACGGCGACCGCGGCACAGTCGTACGGCTGTCGACACTCATCGCCCTCATCGCGCTCGCCGAGGCGGCGCTCGGGATCCTCGGCCGCTGGCTTTCGGCCACGCTCGGCGAGGGTCTCATCCTCGATCTGCGGACGGCTGTGTTCGATCATGTGCAGCGCATGCCGGTCGCGTTCTTCACACGTACTCGTACGGGGGCGCTCGTCAGTCGTCTCAACAACGACGTCATCGGCGCCCAGCGGGCGTTCAGCAACACGCTGTCCGGGGTCGTCGGCAACCTGGTCACGCTGCTGCTCACGCTCGCCGTGATGCTGACCCTTTCCTGGCAGATAACCCTGCTCGCGCTGGTGCTGCTGCCGGTCTTCGTGGTCCCGGCCAGGCGGACGGGCCGCCGCATGGCCCGGTTGCAGCGGGAGGCCGCGGGCCTGAACGCTGCCATGGGCACCCGGATGACCGAGCGGTTCTCCGCGCCGGGCGCGACGCTGGTGAAGCTCTTCGGGCGGCCCGCGGAGGAGTCCGCCGAGTTCGCGGCGCGGGCCCGGCGGGTGCGGGACATCGGGGTGCGTACGGCGATGGCGCAGTCCGCGTTCATCACCGCGCTGACCCTCGTCTCGGCCCTGGCACTGGCCCTCGTGTACGGCCTCGGCGGCTGGTTCGCCCTGCGCGGTTCGCTTCAGGCGGGGGCGGTCGTCTCCCTCGCCCTGCTCCTCACCAGGCTCTACGCGCCGCTCACCTCTCTCGCCGGGGCGCGCGTCGAGGTCATGAGCGCCCTCGTCAGCTTCGAGCGCGTCTTCGAGGTGCTGGACCTGGAGCCGCTCATCGAGGACAGGCCGGACGCCCGGAAGGTCCCGGACGGACCGGTGTCGGTGGAGTTCGAGAGCGTCCGGTTCGCCTACCCGGCGGCCGACAAGGTCTCCCTCGCCTCCCTGGAGGAAGTGGCGACCCTGGACACGCGCGGCGGCGCCGACGTCCTGCACGGGGTCTCCTTCCGCGCCGAACCCGGGCAGACCGTCGCCCTCGTCGGCTCCTCCGGCGCCGGCAAGTCGACCATCGCCGCCCTGCTGCCCCGGCTCTACGACGTGGACGAGGGCGCCGTCCGCGTCGGCGGCGTGGACGTCCGCGACCTCAGCGCCGCGTCGCTGCGCGCGACCCTCGGCATGGTCACCCAGGACGGGCACCTGTTCCACGACACGGTCCGCGCCAACCTGCTGCTGGCCCGTCCGGACGCCACGGAAGGGGAACTGTGGGACGTGCTGCGCCGGGCCCGCCTCGAGGACCTCGTACGCTCCCTGCCCGACGGGCTCGACACCGTCGTCGGCGAGCGCGGCTACCGCCTCTCCGGCGGCGAGCGCCAGCGTCTGACCATCGCGCGCCTGCTGCTGGCCCGGCAGCGCGTCGTCATCCTCGACGAGGCCACCGCCCACCTGGACAACACCTCGGAGGCGGCCGTCCAGGAGGCCCTGACGGAGGCGCTCGACGGCCGTACCGCCGTCGTCATCGCGCACCGCCTGTCCACCGTGCGCGCCGCCGACCTGATCCTCGTGGTCGAGTCCGGGCGGATCGTGGAGCGGGGTACGCACGACCAGCTCCTCGCGGCGGGGGGCCGGTACACCGAGCTGTACCGGACCCAGTTCGAGAGGGCGGTCCCGCCGATGGAGCCGCGGACCGGGGCGCGGACGGAGACAGCGGCGCAGACCCGGCCGGACACCGCGGCGGAGGCCGTGGCCTAGGACCCGAGAGGTTCCACAGCGGCGGTGCCGGGAGGCTTCCCGGTGGGCGTGCGGTCCGCCATGACCGTAGCGTGAAGGGGCGGGCACCAGGGGAGGGGCGGGAAGGGAGACGGTGACGATGCAGGACATCGACTACGCGGCCCTGTTCGCCGCCACACCGAGCCCCTACCTGGTGCTGGGCACCGACCTGGTCATCGTGGAGGTCAACCAGGCATACCTGGACGCCACCAGGCGGACGCGCCAGGACCTCATCGGACGGCACGTCTTCGACGCCTTCCCCGACAACCCGAACGACCCGGGCGCCGACGGCGTGCGGAACCTGAACGCCTCCCTGCACCGGGTCCTGATCACCAGGCAGCCCGACACCATGGCGCTGCAGAAGTACGACATTCCCATCATGGGCCGCCCCGGCGTCTTCGAGGAGCGGTGGTGGTCCCCGATCAACACGCCGATCCTGCGCCCGGACGGCAGCGTGGGCTCGATCATCCTCCGGGTGGAGGACGTGACCGCGTACGTGGAGACCCACGGCCAGGGCAACTGGCAGCCGTCGAACAAGCTCAGCGAGCGCGAAGCCCTGGAGGCCGAACTGTACGCGCGGGCGCGTGAGCTGCAGCGACTGAACGAGGAACTGCGCCAGGCCCACCGGCGGGAGCGGGAGGTGGCCCTCACTCTGCAGGAGGCCATGCTCCAGTCCCCCGACCTCGCCCACCACGAGAACGTCGCCGTGCGCTACCTGCCCGCCACCGGATCGCTGAACGTGTGCGGCGACTGGTACGACCTGGTCGACCTGCCCGACGACCGCTTCGCGGTGGCCGTCGGCGACGTAGTCGGCCACGGTCTGGAGGCCGCCGCCGTCATGGGCATGCTCCGCAGCGCGCTCAGCGCGGCCACCCGTGCGCTGGAGCGGCCCGCCCAGGCCCTGGAGGTGCTGGGCCTGTACGCCCGCTCCATCGAGGGCGCGCTCAACACCACCGCCGTCAAGGTGATGGTGGAGCCCCGCAGCCAGCTGCTCATCTACAGCAGCGCGGGTCACCCGCCGCCGGTGCTGGTCCATGTGGACGGCAGCTGCGAGATGCTGGACCGGGCCACCGACCCACCTCTGGGCGCCCGGCCCCAGCATGTGCCCCGGCCGCAGGCCGGCCAGACCTACGTCCTGGGCGACACCCTCGTCCTCTACACCGACGGACTGATCGAACGCCGCGACCACAGCATAGAAGCGGGCCTGAACCGCCTGAAAGACGTCCTGTGCCGCCAGTGCTCCCTCAGCCCTGAACGCCTCGCCGACGCCCTGCTGGCCCGGCTGGGCGTGGCCGGCGGTGCGCGCGACGACATCGCCCTGGTCATCGTCCGGCTGTGACCCTCCGGCCCGGAGCCCGGCGGAGGGGCGGCGCCGACGGCTCCGTGTCGAGAGGGGAGGACCGGGTACTCAGACGGGCACGGAGGGCTGCCCGGAAGCGACGGCACCGGGCACTGCCCGGGACGGCAATGGAGTGGCCATGACACAGCACGGGGATCACGCGACCCCTGCCCGGCGATCGGAGGTGCGCGAACTGCGTCCGGCGACGACGAATTCCGAACGGTCCGGCCCGGAGCCGGGGGAGCGGCAACTGCCGCACGACCGTCACCAGGCGATCATCGAGGCGACCAAACGGGTCGGCGCCGTGCTCAAGAGCAATGGGCACACGTTCGCGCTGGCCGGAAGCGTGGCCGTCTACGCCCACGGCGGCAGCCAGAACCTCCAGCACGACGCCGACTTCTGCGTGCGGCCCGAGGACGCCGAAGCGGTGGCGGACACGCTGAGCGAAGCCGGTCTGACCGTCTACCATCCGCCGGAGGACTGGCTGCTCAAGGCCAAGTGCTTCGACCAGGACATCGACGTCATCTTCGAACTGGCGCACCGGCCCGTCACCACGGACATGCTCT
Organism: Streptomyces sp. NPDC001796; assembly: GCF_042892355.1. Lineage (NCBI taxonomy): Bacteria > Bacillati > Actinomycetota > Actinomycetes > Kitasatosporales > Streptomycetaceae > Streptomyces > Streptomyces sp. NPDC001796. The sequence continues at coordinate 128,711 of NZ_JBIAUC010000010.1, read as the reverse complement.
CCCGGGCTCAGGAGCTCTCCGTCGCCTCGGTGCGCATGCCCGTGCTGTCCCCCACAGACCTGCTGTGGAGTCTGATCGCCGCCTTCTCCGAGCACCACTGCGACTTCGGCGCGGTGCTGCCCGTCGCCCGCGCGCTGCGCGAGAAGGTCGACTGGGAGCGGGTGCGGCAGGAGTGCGGCGACGAACCCATGCCCGCCGCCTTCTTCTTCCTCCTCGAACGCCTGAACGTCATCGCCCCGCGCAAGGAGGCACCATGACCCAGCACGGCGGAGAGCAGGCACCACCCGGTGCCGCACCCGCTCTGAACACGGAGTACCGCGTCGCCCACCTCCTGGAGCACCTGGCCGGGGGGCACCCCGGTGAGCTGGGGGTCCGGGTCGAGGTGCGCGGTGAGGCGGTGCTGCTGACCGGCACGGTCGCCTCCGCCCAGTGCCGTGACGAAATCCTCGGCATGGTCCGCGAGGAACTGGCCGGCATCCCGGTCCACTACGACATCGTCGTCGCGGACACCTCGTCCCCCGACCATGCGGAGGAGCTCACATGATCCGCGTGGCAGCCGTCGGGGACATCCACATGGGAGCCGACAGCCAGGGAGTGCTGCGGCCGGCGTTCGAGTCCCTGCCCGAGTGCGCAGACCTGCTGCTGCTGGCCGGGGACCTCACCCGCCACGGGACGCCGGAGGAAGCCCGCGTGGTGGCCCGGGAGATCCAGGACCTCGCCGTCCCGGTCGTGGCGGTGCTCGGCAACCACGACCACCACGACGAGCGTCCGGACGAGGTCACCGCCATCCTCCGGGACGCCGGGGCGCGGGTCCTCGAGGGAGAGGGAACCGTCGTGGAGGCCGGGGGCTCGCGCGTCGGCGTGGCCGGCACCAAGGGGTTCTGCGGCGGATTCGTCGGCCGCAGCGCCGGGGAGTTCGGTGAGCCGCTGATGAAGGAGTTCGTGCGGACCTCCCGCCGCTCGGCCGACGCCCTGCGCAAGGCGCTGGAGGAGCTGGACGGGCAGGGCTGCGACGCCCGGATCGCCCTCACCCACTATTCGCCCGTGCCGGAGACGCTGGCCGGCGAACCCCTGGAGATCTATCCGTTCCTCGGGACCTATCTGCTGGCCGAGGCGATCGACACGGCCGGCGCGGACCTCGCGGTCCATGGACACGCGCACGCCGGCACGGAACACGGCATGACCACCGGCGGCGTCAAGGTGCGCAATGTCGCCCAGCCGGTCATCGGGCGGGCCTTCCGCGTCTACCACCTGCGGACACGGGAACCGGTGGGCGCCGGCGCCTCCGGCTGAGCACCGGCCCCGGGGCCTCTCTGCCTGCACGTCCGGGGGGAGGCTTCGCGGCACCCCCGGACCGGCAGCGGCGCCGGCAGTCCCGCCGGGGCGGCGGGCGCCGCTGACGTGCCGTGCCCTACGCCTTCGGCCGGCGGGCCGTCGTCCGCGTCACGGCCTCCGGTCTCTCGTGGGAATCGGTCGCCATCTCCTCGGAGTCGAGTATGTGTTCCCCATACAGGTCGTGCAGCCAGTTGGCCTGGTAGATGGTGTCGAGATAGCGCTCGCCGAGGTCCGGCGCGATGGCGACCGCGGTGAGGTCCCGGGTGTCGTGCCGGGACAGCCAGTCCAGGGCGCCGCTGACCACCGTCCCGGTGGAGCCGCCGAACAGGAACCCGCGCCGGGCCAGCCGGTGGCAGGCACGGATGGTGTCCGCCTCCTCGACGCGGATCACCTCGTCGACGTACGACTCGTCGAGCAGCGGCGGACGCATGCTCATGCCGAGGCCGGGGATCATCCGGCGGCCCGGCTCACCGCCGAAGGCCACCGATCCCACGGCGTCCACCGCCACGATGTGCACCTGGCGGTGCCACTGGCGGAAGTAGCGCGCGCAACCCATCAGCGTCCCGGTGGTGCCCGCCCCGACGAACAGCACGTCCAGACGCGGGAACTGGGACGCGATCTCCGGAGCCGTCTTGCGGTAGTGCGCGCGCCAGTTGCCCGGGTTGGTGTACTGGCTGAGCCAGACGTACCGGTCGTCGGTGTCGCACAGCGCGCGGACGTACTCGATCCGCGCGCCGAGGAACCCGCCGTTGGCGTCCAGGTCGGAGATGACGTGCACCTTGCTGCCCAGGGCCTCCATCAGCAGCCTGGTCGACAGGTTGCAACGGGAGTCCGTCACACACAGAAACCGGTAGCCCTTGCTCGCGGCGATCATGCTGAGCGCCACGCCCAGGTTCCCCGACGAGGATTCGACCAGTATCGAATCCGGCGTCAGGAGACCGTCCCTCTCGGCGGCTTCGACCATCTCGGTCGCGGCCTTCAACTTGATCGAACCGGCGAAGTTGAAGCCCTCGCACTTCAGATAGAGGGGGCGGCCGAAGATCGACCGCAGGTCGACGTACAGCTGGCTCTCGTTGAAGGCATGGGGAGCGGAGATGACAGGCACGGTGGCCTCCTGATGCCAGGGCTGAGGGGTGCCTTCAGCCGTAGCGGCGCAGATCGTGGAAGAAGTGGTCGATGAGGTGGAGGTGTCCGGAGCGCGCCACTTCGTCGTAGACGTACTTGCCGACGGCGAGGTCGAGGACGCCGAGTCCGAACGGCGAGAAGATCACCGTCCGGTCGTCCGGCAGGGTCACCCGTCCGGTCATGACGTCGTCGAGGGTGCCGTCCAGGAAGTCGCGGCCACCCGTGAGCTGCTCGGTCAGATGGGGTGAGGTGTCGGCCTTCAGACAGTGCTCGACGTCATCGACGACGTTGGCGGACGCGAGCAGGACCTCGGGGGCGAGGTCACGCAGGGACACGTGCAGCACCAGGGGGTGGTGCGAGAACCAGGCCGGGTCGGTGACGTGGGGCTTACCGGCGACCGTGGCGAAGACGACCAGGTCGCTGGAGCGGATCAGCGCCTCGGCGCTGTCGTGGACCGTGACCTCGCCGGTCGCGTCCGCCGCCTGCTCCAGGTAACCGCGGAAACCGGCCATGCTGTCGGCGGACAGGTCGTACAGGCCGACCGTGTCGAAGGTCCAGCCGGTGCCCGCCAGGAAGGTGTGGATGTAGCGGGCGATCAGGCCGGTGCCGAAGAAGCCGACCCGCCTCGGCCGGGACCGGCCGCGGCTGAGCCGGTCGGCCGCCAGCGCCGCGGACGCCGCGGTCCTGGTGGCGCTGATGATGGAACTCTCCAGGCAGGCGAACGGGTAGCCGGTCTCGTGGTCGTTGAGGATGAGCACCGCGGAGGCCCGGGGCAGCCCGGACGAGACGTTGGCCGGGAAACTGGAGATCCACTTCATGCCGTCCACACGGTTCGGTCCGCCGATGGAGGCCGGCAGCGCGATGATCCGGGAGGACGGGCGGTCGGGGAAGCGCAGGAAGTACGACGGGGGGTTGACCGAGTCCCCGGCGCCGTGCAGCCGGTAGGTGGCCTCGACCAGGTCCACGATCTGCTGTTCGCGCCCTTCGAGTGCCTGCCGCACCTGCGCGCCGGGGATCACCGCGAAGGTGGGCGCTGCCGTGTGGTCGGGCGTGGGCTGGGCGGCGGGGGACGACAGAACGGTCATGGCCGGGTCACCTCCGGGCTCTGGCAGCAGTCGGTCAGGCGGCGCGGCTCGGCCATGGCGACCAGCACCTGGCGGTCCCCGGTGTAGGCCTCCCTGCTGTGTGCGGTGCGGATGTTGTCGACCAGCATCACGTCGCCCGCCTGCCAGGGCTCGCGACGCGTGTGCTGCTCGTAGGTGGTGTTGAGCAGGCCCACGATGTCCTCTCCGATCGGACTGCCGTCGCCGAAGCGGGTGTTGAACGGCAGCCCGTCCTCCCCGTACTCGTCCACCAGGTACTCGCGCACCTCCGGCGCGAGCGTCCATTCGTTGAGGAAGGCGATCTGGTTGAACCAGCAGCGTCGCCCGGTGACCGGGTGCCGCACCACGGCGGCTCGCCGCTGCCGGGTGCGCAGCGAGCCGTCGGGCAGCCAGTCGGTCTCGATGGCGTTCTCGCGGCAGTAATGCTCGATGGCGGTCCGGTCCTCGGTGCCGAACGACTCCGTCAGGGACGCTCCGATCTCGTCGTTGTAGCTGCGGGTGAGCAGCCAGCCCTCACGCTCGAACCGCTCGCTGATCCCGGCGGGCAGTGCCCGCAGTACCTCTTCCGCGTCGGCCACCGCGGTCGCCCCACCCTGGTCGGGCGCGGTCAGGCACGCGAAGAGCATCAGGCCGGGGCACTGGAGGGTGTAGCTCAGCTCGTGGTGCATGCACATCGGCTGGTTGGCCGGCCAGGCCGCGGAGGAGTACAGCCGGGGACCGTGCGCCTGACGGGGCGCGAAGGCCTCCCGCTCCGTCATCAGCTCCCCGGCCAGCGCGGTGAAGACGGCGCCGACCCGCTCCGTCTCCTTCAGCCCCAGGCCGCGGACGAGCAGTGCGCCGTGCTCGGCGACCCGCGCACGCAGCGCTTCCCGGTTCTCGGCCGCCCAGCTCACCGCGTCACCGGGGGCCTCGATGCGCAGGATCGGTGGTTTGCCCGGCTGCAGTGCCACTTCGGGCAGTGAGGCCAGGGACGATGACGACATCTCTGTTCTTCCTTTCGGTTGCCCCGCACGGAGCTGACGGAGAGGCAGGGGCTGACGGGGAAACAGGACTCATGAAGGCGACAGCAGTTGGATCGCGCCCAGAACGGCGCCTGCCGCTGCGTCCGGACGGGTGCGTGGGAAGTAGTGGCCGCCGTCGGGCAGTTCCCGCAGTTCCACGTGTTCGGCCAGCAGCTGCCAGTCGCGGTACCGGTCGCGGTGGCCCGCCGTGTTCGGGTCGTCGGCGGCGACGACCACGGTGACCGGTGCGGACAGCCGCACGGGGGGCGGGGCCTCCAGCGCGTCGGCGAAGTAGTGGTGCGCACCGACGCAGTCGTGCCGGTAGGCGGCGCCGACGTGCTCGGCGTGCTGCGCGCTCAGCTCACCGAGTTCGGTGTAGCCGCTGTCCGCGCTCAGCCGGCGGGCGATCTCTGCGTTGCTCCGCCCCGTCAGCTCGGTGACGGCGGCGCGCCGCTCGGCCGCGGTGCCGAGCAGTTGGGCACCGAGGAAAACCCGCGGCACGTCCACTCCGCGCTCCCGCAGTCTCCTCGCCGTCTCCAGTGCCAGTGCGGTGCCCGAGGAGTGGCCCCACAGCATGACCCTCGTCAGGCCACGCCCGGCGAGCTCGGCGACGACCTGCTCGGCCACCTCGGCGATCGGCGCGAACGGCTCGCTGGTGGCGGCCAGGTCGTGACCGGGCAGTTCGACGGCGTACACCGCGGGCCCGCCGTCCCCCAGGGCAGCGGCCAGGGGACGGAAGTTGACCGCGTTGCCGCCCGCGTAGGGGAAGCAGACCAGGGCGTACTCCGGCACACCGTCCGGCTGCGACAACGGCTGCAGCAGCTCCGGGCGCTGGGGCGCGGCGGTGCCGTCGAGGAGGGCGGCGAGGTCGGCGAGCACCGGGTGCCGGGTGATGTCCTTCAGGGACACCGCGCGGTCCAGGGCGATGGTGAGCCTGACCGCCGACAGGGAGGTGCCGCCGGAGTCGAAGAAGTGGTCCTGCCGGCCGATCCGGTGCTCGGGGACGCCCAGCAGCTCGGCCCAGGTCGCCGCCAGCTTTCGCTCGGTCGGGGTGCGCGGGGCGCGGTCCTCCTCCCCGGCCCGGCCGTCGTCCGCGGTTGGATCGGTCCGTTCGGCGAGCGCGGTCAGGGCCTTCCGGTCGATCTTGCCGTTGGCGGTCAGCGGCAGGCTGTCCTGCCAGTGGAAGGCCGTCGGGACCATGTAGGCGGGCAGTACGGCGCCCAGCGCCTCGCGCAGCGCCTCCGTCTCCTGGCGCCGGCCGGTGTAGAAGGCGATCAGGTGCGTGCTGCCACCGGCCAGTTCGGCGGTGACCACCGCTCCGTCGCGTACCCCGGGCACCCGCAGCAGCGTGTTCTCCACCTCGCCGATCTCGATGCGGAAACCGCGGATCTTTACCTGGTTGTCCCGGCGGCCCAGGAACTCCAGCTTGCCGTCGGGATGCCAGCGCCCCCAGTCACCTCCCAGGTAGAGGCGCTCGCCCGGCCGGTACGGATCCTGCAGGTACGCCTGACGGGTCCGCTCGGGATCGTTGACGTACCCCCGTCCCACGCACACCCCGGAGAACGCGATCACCCCGGGGGCGCCCAGCGGCACCAGCGACAGGTGCTCGTCGACGACGTAGACGCGCACATTGCTGACGGGACGCCCGAGCAGTACCCGTTCGGGCACCCGGTCGAGGACTTCGTGGTTGGTGTCGTCCGAGGTCTCGGTCAGCCCGTAGGCGTTGAGCAGTTTGATCCGCGGCTGGATCGCGAACCAGCGCTGCACCAGCTCCCGTTTCAGGGCCTCGCCGGTCACCGACACACACGTCAGGTCCGGCAGCTCGCGGGGATGCCGCTCCAGATACGACATCACCACCTCCAGATAGGAGGGCACGACCTGCACCACCGCGACCCGGCCGCGGACCAGGGTGTCGACGAACCGCTCCACATCCACGACCACGTCCTGCTCGACCAGCAGCGTCCGCCCGCCGACCAGCAGCGCGGACAGCAGCTGCCACAGCGAGATGTCGAAGCACTGCGGGGCCGTCTGCGCCACAACCCGCCCCTGGCCGATCCCCAGATCCTCGATCTTGGCGTGGAGATGGTTGAGCATGCCCGCGTGCTCGCACATCGCCCCCTTGGGCTCGCCGGTGGAGCCGGAGGTGAAGTAGATGTACGCGAGCTGGCCGGCGCTCACCTTCACGCCGAGGTCGTCCTCGGCGTGCTCCTCCGCGTACGCCGTCTCGACCAGCAGCTTCGCGACGCCCGGCAGCGTGGCGAGGGCCTGGTCGAGGGTGTGGGTGCTGCCGGACTCGGTGAGCACCAGCCGGCAACCGGCACGCGACAACGTCGTCCCGATGCGGCCCGCCGGGAAGTGCGGCTCGATCGGCAGGTAGACCCCTCCGGCCTTGAACACCGCCAACACCGACGCCAGCCAGTCGAGATCGCGTTCGGTGACCACCGCCACGACGTCCTCCCGGCCGAGTCCACGAGCCAGAAGGGCCCGTGCGAGCCGGTTCGCGCGCGCGTTCAGCTCCGCGTAGGTCCACTGGCGGTCGCCGTGCACCGCGGCCACCGCCTGTGGGTGGGCCCGTACCCGTTGCTCGAACAGCTCGTGCGCCCTGATGTCGGGCAGGGCCCGGTGCGGTCCGGCCAGTCCTTCGAGCTGGTACAGCATCTCCTGCGCCGACAGCAGGCTCTGCCGCGCGTGCGCGGCGTCCGGGTCGGCCGTGATGAGCCGCAGTGCGGTCAGGTGGTAGCCGCCGATCCGGGCCGCGCACTCGGCGTCCAGGACGTCCGTGCGGTACCGCACCCGCACCACCGGCCGCCCGCTCCGGTCACTGAGGCCGACGCCCAGCACCGCGTCGTCGGTCGGCCCGTGCCCGGCGCCCGTGGGGTCGAACACCACCTCGTACGACGGCTCGGAGAGCCCCAGTTCCCGGCGCAGCGCGTCCACCGGGAACTCCCGGTGAGCCAGCACCTCGGCCTCGACGCGGTGAGCGCCGAGCACGAGTTCGCGCCACGACCCGGGGGCGACCGTCACACGGCACGGCAGCGGCCCGCCGGCCGCGCCGACGGCGTATCCAGTGACCACCTCACGCTCACCCGACAGCGCGGCCAGCACCTTGGCGTGCGCCGCCAGCAGCACCGAACTCACCGGCACCCGCAGCTCGTCCGCCAGCCCGCGCACCGCCGCGGCGATGTCGTCCGGCAGTACCGCATCCTGCTCGGCCGCACCCGCCATCGGCTCCCGCACCCAGCGGGGTACCGCGGTGAAACCGCCGGCGGTCAGCACGCCGCGCCAGTACTCCCGGTCCGCTTCCACGAGCGCTCCCATCGATCGGTCTTCCTGAAGTTCAACTCACTGTCGTGGCGGCGCCCTTCACCGAGGGCGCGCCTGATGTCGTCGTCGATCCGCTGCCCTCGTCCGGCGCATGGGGCAGCTCGACGGCGGGGTTTCCGCCCCACAGGGCGTTCGGGGGGACTTCCTCGCCCTTCATGAGGAAGGAGTCGGGAGCCAGGACGGCGCCGTCGCCCATCGTCACGCCGTAGTGCACATGGGCGCCGACCCCGAGAGTGCAGCCGGCACCGAGCGTGGAGTGGTCGGACTTGAAGGTGCCGTCCTCCTGCGAATGACACTGGATCTTGGAGCCGGCGTTGAGCGTGCAGTCGTCGCCGACGGCGGTGAGCTCCCGCTCCGTCATATAGCAGCCGTCGTCGAAGACCCTGCGGCCGATGCGCACCCCCAGCAGCCGCCAGATCACGTTCTTGAAGGGGGTTCCGTTGAAGACATTGAGGTATTCGGAGGGCACCTTCCACAGGCGTTCGTGCCACCAGAAGTACGGGTCGTAGATGGAGCACAGTCGTGGACGCAGCGGCCGGAACAACGTGATGCAGCGCTCCACCAGGACGTAATAACCCGCGGTGAACGCGAGCGTGAGCGCCAGATACCCGGAGATCACCACATAACCCAGCAGTCCGTACAGGTCGACGGAGGCGACGGCGATCGCCGTGAGGATAAAAGTGTGCAGCCAGCGCAGGAACAGGAACAGCGCCATGGAGCGGAGGTTGTAGCGGTTCTTCGCGCCCAGCCGGCGGCGCAGTTCGTCGCCGGTTCTGAGATGGTCGAACCGGGTGTCGCGCTCCACCGTCCGCGGAATCTCGAAGCAGGGAGAGCCGAGCAGTCCGACGCCTTCGCGGACCTCTCCGTCGAGTGGGACCATGACCTTCGTTGCGAGCAGACAGTTGTCGCCTGTTCTCGCGCCCGCCGGATACACGATGTTGTTTCCGAGGAAGTTGCGCGCGCCGATCGACGCCCGGGACACCCGGAAGGACGTGCTGGAGAAGTCCGCGTTGAGGATGGAGAGCCCGTCGGCCACCATGGTGCCGCTGCCGACCGTGGCCAGATACGGGGTCTCGTGCTGCACCTCCGTACCGAAATTCGAGCCGGTCTGCTCGACGCGGGACAGGTTGTATCCGAGGCCGATCAGGTAATGGACGATGTAGGAGCTGTCACCGAACAGCCAGGCGAAGAACTTGATGTTCGTCATGGCGGAGACAGTCCGGAACGCCGCATAGTGGAAGCCGTAGAGCGGGTAGACCTTCTCGGGCTTGACGGCCAGGTGCATCAGTCGCGGCACGGCGAGCAGGGCAACGAGGCCCACCACCACGAAACCGAAGAACATCAGCAGGGACAGCAGCAGCGTGTCGACGACGAACTCCGTCGTCAGGATGCTCACGTCATCCGGGTTCAGCCGGTCGTCGAGCACGGGGATCCAGGTGAAGAGCATGTAGAGACCGCCGACCGCCAGCGGGATGTACAGCAGGACCAGCTGGAGCAGGCTGACGAGGGCGAACCAGGCCCGGCGCGGGGTGCCGCACCGGGCGGGCGCGACCCTGATGTGGTCGACGTCCGTGGGCTGGGCCGGTGAGCCGTGATGGCGCTCGCCGGCCGGGACCGTCTGGCCGCGGTACAGGGCGGACGCGTGGCCGAGCTGGGCTCCGTCGCCCATCGACGTGTCGATGTCGAGCACGGTCTTCGAGCCGATGTACACGTCCCGGCCGAGGGTGATGCGACCGGTCTGGATGCGACCGGCGTGCGCCCGGTAGCAGAGGAGGAAGGCGTCCTTGCGGATCACGGATCCGGCGCCGATCGTGAGCAGGTCGGTGCAGACCGGCACGGACCGGGAGAGGATCGTGACGCCTTTGCCGATCCGTGCGCCGAGCGCCCGCAGGTACATGACGTACAGCGGATTCCCGACGAAGAGGATCATCGGATTGGTGTGGAGCAGCGCCTTGACGACCCAGAAGCGCAGATAGGTCAGGCTCCAGACGGGGAACTCCCGGGGTTTCCAGCGACCGATGAGAACCCATTTGGCGACGACCGGGAACGCGCACAGGGCCAGGAAACCGAGGCCGCCGAAGACGACCGAGCGCAGATAGACGTCGGCCACGCCCGAACCGTCGGAGATCCAGTCGTAGCCCTTGGCCGCGACGAGTCCGGTGACGAAGGAGTAGCCGAGGAAGAACAGCAACTGGAGTGTGCCGCACAGGACGTAACGCGGCGTACTCCCCGGAGGCGGTGCCGCCATCCGCGCCGGTGGTGTCGCCGTCGTGGAGGAGCTGGCGGGTGCCGGTGCGGCGTCCGTGAGGGCCGCCGCCAGAGAGCGGATCGTGGGATTCCGGTAGATGTCCTTCATCGAGACGGACGGCAGGTCCGGGCGCTTCCTGACCCGTGCGCAGAATTGCGCCATCACCAACGAGTTGGCACCGAGATCCTCGAAGAAATGACTTTCGGACGATACGCTTTCGACGTCGACGACCTCGGCCAGAACTTCGGCGAATTTCCTCTCGGTGTCCCTCGCCGGGCCGGCGCCGCCGCGCCGGGCGATCGCGGGTTCGTCCTGACCGAGGACGAGCGCCTCGGCAGACTTGTCTACCATTCAAGCTCCTTGAGGAAATCCGACAACCACCGGCCACGGGAGACCGGTCCGGTGTCTTCCGTGCTCGGCAGTGCCCGGACCGAGCAATCCGGAAGCCACGGTGTCGCGCACTCTTATCTGATCACGGCTCCACGCGCTTCAGTTTGTGTCGGACATACTCAAGTTGCCACTCGTATTCGATCGCGACGAAACGACAGTGGCGCTGAACAGGGCAGTGTTCCTTGCTCCGTACCCCGGTGGGGTGAGTGACAAGTCACCCGTATGGGTGTTCACCCCGGCGGGGCGTGGCACGGGCGGCGAGTGACCCGTCCCATCCGACCGCATGCAGGGGATTGGGCGATTATGACGGCGCCGTCATACGGCCGACCGGGTAGGATCACGCCGCGGGAGAATTCGGAGATGCCAATGGCGCGAGTGGGTCGGTGGGTGCCGGGCGACGTGGGTGTCGTGGGTTCGGCGACAGCCCCGTCTCGGCCTATGTGACTCCTCCGCCGACCACGGTGCGTCGGCCCTTCGACGCCGTGGCGCGGGAAGGACTGCGCCTGCTGGTCCAGCCCCTCGAGAAACCCGACGTGGAACCGGCGCCCGCGAGTGATCCACCGGTCGAACTCGTCGTCCGCGCCTCCACCGCGCCTCCACCGCGCCTCCACCGCGCCTCCGCGGGGCCTCGGCGGCGCCTGAACGGTCAAGCGCCAGGGGCGTCCTGCGGGTGTCCGCCTTCCTCGGCGGGATGGGACGCCTGGGCCAGCAGGCCGGTCAGGGCCGCGCACTGGGCCGGGCCGATCAGGCTGACCAGGACCTGGGCGAGGGCGGGGGTGTTCTCCGCGAGCAGCCGCCTGCCCTTGTCCGTGAGGGTGAGCGCGATGCCGCGCCGGTCGCCGCAGACCGACTCACGGGTGACGAGACCCATGTGGTGCAGGCAGCCGACCTGGTAGGTCAGCCGTGTCTTCGGACGACCGAGGAGTTCGGCGATCCGTGTCATGCGCAGAGTGGTGTCCGGCTGATCCGCGAGCAGGCACAGCACCAGGAACTCGTCGTGCGACACCCCGAGCATCTTCTTGACGTGCGCGCGCAACTGCTGCTCGATCGCTCCGGTGGCGGCCACGACCCGCATGTAGGTGCGCAGCCCGTCCGGCAGCAGTCCGCCGCCGTCCGTCGACGCGTCGGCGGGAGGGGAGTGATCTGCCATGCGCTCAGGATAACAGTGTTCCAAATCTGAACGATCTCGCCGCCGAGTGATGGTCCAAATTCGGATCACCTGCTACGGTGCTGTTCAAATTTGGATGAGCTGGTGACCGTCCCTCCCGGCCACCCTCCGCTGTCAGGAGATCCCCATGACCACCGCTGCTGTCGAAACCGGCCTCTTCGTGCTCGACTCCGCCTCCTCCACCGTCGCCCTCAAGCACAGGACGATGTGGGGCCTGGTCACCGTCAAGGGCACCTTCACCTCGGTCACCGGCCAGGGAGAGGTGCGCCCCGACGGCACCGCCACGGGCACCGTCAGCCTGGACGCCGCCTCCCTGGACACCAAGCACGCCAAGCGCGACGCGCACCTGCGTTCCGACGACTTCTTCGCCGCGGACCAGTTCCCCGCCATCGTCTTCGACGTACTCGACGCCACCCGGCGTGGCGACGACACCGTCACCGTCCAGGGCCGGCTGACCGTGCGCGGCATCACCCGGCCGCAGACCGTCACCGCCACCCTCACCCAGGCCGGACCCGACGCGGTCGCCCTCACCACCGAGTTCACCGTGGACCGCGCCCAATTCGGTCTGGCGTGGAACCAGCTGGGCATGATGCGCGGTCTGACCACCGTCAACGCCACGCTTCGGTTCCAGCGCGCATCCGCGTGAGGACAGGCGGCCTACCGGGCTGAGTCCTTCGATGTGACGCGCAGGACGATCTTGCCGCGCACGTCTCCCGACTCCAGCAGGCGGTGCGCCGTGGCCGCCTCCTGAAGGGGCATGGTGACGACGGCCGGCGGACGCAGTGAGCCGTCGGCGAGCAACCGGCCGAATCCGGCCGCGGCCTCGGCGAGTTCCGCGGTCGACGCATGGGAGATCGTGAACCCGGTGACCGCACCGTCCTTGAGGTGGAGCGCTCCGGTGGGCAACGGCGGCCGGGTCCTCATCCCGGAGAACACGACGATCCGCCCGTGCCGGGCGAGCAGATCCACGGCGGTGTCCAGATGCCGCCCCCTGTCTGCGACAGTGCGTGCGGTTGCGTTCGTCAGCGCGGGATCTGACGGTGGATGGTGCCGATCACCGTAGGGCAGGCCCGGGGGAGCGACTTGCCGTGGAGGCCACGGGGTGTGGTCCGAAGAAGAACCCCGTGCGGCACTCCGGTCAGGGCCGTGCGGCGCCCGTCACTTGGCGTCGTGTTCGGGAGTCCGCGCGGCGCGGCGGTGTTCGGTGGTCCAGTAGAGGAGTGCCAGGACCGGCAGGGCCGCACCGAGGACGGTGACCGCGCCCCAGCCGCCGGCGCGGTAGGCGATCGAGCCGAACTGGGAGCCGAGGGCGCCGCCGAGGAAGAAGGTGGCGATGAAGGCACTGTTCAGACGAGCCCGGGCGTCCGGGTCGAGCTGGTACACCGTGTGCTGGCCGAGGATCAGGGTGGTCTGGACGGCCATGTCGAGGACGACGGCGGCGAGGGCGATCAGCACGACGCTGTGCCCGCCGAAGCCGGCGAGCGCGAAGGCCAGCGCGGCGGCGGCGAACGCGGCGCCGGTCATGCGCCGGGTCAGCCCGTGGTCGGCCCAGTGCCCGGCCAGCGGGGCGATGGCCGCACCGGCGGCTCCGACGAGGGCGAAGATGCCGACGCCGACGGGGGAGCAGTGGAAGCGGGGCCCGGTGAGGACGTAGGAGACGGTTGTCCAGAAGGCGCTGAAGGCGCCGAACATCGCCGCCTGGTACAGGCCGCGGCGCAGCAGTGCGGGATGCCTGCGCACGAGTGCGGCGGTGGAGCGCAGCACGTGGTGGTACGGGACGGTCGTGGTGGGGGCGTGCTTGGGCAGCGCGGCCCGCAGGGCCACGGCCAGCAGGGCCATCAGGACCGCGGAACCGAGGTAGACGACGCGCCAGCCGGCGACGTCGGAGACCAGGCTGCTGAGGGTGCGGGAGAGCAGGATGCCGGTGAGCAGGCCGCTCATCACCCGGCCCACGATCCGCCCCCGGGCGTGGTCCGGGGCGAGGCTCGCGGCGAACGGGACCAGGATCTGGGCGACCACGGACGTGGCACCGCTGATCAGGGAGGCGGCCAGCAGCATCGGGAACCCGGTCGCGAGGCCGGCCGCCACCAGCGCGAGGGTGGTGACCGTCAGCAGGGCGGTGATCAGGCCGCGCTTCTCCAGCCGGTCGCCGAGCGGCACCAGGAAGAGCATGCCGATCACATAACCGACCTGGGTGAGCGTGATCAGTGCGCCCGCGGTGGCCGTGCTGATGTGGAAGACGTCCCGCAGGGACGACAGCAGGGGCTGCGCGTAGTACAGGTTGGCCACCGTCATGCCGGAGGCGACGGCCAGCAACGCGATCAGCCGGCCCGGAACACCGTGCGCGGGTGCGGCGCTGGTGACCTTGGACGGAGTCCGGAGACCGGAGGACTGGGACACGGGGACCTTCTTCGGGACGGGGAGCCGGGGGGACCGGCTCGGAAGGACGCCTGACGGTGATCGAGCAGCTTCCTCGGTGCTCTCACGGGGGCGTAAGCGCTCGCCCGCCCCGTTTGCTTCCTCATCCGTCGTGATGGCTCCGGATGGCGGTCATCTCGTTCACAGATGACCGCCCGGGAGGAGGCGTCGCCCACGCCTACCGTTGCCGTACCGGGTGCCCGCTCATGACCGAGACCCGGTTGAAGGCGTTGATGGTGACCGCCACCCAGATCACGGCGGAGATCTGGTCGTCGGTGAGGACCTCCCGGGCGATGCCGTACGCGACCTCCTGCGCGGTGGTGTCGGCGGGGTCCGTGGTCGCCTCGGCGAGCGCGAGCGCCGCGCGTTCGTCGGGCGTGAACAGTTCGGTGTCCCGCCAGGCCGCCAGCACGCCGAGGCGTTGTGGGGTCTCACCCGCGCGCAGGGCGGCGTTCGTGTGTACGTTGAGGCAGTACGCGCAGCCGTTGATCTGCGACACGCGCAGATTGACCAGTTCCACGAGCGTCCGGTCGAGCCCCGCCTCGGCGGCGACCGCCCGCACGGCTTCGGAGGTCCGCACCAGCGCCTGATAGGCGGCGGGGCTCTGCTTGTCGATGAAGATCCGCCGGATCGCGGACCCGGTCGTGTGGGTGCTCAACCTGGGACTCCTCCGGGGGGCCGCTGAGGGCTCCCTGTCTGTTGGTGTGCGCGGTGCCGTCGCCCTATGATCGGGCGTGGTAGTTGAATATAAAACAAATGAGCGGGCTGGAAGGCGGTCCACGGTGAGCAATGTCGAAACGAAACCGATGGAACTGCGGTGCGGCGCGTCGGTGGACGGCGAGCGTCCGGCCACGGCGCCACGGGTCGACGTACTGACCCCACGCGATGTGCCACTGGGCGGCCCGCGGGCGATGACGGTGCGGCGCACCCTGCCGCAGCGTGCCCGGACCCTCATCGGGGCCTGGTGCTTCGCGGACCACTACGGGCCCGACGACGTCTCCGAGACGGGCGGCATGGACGTCGCCCCACATCCCCACACCGGGCTGCAGACGGTGAGCTGGTTGTTCAGCGGCGAGATCGAGCACCGGGACAGCCTGGGCAGCCACGCGTTCGTACGGCCGGGGGAGCTGAACCTCATGACGGGCGGGTACGGCATCAGCCACTCGGAGGTCTCCACCCCTCGGACCACGATCCTGCACGGCGTCCAGCTCTGGGTGGCGCTGCCGGACGAGCACCGCGACACCGCACGGGACTTCCAGCACCACGTGCCCGAGCCCGTACGGGTCGACGGGGCCGAGATCAGGGTCTTCCTGGGCTCCCTCGCCGGGACCACCTCGCCGGTGCGGACCTTCAGCCCCCTGCTCGGCGCCGAGATCGTCCTCGAGCCGCGCGCGACCGTCACGCTCGCCGTGGACCCCGGCTTCGAACACGGCCTCCTCGTCGACCAGGGAGACGTCCGCCTCGCCGACGTCCTGCTGCACCGCGCGGAGTTGGGCTATGCGCACCCGGGCACCGGCACGCTGACGCTGACGAACGAGTCGGACGACACCGCGCGGACGGTGCTGCTCGGCGGAACTCCCTTCGAGGAGGAGATCGTCATGTGGTGGAATTTCATCGGGCGCAACCACGAGGACATTGCCAAGGCCCGGGAGGAATGGCAGAACTCCTCGGACCGCTTCGGCGTCGTGGAAGGATATCCGGGAAACCGTCTTCCCGCCCCGGCCCTGCCGAACGCCGTCATCACGCCGCGCAGAAATCCGTCGCGTCACTGAATCCCACCCTGAAAGGCACCCCATGAGCCAGTCTTCCGCCGCTCCCGTCGTCGAGCGTATAGACGCGAAGAACCGCTACGAAATCCTGGTCGACGGCACGCGCGCCGGGCTGACCGCCTACCGGGACCGCGGTGACCAGCGGGTCTTCTACCACACCGAGGTCGACGACGCCTTCGCCGGTCAGGGCCTGGCCTCCCAGCTGGTCCAGCAGGCGCTCACCGACGTGCGCGCCTCCGGGAAGCGGATCGTGCCCGTCTGCCCCTACGTGGCCAAGTTCCTGAAGAAGCACGAGGAGTTCGCCGACATCACCGACCCGGTGACGCCCGACGTCCTGCGCTGGCTGGACACGGAACTGGGCTGACGGTCCCCGCACCCGGCCCGGCCGCCGCCCTGGGCGGCCGGGTGTGCGAGCAGTGCACCGCCTCTGTTCCCACAGTGCACGACGGCAGCCCTCGGCTCGCCTTTCCGTTCCCACCGCGGTCGGTCTCACAGCAGTTGCATTTCCCCGCGTGGCGTTCCCTGTGAACGCCACGCGCTCCTGTTTTTTGCGGGAATCGGCCGGGGAGCGCAGTAATGCGGTCAGGAACGTCGGCGGCTCGTTCCTCCTCGGGCGGCACGGTCTGTTCTCGCTGCCCCTTCATCCGACCGCCGACGAGGACCGGCACCGGCCCGTCGCCGAAGGGTGCGCTACCGGAACCGATCCCGTGCGCTGACGGTCAAGTACCGCTCAACCGCGCTGACTGACGTCGTCCGGGCGCGACACGGGCACCGCCGTGCCCGCGCACGGCCGCGCCCGCCCCCGAGCAGGAATCCGAGGAGTGCCATGGCCAGGCAGACCATCGCCGAACAGTACGTCGACCTGATGGCCCGGGCCGGCGTACGCCGTATCCACGGGGTGGTCGGCGACAGCCTGAACCCGTGGTCGACGCGGTCAGGCGGCACGACGCCGTCGAGTGGGTCCAGGTCCGGCACGAGGAGGTCGCGGCCTTCGCGGCCGGGGCGGAGGCCCAGCTCACCGGCCGGCTGGCCGCCTGCGCGGGCTCCTGCGGACCGGGCAACCTCCATCTGATCAACGGCCTGTACGACGCCCACCGTTCGATGGCACCGGTGCTCGCCCTGGCCGCCCACATCCCCAGCGGTCAGATCGGCACGGGCTCCTTAGGCGCAGTACGTGTGGGCGAAGCAAGTGAACGGTGTCGCTGGTGAGGCCTGTTCGTGGAGATGCGGCAGAAACCGCCGATGAGGCACCCCTCGACACCTATCGTGTCCGTTATGCGCGCAATTACCGTCAACCGTTACGGTGGCCCTGACGCCCTCGAACTGGCCGAGACAGACGACCCCAAGGTCGGACCCGACTCGGTGCTCGTACGAGTGAAGGCCGCCGGGGTCAACCCGGTGGACTGGAAGATCGTCGCCGGTCATCTCGACCCGGTCATGTACGTCCACTTTCCCCTCGTGCCCGGATGGGACGTGGCGGGCGTCGTCGAGGCGGTCGGCCTGGACGTCCCGGAATTCTCGGTCGGGGACGAGGTCTTCGGATACGTCCGCAAGGACGAAGTGCAGCACGGTACTTATGCCGAGCTCGTCGCCGCGCCCGTGCGCACCCTCGCGCGCAAGCCCGCGTCGCTGAGCTGGCAGCAGGCGGCCGGCGTCCCGCTGGCCGGGCTCACCGCCTGGCAGTCACTGTCCCGGGTGGGGGTCGCCGAGGGCGACACGGTCCTGGTCCACGCGGCGGCCGGCGGCGTCGGGTCCTTCGCCGTGCAGATCGCGGTGGCCAAGGGGGCCCGGGTGATCGGCACCGCCGGCGAACACAACCACGACTTCCTGCGCTCCCTGGGCGCGGAACCCGTCACCTACGGCGACGGTCTGGCCGACCGGGTGCGGCAGCTGGCGCCGGGGGGCATCGACGCGGCCGTGGACTACGTCGGCGGCGACGCGGTCGCCGTCTCCGAGCAACTGCTGAAGGACCGCTCGCGCCTCGCGTCGATCGTCGACCCGGCGGTCACCGAGCACGGCGGACACCACGTCTGGGTCCGGCCCGACAGTGCGGACCTCGCGGAGCTCGCTCGACTCGCCGACGCCGGCAAGCTCGATGTCCACGTCGAGCACGCCCTGCCGCTGGCCGAGGCCGCCGAGGCGTTCCGACTGAGCATGAGCGGCCGGACCCGCGGCAAGATCGTGCTCGAGGTCGGCTGACCAGCGGTCCGCTGCCCGGCCCGCGGCAGCACACGGGGACCGTCCCGCGGCTGCCGCGGTGGCTGTGCCACACGGCCCCCCCGGGGGGGCCGTGTGGCACTTGACGTCGCTGACCTTTGGGCCGGGCGCGGGCCTGCTGCTCGGCCCGGTCGAGCGCCGTCGCCGGATCGACCGGCGGCAGCGGTTGCCGTGTCCTGAGAAGGTCCGGCGGATCCGGCTCACATCCGGGCGTACGGCTGAGACGACAGCGTCTCGAACGGGAGCCGGACGGTGGTGGCCGTCCCGGTGTCCGCGTTGGACGTGCGCAGGGCGGTCAGTTCATCCGCCGTCAACGCGCGCCGCACCAGGCGGAACTCGTCCAGGGAGCCCTTGAACCGGTCGTACCCGTCCGGCCTGGCCCCCAGATGGAGACCGAGCACGGCGAAGCCGTCCTCGTACGTCACCGAGCCGACCGGGGCCGTGGCCTCGCCGGGCGCTCCACCGTCCACCGACAGGCTCAGCTTTCCGTTCGTGCGCTCGAGCACCACATGGTGCCAGGCGCCGTCACCGAAGGCGTAGGCCGCGCTTCCGTCGGCGACGTAGACGGTGGTGGTGGCCGTGTCCGTCTGCAGCACGGCGGCGAGCCGGTCCTGGCCCGGCTGGGCCCGCAGCCACAGCTGCCGATCGGTGCTGCCGATACCGTACGCCCAGAAGACGACCTGGTTGGCGCTCGTCTGGCTCGCCGAGTAGCGCATCCAGGTCGCCACGGTGAAGTCACGGGAGCCGAGGGCCTCGTCCGCGCCGTACGGCACCTCGACCGAGTCGTCCGTGCCGTCCAGCGCAAGCCCGGCGCCGAACCGGCCGCCGCCCGCCGAGGTCGCGGGCCGGGCTCCGCCCCGTACGAAGGCGTGGTTGCAGTGCACCGACGAATCGGGGGTCGCCGGGCCCGCGGCCGGTCTGACCACCTGGTGTGCCTCGGTGTGGCCGTTCTCCATCGACCACGACAGGGCGGGCCTGTCGGCCGGGTAGCCGCCCCCGGAGCCGACGGCGGACTGCGCGATCCTCGTCAGCTCGGTCGCCGTGAACGCTCGCTTGTAGAGCCGGGCCTCGTCCAGGGAGCCGGTGAACACATCGAGGTTGCCCGGCTTGGAGCCGACCCGCAGCCCCTCCGGTGTCGCCGTGGAGGTGAGCGCGCCGGACAGTCCGGTGGTCTCGGCGGCCGTGGTTCCGTCCACGCTCAGTCGCAGGGTGCCACCGCTCCGGCTGACCGCGAGCAGGTGCCAGGCGCCGTCCCCGAAGGCGGCCGACGGGCCGGGGTCGGTCAGCGCCACCTGCACCGCACCCGCGGGCGTCTCGGCCCACGCGAGGAGCCGCCTCTGGGACGGCTGCGCGCGCACCCACAGCGAGGGCGCGCCGGAGACCGAGCCGTAGGCCCACAACAGCGCGGCGTTCGCGTCGGTCTCGGTCAGGGTGTGCCGGAACCACAGGGTGTAGGTGAAGTCGCCGGAGCCGACGTCGAGGGCCGGCAGAAAGGGGACCTCGACGCCAGGCCGGGACGCCGAGACGGAGATGGCGCCCTTGCCGATCCGGCCGGCCACCTCACCGGGCACTCCGCCGAGAAGGGTGCCGTCGGCGCAGTGCCCCGAGACGTCGTCCTCGATCGCGACCGAGGTCAGCGCGGGCACATCGGCCGTGTCGACCACCTGGAACGGCAGCCGCACATCGAGTGAACCGTCCACGGAAGGGGCCGCGTTCGCCGTACGCAACTCGGCGAGCTGGGCATCCGTCAGCGCGCTGCGGTACACACGGAACTCGTCCAGGCCGCCGCTGAAGGGGTCACCGGCGGCGCTGTCGGGCTTGGCCCCGAGCCGGATCCCGTCGACACCGTCGACGCGGTCCGCGCTGACCGACCCGGCCACCCCGGTGGCCTGCGCAGAGGACGTGCCGTCGACCGAGAGCGTGATCCGTCCGCCGCTGCGCACCAGCGTCAGATGGTGCCAGGCGTCGTCGCCGAAGGCGGTCGACGGACCGGGGTCGGTCAGTACGACGGAGGCGGTGCCGCCGGTGCCCTGCACCCAGGCGTACAGCCGGTTCTGGCCGGGCTGGGCGCGCACCCACACCTGCGGTTTCGTCGCGCCGTACCCGTAGGCCCACAGCAGTGCTCTCTGCTGGGTCTCACCGGGCTGCGCCTTGTACTTGAAGAACAGCGAGTAGGTGAAGTCACCGTCGCCCGGGTCGATTCCCGGCGTGTACGGCACGTCGGCGTACTCACCGGTGGCGTCGAGGGCCAGCCCCTGACCCCAGCGGCCGCTGCCGAGCGCCGAACTCCCGGCCAGATAGGCGTCGTTCGCGTTCGGCGTGCTGTCCGGGGTGGTGCGGCCCGCGGCCCGGGAGGCCTGCGGGTGCACCGCGCCGGTGAAGGTACCCGGCACGCCGGCCGCCGCCGGGGTGAAGCGGTTGAAGTAGATGTTGGCCGCGGAGAAGCCGTCGCCGCCCTCGTAGACCAGGCCGATCTCGCCGTCGGTCAGCTCGACCAGGTCCGAATACCCGGCCCGCTTGGCGTTGATCTGCGCGCCGTCGTGCCAGGTGGTGCCGCGGTCGGTGGAGTAGCGGATCCGCATGTTCTGGCGGTCGGTCGGGTGCGAGGGCGCCGAGAGGACGAGCGTGTCGCCGGGCGTGGCCCGGTACGTCTGCTCCAGCGCCAGGACCGACGCCTGCACCTCGGGCGTGGTCAGCGAGGGCACGACCTGCTGCGCGGGCACGGTCGCGCCGGAGTCGGTGCTGACGGCGTGCGTACGGTGCCCGGACGAGGAGCCGTTGTTGTTGCGGGCGTTGATGTAGACGTTCCCGTTGTCGAGTTCGGCGACGGTGGGCTCGCCAGGCGCCATCCCGGGCCCGGCGGAGTCGGCCGTGGCGCTCGCGAACCACTCGTCGCCGTCGTCGCTGTAGAGCACACCGACGAGCTGGGGGTCCTGACCGGGCCGTGGCGGGGACTCGTACGCCCCCACCACCAGCCGGCCCGCCTTGTCGCCGCGCTTGAGCTGGATGCCGTGCGAGGGGCCGGTGCCGAACCAGCCCTCCTGCGGGTCCGCCAGCCGCGGCAGCGGCTTCGGTGCGCCGAAGGTCAGCCCGTCGTCCGTGCTGCGCTGGACTCGCGGCAGCCGTTTGCCGCCCGGCTCGGCCGGTTCCGACGTGGAGAGCAGATGGACGTCGCCGGTGCGCAGGTCGGCGACGGGTGAGGGGTTGCCGCGCGTGTACGGCGTCTCCGGGTCGGTGTCGCTGCCGGCGAGCGCGACGCGGATGGGGCCCCAGGTGCGGCCGCCGTTGGTGGAGCGGCGGACGACGATGTCGATGGCACCCCGGTCGGCGCAGGAGGG
This sequence comes from Streptomyces sp. NPDC001796, assembly GCF_042892355.1. Classification (NCBI taxonomy): domain Bacteria; kingdom Bacillati; phylum Actinomycetota; class Actinomycetes; order Kitasatosporales; family Streptomycetaceae; genus Streptomyces; species Streptomyces sp. NPDC001796. The sequence goes on along the minus strand of NZ_JBIAUC010000010.1, from coordinate 107,275 downwards.
CGAGCGGCGGGCCTCCGCGAAGGCGAGCAGTGTGCCCGCCTTCGTACGGACGATCGTGGGGATGCGGAAACAGCCGTATCCGGCGGTTCCGGAGCGGTACAGGATCTGTTCGGTCCCGATGAGGCCGTCGGCCGACGGCTGGGTACCGCCGGCCGCGGCGGGTGGAGCGACGGCTGTGAGGAGGATCAGGGGCAGGGTGACGAGGGCGGCGCCGAGGGCGCGTAGGCGTAGCCGGGACACGACGGTGCAGACCTTTCTGATGCGGTGCGGACCCGCAGACGCGGGACCTGGCCGTGAGCAGACCGCCGCTCGGCCCGCCCCGGCTCCCTGCCGACAGGACGGGAGGAAGCGGGGCGGAGCGGGCGGCGGTGGAGGCGGGGCGTGAGGGCCGTCGGGCCGCCACGGCCTCCTCTACGGTGTGATCACTTGGTCGGCGGGGTGGGCAGCTTGCCGCCCTGGAAGTCCGGCGCGTCGGCCGCGGCGCGCATCGCGCTGAGCGAAGAGGTCTGCTGCACCTGGTAGATGCGGGTCTGATTGTCGGCGGTACGGAAGGTGTAGGCCCATGTCGGACCGGTGGGGTTGGTGTACGTGAAGGCGGTCGGCTCGGTGGCCGATGCCTCGAAGCTCACCTGCTGCCAGGCGCGCCAGGCGCCGCTGCCCTGTGCGGTCTCGCCGGTGTTGTGGACGTAGCCGTCGGCGCCGCGGACGACGACCTCGGTGAGGCCGGTCAGCGGGGAGATCACGGCGCTGGGGGAGCCCTGCGCGGTGATGCCGGTGACGGTCTCCCAGGCTCCGTACGCCCCGCCCTCGGCGGACTGGGCGGTGGTGACCACGTTGCCGCTCGCGTCGGTGGCGAAGACACGCATGCGGTAGCCGGGGTAGACGATGACGGTCGGCGTGCCGGTGATGGCCTGGGTGCCCATGCCGGTCCACGCCGAGAGCGTGCCTCCCTCCTTGAACAGGGCGGTGGAGAGGGTGCCGTCGGCCTTCCTGCCGAAGAGCTGGATGCCGTCGCGCACGGTGACGGCGGTGAGGGGGCCGGTGAAGCCGCTGCCGGAGAGCGGCATCCAGCCCATGAAGTCCACGTTGGCGCGCTGCTGGATGCGGTACCAGGGCTTGCCGCTCGCGTCGACGGCGAACTGGGTCATCAGACCGGTGGGGGTCTTTCCGGTGACGGCGTCCTGTTGCATGGCGCCGGCCAGATCGATCCAGTTGCCCCAGTCGGCGCTGCTCACGGCGGTCTGGTTGCGTTGCCAGACGCTGCCGGAGGTGTTGTGGGCGGTGACGACGACGCGGCCGTCGGTGTGCGCGGAGAGCGAGGGCCGGCCGGTGAAGGCCTCCTGGCCGGAGATCACCGTCCACTGGGCGCCGTTGATGTCGGCCGGGTCGGTGCGGCCGTGGACCAGGCGGCCGATGTTGTCGGTGTAGGCGAGCTCCAGCTTGCCGTCGGACGCCTGCATGACGGAGTTGGGGGTGTAGGACTGCAGCGGCACCGGCGTCGCCGCGGGCGTGTGGTTGACGTTGAGCTTGCAGATGTCGGGCCCCGCCGAGACCGAGACGTAGCCGGCCCAGCCGGACGCCTCTACCTGCTTGTTGTAGACGGGCCAGTCGCGGGTGTCCTCGTCGAAGCGGTAGTACGCGACCGCGCCACCGCCCTTGACGCGGAACAGCGTGTCACCGCCGTACGACGGCATGAACTTGGTGTCGCTCCAGTCGGCGGCGGACTCCAGCACATGGCGTTCGATCCAGCGCTGGCTGGTGTAGTCGTAGCGCGAGCGGTAGAGCTTGCCGTCGGTCGCGTCACGGCCGTAGATGACGCCGCGGTCGCCCGCGTAGATCGCGTCGTAGTTCCATCCCATGTCGACGATCTTGCCGCTGCCCTCGACGAACTCGTTGGCGGTCGCGTCGTAGCGGTACCAGCGCAGGTCGCTGGTGGCACCGGAGAGCGTCCATATGTAGCCGCCGCGGTCGATGGTGATGTCGTCGATCCGGTCGGCGGCCCGGAACTGGGCGAAGCTGGAGCTGATCTTCCGGTGGTGGACGTCCCAGGTGTTGCTGGAGCTGATCCGGTGGCTGTAGTACAGCCCGTCCGACTTGATGCCGTAGAAGGTCGCGCCAGGCCCGGCGAGCATGTGGCCGTAGCCGGTCCAGGTGGTGTCGATGGTGGTGGCGGCGGGCAGGGCGTTGCCGACCGCCGGGTCCGGCATGTCGGTTCTGCTGAGCTTGCCGGCGGAGTCCAGCGTGTAGGTGGCCCCGCTGGAGCCACAGGTCAGTGATACGGCGGCCGCTGCGGGAGCGGAGGGCAGTGCGCCGGTGAGCGGGAGGGCGGTCGCCAGGGCGGTGGCCAGGGCGGTGGCGGAGATGAGGGCGCGAGGTGAAATCAGGTTCATGACATGGACGTTAAGCGTCCGACGGTGAACGCTGCCGTTTCAGCCAGGTGAACAAAGATCTTCGATAAGAATCTCGAAGGTAAACAGATGGTCTCAATGGCCGGATTTCGCTGGGTGATTGGCGGAATATCAATTCGATGACTGACCTGGGGGTGATTCGGCGTCTCCTGAGGTGTCAGGTGAATGCAACGTGAACTCAGAGCATCTTTCTGCTTGATGACGCCCCAGGTGGACCCCATGTCGCCTCCTCGGCGGCATTCCGTGCTCTGAATCCGGCGCCACCTGCGGGCCCCCTGGGAAAATCGCGCGTCGCCTCCGAAGGTAATGATCACGTAATGATCACGCCAAGGTGAATGGTCTTGTTATCCAGTCGACATGGTCATGGCGATCCGACAGGCTTCCCCCTGCTCATTCGTTCGTTCTGTGGGGGGACCGTGCCGGCGTACCGGACACTTGCGCGCTCGTGGCTCATGCCGAGGCTTCTGCGTTCGCACTGGGGCAAGGCCGTGGCGCTCGCCGTGGCAACGGTCATCGCCGTCGGCTCGCTCGCCGTCGCAGGCGTCGGGATCCACCTCTTCCCCGATGAGCCGGCCGCCGCCAAGGGGCCCGGCCAGCGCTGGGGCAGTGCCGAGGGGCTGAGCCACTTAGCGGGTGGTAGGCGCAACAACGACGCACCGCGGTCCCTGCGGGCCAAGTACCCGCTGAAGAGCCCGCCCGCCGCACGGCCCGCGGCGCGGAAGAACGCGGTCGAGGTCACCGCCCCGGCCCCCGCGAAGGTCAAGGGCTTCGACCGCAGGACGAGCAAGGAGATCGTCCCGGAGCGCGACGCCCACAGCCGTACGTACGCCAACGAGGACGGCACCCGCACCAGCGAGATCTCCACCGACCCCATCAACTACCGGGACTCGCGTGGAAACTGGCGGCCCATCAACACCTCGCTCGTCGAGGACGACGGCGGCTGGGCCAACGCCGCCGACTCCGTGGCCCTGCGCTTCGCCGACCGGGCCGACGTCGGCGAGCTCGCCTCCGTCACCCTGCCGTCCGGCGAGTCCCTCGGGTACGGGCTGAGCGGCGCCGCCTCCGTGGCGGGCAGCGCGGACGGTGCCCGCGTCAGCTACGAGCAGGTGCTCCCCGGGACCGACCTGTGGCTCGACTCGCAGGCCGGCGGGGTCAAGGAGACCCTCGTCCTGAAGTCCGCCACCGCCCCTGACAGCTTCGTCTTCCCGCTCCACCTCAAGGGCCTCGCCGCCCGAGCTGACGGCGGATCGATTCTGCTGACCGACACCAAGGGCCGCACCCGCGCCGTCATCCCGGCCGGCTTCATGGAGGACGCGGCCCACGCCGTCTCACACGCCGTGTCGTACGAACTCGTCCAGCGGGACGGCGGCCAGGCGCTGAAGATGACCGTCGACCGGGACTGGCTCGCCGACCCGGCCCGCGCCTACCCCGTCCGCGTCGACCCCTCCGTCGACACCACGTCCGCCTCCACCTCCATGACGGTCCGCAGCGGCGGTTCCGTGGTCGGCTCCAGCGAACTCCAGGTCGGCAAGGGCCCGGACGGCGCCTCCGCCGCCTACCTCGGCTTCCCCGGCCTCGACGAGGAGCTCAGGTACCACCAGATCTTCGGTGTGCAGTTGCAGGTCGTGAACTTCGACTCGGCCTCCTGCAAGCCGCGTTCCGTCTCCGTCCACCCGGTGACCCAGTCGTGGACCGCCGGCACCGGCACCGCCTACCCCGGCCCCTCGGTCGGCGGCGCCCTCGCGTCGAAGTCCTTCGCCTACGGCTACATAGGCTTCGGCCAGTCGAAGTCCGCCTGCCCCACCGCCGGAGAGCTGTTCGACCTCGGCAAGGGCGGCCGCGACCTGGTGCAGCGCTGGGTCAACGGCACCCAGGCCAACTACGGCCTGTCCCTGCGGGCCTCGGCCACCGACTCGCTCGCGTTCAAGAAGTTCACCGGCCACGCCTCGGCCAACCCGCCCAAGCTGTACGTCACGCACTCCCCGTACAACGCGTCCTACAGCTTCCCCAAGCCCGTGCCCGACCCGCCGGTGCTGCAGAACCAGGCCGGGCAGGTCAAGGTCGCGGTCACCAACAAGGGCGCCGAGACCTGGACGCCGTCCACCTACTACCTCGCCTACCGCGCCTACGACAAGAAGGGCAAGCTGGTCACGCAGCAGCGTGCGGGCAGCCTGACCGGAAACGTGGCCCACGGTGCCAAGTTGACGGTCGACGCCACGATCAAGGCGCTCCCGCCGGGCGTCTACATGCTCGACTTCACGATGGTCCGGCAGGGCGGCAAGGTCTTCACGGACGAGCAGGTGCCGCCGGGCCGGCTGACCATCCAGGTCTTCGACATCGCGCCGGTGGTCAAGGAGCAGTTCCCGCCCAACGGCTACCAGGCCCAGACCCTGACCCCGCAGCTGTGGGCGGCCGGCGTCGACATCGACGCGCCCCCCGGTTCCTCGCTCCAGTACAAGTTCGAGATCTGCGAGGCCGACAAGGACGGCAAGCCGACCGCCTGCACGACCTCCGCCTACCAGACGAGCTCGGCGTACCCGGTGCCCTCCGGCCGGCTGAAGTGGGGCAAGACCTATCTGTGGCGCGGCTTCGTCAAGGACGCGTCCAACGAGGTGCCCACCCAGCAGGTGGCGCTGGTCGCCGCCGTTCCGCAGCCCGAGATCACCTCGCGGCTCTCTCAGGCACAGGGCAAGGAGTTCGACCCCAACGTCGGCAACTTCACCTCCAGCGCGACCGACGCGTCCCTCGCCGGCGTCGGTCCCGACCTGACCCTCATCCGTACCTACAACAGCCTCGACCCGCGGCGTGACCTCGCCTTCGGCGCCGGCTGGACGACGCGCTTCGACATGCGGCTCACGCCGGACGACGACGGCAGCGGCAACGTCGTCATCCGCTACCCCGACGGCCAGGACGTCCGCTTCGGCAGGAACGCCGACGGGACGTACGCCCCGCCGCCCGGCCGCTTCGCCAAGCTGACCTTCGACTCCACGGCCGACACCTACAAGCTGCAGGACAAGTCCGGTACGACGTACGACTTCAGCACGACCGGTCTCCTGGCCAAGATCACCGACGCGTACTCCAACTCGGTCACCTACACCTACAGCGCCGGCAAACTCGCGACCGCGACGAACAACCGCACCTCCCGCTCGCTGACCTTCACCTGGACCGGCGCACACGTCACCAGGGTGCAGACCACCCCCGTCGACGGCGCCCCGCTGACCTGGACGTACAGCTACACCGGCGATCTGCTCGACAAGGTCTGCGACCCGCTGAACGGCTGCACCCAGTACGGCTACGGCACCGGCAGCCACTACGCCACCACCGTGCTCGACTCCCGCCCCGAGTCCTACTGGCGCCTCGGCGAGGAGGAGGGCACCGCCGCCGACAGCGCCAACGAGGCCAACCTCGGCAAGGACCGCGGCACCTACCAGAACGTCACCCTGAAGGCCCCCGGTGCGATCACCGGCGACCCCGGCACCGCCGCGTCCTTCAACGGCACCACCTCACGCGTCGACCTGCCCGCCGGCACGCTGAAGAAGAGCCGTGACACAGCGGTCGAGGTATGGTTCAAGACGATCGCGGGCGGCGTCGGCGGCCCGCTCGTCGGGTACCAGGACAAGGCCTGGGGCACCACGCCCGGCACCGGTGTCCCGATGCTGTACGTCGGCACCGACGGAAAGCTCCGCGGCCAGTTCTGGACCGGCACGGCCGGGCCGATCACCGACATCACCAAGAACGTCAACGACGGCCAGTGGCACCACGCGGTGCTGTCGATGTCCGGCTCCACCCAGAGCCTCTATCTTGACGGCAAGCTCTCCGGGACCCTCACGGGCAAGCAGCCGCTGCAGACCAACCTCACCTACAACCAGATCGGCGCCGCCTACGCCACCACCCCCGCCTCCTGGCCGGGCTGGGGCTCCACCGCCGCCAAGTCCTTCGCCGGCGCCGTCGACGACGTCGCCGTCTACCACCACCCGCTGGGCACGGCGGCCGTCACCGCCCACTACCGCGAGGGCGGCCGCACCGCCGACGTCCTGACGAAGACGACGCTGCCCAGCGGCCGCATCGCCTCCGAGGTCCAGTACGACACCACCCGCGACCGCGTCCAGGAGTACACCGACCGCAACGGCGGCACCTGGAAGATCGGCACGCCCGCGGTCTTCGGCAACGACAAGGACCTGCGCCGCACCGTCGAGGTGCGCGACCCGATGGACGCCCCGTACTTCTATGAGTACGACGGGCTGTCCTCGCGGCTGCTGCGCTACGGCGAGCCGATGGCGCTCGGCGCCCGGGAGTCCGTCACCAAGGCCCCGTCCCCGTCGCCGACCGACCCCGGGCAGGTCTGCACCCAGCCCGACCCGGGCGACCCGGCCTTCTGCACCAATCCGCCCGGTAACGGCGGCGACGGACCGGACTTCATCCGCTACCCGGTCGACGGTGTCGCCATCCGCTCCTTCGAGTACGACGACAACGGCTTCCAGACCGGGATCACCAGCGAGAACGGCGACAAGGTCACCCTCGGCTACGACGACCGCGGCAACGTGACCAGCCGGACGACCTGCCGTTCGGCCGGCGACTGCCAGACCTCGTACACCACCTACCCGACGCCGACCGGCGACTTCGACCTGCGGGCCGACCAGCCGTCCGAGACCCGCGACGGCCGTTCGACCGGCCCCACCGACAACCGCTACCTCACCAAGTACACGTACAACACCAGCGGTGCGCTGCTCACCCAGACGGCACCCGACGGCGGCACGGCCAGAAACACGTACACGACCGGCACCGAGCCGGCCATCGGTGGCGGCAACACGCCCACCGGCCTGCCGCTCACCACCGCCGACCCACGCGGCAAGATCACCCGCTACCAGTACTACAAGAACGGCGACCTGGCCTGGGTGACCGATCCCTCCGGCGGCGTCACCAAGTACACGTACGACGCACTGGGCCGCAAGCTCACCGAGACCGTCGTCACCGACGCCCAGCCGGCCGGCACGACGTCGACGTTCACCTACGACAAGCTCTCCCGGGTCCACACCCTCACCGACCCGGCTGCGACCAACGTCGTCACCTCCGGCAGGCACCAGCAGCGGACCACCACGGACTACGACGCCGACGGCAACGTGGTGCGCACCGAGATCAGCGACCTGCTGGGCGGCGACGCCGCGCGGGTGATGACCTTCGGCCTCGACGACCACGGCCGTCCTGAGCTGGTCACCGACGCCGAGGGCAACGAGACCTCGTACACCTACGACGTCTTCGGCAACAAGACGTCCATGGTGGACGCGAACGGCAACCACTTCGACTACGTCTACACCGCGCGCAACATGCTGGCCGAGACCCGGCTGCGCGACTGGGACGACGACGGCGGCGACGACAGCTACACCGTCCTGCAGTCGTACGCCTACGACATGGGCGGCCGGCTGGCCCGGCACACGGACTCGATGGGCCGCTCGCTGATCTACCAGTACTACGGCGACGACCTGGTCAAGTCGATCACGCTCAAGGACTTCCACAACCCCGACGGCACCAAGCGCGACATCGTCGTGGAGTCCGACACCTACGACGGTGCCGGCAACGTCCTGACCGAGACGACCGCGGGCGGCAAGCTCGTCACCGAGTACACCTACGACCCGGTCGGCCGGGTGAAGTCCGAGGTCATGGACCCCGACGGACTCGCGCGGCGCACGACGTACACCTACGACCTCGCCGGCAACGTGCTGACGACGGCCTCCAGCGGTTCCCCGTCCAACGTCCCCTGGCCGGTGAGCGTCAGCGGCGACTCCGTCCGCTACGAGTACGACGACGCGGGCAACGTCCTCCACGAGACGGTCGAGAACGGCACCGACTCGCGCACCACCGACTACACCTACGACGACCGCGGGCTCACCACATCCAAGACGGACCCGGCGGGCAACAAGACCGAGTACGGCTACGACGAGCTCGGCCGGGCGGTCTCCGTCACCGCGCCCGCCGTCCAGACCGAGTCCGGCGGCGGCACGCCCGCCACCTCCCGGCCCACCACCTTCACCGGTTACGACACCTTCGGTGCGGTCACGGAGTCGGTCGACGCGCTCGGGAACGTCAACCGCACCGCCTACGACCGGCTGGGCCGCGCGACCACCCAGACCGCGCCCTCCTACACCGCGCCGGGCTCCACCGGGACCGTCGCCCCGACCGTCACCAACGCCTACGACGCGCTCGGCAACCTCACCGAGAGCACCGACCCGCTCGGCCGCGTGACCAGGTTCCAGTACGACCGCCAGAACCGGCTCACCGTGAAGGACGTGCCGGTCGGCACGGGCGACGAGCGGGGCCAGTGGAAGTACACGTACACCCGTACCGGCGAGGTGCTGTCCGTCACGGACCCCAGCGGCGCCCGCGCCGAGACGACATACGACGACCTGGACCGCCCGGTCACCACCACCCAGATCGAGCGCAAGCCGCAGCCCGGCGCCTTCACCATCCGCAACGAGTACGACGACGCGGGCAACGTGGTGAAGCAGACCTCGCCGAGCGGCGCCGTCAGCCAGTTCACCTACGACAGCCTCAGCCAGCTGACCAGACTGCAGGAGCCGAGCGGCGCCACCACCCAGATCGGCTACGACGCCTCGGGCCGTGAGGTACGCCGCACGGACGGCATGGGCCGCACCTCGGCGAAGATCTACGACCAGCTCGGCCAGCTCGTCCAGGACCAGGATCTGGACCCGTCCAACAGCCAGCTGCGCAAGGTCAGTTACACCTACGACAAGGCGGGCAACCTGGTCACCTCGACCAACCCGCTGAACCGTACGACGACGTACACGTACGACGCCCTCAACCGGCTGACCACCCAGACCGAGCCGGTCTCCGACACCAAGTCCATCACCACGTCCTTCGGCTACGACGCGCTGGGCAACCGCACCCGCTACACGGACGGCCGCGGCAACTCGACGATCTACACCGTCAACACGCTCGGCCTCGCCGAGTCGGTGATCGAGCCGGCGACCGACCGCGACTCGTCCCCGGCAGCCCGTACCTGGACGACCGCATACGACGCCGCCGGCGAGCCCGTGAAGGTCACCGCGCCGGGCAACGTGGTCCGCGAGCGCGAGTACGACAAGGCGGGGCAGTTGGTCCGCGAGACCGGCACGGGCGCCGCCGTGACGACTCCCGAGAAGCGGTTCCGGTACGACCCGGCGGGCCGGCTGGTCGCGGCCTCCTCGCCGAAGGGCGACGACACCTACGAGTACGACGACCGGGGCTCGCTGCTGAAGGCGACCGGCCCGTCCGGCGACGCCACGTACCAGTACGACAGCGACGGCCTGCTCACCAGCCGCACCGACGCGTCCGGCACCGCGAGCTTCAGCTACGCCAAGCAGCAGCTGACCTCGGCGACCGACCCGCTCACCGGTGTGCGGCAGAGCTACACCTACGACGGATCGGGCGCGGTCAAGAAGGTCGACTACGGTGCGGGCCAGTCCCGCAGCTTCACCTACGACGACCTGGGCCGGCTCGACACCGACACGCTGAAGAACAGCGCCGGCCAGACGATGGCGTCGACCGACTACGGCTACGACACCGACGACCGGCTGACGTCGAAGACCACGGCGGGCACCGCCAGGGCCGGGACCAACACCTACGGTTACGACTACGCCGGCCGCCTCACCTCCTGGACAGCCGGCGGCACGACGACGGCGTACGGCTGGGACGACAGCGGCAACCGTGTGAAGAACGGCAGCAAGACCGCCACCTTCGACGAGCGCAACCGGCTGCTGTCCGACGGCGACTACACGTACGACTACACCTCACGCGGCACGCTCGCGTCGCGCACCAGTTCCGGTCTGAAGGAGGACTTCACCTTCGACGCCTTCGACCGGCTGGTGAAGGCGGGCGAGTCCGGAACGGAGTACACCTACGACTCGCTGGACCGCATAGCGGCCCGCAACGGCGTGGACTTCTCCTACGCCGGCGTGGCACCCGACCCGGTCAAGGACCAGAACTCCACGTACGGCCGCGGCGCGGCGGACGAGCTCCTGTCGATCGCCGAGAGCGGCGGTGCGGCCCGGCTGACGCTGGAGGACAAGCACGGCGACGTCGTCGGCAGCATGTCCGCGGCGGACGGCGCGGCCACCGCCCTGGACGAGTCCACGGCCTTCGACCCGTTCGGCCGGGTGCTCGGCACGGCCGACATGCACGGCAACGTGGGTTACCAGGGCGACTGGACCGACCCGGACACCGACCAGGTCGACATGCAGTCCCGCTGGTACGACCCGGGGACCGGCACCTTCGACTCCCGGGACTCGTACGACTACAGCTCCGGCGCCTCGATCCTGGCGAACCGCTACACCTACGGCGCCGGCGCCCCGCTGGACTACACCGACCCGGACGGCCACTGGCCGAGCTGCGGCTGGTGCAAGAAGGCCGTGAGCTGGACGGGCAAGAAGCTCCGCCAGGGCGCGCACTGGGTCTCCAAGACCGCCCAGTCCGTCTGGCACGGCGTGCAGTGGGCGTGGAACAACCCGGGGGCGGCGTTCAAGCTGGCGCTGAGCTATGTAGGCAAGGCCGCGAGCTGGGTCTACCGGAAGTCGGGCCTGAAGACGGTCGTCGACGCCACCGTCAACGCCGTCAAGTGGGTCGGCCAGAAGACGGGCTTCACCGAGTGGGCCCGTGAGAAGGCGAGACAGGCCGCCAGGGCGGCCTACCAGGCCAAGGTCTACATCACGAAGAAGGCCAGGCAGGCGGCCTCCTTCGCGGCCCAGCACAACCCGATCCCGGCGATCCTCGCGGCCACCAAGCCGCTGATCGCCGTCGGCAAGGCGATCGTCACTGCCGACCCGAACCTTCCGGCGATCGTCGTCGGCGCGGCCGTCCAGGTGGTCGCCGATGCCGCCAAGGCCGCGGACGCCATCCGCGACGAGGTCGTCAAGCAGGTCGGCAGCGTCGTGGAGACCGTCTCGGACGCGGTCGACTGGGGCGAGGTCTGGGACGGCGTCAAGACGGTCGGCAACATCGTCGGCGACGTCACCGGCTTCAACGACATCAAGGACTGTGTCACCACGGGCGACATGGAGTCCTGCGCCTGGGCGGCGGCGACCGTGGGCGGCATCGTCCTCGGCGGCGCCGGCGCGGCGGCGGTCCGGGCGGCGAAGGCCGGGCGGATGACGGCGAAGGCGGCGAAGTACGCGGACGAGATCGCGAAGGCGGCGGAGAAGGGCAAGAAGGTCCTCGAAGAGGCCGAGTCGGCGGCGGACTGCGTCTCGACCGTCAGGGACGTGGCATCTCTCGCCAGCGGCAACAGCTTCGTACCCGGTACGGAAGTCGTCATGGCCGACGGCAGCCGCAAACCGATCGAGAAGGTCGAGGAGGGCGACGAGGTCCTCGCCACCGACCCGACGACCGGCAAGACCTCCAAGGAGAAGGTCACCGACACGATCAAGGGCGAGGGCACGAAGAACCTCGTCAAGCTCACGATCGACACGGACGGCGACAAGGGCCACGCGACGGACACCGTCACCGCGACCGCGGGTCACCCCTTCTGGGTCCCGGACCTGAAGAAGTGGCTGAAGGCCGGCGAGCTGCAGCCCGGCCAGTGGCTCCAGACGGGCTCCGGTACATGGGTCCAGGTCGAAGCGGTCAGCGCATGGACGCAGCAGGCGGCGGTCTACAACCTGACGGTCGATACCGCGCACACCTACTACGTCCAGACCGGTGCGGCGACGCTGCTCGTCCACAACGAGAGTGCTCGGAAGAATCCGCTCTTCTGCCCGCTGCGGTCCTACACGGACCTGCGACGGATGGGGCCTGGCAAGAACGAGGGTGCGGCCAGTGTGCTCTGGACGCCGGAGGGCAACATGTACTTCGACCTCAGCCGGAACAGGACTGACCACGACAAGATGAACCTGCCTCTCGTACTGCGCAGGGTGGTGAACCAAACCGACCACCACGCAGGCTGCGCCGAGATCGGCTGCATCACGCAGGCGCTCGAGGCGGGTGACACGATCCGCGGAAGTCGGAGCCTCGCCATGGTTCACAAGCCTTTCAACCATCCACGCAACAGGGAACTTCTGCCCGGGTGCGATTCTTGCCAGCAGGTCATGTCCCGGCTGGGTATCAGGGACACGTACTTCGACATCGGTTGATTGGGGTGTTGGTCGTGGGAAGCCTGCTGAAGGGCGTTCCCGGGGTGCGCTGGGGGAACCTGCGAGGTGCGCAGGCACCCGCCCGGGACATCCCGCCGTTGCTCTCCCGAATCGCGTGGGGCGGCGAAGATGTCGCCCGGCTCGCCATCGATGACCTTGGTGACTGCATCTGCGCCTTGGGGTTCGTCGTCGGCGAGGCCACGGCCCCGACCGTCCCCTTCCTCCTGGAACTGGCCGAGGCTCCCCATGTGCCGTGCAAGCCGGAGTTGTTGGAGCTGCTGGAGAAGATCTATCGGACTCGGACGTGGCACTCATCGGCCGTCGCCGCGGGCGGGCCGAAGCGAAAGAACTTCCAGGAGCAGCCCGGGTGGGAGGTCGCTGCCCGGGAGGCGGTCCTCCGCGGACGGCCGGTGATCGAGGCCCTGGCCGACTCCGTGCTGCCCGAGGTCGCCGATGCGGCTCGTCGGCTGCTGCGGGCCATCGACGAGGATCCGGGGCTGCCCGAGATCTGACCTGGTGTCTCGTGATCCGGTTCGTGTCACCTGAAGCCCTTCGACTCGTAGGAAATTGCGGGAAGTCAACGGCGAGATCACCGCTCTGGTGGCGACCGATGTCGCGGCCCGTGGCCTGCACGTCGAGGGCCTCGATCTCGTGGTCAACGTCGACCCGCCCACGGACCCCAAGGACTATGTGCACCGGGCCGACCGCACCGCCCGCGCCGGTGAGCCCGGCAGCGTGGTCACGCTCGTGCTGGCGGGCCAGCGCCGCGAGACGAGCCGCATGATGGCCGGGGCCGGCATCGAGCCGACCGTCACCAAGGTGCGCTCGGGCGAGGCGGAGCTGAGCCGGATCACCGGCGCCAAGGCTCCCTCCGGCCCCCGCTCGACGGTGGGGCCGCCGTCCCCGGCCAAGAACAGCAACGCTCCCTTCCGCGGCCTCGGCACCAGCAAGGACACCTCCCGCGGTGCCGGCGGCAAGTCCCGAAAGGCTGGCGAGGCCCGCAAGGCCGCCCTCGTACGTCCCAACGGCTGAGACCCGTTGCCCTGTCAGCGAGTCTCCTGGCCACGGGATCGACTGCCCTCTGCCCGGCCCTGAGCCCGTCCTGCGCCCCCTCTTCGAAGCGAACGCCCTCGGCCGCGAGAGAGAAACCGGCCGAAAAGGAGCAGGACGATGTTGCTGGCGTCCCGGGCCTCGCCCGGCATGACAAGCTGTGCTGGCCCACCCCCGAACCCAGGAGGTCACCATGACTGAAGAGCCCGTAATCACGGAAGGTTCGGAGCCGGCTGCCCCCGAGACGTCCCCTCTGTCGCCGGACAGCGACGGTAACTACGACCTCAAGCGCAGGTTCCGTGAAGCCCTGGAGCGCAAGCGCGGTGCGCAGGGGGACGCGGCCGATGTTGCCGCCAACCCGGATGCGTTCAAGGTGCGTGCAGCGCACGGCCCGGCTGCGAGCCAGCGGTCGTTCAGGCGCAAGAGCGGCGGCTGAGTCGATCAGTCCCGCAGTCCGGCCGCCTTACCGGCACTCTGCGCGCTGTCCACTGCCGTGCCCGGTGCCGTGGCCCGCAACGTGCGCATGTCCATGTGCGCGTTGCGGGCGAGGCGTAGCCGGCGGTCTCGGCTGAGACAGGGCCCAACTACGGCCGGCGCGGGTTGGTGGCGCCGGTGCACTGTCAAGATCCCGTAGGTTTGCTCGACCCTTCACGGTCGGCTCCGTGAGCGGCTGTTGTCGAAGGGCAGGGTGCCGCCAGCCCTTCTGAATGAGGCTTGCTCAGCGGTCCTCGGCGCGCCTCGCACGCATGCGGCGTCCGGGCACGCGCGCGGCCCGTCTGGCCGGGCCGGTGGGGTGGTAGGGGAAACGGTGACACCGCGGCTGGGTGGCGAGACGGACAAGTTCGGCAAGCGCCATGAGGGAGCCTGGACGATCGGGGGTCATCCGCCATGGCACCCTTGCCATGGGCGTCCCGGTAACGGCTAGGGCCGGCCGCACCGGTTGTCGCCGGGCAGTCCCGCGACGACTACCGGGCCGGCGGGTCTACCGGCCTCGTGCGGCCTCGGCGGCTCATTGCCGAACCGTTGGCCCCTACGGGACGTGGTTCGCGCGTCCGGCCCGCCACCAGCCGGTGCCACATCCTTCGGTGCCTTCGGTGTTCCAACCCGCGGACGGCAATTCACCTGCCGTCGATTTCGGAATCGCTCACCGGCCCAGCGCGCCGTCGTCCGTCCGCGCATCCCAGCTTGGCGCGACCGGGCGCGCGTCGTGGCAGGTGAAGCCGAGTCGGGTCAGCGCCCGGCGCATCTCGGCCACGGCGAAGTCACGGCGAAGTCACGGCCATTCTGCCCGGTGATCACTTCGTCGACCTGCATCACGGGGTAGACGCGGCGGTCGATGGTGACAGACACGCCGGTGGCGGGTTCGGGCGGGACGCCGGTCACGGACTGTTCGACCTCGATCCTGGTCAGGTCGAAGGGGTACCAGGCGATGACACAGCGCATGGCTGCCTCCACGAAGTGGGGGAGAATGCCGGGACGGTGACCGGGTGACGGCGGTCGGGCGGGGTCGGTACGACCGTCAGGGCGTGAGAGCGAGCACGCCCAGGGCGTAGCCGTGTTCGTCGATCACGGGGGACACGTCCAGCGTCCGGATCCGCATGGCGGCCTCCGCCTCACCGAGTACCGATGTGGACGAGGTGAACGGTCCCCGGTCGAGTGGGATGTCCCGCAGCCGCGTCCGGTCGCTGTACCACGAGCCGCCGCGGTGTGCGGCGAGCTGCGCCCAGGTGACCAGTCCTGCGCACCGACCGTCCTCGTCCTGGAGGAGCAGATGCGGGACACGCGCACCGATGAGCACGGACAGGGCCACGTCGACCGCCATGTGGTCGTCGACCTGCGGCCCGGGAGCATGCATGGCGTCGCGGGCGGTCAGACCGGTGCCGTCGGCGCTGGCGGGCTGCTGTGTTCGGGGCGGAAACGTCGTCAAGGGCTTCTCCTCTTCGTCGGGGCGGGCAGGACGGGCGACGACTCGTCCCGACCGCAGGGAGCGCTTCCCCGGGCTTGAGCTATGGATTGTTCCTCGGTGCAGGCCGACGGCCCCGGGCGGCGGCCCTGGGCCGTCGGCCATGGCCGGCCCCCTGGTCGCTCCTCCCACGGCCGGCGGCCCGGCTCCTGAGATGCCGGCCGACGGATTCCTTGCCCTCGGGTCGTCCTTCGACCGGTGCGGCGAGGACGACGGGCACGCCGGAGGGGGCGCGGGCGCCGGTGATGCGCTGCAGTTCGGCCTCGCCAGGGCGGATCCGGGCGAGGCGCGGAGCGATTCCGGCGTCGCCCATCAGACGGTCCACCGCTCGCCGCTGGTGCGGCAGGACAAGGGTGACGACGGTGCCGGACTCGCCGGCGCGTGCGGTACGGCCTCCGCGGTGGAGGTAGTCCTTGTGGTCACCGGGCGGGTCTACGTTCACGACGAGGTCGAGGCCCGTGACGTGGATGCCGCGGGCGGCGACGTTGGTGGCCACCAGGACCGTGACATGGCCGTCCTTGAACTGGGCGAGCGTCCGGTTGCGCTGTGACTGGGACTTGCCACCGTGCAGGGCCGAGGCTCGTACCCCGACGGACAGCAGGTGCTTGGTGAGCCGGTCCGCCGCGTGCTTGGTGTCCAGGAACATGAGCACGCGTCCGTCGCGGGCGGCGATCTCGGTCACGGCGGTGTCCTTGTCAGCGTCGCGCACATGCAGCAGGTGGTGCTCCATGGTGGTGACGGCTCCCGCGGACGGGTCGACCGAGTGCACCACGGGGTCGTGGAGGTAGCGGCGTACCAGGAGGTCGATGTTGCGGTCCAGCGTGGCCGAGAACAGCAACCGCTGGCCGCTCGCCGGAACTTGGTCGAGCAGCAAGGTCACCTGCGGCATGAAACCCATGTCGGCCATCTGGTCGGCTTCGTCCAGCACGGTGACGGCGACCCGGTCCAGTCGGCAGGCCCGCCGCTCGATGAGGTCCTTGAGGCGGCCGGGCGTCGCCACGACGACCTCGGCGCCGTCGCGCAGCGCACTCGCCTGGCGGCCTATCGGCATCCCGCCCACTACGGTGGCGAGCCGCAGCCGTAGGGCGCGGGCGTAGGGGGTCAGCGCGTCGGTGACCTGCTGGGCCAGTTCCCGGGTGGGGACGAGGACGAGGGCGAGCGGCTGCCGGGGCTGGGCCCGCTGCCCGTCAAGACGGGCCAGTACCGGCAGGCCGAAGGCGAGTGTCTTGCCCGAGCCCGTTCGACCTCGGCCCAGGACGTGCCGGCCGGCCAGTGCGTTCGGCAGTGTGGCCGCCTGGATCGGAAAGGGCACGGTCACGCCCTCGGCGCCGAGCGCGGCCAACAGCCTTGCGGGCATGTCCAGTTCGGTGAACGTCTCGACCGCCGGCAGCGGCTCGGTGAGGGTGACCGGCAGGGCGAACTCCTGTCGGCGCGGGGCGGAGCGTGCGCCCTGGCCAGTCTTTCGTCCGGTGCCTGGGCGGGGGCCCTGGCGGGCCGTCCCCTGCGTACGGAAGCGGCTTCCGGAAGTGGTGCCGGGGCGACGGGGGGTGCGGTTCATGGAAGAACCTTCCTCGATGCGGCGTATCGAGGAATTCCGTCCAGCGGCGATGACCGCACGAGGATTCGCAAGAATGAGCCGAAGAAAAAAGAAGCGCCGGGCCTCGTGCTGCTGAAGCGGGGGAGCGGCCGGCGGTCCGGAAAATCCGGAAAACGGGAAAAGCAATGAGCTGGGGCCCGTACCCCAAGAGCACGGGCCCCAGCCACATGATGCGCGAACCACTGGCTCGCGACGATACGCGTCAGCGTCAGGCGGGAACGATGTTCTCGGCCTGCGGGCCCTTCTGGCCCTGCGTGACGTCGAAGCTAACCTTCTGGCCTTCCTGAAGCTCGCGGAAGCCACCGTTGCTGATGATGTTCGAGTAGTGGGCGAACACGTCAGCGCCGCCGCCCTCCTGCTCGATGAAGCCGAAGCCCTTTTCCGCGTTGAACCACTTCACGGTGCCAGATGCCATATTGAATCTCCCTTGGGGGGCAGTGCCGGACTCCGCACTTTGCGGAGCCGAGTCGCCGCGATGATCACCCCTCCGGAAAAATCCGGAAAGCTCTGCAAAGAAAAAAATCTCTGGCAACCAAAACCGCAACTGCTCTCACGTTAACACAGGTCGGATGGAGACGGTCATGCGTTTTCGGCTGCGTCCGGTAATTATGCTCCCGCGCCGGGGCGGATTTCTGTAGTGGCGGGACCAGGTATCTGCGCCGCGCTCGTCCAGCTTCCGGTTTTGTCCCGGTTCAGACGCAGGGCGTCGTCGAGCTGGTCCTCAAGGGAGACGATGCGGCACGGGGGCCTCGATGGGGGTGCCCTGGTCGACAAGCTCAGGGTGCGGGCGGCGGCGCGCAACCGGCGGCGGTAAATAACGGCGGTGGCCGCCTTCCGTGCCCGCAGCAATGGGCAGTGCTCTCGGGCGATCCGGGCGCCCCCGGGTCCCGACGGCGCAGGTCATGCGGGTGCGGCTTGTGCATCGTCGCCGGGAGCGGTGCAGGAACGCCTGCCCGAGCAGCCGACCCCTTCGCACGAAGACACCCACGGTGCGAAATACTCTTCCGATGAGTTCACGCACCTCCCCGATCAGCCAGCAGGTCACCATACGGAGGGCCGTCGCGCGGGATGCCAAACGGCTCACACGGCTCGTGCGTGGCTCCGGCGCCTACGAGGGTAAGTACGCAGCCGCAGTCGCGGGCTACCGGGTCGGCCCTGATTACATCGAGGCCCACCGCGCCTTCGTGGCCGTCGGCTCCGACGAGCATGGAGGCCGGGTCCTCGGGTTCTACTCGCTCGTGCTCGCTCCACCGGAGCTCGACCTGCTGTTCGTCGCCGACGAAGCGCAAGGACGGGGTATCGGACGACTGCTCGTCGCGCACATGCAATCCGAGGCCCGTGCCGCCGGGCTCGACCGCGTCAAGGTCGTGTCGCATCTTCCCGCCGAGGACTTCTACCACCGCGTCGGTGCGATACGGACCGGGACCGCCCTCGCGAACCCGCCCGCCGTCCTGTGGGACCGTCCCGAATTCGAGTTTCGCATTCCTTCGGAATGACGCGGTGTGCCGGTTCGCAGGGCACCGGCTTCGCCTGCATGGCGCGCTCCGCCTGTGCCGTCGTCCTGCCCTGGCGAGGGGATCGCCTGCGCCGGCGGCCTCTCCCTCACCCGAGGCCGATGATCTGGAAGAGGCGTGCGACGGAGGCACGGGGCGCTGCCGGTCGTAGCCGGCCCCCGGCGCTTCGCGCGGTTCGGTGGGTGGAGAGTGTTGACACCGCTGGAGTCCATGATCGTGACGGTCTGGAGATCGTGAGGCCACCGCACAGGAACTCACCGTCGATCGGGGAGCGGTCGGCGAGCGCATCACGGCCCGGATCCTCCTGGATGTCTGAGCCCGTCCCCGGCGCCGGCCGAAGGGCACTCCGGACGTGGCACGGGCGCGGCCACGTCTCGCAGGTTCTCCAGTCGGAGAGCCGTCCTGATCGGGGCCCTCGGCGCGGGGTCGTGACGGTGGACGTACGCGGCTTGGGACGCCGTTGAGCGTGGGGGAGCACCGGGCCGGTCTCACCGAGGACTGCTGTGCAGGAAGGGGGGACCGCCATTCGAGCGGGCACTCTTCTGGTGTATCTGCGGTAGAAGCAGACGCACACTCCATGCAGAAAAACTGTCGTGGCGACAGTAGACATTCCGCCGTCACAGGGTTAGCGTTGTCTTCGTACCCAGAAGTCGAAGTGGGCACAGCAGGCACGAACTGCTGTGCAGGTAGACCAGAAGGACACGGCCCCAGCAGGGCTGTGAGCAGCATCCGCGGTATCCGCGTAATCGAAAGGTAAGGAGCAGGACGCCATCAGGATCGCCCGGGCGAGGAAGCAGTCCGCCCGGGTACCGCAAGGCCCCGGATTGGAAGGTGGTCCCCGGTCACGCATCCGCGATCCCCGCAACCCCGCCCTCCCGGGCGGCACCTGCGGAAAAAGAAGGCCGGCGCAGTGCGCCGGTAGATGGTGTTGAAAGCTCGGGGCCCGGGTGCCGTACTGGCACCCGGGCCCCCCGACGCGTCCCCGAAAGAAGAGGTCTATGCCGCCTGCCGGTTCCCGTCCCGTCGGCCCTCTCGACGATGACAACTATCCCGCCTACACCATGGGCCGCGCCGCCGAGATGCTCGGCACCTCCCCTGCCTTCCTCCGTGCCCTCGGTGAACACCGCCTGATCACCCCGCTGCGCTCCGACGGCGGCCATCGCCGCTACTCCCGGTACCAGCTGCGCATCGCTGCCCGCGCCCGCGAACTCGTCGACCAGGGCACCGCCATAGAGGCCGCCTGCCGCATCGTCATCCTCGAAGACCAGCTCGAAGAGGCGCAGCGCATCAACGAGCAACTGCGCGCCGAGGGCCGCAAGCCTCAGCCGAAGACATCGACCTGATCAGAACGCCCGAACCCGAGGCACCCGATGCACCGCAGGCGGACGAGGCCGCTGAGGGACCGAACCGCCGTTCCGCGGCTCGGGCGGGCTCAACGCGCCACCGGACTCCACGGAAGAGAGAACCACGAGCGGGCGTGGTGCATGTAGTGGGTGCCGAGGGGCGAGCCCGGGGAAGAAGGAGTGGCAACCGATAGGGGCGGCACCGCCCGGGAAGTCCGACGTGGGCGGTGCCGCGGCCGGCACGGGGACCGTGCTGCCGGGCTATGGCTCAGGCGTCGATGATGACGGGGATGATGAGGGGCTTGCGGCGGTGGGTGCGGAAGGCCCAGTTCGCCACGGCGCGGGCGATGAGTTGTTCGAGTTGGCGCGCGTCCCCGACGCCTTCCTCGGCTGCGGTGGCCAGGGTCTTCTCGATGACGGGGATGACCGGCTCGAAGGTGGCGTCGTCGTGGACGAAGCCCCGGGCCAGGAAGTCGGGGGCCTCGGCGAGGGCGCCGGTGTCGGCGTCGACGATGGCCACCACCGTGACCACGCCTTCGGCGGCGAGGGTGAGGCGGTCCTTGAGGGATGCTTCGGTGGCGCCGCCGACCTCCATGCCGTCCACGTAGACGTTGCCGGCGGGGACCTTGCCGGTGATGGATGCGCGCCCGTCGACCAGGTCGACGACGACGCCGTCCTCGGCGATGACGACCCGGTCGGGGTCGACGCCGGTACGGACGGCGAGGTCGGCGTTGGCCCGCAGGTGGCGCCATTCGCCGTGCACGGGCATGACGTTGCGGGGCTTGACGATGTTGTAGCAGTACACGAGTTCGCCGGCGCTGGCGTGTCCGGAGACGTGCACCTTGGCGTTGCCCTTGTGGACCACGTGGGCGCCCCACCGGGTGAGTCCGTTGATCACCCGGTAGATGGCGTTCTCGTTGCCGGGGATGAGGGAGCTGGCGAGCAGGACGGTGTCGTCCTTGCCGATGCGGATCATGTGGTCGCGGTTGGCCATCCGTGACAGCGCGGCCATCGGTTCGCCCTGGGAGCCGGTGCACACCAGAGCGATCTTGTGATCCGGGAGCTTCTCCAGTTCGTTCGTGCTCACGACCAGACCGGAGGGGACCTTCAGATAGCCCAGGTCACGGGCGATGCCCATGTTGCGGACCATCGACCGGCCGACGAAGGCGACCTTGCGGCCGTGCTGGTGGGCGGCGTCCAGGACCTGCTGGATGCGGTGCACGTGGCTGGCGAAGCTGGAGACGATGACCCGGCGCGGCGCGGTGCGCATCACCTGCTCGATCGCCGGGTTCAGCTCTCGCTCGGAGGTGGTGAAGCCGGGTACTTCGGCGTTGGTGGAGTCGGTGAGGAAGAGGTCCACGCCCTCCTCGCCGAGGCGGGCGAAGGCGCGCAGATCGGTGATGCGGTCGTCGAGAGGGAACTGGTCCATCTTGAAGTCGCCGGTGTGCAGCACCATCCCGGCCCGGGTGCGGATCGCGACCGCGAGGCTGTCGGGGATGGAGTGGTTGACCGCCACGAACTCGCAGTCGAAGGGCCCGAAGCCACGGCGGTCGCCCTCCCGCACCCGCACCGTGCGCGGGCGGATGCCGTGTTCCTTGAGCTTGGCCTCCAGGAACGCCAGCGTCAGCTTGGAGCCGACGACCGGAATGTCGGACCGCTCGCGCAGCAGGTACGGCACGCCGCCGATGTGGTCCTCGTGGCCGTGGGTGAGTACCACGGCCACGACGTCGTCCAGCCGGTGCCGGATCGAGGAGAAGTCCGGCAGGATCACGTCCACGCCGGGTTGCGTCTCTTCGGGGAACAGCACGCCACAGTCGACGATGAGCAGCTTGCCCGCGTGCTCGAAGACGGTCATGTTGCGGCCGATCTCACCCAGGCCGCCCAGGGCGATGACCCGCAGCCCTCCTTCAGGAAGGGGCGGGGCGGCTTTCAGCTCGGGGTGCGGATGACTCATACCCTGACGGTACCCGGAGAGCGGGACAGGTGATCCATTGCCTGTGTGGTGACTTCGTGGGTCGCGCGGGCGGTGAGCACCCCGCCCGCCGAGGCGGGTCAGCGCGCCGCCATGAACATCGGCCGCGCGGGACAGCCCAGAGAGTCATGCCGCCCCCGAGCGCCCTCAGCACCCTCTGAGTAACCGTCAGGAAAGTCGGCAATCGGTCAGTGTGAGTCCTGAAACACCTGGGGACGGCTGACCGAACATGCGAATCGTTGTACGCTCCGAAGACCGCCCTTGACCTGCAAAAAGCGGGCAGGGAGCAGACGAGTCGGGAGTATCTCCGTGTTTCGTACGATGTTCAAGTCCAAGATCCACCGTGCCACCGTCACCCAGGCCGACCTGCACTACGTGGGATCGGTGACCATCGACGCCGACCTCCTCGACGCCGCCGACCTGCTCCCCGGGGAGCAGGTCCACATCGTCGACATCACCAACGGTGCCCGCCTGGAGACGTACGTCATCGAGGGCGAGCGCGGCTCCGGTGTCATCGGCATCAACGGGGCCGCGGCCCATCTCGTCCACCCCGGTGACCTCGTGATCATCATCAGCTACGCCCAGATCTCCGACGCCGAGGCACGG
This sequence comes from Streptomyces sp. NPDC001796, assembly GCF_042892355.1. Classification (NCBI taxonomy): domain Bacteria; kingdom Bacillati; phylum Actinomycetota; class Actinomycetes; order Kitasatosporales; family Streptomycetaceae; genus Streptomyces; species Streptomyces sp. NPDC001796. The sequence continues at coordinate 84,704 of NZ_JBIAUC010000010.1, read as the reverse complement.
GCCCTGCGACCTCGGGTGGTGCACGTGGACGGCGAGAACCGGATCGTGGCACTGGGCGCCGACCCGTCCGCCCCGGTACCGGGTTCCGACCAGGAGCGCAGCCCGCAGGCCGTGGCCGCCCGGTGACCGCGCACACCGGCCCGCTCGCCCTGCTGCACACCTCGCCCGTCCACATCCCCGTCTTCGAGGCGCTGCGCGACGCGGCCCATCCGGGGCTCGCCCTGCGGCATCACGTGGCGACGGAGCTGCTGGACCGCGCCCGCGCGCACGGCCCCGGCGCCGTGGCCGACGACGTCCGGGACGTCCTGCGGGAGGCCGTCGCGGCGGGCGCCCGCGCTGTGCTGTGCACCTGTTCGACCATCGGCGCGGTCGCCGAGGGGGCGGACGTCGGTGTGCCGGTGCTGCGCGTGGACCGGCCGATGGCCGCGGCCGCGGTGGCCACAGGGCCCCGGATCGTCGTCGTCGCCGCGCTGGAGAGCACCCTGGAGCCGACGGTCGCCCTGGTGCGCGAGGAGGCGGCGGGCCGAGGTCCCGTCGAACTGCGCACCCTGCTCGTCGACGAGGCGTGGGCGCGTTTCGAGGCCGGGGACACCGACGGCTACCTCCGCGTGATCGCCGACGCCGTCGACTCGGTCACCGACGCGGACACGATCGTCCTCGCCCAGGCGTCCATGGCCCCGGCACGGCAGCTGACCACGACCACCGTCCCGGTCCTGTCGAGCCCGGAGCCAGGACTCGCCGCTGCGGCCGTCGCGGCGGCACATGGTCCCCGGGACGGTTCACAAGGCTGACCGGTGGCCGACGCCGCCGTGCGGTGTGCCCGACCGGCCGCAGCGGTCCGCGGCGGCCTGGTCGGGCCTCGCCCCGTCCCGCGACGGGGGGAGTGCCCGTATGGCGGCCGGGTACCCGGGGGACAAGTCCAGGCCGACGTACGACTGGCTGGAGGACACGATGACGCATCCGTTCCCCGATCCCGCACAGCCGGGACCACCACCCGGACCGGGACCGACCCCGGGACCGGAGCCGACCCCCGAACCGGGCCCCGCGCCGGGGCCTGAGCCCGCGCCCCCGGAACCGGGGCCCACGCCACCGGGACCGGAGCCGACACCTCCGGCACCCGGCCCCACACCGCCGGGACCCGAGCCGGTGCCGCCGGGACCGGGTCCCGACCGCCCGCAGCCCGAACCGGGCCCCGACCGCCCGCACCCCGGCCCGGGGCCGGTGCCCACTCCGGAGCCGCCCCCCTCGCCGATCCCGAAACCGCCGGGCCCGGACCCCGTCCCCGAACCCGGAGAACCGGGGCCGCCCCTCTCGTAGGACGACCCGGCACGGAAAGCACGCCGGCCCGGTGCACGGGCGGAAAGCCTGCGCACCGGGCCACTACCGTGCCCGGCCACTGCTGCACTCGGTCGCTGTCGTAGCCCGCCCACTGCCGCACTCGGCCGCCGGCAGACCGGCACGAGGGGACCGGCGGACCCCAGAGCCGCCCGGCCCTCGGGCGTGCCTCCGAGTTGCCCGACCTCCGAGCCGCCCCGCGTCCTACGCCTCGACCTCGGACCGGTCCCCGCCCCACAGCGTGTGGAACGACCCCGCACGGTCCGTCCGCCGGTACGTGTGCGCGCCGAAGAAGTCACGCTGCCCCTGGGTCAGCGCGGCCGGCAGCCGCTCCGCGCGCAGGGCGTCGTAGTAGGCGAGGGCCGCGGAGAAGCCCGGCGTCGGCACGCCCTGGCGGGTCGCGGCCACCAGGACCTCGCGCCAGTCGTCCTGCGCCGCGGCGATCTCCTGCGCGAACGTCTCGTCCGACAGCAGGCTCGGCAGGTCCGCCCGGGCGTCGTACGCCGCTCGGATGCGGTCCAGGAACGCCGCGCGGATGATGCAGCCGCCGCGCCAGATGGACGCCACCTCGCCGAGGTCGATGTTCCAGTCGTACTCCGCGCTGCCCGACGCGATCTCGTGGAAGCCCTGCGTGTACGACACGATCTTCGACGCGTACAGCGCCTGCTCCACCCGGTCCGCGAAGGCCGCCGCCTCGGACCCGCCGAGCGGTGACGCCTTCGGCCCGGCCAGGCCCCGCGACGCCTCGCGCAGCGCCGTGTGCCCGGACAGCGAGCGGGCGAAGACCGCCTCCGCGATACCGGACACCGGCACGCCGAGGTCCAGCGCGATCTGCACCGTCCAGCGGCCGGTGCCCTTCTGCTCCGCCTGGTCCAGGACCACGTCCACGAACGGCTTGCCCGTCGCCGCGTCCACGTGGGAGAGCACCTCCGCCGTGATCTCGATCAGGTACGAGTCCAGGCGGCCGGTGTTCCAGGTGCGGAAGATCTCCGCGATCTCGGCGGGGGAGTAGCCGGCGACGTCGCGCAGCAGCTGGTACGCCTCGCCGATCAGCTGCATGTCGGCGTACTCGATGCCGTTGTGCACCATCTTCACGAAGTGCCCGGCGCCGTCCGGGCCGACGTGGGTCACGCACGGCGCGCCGTCCTTCGCCTTCGCGGAGATCTTCTCCAGCATCGGGCCCAGCGACTCGTACGACTCGGCCGAGCCGCCCGGCATGATGCTCGGCCCGTGGAGTGCGCCCTCCTCGCCTCCGGAGATGCCGGTGCCGACGAAGTGGATGCCCCGCTCCCGCAGTTCCTTCTCGCGGCGGCGGGTGTCCGCGAAGTGCGCGTTGCCACCGTCGATGATCATGTCGCCGGGCTCGAGCAGCGGCGCGAACTCCTGGATCACGGCGTCCGTCGGCCCGCCCGCCTTCACCATGATCATCAGTCGCCGTGGCCGCTCAAGCGCCGCCACGAAGTCCTCCGCGGACTCGGTCGGCACGAAGTCGCCTTCGTGGCCGAACTCCTTCACCAGCTCATGGGTCCGTGACACGGTCCGGTTGTGCAGGGCGACCGCATAGCCGTTGCGCGCGAAGTTACGGGCGAGGTTGCGGCCCATGACCGCGAGACCCGTGACGCCGATCTGGGCTGAAGTGCTCATAACGGTTGGCTCCTAATGGTCCTGGAATCGGCGGTGCCGGTTCTGTGCGGACGACATCATCGAAGGGTGGTGCCGCTCGTGCTGGTCAGTATTGCCCGGTGACCATCGTGACGCGCCGGTACACCCGCCGCACATCCGGAATCTCCCGCCGCGGAGCAGGCGCCACGCGCGCACCCCGGCAGTTCCCTCCGCCAGCCGCAACCGGGCGCGATTCCCGGCCAGTTGACGCATCGGAGCGACCGATTCCCCGTCTTGTCATGGCCTGTTCGCGGCGTTTACTTTTGCCCCTCCTGACGCATGTCGAGGGGGCTTCCCATGGCCGTACGCGGCCGGCACCGCCGGTATCAGCCGACAAGGATCAACCGCGCCTCGCTCACCGTCACGGCGGGCGGCGCCGGCATGGCACTTCCGCTCATCGGCACCGGCGTCGTGCACGCGGCCGACGTGGACACCTGGAGCAAGGTCGCCGCCTGCGAGTCCAGCGGCGACTGGGGCGTCAACACCGGCAACGGCTATTACGGGGGACTGCAGTTCACGCAGTCGACCTGGGAGGCCTACGGGGGGACGGCATACGCGCGTCGCGCGGACATGGCCACCAGGGACCAGCAGATCGCCGTGGCCGAGAAGGTCCTCAAGGGACAGGGGCCCGGCGCCTGGCCGGTGTGCTCCGTACGCGCGGGACTGACCCGGGGCGGATCCGGACCCGACACGCCGGAGGCCGCGCCGGCGACCGTCAAACGTTCCGTTCGCGACGTGAAACCGCAGACCACGCCCCAGTCGCAGGCGGGCACCACCGAGATGTACACCGTGGTGCACGGCGACACGCTCTCCGGCATCGCCGACTCCCACCACGTCCAAGGCGGCTGGCAGCGGCTGTACTCGGCCAACCGGACGACGGTCGGCGCGGACCCGGACCTCATCCTGCCCGGCCAGCGGTTGAACCTGCGGGCCGAGGCCGGCAAGGCGGCCAAGGCCCCGGCGCACCCGGAGGCGGCGCCGGAGCGTATTCGCAAGAACTCCGAGGCAACGACTCACAAGACCTCCGAGCGGATCCACAGGACGTCCGAGGGAACCCACAAGTCGACCTCCCGGAAGACGCCTTCGCATCACAGCGCCCCCACGCACTCCATGGTCGCCCCGGTGAACGCCGCCACGGGCACGCGCTACCACGCCGCGGGGTCGGCGTGGTCGAAGGGCTACCACACCGGCGTCGACTTCCCCGTGCCGACCGGCACCTCCGTGCGGGCGGTCGCGGCCGGGCAGGTGGTCGGCGCCGGCTGGGGCGGCTCCTTCGGCTACCAGGTGGTCATCCGGCACGCCGACGGCCGCTACACGCAGTACGCCCATCTTTCGGCGATCTCCGTCAGGGACGGGCAGAGCGTGGTGGCGGGCCAGCGCATCGGCCGTTCCGGCTCCACGGGCAACAGCACGGGCCCGCATCTGCACTTCGAGGTGCGCACGGGGCCCGGGTTCGGCAGCGACATCGATCCGGTCGCCTATCTCCGTGCGGGTGGCGTCACCGTCTGACACCGGTCGGTCCGGTGCCGTCCGACACGACCGGACCGTTCAGGACCCGGCCCGAGCGCGATGCCGGTCCATGGCGGGCGCCGGAATGAACACCCCGGTGTGCAAGGGGCCGTAGGGGTACGACGGCTCGTCGTACGTGGCGGGGTCCCGGTCCTCGGGCGCCTTCTCGACCACGTCCTGCTCGCCCGGCACGGTCTCCCGCACGGGCATCGCGGGCTCCGGGAACGACCGCGCCTTCGGCCACGGCTCGCCCGCGGCCTCCGTGACGGCCTCGCCGACCGCCGTAGGGCGCCGCTCGCCGTCGATCCGCTCCGAGGTCAGCAGGACCAGTCCGCCGGCGGCGAGAACACCGCAGACCAGGGTGAGCAAGGTGCCGGTGGTGCCGTAGCGGAAGGTCTCGCCGAACAGGGTGATGCCCACCGCGGCCGCCGCCACCGGATTGACGACGGTCAGCGTGGCGAGCGGTGCCGCGAGGCCCGCGCCCCGGTAGGAGGCCTGCGACAGCAGCAGACCGGCCGTCGCGAGGACGCCTATCGCCGCCAGGCTCGGCAGGTCCCCGAGGGAGACCCCGCCGGTCCAGTCCACCGCGACCGTCTTGGTGAACACCGACGACATGCCGAACGCGACACCGGACGCCACCGCCAACAGCACGCTGCGCACCGCCGGATGCCGGCGCGTCGCCCGCCCCGCGACCATCAGCGCCATCACGCCACCGGCGGTGACCAGGGCCAGCGTCATCCGCTGGGCGTCACCGAGGGAGTGCGTGTCGGAGGCCCCGACCAGGGAGAGCAGGCCCGCGAGGCCCACGGTCGCCATGACGGCACCGCGCCAGGCGGTCGTCCCCGCCCGGCGGCCCACGTACAGGGCCGCCATCGGCAGCGCGAACACGATGGTCAGCGCGCCCAACGGCTGGACCAGGCTCAAGGGGCCGTAGGCGAGCGCCGCCACATGCAGCAGTCCGCCGAGACCGTTCAGCACGACCGCCGCCCACCAGGCCGGCCTGCGCAGCGGCGCGTAGGACCGGTCGGGCGCGGACACGGCGACCTGCTCCTGCACGATCGCCCCGCCCGCGTACGCGACGGCGGAGACGAGCGACAGGAGCACGGACAACGCGAGGGCGCTCATCAGCGCCTCCTTCGCGTGGGGCCGGAGCGGGCGGCCCGGCGCGACGAACGGTCTTCCTGCATGGTCAACACGATGCCGTGCGAGGCTGTTCCCGTCGTCGTCCCTGAGCACTCATCGGGTCATACTGCCGATGGAGTACGAGAGCGTTTCTCTCATCCCCAGGAGGGGTGCCGACGGGCGGGTGCCCCTGGGCAGGAGCTGAGCCCGGAGGGGGAGCCGGGAGCCCGGAGCACGCAGCGCGCTTGGTAGTACTGAGCTCGTGGACCTCGACCTCGACCTCCCGGCGCTCGGCGCGCTCGGCGGCTTCTTCGTTCTGCGCACCGGAGCGCCGCCACGTGGGGCGTTGCCCACGCTGGCGCAGGCGTACGCGTCCGAGCCGCCGGAGGGCGGCGCGGATCCGCTGGCCGCGCGCATCCGCAAGGTCGCGGACAGTCTCCGGGCACCGGAACTCCGGGTTGCCGCCTCCCTCGCCCACCAGGGCCTGGCGGCCCGGATCTGGTCCGTCGCGCTCGGCTGCGCCGCGCTCTGCGGGTGGGTGCCCGACCTCGATCCCCGGCTGCTGCGCTGGGACCCGGAGGGCGGCGTGCCCGACGACCTGTGGCTGAGCGAGGTGCGCCCGCTGCCCGTCGCCTCGCTCGACACGGTCGTACGTGAGGGGCACCTCGTGCCCCTCACGGCCGCCCTCAACGCGCGCCACAGCGTCTCCGCACGGCTGTTGTGGGGAAACGCGGGCTCCGCGCTCGCCGGTACCGTCCGCATGGTCGACCGCTGGGCGCGGGAGACCGGCCGTACGGATGTGGGGGAGCGGGCCCGCTCCCTCGCCGCGGGACTGTTCGCGCACCCCGACCTGTCCGGCACCGTGGACCCCGCCACCGGCCGCCGCCGCAGCTGCTGCCTCTACTACCGGCTGCCCGGGGGCGGACTGTGCGGCGACTGCTGCTTCGACCGCCCGCCGGGGCAGGAGTGAACACGGGTGGTCTTCCGCAACGGCCGCATCTGGGTGACCATGTGGGAACCAGCCGCTGAGACAGGGGGTACCGGGTGCGAGTGGGACTGCTGACCCGGGAGTACCCGCCGGACGTGTACGGCGGTGCAGGCGTCCATGTCGAGTTCCTCGCCCGGGAGTTGCGCTCCCTCGTCGACCTCGACGTGCACTGCTGGGGCGAGGGCGGAGCGGGCGGCGTCATCCGCCACCGGCCGTGGACCGGCCTCGACTCGGCCAACGACGCGCTGCGCACCTTCTCCGTGGACCTGGCCATGACCGCCGCCCTCCAGGGCCGCGAGCTGGTCCACTCCCACACCTGGTACGCCAACCTCGCGGGCCACCTCGCCAAGCTGCTCTACGGCATCCCGCACGTGATGACCGCGCACTCGCTGGAGCCGCTGCGCCCCTGGAAGGCCGAGCAGCTCGGCGGCGGATACGCGCTCTCCAGCTGGGCGGAGCGCACGGCGATCGAGGCCGCGGACGCGGTGGTCGCCGTCTCCGGCGCCATGCGCGACGACATCCTCGCCTGCTACCCGGCCCTCGACCCGGCACGGGTCCACGTCGTGCACAACGGCATCGACACCACCCTGTACCGGCCGGACCCCGGCACGGACGTCCTCGCCCGCATCGGCGTCGACCCGGACCGCCCCTATGTCCTGTTCGTCGGGCGGATCACCCGCCAGAAGGGCGTGCCCCATCTGCTGCGCGCGGTGCGGCACATCGACCCGGCGGTCCAGGTCGTCCTGTGCGCGGGCGCGCCGGACACCCTCGAGATCGACCGCGAGTTCCGTGACCTGTTCGAGGAGCTGAGCCGGGGCCGTGAGGGCGTGCACTGGATCCCCAAGATGCTGCCGCGCCCGGAAGTGATCCAGCTCCTGACCCATGCCACCGTGTTCGTCTGCCCGTCGGTGTACGAGCCGCTCGGCATCGTCAACCTGGAGGCCATGGCGTGCGGCACCGCCGTGGTGGCCTCGCGCACCGGTGGCATTCCGGAGGTGGTGGACGACGGCCGTACCGGCCTGCTGGTCGACGTGGACGACGGCTTCGAGGAGCACCTCGCGCGCGCCCTCGACGCCGTCCTCGCCGATCCGGTGGCCGCGCGGCGGATGGGCGAGGCCGGACGGGAGCGCGCGGCGGGGGAGTTCGGCTGGGACGCGGTGGCCCGGCGCACGGTCCGCCTGTACGAGGATGTCCTCAAACAGGGGTAGTAGTCAGCAAAGTGCAGCACAACCGGGCGTAGAGGGGCGGCGGCATGCGGCGCGGTGGACCTTCGGTGCTGGGAATCGTACTGGCCGGCGGGGAGGGCAAGCGGCTGATGCCGCTGACCGCCGACCGTGCGAAACCGGCCGTGACCTTCGGCGGGACCTACCGCCTCGTGGACTTCGTCCTGTCGAACCTCGTCAACGGCGACATCCTGCGCATCTGCGTGCTCACGCAGTACAAGTCGCACTCGCTGGACCGGCACATCACCACCACCTGGCGGATGTCCAGCCTGCTCGGCAACTACGTCACCCCGGTACCGGCCCAGCAGCGGCTCGGCCCGCGCTGGTACCTGGGCAGCGCGGACGCGATCCTGCAGTCGCTGAACCTGATCCACGACGAACAGCCGGAGTACGTGGCGGTGTTCGGCGCCGACCACGTCTACCGGATGGACCCCCGGCAGATGCTCGCGCAGCACATCGAGGGCGGCGGGGGCGTGACCGTCGCGGGCATACGGGTGCCGCGCGCCGAGCCCTCCTCCTTCGGCGTGATCACCCCCGGCTCGGACGGTCAGACGGTCGAACGCTTCCTGGAGAAGCCCGCCGACCCGCCCGGCCTGCCGGGTGACCCCGACACCGTCTTCGCCTCCATGGGCAACTACATCTTCACCACCAAGGCACTGATCGAGGCGTTGCAGCGGGACGCCGAGGACCAGAACTCGGTGCACGACATGGGCGGTTCGATCCTGCCGCAGCTCACTGAGCGCGGTGAGGCCCAGCTGTACGACTTCAGCGCCAACCATGTGCCCGGCGAGACCAATCGCGACCGGGGCTACTGGCGGGACGTGGGCACCCTGGACGCGTACTACGAGGCGCACATGGACCTGATCGCGGAGCGCCCCGCCTTCAACCTCTACAACCGCAACTGGCCGATCTACACGCACTCCAACCAGCTGTCACCGGCCCGCTTCAGCTCGGGAGGCATCGCCAGCGAGTCGATCATCAGCGCCGGGTGCCTGATCCGGGGCCAGGTGACGAGGTCGGTCCTGTCCCCGGGCGTCCTGGTGGACCCGGGCGCCGTCGTCCAGGGCTCGGTCCTGCACGACAACGTCCACGTCGGCCGCGGCGCGATCGTCCGCGGAGCGGTTCTCGACAAGAACGTGGAAGTACCCCCGGGCGCGACGATCGGCGTCAACCCGGAACGGGACGCGGAGCTGTACACGGTGTCGAAGGGCGGAGTGATCGCGCTGGGGAAGGGGCAGCGGGTGTCGTAGACGCTGTGGGGCCGGGCCACCATCCGCTCCCGTGTCAGCGGAAGGCGGCGGCGTTCTCCCGGGCCCAGTCGGCGAAGGGGCGGGCCGGGCGGCCGAGGACGCGTTCGACGTCGGGGCTGACGCGTTGTTCGGCTGGGGTCGGCTCGCCCAGGATGGTCAGCGTGGTCTCGACCACCGGCTCGGGCATGAACCGCAGCATCTCCGCTCGGGCCTCGTCGCGGGTCTGCTCGGTGAACCGTACGGGTTCGCCGAGCGCGTCGCCGATCGCCTCCGCCCTTTGCCGGGGCGTGGTGAGCGACGGCCCGGTCAACTCGTGGACGAGGCCGTGGTGACCGTCCTCCCGCAGCGCCGCCGCGGCGACCTCGGCGATGTCGCCGGGGTGGACGGTGGGCAGTCCGACGTCTCCGAACGGCGCCGCGACGGCCCGCCGGGTACGGACCGCCTCGGCCCAGGCGTACGCGTTGGAGTGGAAGCCACCGGGTCGCAGGATCGTCCACTCCAGGCCCGACTCGCGTACGGCGTCCTCGATGGCGCGCGCGACGCCTCCGTGCGAGCCCGACTCCGGCCGGGTCGCGACCCCTTGCGACGACAGCAGCACCACCCGTTCGACACCGCCGGCCTTGACGACGTCCAGGATGTCCCGCGGGTTCAGCAGGTGCGCACTGGGGCCGCCGTTCTGCAGGAAGACCGCATCGGCGCCCTCGAACACGGGCCGGAGGCTCTCCGGGTCGGTCAGGTCCGCCGTCCGCCGCCGCACACCCTCCGGCATGTCGGCCTCCGAGATCCCGCGCGACGTCGCGGTCACCTGCTCGTCGGCGGCCACCAGGATCCGCACGAGCGACCGGCCGACGTTGCCGGTGGCCCCCGTCACTACGAACATGGCCAACTCCCTGTTGTTTCGAAGTGGTTGTCGAGACACAGGGACGCTAACACCGTCGGTATAGTAGGTACCTACAGGAAAGTGGCTATCCCGGAGGGGTGCACATGGCCGGTGAAGCGACCTGGGTGGCGTCCGCGGCGACCGACCCCGAACTCGCCTGTCCCATCACCCCGGTCGTCGACCTCGTGTTCAGCCGCTGGACGACCCCGATCCTGTGGACCCTCCACACCCACGGCCGTCAGCGCTTCGTCGAACTTCAGCGTCGCATCGACAGGATCACGCCCAAGGTGCTGACCCAGCGACTGAGGCAACTCGAGCGCGACGGGCTGATCGTGCGCACGTACCACCCGGAGGTACCCCCACGGGTCGAGTACGAGATCAGCGAACTCGGCCGCAGCCTCGCCCCGCTCTTCGCGCACCTCGCGGAATGGTCCGCCGAGCACCTGGACGAGGTCGAACGGGCCAGGAACGACTACGACGCCGACCCGGCCCGGTAGCAGCGCCGGGCAGCACGGGCGGGTGAACGGCCGCCGTTCGGGAAGAACCCCGGCGAGCACATCCTCGTTGCCCATCCCGTGGAGTCGCAGCTCTCCGGCATCGAGCGGCACAAGGACCGTAAGGGGGACCGCCGCATCTTCGGCGTGCCCTCCGGCCGGTGGATCGGTTCGGGCAGGCGGCTCCAGCTCACCCACGACTCGTGGATGTCGACCGCGGTCTGCTCGGCCATGACCGCCGGGCCCTCGAGCCGGACGCCGCGCGTTCGCGGATCGCGCACCAGGCGCTGATCCGCGACGCGTCCCGGAACAACCCCGCCGGTTGCCCGCGAAACTGACGCCCCGCCACCACCATGTGCTCGACGACATCAACCTCCGGAGGTCTTCCCAGATGAGACGCACCCGGCGCCTGCGCCTCGCCGCCGCGAGCACGGTGGTGGCCTCTTCGCTGTGCCTCCCGCCGGCCGCCCATGCCGCAGAGCCGCGCGACGGCGGGCTCACCGGCCTGGTCAACCCCTTCATCGGCACACAGGACGAGGGCAACACCTTCCCCGGCGCCGCCGTGCCCTTCGGCATGGTGCAGTTCTCCCCGGACACCGGGCACAACACCGGCTACGACCACACCCAGAACCGGATCCGCGGCTTCTCCCTCGTGCACCTCTCCGGCGTCGGCTGCGCCATCGGAGGAGACCTGCCGGTGCTGCCGACGACGGGTGACGTGACCGAGACGGACTACGCCAAGTACGCGGCCAAGTTCAGCCACGCGAACGAGCAGGCGAGCCCCGGTTACTACAGGGTCGGCCTCGACAACGGCATCGAGGCCGAACTGACGGCGTCCCAGCGCACCGCCGTCCAGCGCTACGCCTTCCCGGCCACCGTCAAGGCGAACGTGCTGCTCAACGCCGGCCAGGCGCTGCACAAGAACGTGTCCTCCAAGGTCGAGATCCTCGACGACCGCACCGTGCGCACCGAGATCACGGGCGCCGGCTTCTGCCGCTCCACCCGGCCGTACACGGTCTACACCGTCACCCGTTTCAATCGGCCGTTCACCGCGCACGGGACCTGGTACCAGGACTCGATCACCCCGGGGGCGACGAAGTCCACGGGGCCCGGGCGCAACGGCGCCTACGTCACGTTCGACACCACCAAGAACCGCACCGTCGAGGCGACCACCGCGCTCTCGTACGTCGACGCGCACGGCGCCGACGTCAACCTCGCTACCACTTACGGCCGTTCGTTCGACTCGGTGCGGGAGGCCGCCCGCCGCGCCTGGGAGGACCGCCTCGACGACGTCCGGGTCCAGGGCGGCGACGGCACTCTGCGCACCACCTTCTACTCCTCGCTGTACCGGTCGTTCCTCGCGCCGAACATCGGCAGCGACGCCGACGGCCGCTACACCGGCTGGGACCAGAAGGTCCACAGCGCGCAGGGCTTCACGTACTTCCAGAACTGGTCGCTGTGGGACACCTACCGCACCCAGTCCCAGCTGCTGTCCCTGCTCGCGCCGCGCGAGGCGCGCGACATGGCCGTCTCCCTGCTGAAGGTCGACGAGCAGGGTGGCTGGCTGCCGAAGTGGGGCTACGGCCCGGTCGAGACGAACATCATGAGCGGCGACCCCGTCACCCCGTATCTGACCCACGTCTATCACCAGGGACTGCTCAAGGGGTACGAGGAGCGGACGTACCGCGCGCTGAAGAAGAACGCCGACGGCGTGCCGTCCGCCGACACCATGTACACGGGCCGTGAGGCGAACCGCGAGTACATCGCTCACGGCTTCGCGCCCTACATCAAGGGCCGCCCCTACACCAAGCCCGGCGACTCCGACTACCACCACGGCGGGTCGGTGACGCTCGAGTACGCGCTCGCGGACGCCATGCTCGCCCAGATGGCACGGGGCCTGGGGCACCCCGCGGACGCCGCCCGCTACGCCGCCCGGTCGCGGAACTACCGCACCCTCTTCGACCCCTCGACCGGCTTCTTCCGCGCCCGGGACGCCTCCGGGGCCTTCGCCGGGTCGGCTGATCCGGCCAAGAGCAAGGGCTTCCACGAGGGCACCGCCTGGCAGTACCAGTGGCTCGTGCCGCAGGACCTGCCCGGCATGGTGGGCCTCATCGGCGGCCGGCAGGCGGCCAACGACCGGCTCGACGACTTCTTCGCCTACGACGAGCTCCTCAAGGACCCGAAGAGGACCGCGCGTGAAGTGTGGGTGCACGGACCGTACGCCTACTACAACGCGGCCACGTACAACCCGCAGAACGAGCCGGACCTGATCGCCCCCTACACGTATCTGTCGACCGGTCAGCCGTGGAAGACCACGGACGTCGTGCACGCGGCCCTGACCCTCTTCACCAACGGCCCCACCGGGATGACCGGCAACGACGACCTCGGCACGATGTCCGCCTGGAACGTGCTGTCGTCCATCGGCCTCTTCCCCGTACAGCCCGGCTATCCCACCTGGGGTCTGACCACCCCGGTGTTCGAACGTGTCGACCTGGTGCTCGACCGGGCGTACTACCCGCGCGGCAGGCTGACCATCGCCGCACCCGGCACGTCACAGAGCCGCCGGTACGTCCAGAACGTGCACATCGACGGAACGGTGTACGAACGCACGTACGTCACGACGGACGCCTTGCGCCGGATGGGCACGCTGGAGTTCACGGTCGGCGCGCGGCCGTCCGGGTGGGGTACGGCACCCCAGGCCGCGCCGCCCCCGCTGAAATGACCTCTTCCGCCACATCAGTCCCGCCTCTCTCGGCGAGGCGGGACTTAATCCGCTGTTAACTGTACGTAGCCTGATCGTACTTGACCGTAATCGTCTGTCGGAGGTTGACTCGTGCTTCCCTCATCGTCGACGCGAGGCAAGCCATTGACTTCTGACCTGCTCGCACCACTCGACCTGGCGTTCTGGAACATCGAGTCCGCCCGGCACCCCATGCACCTCGGTGCCCTCGGCGTGTTCTCCTGCCACTCGCCGACCGCGGGCGCCCATGCCGCGGATCTGCTGGCGGCCCGCGCCGCCGCGGTCCCGGGACTGCGCATGCGGATCCGCGACGTCTGGCTGCCGGAGGTACGCCTGCCGCGCGACCTCGCCGCCGCGCGCCTCCCGCTCGCCCTGGGTGGCGCGACCCGGGAACCGGACCCCGACTTCGACCCTCTGCGCCATGTACGGCTGCACGCGCCCACCGACGACTTCCACGCCGAGGCCGGGCGGCTCATGGAGCGCGCGCTGGTGCGCGGCCGGCCGCCCTGGGAGGCGCATGTGCTGCCGGGGGAGGACGGCACCTCCTTCGCCGTGCTGTTCAAGTTCCACCACGCGCTCGCCGACGGGCTGCGCGCGCTCACCCTCGCGGCCGCCGTCATGGACCCCATGGACATGCCCGAGCCGCGGCCGCGCCCGCCGGAGCCCGCCCGGGGCCTCCTGCCCGACGTGCGCAGGCTCCCGGGGCTGCTGCGCGGCACGCTCGCCGACGTGGGGCGGGCCCTGGACATCGGCGCCTCCGTCGCCCTGTCCACCATCGGCATGCGCTCCTCGTCCGCGCTCACCTCCGAGCCCAGCGGCACCCGCCGTACCGCCGGTGTCGCCATCGACCTGGACGATGTGCACCGGGTGCGCAAGTCGGCGGGCGGCACCGTCAACGACGTGCTGATCGCGGTCGTCGCGGGCGCCCTGCGGCGCTGGCTGGACGAGCGCGGCGACGGCAGCGCGGGCGTCGAGCCGCGGGCGCTCATCCCGGTGTCCAAGCGTCGGCCGCGCACCGCCCACCCACAGGGCAACCGGCTCTCCGGCTACCTGATACGGCTCCCGGTCGGTGATCCGGACCCGCTGGAGCGGCTGCGGACGGTCCGTACGGCCATGGACCGCAACAAGGACGCCGGGCCCAACCGGGGCGCGGGCGCCGTCGCGCTGCTCGCCGACCATGTGCCGGCGCTGGGGCACCGGCTGGGCGGGCCGCTGGTCAGCCAGGCCGCGCGGCTCTGGTTCGACATCCTGGTCACCAGCGTGCCGCTGCCCAGCCTCGGCCTGAGGCTCGGCGGCAACCCGCTCGCCGAGGTCTACCCGCTCGCCCCCCTGGCCCGCGGCCAGTCCCTGGCGGTGGCGATCTCGACGTACCGCGGTCGCGTCCACTACGGGCTCGTCGCGGACGGCCGGGCGGTGCCGGACCTGGAACGCCTGGCACGGGCGGTCCCTGACGAGGTCGAGACACTGCTGGCGGCCTGCCGCACCTGAGCGGGGACGGACGCGTCGGTCCCGGCATCCCGAGTGGTGCCGGGGCACGCGTCATCCGCGGCGGCGCGCGGCCCATCCGCCGGCGACCGGGCCGAACTCGATCATCGCGGGTTTGGTGACCCGCCCGCCGCTCCGTAAAATTCCCCGTTCGGAGGCGAGCGCGGTCGGAGCGCTGCGCGGGAGAGCGAGGAACGGCAGCGCGATGACGGTGACAGAGGACGGCCCCGCGGCCATGGACGAGGTGGCGTACGGGCCCGGCATCGACCCGGAGCGGCTCGCCGTCTGCCTCAGCGTGCTCGAGGAGCTGGACAAGCTCGACGTCGACCACCCCGACGCGATCAAGGTGCGCCGCGCCACCTCGCACATCTACCGCACGGTCAAGCAGCGCCGCCGCCAGGAGCGCCGCGCCGCCAAGACCGCCCACGACAAGACGGTCACCGAGGCCACCGCCACCGGCTCCGCGCAGCGCATCGACGACGAGACCGAGGGCATCCTGCCGTCCTCGGCCACCGAGGCCGGCCGGATCGCGGGGATACTCCAGCGCCCCCGCTCCTGCTACGTCTGCAAGACCCGCTACGTCGAGGTCGACTACTTCTACCATCAGCTCTGCCAGAAGTGCGCCGCCGAGAACCGGGCCCGCCGCGACGCCCGGGCCGACCTCACCGGCAAGCGCGCCCTGCTCACCGGTGGCCGGGCCAAGATCGGCATGTACATCGCGCTGCGCCTGCTGCGCGACGGCGCCCACACCACGATCACCACGCGCTTCCCGAACGACGCCATCCGCCGCTTCAAGGCCCAGCCCGACAGCGACGAGTGGATCCACCGGCTGAAGATCGTCGGAATCGACCTGCGCGACCCGGCCCAGGTGGTCTCGCTCGCGGACTCCGTGGCCGCCGAGGGACCGCTGGACATCCTGATCAACAACGCGGCGCAGACCGTACGCCGCTCCGCGCAGGCCTACAGCGAACTGGTGGCAGCCGAGTCCGCCCCGCTCCCGGCGGGCGAGCTGCCGGCTGCCGAGGTCATCGGCACGTTCGGCTCCGGGGCCGTGGCCGCGCTGCCCGTGGCCGGCGGCGGCGCGCTGACCGCGCAGGACGTCACCGACCTCGCGCTGGTCTCCGGCTCGGCGTCCCTGGAACGCATCGCGGCCGGTACGGCCATCGACGCGGGCGGCCTCGTCCCCGACCTGCACGACACCAACAGCTGGGTGCAGACGGTCGAGGAGGTCACGCCCATCGAGCTGCTCGAGGTCCAGCTGTGCAACTCGACGGCGCCCTTCATCCTGATCAGCCGCCTGCGCCCGGCGATGGCGGCGTCGCAGGCCCGCCGGACCTACATCGTGAACGTCTCCGCCATGGAGGGCGTCTTCAGCCGCGGCTACAAGGGCGCCGGACACCCGCACACCAACATGGCCAAGGCCGCCCTGAACATGCTCACGCGCACCAGCGCCCAGGAGATGTTCGAGAAGGACCGCATCCTGATGACCGCCGTCGACACCGGCTGGATCACGGACGAGCGCCCGCATCCGGACAAGGTGCGCCTGGCGGACGCGGGCTTCCACGCGCCGCTCGACCTCGTGGACGGCGCTGCCCGGGTATACGATCCGATTGTGCGCGGCGAACAGGGCGAGGACCTGTACGGCGTCTTCCTGAAGGACTACGCGCCGGGGAAGTGGTGAGCCCGGTAGCGGCCCGAGAGGCGGTGACGCGGCGCCCTTGACGCGTCATCCGGCGCCGGCCGGGAACTCGTCCTCGACGAGCACCGCGCAAGGAGGGCCCATGTCCACTCCCCATGAGATCGATCCCCGCGCCGCCGGTGATCCCCGCAACGTCTACCCGAGCGACGAGCAGTTCTACATGTCCGATCGCCCGGCGGACTGTGTCCTGCCGGAGGACCGGCCGCGCGGCGGAGGGGGAACCCCGGCTCCGCTGAAACACCGGAGCACCTGGGCCACGGTCGGGCTGATCGTGTGCATCGTGCTGGTGATCGCGGCCGGGATCGCACTCTTTCCCTGAGCGACTGCCGGTCCCGTACGGCGTACGCCCCGGAGGCTGAGGCTCCGGGGCGTACGTGTGAAAACCCTTCGCCGTGGCCCCGCCCGGGCGGTTAACGTCCCCCCATGACCTCAAGTCCCCACTGACCGCGGGCGTACCGGCGCAGCGTGAGAACCAAGGAAGGCGGCGACCGTGACCGTCCCGAACGTCCTGCTGTCCGGCATCGTCGGGTCCACCGCGTACGGGCTCGCCCACGAGGACTCCGACGTCGACCGGCTCGGCCTGTTCGCGGCGGCCACGGAGCGGCTGCACGGACTGCACCCGCCCAAGGAGTCCTTTGTCTCCACCGCCCCGGACCGCACCCTGCACGAAGCCGCGAAGTGGTGCCGGCTCGCGCTCGGCGGCAATCCCACCGCGACGGAACTGGTCTGGCTCCCGGACGAGTTGTACGAGGTGCGCACCGCGCTCGGCGACGAGCTGATCGGCATCCGGACGTCCTTCTTGTGCGCCAGGCGCGTCCGTGACGCCTATCTCGGCTACGCCACCCAGCAGTTCCGTCGCCTTGAGTCCCGAGGGGACGGCTCCTTCTCCGCCGACACCCGCAGACGCACCGCCAAACACGCCCGTCACCTCAGGCGGCTCTGCCACCAGGGCCTGGAGCTGTACACCACCGGGCGGCTGACCCTCCGCGTGGAGAACCCGCAGGAGTACCACGAGTTCGGCGAGCGCGTGGCCGCCGACCCGACGGTGGCTCTGCCCCTGCTCCGGTTCTACGAGCACGCCTTCGGCGAGGCACGCGCCGCGCTGCCGGAACGGCCCGACGAGACGGCCGTCGAGGCATGGCTGCGCCGTGTCCGCGCCCACTTCTACGCGCCCGGTGCGCGGGCCGCTTGACGCCCCGCGCCCGGGAGGACGAGACCGCCATCAGGGCACGGCCTGGCGCCCGCGCCGGACCGGAGTCGATCGCGAGAAAGGCCAGGACGGCGCACAGGCGGCGCGTCCCCGGCGGCGTGTCGCGCTCAGTCCACGGCTTCCAGCCGGGCGTGTCGTGCCGCCACGAGCTCCAGCACCGTCCGCCAGTCCTCCAGCACCCCCGCGTCCAGGCCCGCCACCTCGGCCGCCTCTTCCGCCTGCCGCAGGGTGACGACGTCGCCGGCCAGCGGGTCGCCTTCGAACGCGGCGGCCTCCGCGGGCGTCAGCGGCCCGTCGTGCCCCTGCAGGCGTACGAGACGGGAGACCCTTTCACCGAGCAGCGGCCGTACCGCGTCGGCCGCCAGGTCGGCGCGCCCGGCGCCGTCGCCCCGTCCCAGCAGCGGGCCGATGCCGTGCACCAGCCCGGCGACCTGGAGTTCCTTGTCCGCGGGGTGACTTCGGCGCAGCAGGGCGGCGGTCTGCAGGGCGTGTTCGTACACATCGACCGGCCGTCCGCTGCCGCCGGGGGTGTTCCGCGCGCCCCGGCAGGCGTGCAGCAGGTCCATCAGCTCCTCGACGCTGCGCAGCTCCATGCGTCAGTCCTCCCGCGAGAAAAGCCGTTGCCGGTCATCAGCAGATCAGGGTGAGCTTGCGTACCGGCCAACGGGACCTGAACTGAGCACCGTGTGCGCCGGTCCGTACACCTGCCGTACCGGTGAGCAGTTCGACGAGGGGACCGAACGGGTGGCCTCGAACCATGCTGAATACCGCCAAAATGGTGGAAAACGTGGCCGCATGGAACCGTACGACTCAAGACAGTTACACGGTTGTTTCAGCCCCATCGAGCGGGAGCCCGCTCATTTGGTTAACCTGAGGTGTACGGACAGCCTTTGGGGTCCTACCCACACCCACGGTCCGTCCCGGGACAGGTCGGTCACCACGGCCTGCCCTCGTACGAGTTGCCGGCGCCACCGCGTCCGACCTTTTTGACTTGAACCCGACCGGACGTCGAGGGCACGGCGGCACACTGGACCGGAACGTCCTGAGGGTTACCCGACACATAAGGAGTGCGCGGTGACACCGGAGAAGACGCATCACGAACAGCGCCCCAAGGAACGCATGGAGCGCGGAGGCCGTCGTGTCGAGAAGAAGCTCGGCAGCTTGGACGTGTGGGCCCGTTCCGCCCCCATCCGGCTGGCCGGTTACGAGGACGACCTCGCCGAGCCGCACATCCTGCCCAGCGTGGACTGACCCCTCGGACCCGTCGTGATCACTGACGGCATGGGCGTGCCAGGCTCACGCCCATGCTGATCAGAGAAGCCGCGGCCGGCGACTGGCCGCGCATCTGGCCGTTCTGGCACCGGATCGTCGCCGCCGGGGAGACCTACACCTGGGACCCCGACACCTCTGAGGAGACGGCCCGCGCCCTGTGGATGGCGCCTGCCAAACGCGTGTACGTCGCCGAGGACGACGCCGGAGCGATTGTCGGCTCGGCCTACGTGACGCCCAACTACGGCGGCCCCGCAGCCGGTATCGCCAACGCCGGTTTCATGGTCGACCCCGACCGCGCGGGACAGGGCATCGGCCGCGCTCTCGCCGAGTACATCCTGGCCGCGGCCAAGGCCCAGGGTTACCGGGGCATGGTCTTCAACGCGGTCGTCGAGACCAACCCCGCGGTGGCGCTGTGGACGTCCCTCGGGTTCGCGATCGTGGGCACCGTTCCGGACGCGTACGACCATCCGCGGTTCGGGAGGGTGGGGCTGCACGTCATGTACCGGGTGCTGTAGGGACACGGGCTATAGGGACACTCTCAATCGAACAGATGTCCGTGAATGGTGCGTTCGATCTGTCTGGTTCGAAGTGTTCCGGGCATGTGTCGATCCCGCCCGGTGGGGGGACTCGACGCACCGTGAACGACAACGCAGCTCAGCACCCCGGACAACAGCATCCTCAGCCCGAGTTCCCCCAGCAGGACCAGCCGCACCCGGGATGGACCGGCCCGATGGACCCGCCGCCGGACCACGGGGAGGACTCGTACCGCGGCAGTGGCCTCCTCACGGACCGGAAGGCCGTCATCACCGGCGGCGACTCCGGGATCGGACGCGCCGTCGCACTCGCCTACGCGCGGGAGGGCGCGGACGTCCTGTTCACCCATCTGGAGCAGGAGAGCGGCGAGGCCCGTGAGACGGCGCGTCTGGTCGAGGACGCGGGCCGCAAGGCGGTGCCGGTGTCCTGCGACATCCGTGACGAGGAGCAGTGCGACCGTCTGATCGAACGGGCGCTCTCCGAGTTCGGGCGCATCGACGTCCTGGTCAACAACGCCGCGTACCAGATGGCCCAGTCCGACGGCATCCAGGCCATCACCACCGAGCAGTTCGACCGGGTGATGCGGACGAACCTCTACGGGATGTTCTGGCTGTGCAAGAAGGCACTGCCGCACATCCCGCCCGGCGGATCGATCATCAACACCACGTCCGTCCAGGCGTACAAACCCAGTTCGCACCTGCTCGACTACGCCACGACCAAGGGCGCCATCGTCACCTTCACGCAGGGCCTGGCGCAGATGGTCGCCTCCGACGGCATCCGGGTGAACGCGGTGGCTCCGGGGCCTGTGTGGACCCCGCTGATCCCGGCGACGCTCCCGGACACCACCAACTTCGGCAAGCAGGCACCCTTGGGCAGGCCCGCCCAGCCGGCTGAGATCGCTCCCGCGTACGTCTTCCTCGCCTCGCAGCACGCGAGCTACATCACCGCCGAGATCGTCAATGCCACGGGCGGCACGCCGCTGCCCTGACCGGCCGCGCTTCGACGGCCCGCCCCGGGGAACTCGGGGCGCCATGAGTGACCACACCGGCACGCAGACGTCGTACTGGATCGAAACGGCACCCGGAGTCCCCCGGCCCGCCCTCACCGAGGACATCACCGTCGACGTGGCCGTCGTCGGGGGCGGGGTGGCGGGCCTGAGCACCGCCTGGGAGGTGGCGCGCGGCGGCCGCAGCGTTGCCGTGCTGGAGGCCGGACGCCTCGCCGAGGGCGTCACCGGGTACACGACCGCCAAGCTCTCCGCGCTGCATTCCCTCGTCTACCAGCGACTGCGCCGCACCCGGGGCGCCGACGGCGCGCGGTTGTACGGCCGCTCCCAGCTGGAGGCGATCGGCCGCGCAGCCGAGCTGGTGGACGAACTCGGCATCGACTGCGACTGGGAGACCGCACCGGCGTTCACCTACGCGACGGACCACGACCGCGTGTCCGAGCTGCGCGCCGAGGCGGACGCCGCGCGGGAGGCGGGGCTGCCCGCCGAGTTCGTCACCGACACGGATCTGCCCTTCCCCGTGGCGGGCGCGGTCAGGGTGGCCGACCAGGCGCAGTTTCATCCGCGCAAGTACCTCCTGGCGCTCGCCGAGGCGCTGGAGCGCGGTGGCGGGCAGCTGTACGAGCACACCCGCGTGGTCGGACTGCACGAAGGCGAGCCCTGCCGTCTGACCACCGAGGCCGGACACACGGTCACGGCACGGGACGTCGTGGTGGCCACCCATTACCCGATCTTCGACCGCGCGATGCTCTTCGCCCGGCTCTCGCCGCGCCGCGAGGTCGTGCTGACGGCGCCGATCGAAGCGGGACGTGCGCCGCAGGGCATGTACATCACTCCCGAGGAGAACACGCGGTCGATCCGCACCAGCCCCTACCAGGACGGCACGCGTCTGCTGATCGTCACCGGCGAGCACTTCACGCCGGGTACCTCAGACACCGGCGAACACCTCACCCGACTGGCCGGCTGGGCCACCGAGCGCTTCGGGCCCCTGGAGTTCAGGCACCGCTGGGCCACCCAGGACAACGACTCCTCGGACACCGTGCCGCTCGTGGGGCCCCTGCACCCGGCGAGCCACCACACCTACGTCGCCACGGGCTTCGGCGGCTGGGGGCTCAGCGGCGGTGTCATGGCAGGGCTCCTGCTGTCCGCGCTGATCGACGGGCGCGAGCCGCCGTGGGCGCAGTTGTACGACCCGCGCCGGGTCGGCACGGTCCTGAGGGAGGCGCCCGCCTTCCTCAAGTACCAGGCGAAGGTCGCCCAGCACTTCGTGGGTGACCGTCTGGCGCCGTTCATCGGCGGCGGCTCGGTCGACGACGTCGCCCCGGGAGACGGCGCGGTGCTGCGGGTCGGCGGCCATGTGTGCGCCGTGTCCCGGGACGACTCCGGGCAGCTGCACGCCGTGTCGGCGCGCTGCACCCACCTGGGCTGCCTCGTCGCGTTCAACCGCGCCGAGCAGGCGTGGGAGTGCCCCTGCCACGGTTCTCGCTTCGACGCCGACGGACGCGTTCTGCAGGGCCCGGCCGTACGGCCGCTGGAGCAGCGGGACGTCTGACGGGATCCGGCTTCGGGCGGACCCGGCTTCGGGCGGATTGCGGGCTTCGGGCGGACGCCGGCTTCACATTCCGGCGTCCGTCCCCGTCCGTGCGCAGGCGATGCAGAGGTCCGTGTGCGGTACCGCCAGCAGACGGTCGCGGCCGATCTCGCCGCCGCAGGCCGTGCACCGGCCGAAGCCGGGCGCCCCCACCCGGGACAGGGTGGTGAGGATCCGGTCCAGCAGCGTCCGGGCGCGCTCGGTGTCCGTGCGCAGGCTCTCGAGGGCGGTCGTCTTCGCGCTCGCGTCGCCCGCGTCGAGGTCGCAGTCCGCGGACAGGGCGGACATCTGCGCCTCGGCCGCCGCGAGCTCCACGCGCAGCGCGTCCGCCTCTGCGGTCAGCCGCTCGGCGATGTCGCGCAGGTCCTCGGTCGACAGTTCCTTCGTCGGCATGGGTACGTCACCTCGGGCTCGGTCCTCAGGACGGTCACGGCTTGAGCAGGGTCTTGACCATGCCGTCTTCCTTGGCCTGGAACATCGCGTACGCCTTGGGTCCGTCCTCGAGCGGCATGGCGTGCGTCTTGAAGCCGTCCACGCCGAGGGGGTCCTCGTCCGTGAGCAGGGGCAGGATGTCGTCCACCCAGTTCCAGACGTTCGCCTGGCCCATGCGCACCTGGACCTGCTTGTCGAACATGGTCAGCAGGGGCATGGGGCTCGCGGCCCCGCCGTACACCCCGGAGACGGACAGGGTGCCGCCGCGCCGTACCAGGTCGATCGCCGTGTGCAGGGCCCCCAGCCGGTCCACTCCGGCGTGCTCCATCAGCGGCTGCGCCACCGCGTCGGGCAGATGACCGGTCAGCCACTGCGCGGCCTTGGCGAACGGGGCGCCGTGCGCCTCCATGCCGACGGCGTCGATCACGGAGTCCGGTCCGCGCCCGCCGGTCAGATCCCGCACGGCCTCGGTCAGGTCCCTGCCGCTGTGCCGGCGGAGGTCGAAACAGGTGACCCCGTGTGCCGCGGCGCGCTCCAGCCGCTCGTCCACCAGGTCCACGCCGATGACCAGACCGGCGCCCCGGTGCCGGGCGATCCGGGTGCACATCTCTCCGATGGGCCCGAGGCCCAGGACGGCCACGCTGCCGCCCTCGGGCACCGCCGCGTACTCCACCGCCTGCCAGGCGGTCGGCAGCACGTCGGACAGGTACACATACCGGTCGTCCGGCGGCCCTTCGGGCACCTTGATGGGCAGCCTGTCGCCGAACGGCACCCGCATCAGCTCCGCCTGCCCGCCCGGCACCTGCCCGTACAGCTTGGTGTACCCGAACAGGGCTGCGCCGGTGCCGCGCTCGCGGACCTGGGTCGTCTCGCACTGCGAGTGCAGGCCCTGGTTGCACATGAAACAGTCACGGCATGAGACGTTGAACGGGATGACCACCCGGTCGCCCGGCCCGAGCGTGCGAACCTGCGGCCCGACCTCCTCCACGATGCCCATGGGTTCGTGGCCCAGGACGTCGCCCTGGTCGATGAAAGGACCGAAGAGCTCGTACAGGTGGAGGTCGGAACCGCAGATCCCGCTGGACGTGACCCTGACGATGATGTCGTCGGGCTTCTCGATCCGCGGGTCGGGGACGGTCTCCACGCGGACGTCGCGTCGGCCCTGCCAGGTCAGTGCTCGCATGTTCTGCTCCTCCGGTCCTGCCGCAGGCGGGATCACGCCGGTCTTCCGAGTACCGGGCTCCCGGTCCGAGTCCCCTGGGCGCCCGGTTCGACACACCGACGTGGGGGGCCGGACCCGGTCACACGCGGGAGGCGAACCGCTCCCAGACGCGGTGCTTCGTCAGCAGACCGATGATCTCCTGCAGCGCGTCGGAACCGGTCCGGGCGGTCACCACTCCGGGAGCGTCCGTGGGCACACCGGCCGCCCGGAGCGCGGCCTCGGCGCCGGCCCAGCCACCGATCGCCTTGCCGTGCCGGAAGGCCTCCGCCAGCATCAGCAGCACCCGGGGATCGACGCTGCTGTCGGCTCCGGGTTCCCCGGCCTTCGCATCGCGTGCGCCGTACGCGTCGGGGGCGGGCGCCGGAGCGCCGGCCAGCAGCACGGCGTCGTACTCGACGGACCGGGCGGTGGCGAAGCTGCGCTGGACGGTGATGGGCTCGCCCTCCGGGTCGAGCTTCCCACCGGCGGGAGCGATGACCAGCGGCACCATGCCCGCGGTGAACACCGCGTCCCGCACCGAGCGCAGACCGTCCAGGTCGGTGGCGCCGTCCGTGACGACACCGATGATGCGCCCGTCCAGCGGCCAGGTCTGGCCCACCTGCGACAGGGCGGGACTGGGGTCGACCGCGACGATCGGCACGGTGGCCTCGGGCGCGGGCAGACCGAGGCCGGCGGCGACCTGTTCGCACAACTCGGGGTCGATGTTGGCGAGTACCCGCAGCCCTCGTTCCTTGACGGCCTGTTCGTAGCACTTGCCGAGCTCGAAGGTGTAGGCGGCGACCAGGTGTTCCCGCTCCACCGGGCTCAGGCTCAGCCAGAACATCCTCGGCTGGGTGAAGTGGTCCGCGAAGGACGCCGGCGCGGTACGGGACTTCGTCGCCTCGGGAATCCGCACCGGAGCCTCGACGTACGCGTGGTCGCCCGCGCCCCCGAGGTCGCCGGTGCCGGCAACGAACGGGCAGCCGCCGTCGAGGGAGTTGGGCCGGTAGGGGGCCACCCCGGTGTGCACGGCGGTCTGGTGCATGCCGTCGCGCAGCATGTCGTTCACCGGGGCGTGCGGGCGGTTCACCGGGATCTGCGCGAAGTTGGGTCCGCCCAGGCGGGTGATCTGGGTGTCGAGGTAGGAGAAGAGGCGGCCGGCCAGCAGCGGGTCGTCGGTGATGTCGATGCCGGGCACGAGATGGCCGGGGTGGAAGGCGACCTGCTCGGTCTCGGCGAAGAAGTTCGACGGGTTGGCGTTCAGCGTGAGCAGACCGACCGGCTGCACGGGCGCCAGTTCCTCGGGGACGATGTTCGTCGGGTCCAGCAGATCGATGCCTTCGAAGGTTTGTTCGGGAGTGTCCGGGAAGGTCTGGATGCCCAGCTCCCACTGGGGATACGCGCCCGCCTCGATCGCGTCGGCCAGGTCGCGCCGGTGGAAGTCCGGGTCCGTCCCGCCGATGAGCTGGGCCTCCTCCCACACCAGGGAGTGCACGCCGAGCCTCGGCTTCCAGTGGAACTTCACCAGTGTGGTCGCACCCTCGGCGTCGACCAGCCGGAAGGTGTGGACGCCGAAGCCCTCCATCATCCGGAACGAGCGCGGAATGCCCCGGTCGGACATGTTCCACATCGTGTGGAACGTGGCCTCGGTGTGCAGGGTCACGAAGTCCCAGAACGTGTCGTGCGCGCTCTGCGCCTGCGGGATCTCCCGGTCGGGGTGCGGCTTCGCGGCGTGGACGACGTCCGGGAACTTGATCGCGTCCTGGATGAAGAACACCGGGATGTTGTTGCCGACCAGGTCGAAGACGCCCTCACCGGTGTAGAACTTGGTCGCGAAACCCCGGGTGTCCCGCACGGTGTCGGCCGACCCCCGGGAGCCGAGCACCGTGGAGAACCGTACGAACACCGGTGTCTCGACGTCCCGCTGAAGGAAGGCCGCCTTGGTGACGTTCGCGGCGGTGCCGTAGCTCTGGAACACGCCGTGGGCCGCGGCGCCGCGGGCATGCACGACCCGCTCGGGGATGCGCTCGTGGTCGAAGTGGGTGATCTTCTCGCGCAGATGGTGATCCTGGAGCAGGACGGGCCCGCGCTCACCGGCCTTCAGGGAGTGGTCCGTGTCGTAGAGGCGGTTGCCCTGCGCGGTGGTGAGGTAGGGGCCGCCCTGGGCCCGCGCCGTCGGGTCCGCTTCCGTGGGGCGGCCGGTGGGGCTGACCGCGGCCGGGGTCGTCTGGTCGGGCTTGGGCGGCAGCGGCGGCCTGGGCTCGGTCGGCTCGGCCACCTCGGGCGGCTCGGCGCCGGGCCTGCCGGGGATGCCGCCATCCGCCTGCCCGTCGCCCCGCAGCGCGTCGACCACCTTGTCCTTCATGCCTTTGACCGGGTTCTCGCTCATGTGGTTGCCGCCTTCCGGGCGTGTCGTCCACGCGGCGAAACGGGCAGCGGAGGAAGACGTCCTCCCGCGCCCATGGAGGGGGCGCCGCGCGCTCGCGTTCGCTTGCCCCGCCTGGGTACCCACGCCCTCGTCGGTGAAGCGTGTACGCGGCAGCCGAATGGCCCGGTCGTTCCTCGGCCCTCAGTCCTCGCCCCGGACGATGTTTCCCTCCGGGCCGCGGCGCGGCCAGGGCCTCTTCCCGTCGTCGACGGCCGGCACACAGGTGCGCAGGCGGTTGTCGCGCAGGCGGCGGGCCTGCGCCCAACCGGTCTCGGGCGGGCGGACGACGGGCTTCTCACTCGGCTGTGCGGTCACGACAGTTCATCTTCCTTCTGCGTCCTCGAGCGCCGGGCCCCATCTCACCGGGGCCTCACGGCGCTTGCTGACCGAGTCCCCAGGGACGGCGTGGGGAAACGGGCCGGGGTGACGTGTGCCGCCCTTTCTGCGGAACACCCCCCCGCGTACCGGCCGAAACGACCGGGTGAGGCGTCGGGTTCGCCGGGTACCCGGCGGCCGAGCGCGGTGACCGGCACCGCAGCAATGCGCGAAGGGAGACATGATGGCCCAGCACGTACGCGACATCATGACCGCCGCACCCGTGACGGTCGAACCGCGGACCTCGGTGGCGACCGTGGCCCAGGTGATGCGCGACCAGAACATCGGCGCGGTCCTCGTGACGGAGGGCGACCGGTTGCGCGGGCTGGTCAGCGACCGCGACCTGGTGGTGCGCACGGTCGCCGAGGGAGCGGACCCGCGGGAGACCACGGTGGATCGCGCGTGCAGCGGCGACCTGGTCACCGTGAGCCCCGAGGACGAACTGGACCGCGCGGTACGGCTGATGCGCGAGCACTCCGTGCGCCGTGTCCCGGTCGTCGAGAACGGGGAGCCCGTGGGCATCGTGTCCCTCGGCGACCTGGCCATCGAGCGGGACCCGGAGTCGGCGCTCGGTGACATCAGCGTCGCGAAGTCCAACCAGTAGAACGGGTGCTCAACCGGCCGGCTCGGAGCGTGTGGCACCGCCCCGGCCCAGCGGGGCGGTGCGCCGCCAGGGCCGCAGGGACTCCAACTGGCCTGCCACCGCCAGCAGTTCCTGCTCCGAGCCCGGCCGTCCCACCAACTGCACCGCGCAGGGCGCGCCGTTCGGAAGGGTGCCGAACGGGACCGACATCGCCGGCCAGCCCGTGAGGTTCCACGGCGGGGTCATGGGGGAGTAGGCGGTGTTCGCCAGCACGTTCCGCAGCCAGCCGCGCTCGTGCCAGGAACCGGCGACCGGGCCGCGACGGGCGAGCGCCGGCGTGAGCAGCACGTCGTGCGCGGCGAAGAACGGTTCGAGGAGCCGGCGCAGTTGCCCGCGGCGGTCTCCGGACCGCACGCTCCCGACGAAACGCCGCCCCACCGCCGCGTGCACCCGGGTGCGCCGGGCCAGCCGCCGCGGGTCGAGGCCATCCGCGTCCACCGCCGTACCAGCCGTCCAGTGCGCCAGCGACGTCGTGCCCAGCCACCAGGGGTACGGCGGCTCGTCCGGACGCACGTCGTGACCCGCCCTCGACAGCAGTGCGGCAGCCGCGCGGGCCGCGTCCGCGTACGGGCGGCTCACCGTGACACCGAGCAGGGGACTGCGCAGGGAGAACGCGATCCTGCGCCTCGCGGTTCCCGAAGCCTGATCCTCGCCCGTCCCCGCCAGGACGCCGAACATCAGCCGTGCGTCCTCGACCGTCGTCGCCAGCGGGCCGTTCTCGGACATGCCGAACCAGTCACCGTTGCCGATGCCCGCGGGGATCACGCCGTGGCCGGGCTTGACGGCGACGAGGCCGCAGTTCGCGGCCGGGATGCGCAGCGACCCCATCCCGTCGTTGCCGAGCGCGACCGGCACCATCCCGGCGGCCACCGCCGCCGCACTGCCGCCGGAGGAGCCTCCCGCCGTGCGCGTCAGGTCCCACGGGTTCCGGGCGGTCCCGTGCACCCCTTCCGTGGTGCCGAAGACGCACAGCTCCGGCACGTTGGTCAGACCCACCACCACCGCGCCCGCCGCGCGCAGCCGGGCCACCGTGAGATGGTCCCGCTCGGCGGGCGTGTCGGGGGTCGCGGCCGAGCCGTTGCGGGTCGACTCGCCGCGCACCGCCAGATTGTCCTTGACCGCGACGGGAACGCCCGCCAGCGGCAGATCGGCCAGATCGTCGCGCTCCGCGACCTCGTCGGCCTCGGCGAGCGCCGCCTCCGTGCGGACCCGGCGGAAGGCGCCGACGCGGCCGTCCAGCTCCTCGATCCGCGCGAGGTGCTCCGCCACCACCTCCCGCGGGGTGACCCGCTTCTCCCGTACGGCGGCGGCGATCTCGGCGGCGGTCCGGCCGACCCAGCTGGTCACGGGCGCTCCCTGTCGGTGCTCGGCGTGGTTGGCGCATGAGCGTACTGGCGAGTACGAGCAGAACTGTGCCGTGCGGGCGGCGCCACGTCGAGAGCCCGGGGGAGAGCTGTCACCAGGGTCACCCTCGGACGACCCGTCCCTGTCACTGGTCGTTCCGCCGCACCTCCAGCAGCAGCGCCTGGTCCGGGTTGAGGTTGGGCATGGGCAGTCCGGCCACCGTGAGCACCGCACCGGGCAGCGTCAGCCAGTCACCCAGCGCGGCGGTCAGCCACGCCGGCCCGGAGGTCTGGTGGAGGGACGGCAGCCCCAGCTCGGTACGGACCCGTACCCGGTAGGTGTCCTCGGCGGCGAGTCCGGGGAGCTGCACCCGCCCGGACTGCCCCTCGGGCGAGGTGGCCACCCGGGCCCAGCAGTACAGCGCGGCCGCGCCGTCGTGCGCCACGACACCGTGCAGCAGGGTCGCGTCGCCGGCGAGGTCGGCGCGGACCGTGCGGCCGCCGTGCAGCAAGGGGCGCAGTTCGCGGTAGAGCGCGGCCCAGGCGGTGAGCCGGGCGAGCTCCTCGGGGGTGCACCGGGTGATGTCCTGTTCGATGCCGGCATGCCCGAACAGGGCCGTGGTCAGCCGGAAGGTGTCGGAGCTGACCCGGGCGGTGGTGTGGCTGGTGCCGGAGCCGACATGGGCGCCGACCAGCTCCGGCGGCAGCAGTTGCGCCGTCCACCGCTGGATCATCTGCCGCTCCACCGGGTCGTTGCAGTCCGAGGCCCACACCCGGTCCGTGCGGGCCAGGATGCCCAGGTCGATCCGGCCGCCGCCGCTGGCGCAGCTCTCGATCTCCAGCCCGGGGTGGAGATCCTTGAGGGCGTCGATCAGCCGGTACAGCGCGAGGACCTGGGCGTGCGCGACCGGGCGGTCGGCGCCGCCGTGCACGGCCTCGTGGAGCTCCCGGTTGTGGTCCCACTTCAGATAGGCGATGCCGTACTTCTCCACCAGGACGTCCAGCGCGCCCAGCAGGTAGTCCCACACCTGCGGGTTGGCCAGGTCCAGGACGTGCTGGTGCCGGGAGGACGGGCCGACGCCGCGCGCCGGGCCGAGGACCCAGTCGGGGTGTTCCCTGGCCAGGTCGGAGTCCAGGTTGACCATCTCGGGCTCGACCCACAGCCCGAACTCCATGCCGAGCGAGCGCACATGGTCCACCAGCGGCGTCAGCCCCTCGGGCCACACCACCGGGTCCACCGTCCAGTCGCCCAGCCCGGCGTTGTCCGAGCGGCGACCGCGGAACCAGCCGTCGTCGAGCACGAAACGCTCGACACCGACCTCGGCGGCCTTGTCGGCCAGCCGCAGCAGCCGGTCCAGATCGTGGTCGAAGTACACCGCCTCCCAGCTGTTGAGGATCAGCGGGCGGGGGGTGCGCGGATGGGCGGGCCGGGCCCGCAACAGGGTGTGGAAACGGTCCGCGAGTCCGTCGAGGCCCTGGTCGGACCAGGTGAAGTGGCACACCGGCGTGGTGTACGACTCACCGGGGGCGAGTCGGATCTCCCCGGGCCGCAGCAGCTCCCCGCCGCCGAGGACCGCGGCATGGGTGCCCGCTCCCTCCGGCAGCTGCTCGACCAGATACCGCTGGTCACCGCTCCAGGCGAGGTGCACTCCCCACACCTCGCCCTGGCGGAAACCGAACCCCGGCACGCCGACCGTCACCAGGTAGGGCGAGTCCAGACCGGGTTTGCCGCGCCGCACCTCGCGGGCGTACGTGCCGAAGCCCAGCGGGCGGCGCTGCGGGGAGCGCTCCCGGCTCCACTTGCCGGTGAAGTCCAGGATCTCCGCGGCCCGGCGGGGCAGCGGCAGCATCGTGGTGACCTGCGCGAGGTCGTACGGCTCCGGGGCGGCGTCCGGCCAGCGGCCGATCCGCGTCCGCACGCCCAGGACGCCGGAGGGCTCCAGGCGGTAGGTGACGGTGACGTCGAGTCCGGCTCCGGGGTCGGTGAGGTCCAGGGACAGCTCCCCGCCCTCGGCGTGCGGGCGGTACGACGCTCCGGCCAGGCTGAGCCGCGGCGCGGCGGCGGTACCGGCCAGATGGCCCTGGTGGGCCGGGGTGCCGGACCAGCCGTCCGCCTCGGTGGGCCAGACGGTGAACCGGCGCGGGATGTCGATGGAGTTGTTCAGCACGGCGGGCTCACCGGTCAGGGCGAGCGCAGTCAGGCCGGCCTCCGACAGGTCGCCCAGGTCGGCTCCCCAGTGCAGGACTCTGGGCACCGGCTCGGCGAGCTCGACGACGAGTGAGGTGCCGGCCGCGCGCAGAGCCAGGATCCGCGCGGTGGTGTCGGGCATGCAGAGTCCTTTCATGGCCCGGCCCGCCGGACGGACCCTGGTCGTGGGCCGCGTCCGGCGCCCGGACAACCGGTTGCCTTCGGTGGGTCAGCTCTTCGCGAGCAGCGTCCTGCTCTTGTCCCGCATGTCCGTGAACACGGAGTCGTCCTTCTGGCCGGCGAAGTACGCCTCGAACAACGGCTCCAGCGCGTCCTGCAGGGCGGTGCCGTTGCCGTAGACCGGGGAGGGGTGGAGGACCTTGTTCTTCATCATGTCGGTGAAGACGGACAGGTCCACACCCCTGGCGGCCGGCGCCTTGGCCGAGGAGTCCATGGCGGCCGGGATCGACGGGAAGAATGTACCTGTCTGCGAAGCCTTCGACTGGCAGGACTCGGAGCCCACGTAGGAAACCCACTGCCAGGTCAGGTCCGGGTTCTTGGTGCCGGCCCAGATGTTGTTGCCGTTGGAGTTGTCGCTGCGTCGGCCACGTGCGCTCCTTCCACGTGCGTGCTGTCCTTCTCGCAGATTGCGGGCAGGGGCAGTGGTCCAGGACTGCACAGTCCTTGCCTGAGCGTGCGGAGTTCGCCGCTCGCCGTTCGCGGACCGTTGCCGGGACTCCGTGCGCACGCCGAACATGTGGGCCATGAGCGAAGCCGATGCCCCCGAGGACCACCACCACGGCGTCCGGGGTGTTGTCCAACGGATGAACGAGCACCACAGGGACGCCGTCCGGCGTCGCGAGGAGGAAGAGCTGGAGCGTGCCGCGGAAGACGCCGGCTTCGACCTGGGCGCCGACATGGCGCATCCCACGGTGGGCCATGGCGCGGTCGGCTACGACGTCGAGGCCGATCTGGGACTGGACAACGAGCCGCCGGAGCCGCACCGCTAGACAGCGTCGCCGCACATGTGCCGTTCAGGAGGGCAGCTGGCTGCGCAGCCACTCCTCCACCTCGCCGACGTGCGCGGCGGCCGCCGCCCGGGCCGCCTCCGGGTCGTGCGCGGCCAGGGCGCGGTGGATCGCCGCGTGCTCGCGGCGGGTGCGTGCGAACGCCCCCTCTTCCTCATAGCCGCGCCACACCCGGGCACGGAACGTCCGCGAGGACAGTCCCTCCAGGATCGCCGCCATCGTCTCGTTGCCCGCCGCGACAGCGATCTCCCGGTGGAAGGCGAGGTCGTGCGCGAGGATCTCCTCCGGATCGTCCGTCGCGTTCATCGCCGCCAGGTGCTCCTCCACCTCGGCGAGTTGGCCGTCGGTGATACGGGCGGCCGCCAGCGCCGTCGCCGTCGACTCCAGGACCCGGCGCACCTCCAGCAGCTCCACCAGGCGCTGCCCGCGCGAGAGATCGGCCACCACGCCGAAGGTCTCCAGGAGGTCCCCGGCCTCGAGCTGGGTGACGTAGATGCCCGAGCCGTGCCGGGCCTCCAGCACGCCGAGGACCGTGAGCGCGCGGATCGCCTCCCGCATCGAACTGCGCGAGATCCCGAGCTGTGCCGCGAGGTCGCGTTCCGTCGGCAGGCGCTGGCCCGGCTCGAGCCGGCCCTCGGCGATCATCCCCTTGATCTGCTCGATGGCGCGCTGCGTCACGGTGCCCTTGTACGGGGCTGTCTCGTCCACGCCACTCCTCCAGTCACCGGGTGCGTCGCAGTCTAACCACCAGGGTGGTCTGACCACTACGGCCTGGAAGCGGGAAAATATGCTGTCGAGGGGTGTTCTGGTGGGCGAGTGGTCTGATAAGTATGCGGGCATCTGCTCGAAACTCGCTCAACGAGGAGCTGCCAGATGCCCGGCAGAACACTGAGGAAGCGGAACAGGCCCCGGATCATCGGCGCGGCGGCCCTCGCCGTCGGCGCCTCACTCGTGCTCGCCGCGTGCGGCAGCACCAAGGACACCGGCGCGGCCGGCGCCGGCGGCGACGGCACCGGCAAGGTCGGGGTGATCCTGCCCCTGCTGACGTCGCCGTTCTGGCAGTCGTACAACGACTACGTGCCCAAGATGGCGAAGTCCGAGGGGGTCGACGCCCTGAAGACCGTCAACTCCAACAGCGACCCCTCGCAGCAGATCACCGACATCAACAACGAGCTCAACCAGGGCGTCAAGGGCCTGGTCGTCGCCCCGCTGGACAGCGCCGCCATCGAGGCGGGCCTCGACCAGGCGGAACGCAAGGGCGTCCCCGTGGTGGCCGTCGACGTGGCGCCGGACAAGGGCAAGGTCGCGATGGTGGTGCGCGCCGACAACGTCGCGTACGGCGAGAAGGCGTGCGACTACCTCGGACAGCACGTCACCAGCGGCAAGGTCGTGCAGATCATGGGCGACCTCGCGTCCGTCAACGGCCGTGACCGGTCCGAGGCGTTCCGCTCCTGCGTCAAGAAGAAGTACCCCAAGTTGAAGGTCCTCGAGGTCCCCGCCAAGTGGGAGTCCGACACCGCGGCCTCCAAGCTTGACACCCTGCTCAACGCCAACCCCGACATCAAGGGCATCTACATGCAGGCGGGCGGCGTCTACCTCGCGCCCACCCTGCAGACCCTGAAGTCCAAGAACATGCTGAAGACGGCGGGCCAGAACGGCCACATCGTCATCGTGTCCAACGACGGCATCCCGCAGGAGTTCGACGCCATCCGCAAGGGCGAGATCGACGCCACCGTCTCGCAGCCCGCGGACGCCTACGCCAAGTACGGCATGTACTACATCAAGGCCGCGATGGAGGGAAAGACGTTCACGCCCGGCCCCACCGACCACGACTCCACCATCGTCAAGCTGCCGAACGGCATCCTGGAGGACCAGCTGCCGGCCCCGCTGGTCACCAAGGACAACGTCGACGACCCCAAGCTCTGGGGCAACACGGTCAAATGAGCACCCCACTGGTCGAGGCGAGGGGCATCGTCAAGCGGTACGGCCCCACGGTCGCCCTACAGGACGGACAGCTCACCGTGCTCCCCGGCGAGTCCCACGCCCTCGTCGGCCGCAACGGCGCCGGCAAGTCCACACTGGTCAACGTCCTCACCGGACTCCAGGCACCCGACGAGGGCACGGTCCGCTTCGACGGCGAGCCCGCACCCCCGCTCGCCGACCGCGACGCCTGGCGCCGCAAGGTCGCCTGCGTGTACCAGAAGCCCACGGTCGTCCCCGAACTGACGGTCGCCGAGAACCTGCTCATCAACCGGCAGCCCACCGGGCGCGGCGGCCTCATCAGCTGGCGGAAACTGAAGGCCGAGGCCGCCGAGGTCCTCGCCACCTGGGACGTGCACGTGGACCCGGAGGCCCGCACCGCCGACCTCAAGGTCGAGGACCGCCAGATGGTTGAGATCGCCCGGGCGCTCAGTTTCGGCGCCCGGTTCATCGTCCTCGACGAACCGACCGCCCAGCTCGACAACCGGGAGATCGAGCGCCTGTTCACGCGGATGCGCGCCCTCCAGGACTCCGGTGTCACCTTCCTGTTCATCTCCCACCACCTCCAGGAGGTCTACGAGGTCTGCCAGACCGTCACGGTGCTGCGCGACGCCCGCTGGATCACCACCGCCCCGGTCGCCGACCTGCCGCGCGCGGCCCTGGTGGAGGCCATGGCCGGGGAGGCCGTCGCCGAACGCGCGACGGCCGTGCGGGACGCGGTCGTGGACGACGCACCCGTCGCCCTCGAAGCCCAGGGGCTCACCGGCCAGGCGTACCGGGACATCGACCTCACCGTCCGCCATGGAGAGGTCGTCGGACTCGCCGGCTCCAGCGGCAGCGGCAAGATCGAACTCGCCGAGACCCTGGCCGGACTGCACACCCCGGGCGGTGGCACGGCCCGGCTCGACGGCCGGCCGCTGCCGTTCGGCGACGTGCAGGCGGCGCTCAGGGCCGGCGTCGGCTGCGTACCCCGCGACCGCCACGAACAGGGCCTCGTCCACGGCATGTCCGTGGGCGACAACGCCAC
The DNA here is from genome assembly GCF_042892355.1 of Streptomyces sp. NPDC001796. NCBI lineage: Bacteria > Bacillati > Actinomycetota > Actinomycetes > Kitasatosporales > Streptomycetaceae > Streptomyces > Streptomyces sp. NPDC001796. The sequence goes on along the minus strand of NZ_JBIAUC010000010.1, from coordinate 50,059 downwards.
CATGAGCGTCCTGGACCGCCTGGGCCGCCACGGGTTCGTCGGCACCCGGCGCAAACGCGGCTTCGCCACCGGCCTCATCGAACGCCTCGACATCCACGCCGAGGGACCCGACCAGCCCGTCTCCGACCTGTCCGGAGGCAACGCCCAGAAGGTGGTCATGGCCCGCGCTCTGGCCTCCGACCCGCGCCTGCTGGTCCTGATCAACCCCACCGCGGGTGTCGACGTCAAGTCCAAGGAGTCCCTGCTGTCCCGGGTGGACAGCGCCCGAGAGGACGGCACCGCCGTGCTCGTCGTCTCCGACGAACTCGACGACCTGCGCCGCTGCGACCGCGTCCTCGTCCTCTTCCACGGCCGGATCGTCGCCGAGCACCCGGCGGGCTGGCACGACCACGAGCTGATCGCCTCCATCGAAGGAGTGGACCATGGCTGACACCAAGGCCCCGCCGCTCACCCCCCTCCCGGTCCCGGACGCCCGCTCGGCCAAGGCCGTCCTGCTCCGCCGGGCCCGCGAACTCGCCCTGCTCCCGGCCCTGGTGCTGCTGATGGTGCTCGGCGCGTTCGTCAACGACTCCTTCCTCACCGAACGCAACATCATCTCCATCCTCGGCGCGTCCGCTGCCCTCGCGATGGTCGTGCTCGCCGAGTCGCTCGTCCTGATCACCGGCAAGTTCGACCTGTCCCTCGAGTCCGTGGTCGGCATCGCCCCGGCCGTGGGCGCCCTGCTCGTCCTGCCCGCCGCCCAGTCGGGCTGGGGCACCCGGTGGCCCGCCGCCCTCGCGCTGGTCGCGATCCTCGTCGTCGGCGCGGCCATCGGTGCCTTCAACGGCATCCTGGTGGTCAAGTTCAAGCTCAACGCGTTCATCGTCACGCTCGCGATGCTGATCGTCCTGCGCGGTCTGCTGGTCGGCGCGACCAAGGGCAAGACGCTGTTCGGCATGCCCGACGCCTTCTTCACCCTGGCCACCACCACCTTCCTGCGCGTGCCGATGTCCGTGTGGCTGGCCGCGGCCGCCTTCGCGGTCACCGGGCTCGTCCTGCGCTACCACCGCGTCGGACGCGCGCTCTACGCGATCGGCGGCAACGCGGACGCGGCCCGCGCGGCCGGCATCCGCGTCGAGCGGGTGATGCTCGGCGTGTTCGTGGTCGCGGGCCTCCTCGCCTCCGTCGGCGGGATCATGCAGACCGGGTACGTCGGCGCGATCAGCGCCAACCAGGGCCAGAACATGATCTTCACGGTGTTCGCGGCGGCCGTCATCGGCGGCATCAGCCTGGACGGCGGCAAGGGCACGATGCTCGGCGCCCTCACCGGTGTGCTCCTGCTGGGTGTCGTGCAGAACCTGCTCACCCTCGCCCAGGTGCCGTCGTTCTGGATCCAGGCCATCTACGGCGGAATCATCCTCGTCGCCCTGATGATCGCCCGGGTGACGACGGGCCGTGCCCAGGACTGACCTGCTTCGTTGTCGTACAGCGCCGTACGACGCACGCCCTCGTGTGCGACCTTGTGTCCCGGACCGAAAGGCCTCCCGTGTCCCCAACTGCCGCCCGTATCACCGGGATCGACACCTTCGACATCCGTTTCCCCACATCGCGCGAGCTCGACGGCTCCGACGCGATGAACCCCGACCCCGACTACTCTGCCGCCTACCTGGTGCTGCGCACGGACGCCGCGGACGGCCTGGAGGGGCACGGGCTCACGTTCACCATCGGGCGGGGCAACGAGGTGCAGGTCGCCGCGATCGAGGCGCTGCGCGGACACGTGGTCGGGCGGAGCGTGGACGAGGTGTGCGCGGATCCCGGCTCGGTGTTCCACGCCCTGATCGGCGACAGCCAGCTCCGATGGCTGGGCCCCGAGAAGGGCGTGATGCACATGGCGATCGGCGCGGTCGTCAACGCCGTCTGGGACCTGGCCGCCCAGCGCGCCGGCAAGCCGCTGTGGCGGCTGCTGGCCGAGGCCGACCCCGAGTGGCTGGTCCGCCAGATCGACTTCCGCTACATCACCGACGCACTCACCCCCGAGGAGGCGCTGGAGCTGCTGCGGCGCGGCAAGCAGGGCGCCGAGGAGCGCGCCGCCCACCTGCTGGCCCGGGGGTACCCCGCCTACACCACCTCCGCCGGCTGGCTCGGTTACGCCGACGACAAGCTCACCCGCCTCGCCGCGCAGGCCGTCGCCGACGGCTTCCGGCAGATCAAGCTGAAGGTCGGCGCGGACCTCGCCGACGACGTGCGCCGCTGCCGGGTCGCCCGCTCCGTCGTCGGCCCGGACGTGCGGATCGCCATCGACGCCAACCAGCGCTGGGACGTGGACGAGGCGATCACCTGGACCAAGGCGCTCGCCGAGTTCGACCCGTACTGGATCGAGGAGCCGACCAGCCCCGACGACATCCTGGGCCACGCGGCGATCCGCAGGGCCGTGGCCCCGGTGAGGGTCGCCACCGGCGAACACGTGCAGAACCGCATCATCTTCAAACAACTCCTCCAGGCCGGTGCGATCGACGTGCTCCAGATCGACGCGGCCCGCGTCGGCGGCGTCAACGAGAACCTCGCGATCCTGCTGCTGGCCGCCAAGTTCGGCGTTCCGGTGTGCCCGCACGCGGGCGGCGTCGGGCTGTGCGAGCTGGTCCAGCACCTGTCGATGTTCGACTTCGTCGCGCTCTCCGGCACGACCGAGGACCGGATGATCGAGTACGTGGACCATCTGCACGAGCACTTCCTCGACCCGGTGGTGATCCGCGAGGGGCACTACACGGCACCCGCCGCGCCGGGCTTCTCCGCCGCGATGCGGGCCGAGTCCCTCGCGCAGTACACGTTCCCCGGCGGCACCTTCTGGGCCGCCGACCTCAAGGGCAAGAAGGGACAGGCCGCATGAGCGACTTCGAGGGCCTCAGGGCCCTGGTGACCGGCGGGGCCTCCGGCATCGGGCGGGCCACCGCGGAGCTGCTGGCGGAGCGCGGGGCCGAGGTGGCCGTCCTGGACCTCGACCCCTCGCAGGTCGGCAAGCCGCTGCTCGCCCACCGGGCCGACGTGGCCGACGACGCGTCCGTACGGGCCGCCGTGGCCGCCGCCGTCGCGGACCTCGGCGGCCTGGACGTGCTGGTCAACAACGCGGGCATCGGCGCCCAGGGCACGGTCGAGGACAACGACGACGAGCAGTGGCGGCGGGTGTTCGACGTCAACGTCCTCGGCATCGTCCGCACGAGCCGCGCCGCGCTGCCGCACCTGAGGAGGTCCGCCCACGCGGCGATCGTCAACACCTGCTCCATCGCCGCCACGGCGGGCCTGCCGCAGCGGGCCCTGTACAGCGCCACCAAGGGCGCCGTGTACTCGCTCACCCTCGCCATGGCCGCCGACCACGTCCGCGAGGGAATCCGCGTCAACTGCGTGAACCCCGGCACGGTCGACACGCCGTGGATCGGCCGCCTCCTCGACGCGGCCCCGGACCCGGCCGCCGAACGGGCGGCGCTGGAGGCCCGCCAGCCCACCGGCCGCCTGGTCACGGCCACCGAAGTGGCGGGCGCCATCGCCTACTTGGCGAGCCCCCTGTCCGGCGCGACCACGGGCACGGCGCTCGCCGTGGACGGCGGCATGCAGGGCCTCAGGCTGCGGCCGGTGGGCCGGTGAGCGCGCTCGGCCGGAGCGGCGTCGAGGTCAGCCCGCTGGCCTTCGGCGCCGCCGGCATCGGCAACCTCTACACCGAGGTGAGCGAGGAGCAGGCCTACGACGCGGTCCAAGCCGCCTGGCAGAGCGGGATCCGCTACTTCGACACCGCCCCGCACTACGGGCTCGGCCTCTCCGAACGCCGCCTCGGCGCGGCCCTGCGCGAGCACCCCCGCACGTCGTACACGGTCTCCACCAAGGTGGGCCGCCTGCTTGAGCCCACGGACGACGGCGGCGACGACCTCGCGAACGGCTTCGCGGTACCCGCCACCCACCGCCGCGTCTGGGACTTCAGCGCGGACGGCGTACGACGCGGCCTCGAGGCCGGCCTCGAACGGCTCGGCCTGGACCGTGTCGACGTGGTCTACCTGCACGACCCGGACGACCACGCCGAGCAGGCGTTCCGCGAGGGCTACCCGACGCTGGAGAAGCTGCGCTCCGAGGGCCTGGTGGGTGCGATCGGCGCCGGCATGAACCAGGCCGAGATGCTGACCCGGTTCGTGCGCGAGACGGACGTGGACGTGGTGCTGTGCGCGGGCCGGTACACCCTGCTCGACCAGCGCGCCCTGACCGAACTGCTGCCCGCGGCCGTCGAGCGCGGCGTGTCGGTCGTCGTCGGCGGCGCCTTCAACTCCGGCCTGCTGGCCGATCCGCGTCCGGGCGCCACGTTCAACTACGCGACGGCTCCCGACGAGCTGCTCGACCGTGCTCTGCGCCTGAAGACGCTGGCGGAGCGCCACGGCACCACACTGCGGGCCGCTGCCCTGGCGTTCTGCTCCGCGCACCCGGCCGTGGCGAGCGTACTGGTGGGCGCCCGTTCGGCCGGTGAGGTGCGCGACTGCGCCGAGCAGTTCGCCGCGACCGTGCCGGCCGGATTCTGGCAGGAGCTGAGAGAGGCCGGCCTCCTGCCGCCGCACGCCCCCGTGCCCACCGAGGAGCCGTGATGAGAGTCGCCCTGGACACCAAGGTCCGTGCCGACCGCGTCGAGGAGTGCCAGGCCGCCCACCGGGAAGTGCCGAAGGAGCTCACGGAAGCGATCCGTGCCGCCGGAGCGACCTCCTGGACCATCTGGCGATGGGGGTACCCCCTGCGCGAGCGAAGCCGAGAGCTCGGGGGAGAAACCGACCTGTTCCACGTGCTGGAGTGCGAGGACCACGGGCGTCTGCCGGCCGAGCTGGAGAGGCTGCCCGTCAACGTCGCCTGGCAGGCACGGATGGCGGAGCTGCTCGACGTGGTGCACGACTACTCGACCGAAGGCGCGGACGCGGGCCTGCCAGTGGTCTGGGAGCTGCCGTGAGCGTGGACGCCCACCACCACGTGTGGGACCTCTCCGTCCGCGACCAGGACTGGATCACGGGCCCGGAACTCGAGCCGATCCGCCGCACCTTCACGATCGCGGACCTGGAACGTCAGGCCCGCCCGGTCGGCGTGGACCGCACCGTACTGGTGCAGACGGTCACCGTGGCCGAGGAGACGCCGGAGTTCCTGGCCCTGGCGGAGCGCAACGAGATCGTCGCGGGCGTCGTGGGCTGGACCGACCTGACGAGCGCCGACGTGGCGGAGACGCTGGCCCGCCTGCGGGAGCTGCCCGGGGGGTCGTATCTGCGCGGCATCCGCCACCAGGTCCAGGGCGAGGCGGACCCCGAGTGGCTGCTGCGTCCCGACGTACGTCGGGGCCTCGCCGCCGTCGCGGACGCCGGCCTGGTCTACGACCTGCTGGTGCTGCCCCACCAGCTCCCGGCGTGCGTCAAGGCGGCTCAGTCGCTCCCCGCACTCACCTTCGTCCTGGACCACTTGGGCAAACCCCCGATCGCCTCCGGAACCCTGGAGCCGTGGGCATCCCACATCCGCGCCCTCGCCGCCCTGCCGAACACGGTCTGCAAGCTGTCGGGCATGGTGACGGAGGCGGACTGGAAGACCTGGCGGGTGGAGGACCTGCGCCCCTACACGGACACGGTCGTGGACGCCTTCGGCCCGTCCCGGCTGATGTTCGGCTCGGACTGGCCCGTTTGCACGCTGGCGGCGTCGTACGCGGACGTGTCGGACACGGCGGCGGTGCTGACGCGGGGCCTCCGCGACGACGAGCGCCACCAGATCTTCGAGGACACCGCCACCCGCGTCTACCGGCTCTGAGCCACCGGCGCGGCCAGCCGGGTGGGCGGCATGAACTCGCGGACGTAGGTGCGGTGCCAGCAGGCCCCCGTCTCCCGCAGTTCACGCCACGTCGTGTACCGGTAGCGGAAGAGGCGCGCCCGGATGTAGCGCGGCGGCTCGTCCGGGGGGAAGGGGGAGCGGCGCAGGAGCCTCAGGGTGTCGCGGTCGTTCTCCAGGAGCCGTTCGACCAGGCCGCCGAACCAGGACCCCGCGTACGCGGGGGACAGCGCCGCGAACCACATCAGCCAGTCGAGCCGCAGGTGGTACGGGGCGAACTGGCGCGGCCAGTGCCGTGGATCGCCCGGTTTGCCCTTGAACTCGTACTCCCGCCACTCGGAGTCCTCCCGCGGCACGTCGTCCGCCGTGCCCTCCACCACCACCTCGTACCGGATCCGGCTGACGCTGCCGAACGCGCCGTAGGTGTTGACCAGGTGCAGCGGGTCGAAGGAGCGGTTCATGATCTGGCCGCGGGAGATCATGTTGCGTACCGGCTGGTAGCTGAGGGCGAGCAGGCCCGCGCCGACCGCCAGGACCAGGACCTCGTACCACAGGGGAGCAGCGGAGACCTTCGGGGCAGTGGTGGGGAACAGGACCGCCGACAGGCCCAGCACGATCGTGATCCAGTTCAGCCAGGAGAAGTTGCCCGAGAGGACCAGCCACAGCTGCGTCACGATCATCAGGGACGCGGCGGCCGTCGCGACCGGCTGCGGGGTGAACAGCAGGACCGGGACGACCAGTTGGGTGACGTGGTTGGCCGCCACCTCCACCCGGTGCAGCGGCTTCGGCAGATGGTGGAAGAACCAGCTCAGCGGGCCCGGCATCGGCTGCGTCTCGTGGTGGTAGTCCAGGCAGGTCAGCTTCCGCCAGCAGGCGTCCCCGCGCATCTTGATCAGCCCGGCGCCGAACTCCAGGCGGAACAGGATCCAGCGCAGCAGGAACAGCACCACGATCGGCGGCGCCACCTCGTCGTTGCCCAGGAACACCGCAAGGAAGCCGACCTCCAGCAGCAGCGACTCCCAGCCGAAGGAGTACCAGGTCTGGCCGACGTTGACGATCGACAGGTACAGCAGCCACGGGATCAGCCACAGCACCATCCCCGCCCACAACGGCACCAGCGAGTCGGCCCCGGCGACCAGCGCCGCCGACACCGCGCACCCCGCCCACGACCAGGCCGCGAAGAAGCGGTCCGAGTAGTGGAAGTGGAAGACGCTGGGCGCCAGTTTGAACGGCACCCGGGCGACGTACCGCGGCACGGGCAGCATGCCGCGCTCCCCGATCAGCGCCCGGAACTGCACAGCGGCGGTCAGGAAGGCGACGAGGTACACCACCGCCAGAGCCCGCTGGAAGACCAGTCGGCTCAGCCAGTACTCAGGTGCGACAAACCAGTCCACGGCGACCGCTCCTCTCCCTCCAGTGTCACCCGGTACCCCCGGCCGAACCGGTCAGCCCGTCACACCGTGTACACCTCGGCCCGGGTTGCGTAACCCGCCGACGGCGGCCCGGCCCGCTCGGCCGTACCGGGGCGCCGGGCCGTGGTCCGGACGACCGAGCCGGCAGAAGTCGAAGAATCCGGCAATCCCTGGCATGGTGGCCCCATGGTTGATCGGGGAGGGAGCACCCTGTCACTCCCGGAGGACTGGCCCGCCCACCCGGATCCGATCCTGGCGCTCAACCGCATGGGCAGCTTCGACTGGGACCTGGACACCGGGCTGTTCCACATGGACGCCCGGGCCCACGAGATCTTCGACGTACGCCCCGAGGAATACGACGGCCGCCCCGAGAGCCTGCGGTCGCACGTTCCGCCGTCCGAGGGCCGCCGTGTCGACGCCCTGGTGTCCCGGGCCATCAAGGACGGCAGCGAGAACTACGGCACCTACTTCCGCGTCCGCTGCCGCGACGGCACCCTGCGCTGGACCCACACCCAGGGATACATCCGGCGCGACGAGACGGGCCGCCCGCGCCGGATCATCGGCATCGTGCGTGACGCCACCCAGGAACTGCGCGACGGGCTGGCCCGCAGGGAACAGCTGGCCCAGGACGAGGCGCTGCGCCGGCAGACCGACATCGTCGAGTCCACCACCGCCGCGCTCGCCCACGCCCGTACCGTCCAGGACGTCATCGACGTCCTCAAGGACAGTCACGGCCTCACCCACCTGGGTGCGGCCAGCCTCGTCATGGGCCTGGTGGAGGCGGGCCGCATCCGGATCGTCGCCGAGGGCCCCGAGGGCAGCTCGGTGCCCGGTACCCGGGTCACCCGCGTCGACGAGGCGTACCCGATGAGCGAGGTGGTACGGACCCTCCGGCCGCGGTTCATCGAGTCGCCGGAGGAGTTCGCCGAGCGCTACCCCGTCCTGTGGCCGCACCTGACGGACCTGCGCATCACCTCCGCCGCCTATCTGCCGCTCGTCGCGCAGGCCCGCCCGATCGGCGCCATGGGCCTGCTCTACGACGACCGGCGCGGCTTCACCCCCGACGACCGCAACGTCCTCGTCGCGCTCGGCAGCTGCATCGCGCAGAGCCTGCAACGCGCCATGCTCTACGAACAGGAGAAGGACCTCGCCCAGGGCCTCCAGCAGGCGATGCTGCCGCGCTCCATCCCCAGCGTGCCCGGCGCCGACGTCGCCGTCCGCTACCGCTCGGCGTCCCTCGGCCGGGACATCGGCGGCGACTGGTACGACCTGATCCCGCTGCCCGGGGACCGGGCCGGCGCCGTCATCGGTGACGTACAGGGCCACGACACCCACGCGGCCGCCGTCATGGGCCAGCTGCGCATCGTCCTGCGCGCCTACGCCGCCGAGGGCCACCCGCCCGCCACCGTGATGGCGCGCGCCTCCGTCTTCCTCAAGGAGCTCGACACCGAACGCTTCGCGACCTGCCTGTACGCCGAGGCCGACCTGGCCACCGGAGTGGTGCAGCTGGTCCGCGCCGGCCATATCGATCCGCTGCTCAGACTGTCCGACGGCGCCTGCCGGCGGCTGCCCGTAGAGGGCGGCCTGCCGCTCGGGCTGTCCGCCGAGTTCGGCCGTCTGGAGTACCCGGTCACCACGGTGGAGCTGGACCCCGGCCAGACCCTGGTGCTGTGCACGGACGGCCTGATCGAAGAGCCGGGCGCCGACCTCGACGAGGGCGTGCACACCCTTCAGGAGCTGGTATGCAGCGGCCCGGGCGATGTGCGCGACCTCGCCGACCGGCTCATCGACGTGGCCGAGGAGCGGGGCGGCGACGACGACGTGGCCCTGCTCCTTCTCCGGCGCCGGGGGCTCACCCGGCGGTCCGGCGACCGCCTCCGGCAGCACGTCCCGCCAGGTGACCCGGAAGCCCTCACCGCCGCCCGCCACATGATCCGCGCCGCCGTGCGCACCTGGGGCGCCGGCGAGCGCTCCGACGAGATCGAACTGGTCGCCGACGAGCTGATCACCAACGTGCTCGTGCACACCGAGGGCACCGCCGTCGTCACCCTGCGGGTCCTCACCGGCCACGCCCGCCGCTTCCGCCTCGAGGTCGAGGACGCCTCCAGCGCCCTGCCCCGCCGCCGGGACCCGGGCGAGTCGGAGGTCTCCGGCCGGGGCCTGCTGCTCGTCGACCGGCTCGCCGACGTGTGGGGCGTGGAGGCCCGCGGCGGCGGCAAGGTCGTATGGGGCGAGTTCACCGTCCAGGAACGCGGCTGACCGACGCGACGGGTGGCGACGCCGGTGGCGGGTGGCACCCTGGACACATGCCGGAACTGCCCGAGGTCGAAGCGCTCAAGGACTTCCTCGCCGACCGTCTCGTCGGCCACGAGGTGGTCCGGGTCCTGCCCGTCGCGATCAGTGTCCTGAAGACGTACGACCCACCGGTCACCGCCCTCGAGGGACGCGAGGTCACCGCCGTCGGCCGGTACGGCAAGTTCGTGGACCTGGACGCCGGCGGACTGCACTTCGTGACGCACCTGGCCCGGGCCGGCTGGCTCCAGTGGAAGGACCGCCTGCCCGACGGCGCACCCCGCCCCGGCAAGGGCCCGCTCGCGCTGCGGGTCGCGCTGGAGACCGGGGAGGGATTCGACCTGACGGAGGCGGGCACCCAGAAGCGGCTCGCGGTGTACGTCGTCAGTGATCCGCTCCAGGTGCCGGGCATCGCCCGTCTGGGTCCCGACCCGCTGGCCGACGGCTTCGGCGAGCAGCGCCTCGCCGAGCTCCTCGCGGGCGAGCGGCGCCAGATCAAGGGCGCACTGCGCGACCAGAGTCTGATCGCGGGCATCGGCAACGCCTACAGCGACGAGATCCTGCACGCCGCCCGTATGTCCCCGTTCAAGCTGGCCTCGTCGCTGTCGCCGGAGGAAGTGCACGGCCTGTACGACGCACTGCGCACGACGCTTTCCGAGGCGGTCGAGCGTTCGCGCGGCCTGGCCGCCGGACGCCTGAAGGCGGAGAAGAAGACCGGCCTGCGGGTCCACGGCCGCACCGGGGAGCCCTGCCCGGAGTGCGGCGACACGATCCGCGAGGTGTCCTTCAGCGACTCCTCGCTGCAGTACTGCCCGACCTGCCAGACGGGCGGCAAGCCGCTGGCGGACCGCAGACTGTCCCGGCTGCTCAAGTAGGCAGACTCTCCCGGCTGCTCGAGTGGAGGGGGCAGCGCCGGTCAGCGGGCCTTCAGCGTGACCAGGCGCTGTCCGTCCCTGGTGCGCACATCGAAGTGGTCGATCTGGTCGGACCGCATCCCCGTGCCGCCCTGGAGCGTGGTCGGCTCCCCGTCCTCCGCGGGATCCATCCAGCTCGCCACCGTCTGCTCCGAACCGTCCTTGCCGACCGCGACGAGCCGGCAGGGATGCGGCCCCGACTGGTCCTTGACCGTCACGTCGATCTGACTGCCCCAGACCTCGTCGTGCGCGGTGACCTGCGCCCATACGCCCGTGTCCGGGTCGGTCGCGGTCATGGCCGTCGCGGTGGTGGACGACGAGCCGTGCCCGGCGACGAGCGCCGTCGTCGGCCCTCCGACCGCGAACACCACGGCCGCCGCGACCGCGTACAGCCACCGCCTGCGCCCGCTGCGGTGCTTGGTCGCCACCTCGTCGAGCAGCCGCTCCAGCAGCCGGGGCCCCGGCGCCGCGAAGGGGTGCACGGACCGCGGGGTCGCCCTGCGGTAGAGCATCAACTGACGTGCGGCGGGGCGGAACTCCGTCACGTGCGCCGTGCACGTCGGGCACTCCATGAGGTGGTCCTCGAAGCGGAAGGCTTCCGCCTCGTCCAGCACGCCCAGCGCGTAGGCGCCGACGTCGCGGTGGCGTTCCAGGGACCTCATACCAAATCCTCAGGGCCGGTGAGCGGGGTGGGGGTGGTGCTGCTGTCGCCCACCGGTACGGACCAGGCGGCCGAATCACTCAAGGCCGTTACCGAATCGCGGCCAAGAGAGGCATTCGGAGCCGCCGGGCCGGCGGATTGGTCGTCCCGGGAAACTTCTTCAGAAGAGATGGATGGCGAGATGTCCCAGAGGGAGCCCCAGCTGCCAGGCCGGCGTCCACACCTTGGGGCCGTCGTCCTCGGCGACCACCGGGCCGCCGCCGGGCACGGCGTCCAGATCGGGGGCGAGCAGCTCGGTCTCCTCCAGCCAGCGCCAGGCCGCCGTGGCCAGCTCCAGGTCCGGTGCCGGGCCGCCCGACCGGGCCGCTTCCGCGGACACCTCCGCCATCCGCTCGCACACCCAGTCCTGCCAGGGCTGGTCGTACGCCGTCAGCGAAAGCCAGGTCTCCAGCTGCGAGACGACCCGGATGCGGGAGAGCTCGCCACCGGTGTCGGACAGGAAGATCGTCAGCGCCAGGGCGTCGCGCCCGGCGCGGAACTCGAAGGACGTCGGCGGCATCAGGTCGCCGGTCCGCAGCAGTTCGTCCGCGATGTACTCGGCGTACAGCCATGCCATGGGGACGGTCAGTTCACCGCCGTCGGTGCCGTCCGTGCTCTCGTGGCCTCTGTGCAGCATCCCTTCCTGCCTTCCTCCGGTGCGTGCGCGTCGCCCGAGACTCGGGCCCCAGTCCGCAACACGGATGAGGCAAGCCCATTGCTCAACCATGGTCCGCAGCAAGGCGCTTTACGAAGGCTTGACCATGGCTTCGGTTTCACCGCAGGTCCGCCGCGTATCCCGGAAGGACCCGGCGCAGGGCGCGCAGGGCGTAGTACGCACGGGACTTCACAGTACCGGGCGGAATCCCCAGGGTTCGGGCGGCCTCCGCCACACTGGCCCCGCGGAAGTACACCTGCACCAGCACTTCCCTGTGCTCGGGAGTGAGTGTCTTCACAGCCTGCCGCACGTCGAGCGTCGCGGCGGCCCGTTCGGCGTGGTCGGCGATCACGCGGGCGTTCTCCGGGACGGCGTCCCCGACCTCGGCGGGACGGGCCTGACGCGCCCGCTTGGCGTCGATGGCGAGCCGCCGGCCGACGGTGAGCAGCCAGGGGCGCACGGAGTCGAAATCGGGCGCGCGCAGCGCTTCGGGGTGTTGCCAGGCGCGTACGAACGTCTCCTGCAGGAGATCCTCGGCGCGCTGACGGTCACCGTCCGAGAGCCTGAGCAGCAGCGCGAAGAGGGGACGGCCGTGCTCGCGCTGCAGCTCGGCCAGCTCGTGCTCGGCGGTCGTCCCGGTGGTGGGGGTGGTGCTTCCGGCCGTCATGGGCGTATGGCAACGCGCCGTCGTCCGCCGGGACAGGGCCGGGACGGCGCGGTGCGGTGGGCGGTCGCTGTTCGTCGGTGAACGGTGCGGTGAGCGGTCGACCGGAGAGGCGTGCGGGACCTCCCGGAGCCGGCTCAGGGGTTGTGCGGGGCCTTGGCCAGCTCGGAGCGCCGGTAGGAGTAACCGAAGTAGACGATCTGGCCGACCAGGAACCACACGGCGAACCGCACCCATGTCTCCCACCGCAGGAATGTGATCAGCCAGAGCGAGAAGACCACGCCCGCCGCGGGGAGGAACGGCATCCACGGCGTGCGGAAGGTGCGCGGCAGCTCCGGCTGCCGGTAGCGGAGCACGATCACCGCCGTGCACACCACGACGAACGCCAACAGGATCCCGATGTTGGTCAGTTCGGCCACCTGCGCGATCGGCAGGAACCCGGCGATGAGGGCCGAGGCGATCCCGACGATCCAGGTCACACGGGTCGGGACGTGACGCGTGGGATGCGTCTTGGCGAACCACGAAGGCAGCAGTCCGTCGCGCGACATGGAGAACCACACCCGGGTGACGCCCAGCATGAACGTGAACATGACGGTGAGGATGCCGATGATGGCCCCGACCGCGATCACGTCCGCGAGCCCGCTGAGGCCGACCGCCTTGAACGCGCTGGAGAAGCCGCTCTCCTTGTCGATGTTCTGGTACTTCTGCATACCCGTCAGGACCAGGCAGGCCGCCACGTACAGCACCATCGAGATCGCCAGCGAGTAGACGATCGCCTTCGGCATGTGGCGCTGCGCGTCCTTGGACTCCTCCGCGGCGGTCGACATGGCGTCGTAGCCGAAGACCGCGAAGAACACGGTCGCCGCACCGGTGAACGCGCCGCCGACGCCGTAGGGGAAGAACGGACGGTAGTTGCCGCTGTCGATGTGGAAGACGCCGACACCGATCACCAGCAGTACGACGAGGACCTTCAGCGCCACGACGAACGTCTCGAAACGGGCCGCGTTGCGGATGCCGAGGTTCAGCAGGTAAGCGATCAGCAGGCACAGCACCAGCGCGAACAGGTCCACCCGGTGCCCGGCGCCCGTGCCCGGCGCCCCCAGCATCCACGCCGGCAGGTGCGCACCCATCTCGCCCACGAGGAAGCCGAAGTAGCCGGAGATGCCGATGGCGACCACCGCGACGATCGCCGTGTACTCCAGCAGCAGGTCCCAGCCGATGAACCAGCCGGCGTACTCGCCGAGCACCGCGTAGCCGTACGTGTAGGCCGATCCCGCCTTCGGGATGAGCCCGGCGAACTCGGCGTACGACAGGGCGGCGGCCGCGCTCGCCAGGCCCGCGATCAGGAACGACACCAGGACCGCGGGTCCGGCGGTGCCGTTCGCGACCGTGCCGGCGAGGGTGAAGATGCCGGCGCCGATGATCCCGCCGACGCCGATCGCGGTCAGCTGCCACAGGCCGAGCGAGCGCTCGAGCCGGGTGCCCTCGCCGACCTCCGTCTCGTCGATGTGCTCGATGGGTTTGCGGCGGAGAATTCCCTCGCCCTTACGGAGTCCGGCCATGAGCCTCACCTCTTCGCGGACCTCTTCGCGGACGGCAATGCGCTGGCCGGATCATCACGGCGCGGCCCCACCGGGGAGGGAAGACGGCGACGCCCCTACGGTACGACTGTCACGGGCCAGCGGCCCGCCTTCACCAGGCGGATCGCCACCGAGCCGACGATGCGGTGGCCCGCCTGCTCGGAGGCGCCGACCACGACGGCGTCCGCCTTCAGCTCCTCGGCGGCCTTGACCAGGCCGTTGTACGGGTCGCCGCGGAAGGTGTGGAACTCCCAGCGCACGTCGAATATGCCCTTCACCCGCTCGGCGGCCTCACGGATCTGGGCGACCAGTTCCCCGGCGATCCGGTCGGTCGTCTCCGCCACTGGAACGCCGAGCGCCGCCCCGGCCGCCATCACCGGCTGCACGTACACGACCGCGAGGAGCGCGTGCTGCCGCCGGGCGAGACCGCCGGCGTAGGCCGCGGCCCGCAGCGACGAGTCGGAGCCGTCCACCCCGACGAGGATGACCTTGGGACCGTCCGTGCCCCGCTCGAACTGGTGCGAGTGCTGTTCCGTCACATGGGCGAGGCTATCGGAATCCGCAGCTCCGGGCCGTTGCGGCCGGGGATCACGGCCGGACGTGAGCTCAGGTCCGTACATGCGGGTAGGTGGGTCCCATGGGGTGATTCCCGTCGCCGTGGTCGGTGTTGCGCGGCCGCGCAACACCGATCCGCGCGACTGATGAATCATGCGTTCCTACTGGACGCCGGCTGCCACCTCACCGTGCCCGGGAGGCGGTCGACCTGAGCACGCTGCGGGGCACGTGCGCCCGTCCCCGCTCAGCGCACGGCGACCATCCGGGCGAACACCACCACGTTCCCCGCGTAGTTCCCGTCGACGAACTCTCCCCCGCAGGTGATGACCCGCAGTTCCGGGGCCCCCTTGTTCCCGTAGACGTGGTCACCGGGGAAATGGGCCTTGTCGACGACCTCGTTGCCGTAGACCTCGAACACGGCGGTCCTGCCGTCCTGGCGCCGGACCTCGATGTGATGGCCCTTTCCCAGCGCACCGAGCCCGTAGAAGACGGCCGGCCCCTCACGGTTGTCGACATGGCCCACGATCACGGCCGTGCCCTTCTCGCCGGGTGAGACCGCGCCGGTGAACCAGCCCGCCAGGTTCGGATCCTCGGGCGGCGGGGCGGCCACCCAGCCGGACGCGTCCAGGCCCACCGGTATGGCGGGGGCGTCGATCTGGAGCGCCGGGATGCGGACGCGCTCGACCGCGGAGTACGGCAGCGGATCGGGCGTCTCCGAGACGCTGGAGCCCGAGCCCGAGCCCGAGCCCGAGCCCGACCCCGAGCCCAAGCCCGAGCCGGACCCCGCCCCAGAGCGGGAGTCGGGGGCCGCAGCCTTCGCGGGCTGGGGAGGGCCCACAGGGGACTCGCCCGAACCGTTCCGCACCAGGGCGAGACCCGTCAGCAGCACCAGCGCGATCACGCCCCACGGGGCGCCCTTGCGCTGGCGCCCCGCTCCTCCTTCGCCCGGCCCGGACGCAGACATTCGCCATCCCCTCCGGCGCCGCCGTCTCGCCGCGCCGTTCACGCAGTGACGGTCAAGAAGAGGTGCTGCCGCGGGTGCGGCGGCGCGTGAGGTGCCAGGCCGCGCCGACCGAGACCAGGACGAGGGCGGCACCGAGGCCGGTCTTCTTCAGGTCGAAGCCGCCGATGCTTCCGCCCTCACCGGCGTGCACGCCGTGCTGGGGCCGCTCACCGCGCCCGTTCCCGCGGCGGGAGTCCTCGTCCCCCGACTCCTCGTCTCGGTCGTCACGCCCGGCGGTCATGACGAGCTGCCGGTGGCCGGCCTGGTGGCCGCACTGGAACAGCACGTCGAACGTTGTGCCGGGCAGGGCGTCCCGGTCGACCCTGACCGTGGCCGACTTCCGGCCCTTGGGGATGGTGACGTCGTCGTCGAAGGCGCCCGAGAAGACCTTGGCGTCCCCGTTGCAGCCCCGCACCGGCAGGTTGATCCGCCCGCCGGGTGCGACCGCGGCCGGTTCCAGGTTGTAGGAGAAACTCGAGTGGCCGGCGTCCCCGCCTCGGGCGACGGCCGTCGTACACGCCGTGAGGGCCAGGGCACTGACGCCCAGCACTGCGGCCGAAGCGAGGCGAATCGCGCGCATGGTGAGCCTCCAGGTCTCCGAGGAGCCGTGCCGCGGACCTGTTCCGCTTGCGTCGGAAATGCACCTCGTTGCCCGAAACGCTAAGAAATGGGATGGCTGGGCGCGATCGCAGTAGGGCGAATGGGGTACGGGTGTGTGCCGCCCAGGGGAGGCGCGGCGGCGCAGGGGGCGGGCGCGAAGGGCGCCCGCCCCCTTGAGGGCTCGGGTGGATCACCCGCCTCCTTGAGGGCTCCGGACCCCGTCAGCCGTGCAGCTGGGGGAACAGCGCCAGGAACGGCTCCGAGGAGGCCGAGACGCCCCGGCTGTAGGGCGCGTCGAAGTCCCAGATCAGGAAGAGCAGGAAGGCGATCAGTGCCGAGAAGAGCCCGGCCAGGACGAGTTCGCGGGCCGTACGCCGGATCTGCAGCGCGAACACCATCCCGATGGTGACCACCGCCCCCGCGATCAGCCCGAACCACACCACCGGCGGCATCGTCGAGCCGGTGGCGCCGGCACGCGCGTTGCGCGCAGCGTCGGCCGCCGTCACCTGGTCCACGAGCGGCTGGTACGCCTGCGCCTCGTAGTCCGTCTTCGGGTGGTAGTCGGTGACGTCCTGACGGATCCGCTGGAACAGCTCCTGGCCGCGGGCGGTCACCTCGCCGTGATCGGCCATGACCTTCCACTCGGTGGTGACGACATGACCGACATAGGCGTTGACGTCGGCGCGGACGCGGTCGCGGACGTCGGCCGGATAGACCCGGACGCGCTGCGAGATCTCGTGCAGCGCCTGCGCCTCGGCCTGCACATGGTCCTGGGCGGCGCTGCGCGCCTCCCACACCCCGGCGATGGCCAGGCCCAGCACGATGGCGTACACCACGCCGATCCACATCGTCATGTACTCGATCACGTCCGGGGTCTCGGACGGGTCCTCGTCCACGGCGGCCGTACGGGCCCGCAGCAGGGTCACCACGACCACGACGGCGCACGCGGCCGCCATCGCGAGGGTGAGAACAAGCCATTCCGACAACAGGTGCCTCCAGAGATCAGCGCGGACGCAGCGCGGCGATGGCGAACACCGCGGGCGCGACGATGAGCAGGGTGAACGTGAGCGGCGACGGTCCGTCATGGGGCGGCCGTGGGTGGGACACGGGGTGGTGGGCCGGATAGTGCACCGCGGTCGGTGCGGGGTGCGGGCTCGGCCCGGGCGGGGGCGTCGGGGACGGCGTCGGTGTGGGGGAGGGGATGCGGACGGGGACCGGGGCGGGTCTCGGGACCGGGCGCGGGACCGCGGGCAGGGCTCGCGGTGGCGGGGGCGGCGGGACGGGCTTCGGTGTGGGGTGCGGCCGCGGGGGCGGCGGTGGCTCGGGCGGCGGCTTGGGGGCGGGCGTCGGAGTCGGGGTCGGTGTGGGGCTGGGCGGCGGCGTGGGGCTCGGGCTCGGTGCGGAGCACGGCGGCGTGGGCCAGAGGTCGCCGCCCGCGACCGCCACCGCTTCCGTGCCGCCCGGGCCGGTCGAGGCGTACGCGCACGCGTCGGCCGACGCCGCCCCGGCGGGAACGCCGACGAGGAACCACGCCAGCGTCACCAGGGCCAACCCCCGGGTGACGAGGGCTGTTCGGGGCCGTTGGGGTCGTTGCACGACCGAGATCATCGGCTTCACCGCGCCCCCGCACGCCCGGGCCCCGGCGAATTGCCCCGAAGGGGGGAGATCCGTCTTCGTGGCGTTTCGGCAACCGCGCCCGATCCGCGCCGAGTTGGGCACATCCGTGCGAGGGGTGCCGGGGGCGGGGCGGGACGGTGGCCGGAAACGCGTCACAGGTTCCGGAAAGAAATTCCCGGCCCGATTGAACACACCGGGCACTCCCGCCCGTACCCATGACCACACAGCGGCGCACAGAGGACGCTGCAACACCGAAGCTGACAGCGGGAGTTGAGAATGAAGACATCCTGGCGGAGCGCCTCCCTCGTGGCGACCGCTGCCGCCGTGCTGGCGCTCACGACGGCGTGCGGTTCGCAGAGCGGCACCCAGTCGGCGGGCAGCCAGAACGTGGGGGCCACCGCTCTCCCGGGCGGCCTGGGTTCCAGCCCCTCCCTCCCCGGAAACGGCTATGGCGCCGACTCCACCGCCGCGCCGAGCGCCTCCGCCTCCGCGGGCGGGCAGTCCGCGGGTCAGCTGGCCGTCGTCGACAACGCGAAGCTCGGCAAGATCGTCACGGACGGCGCGGGCTTCACCCTCTACCGCTTCGACCAGGACACGGCCGAGCCGCCGAAGTCCTCCTGTGACGGCGACTGCGCGAAGACGTGGCCGCCGGTCCCCGCCGAAGGGGCCACCGTCGCCTCCGGCATCGACACCTCCCTGCTGGGCGAGGTCACCCGCTCCGACGGCACCAAGCAGCTCACCATCGCCGGCTGGCCGATGTACCGGTACGCCAAGGACACCAAGGCCGGTGACGTCAACGGCCAGGGCGTCAAGGGCACCTGGTTCGCGACCGCGCCCACCGGCAAGAAGGCCGGTGCCGCCCTGCCCGGCCTGTCGGTCCGCAACGACCCCAAGCTCGGCCCGATCGTCGTCGACAAGAACGGCATGACGGTCTACCGCTTCCTGAAGGACAAGGCCTGGCCCGAGCCGGTGTCGAACTGCACCGGTGCCTGCCTGGAGAAGTGGCCCGTCGTCGCCCCCGTCTCGGCCGACGACACCAAGGGCGTCAAGAAGAAGGGCCTCATGGGCTTCACCCGCCCCGACGGCGCCAAGCAGATGACCGTCAACTGCTGGCCGATCTACACCTTCTCCGGCGACAAGGCCCCCGGAGACACCAACGGTCAGGGTGTGGGCGGCACCTGGTACGCCGTCTCGCCCGACGGAAAGCCGGTCGGCGCGCCGAAGTAGAGATCACACCTCCCCAGGGTCGATCGACCGCCTCACCCAGTCAGCGACGGAAACGCGGAAGGGAGTGGACACACAAGCCGGACGAACGGGACACAGGCGCGCACGACCGGGTCCACCCCCTCCGCACCGCACGGAGGGGGTGGGCCCTTCGGTGCGGGCGGCGCGGGCGGCGCGGGGCTCAGGCCTCCACGGAAACACCACGTCGTGACCGGGAACGGACGGTCAATTTCCGTTTCTGCTCGCTCCGTTGGCGGACGATCAGTAGCCTCAGCTCGAACACCGGATCGCCTACACCGTCGTCAACGCCTTGGAGAGCTGCATGGAGCGCCCCGCCTGGGCCCCTCGGAGCATCGACATCTCCGTGCCGAGTGTCGCCCGCATGTACGACTTCTACCTGGGCGGCTCCCACAACTTCGAGGTCGACCGCGAAGCGGCGCGCAGGGCCATGGAGTACATGCCGGGGCTTCCCAAGATCATGCAGGCGAACCGGGCGTTCATGCGCCGCGCCGTGCGCTTCGCCGTCGCGGAGGGCATCACCCAGTTCGTCGACATCGGCTCCGGTATCCCGACCTTCGGCAACGTCCACGAGGTGGCGCAGCAGGCGCACCCGGGCGCGCGCGTGGTGTACGTCGACCACGACCCGGTGGCGGTCGCGCACAGCCGCGCCGTCCTCCAGGGCAACGAGCACGCGGACGTCGTCGCGGCCGACATCCGCAAGCCCCACGACATCCTGGCGAGCCCTCAGGTGGAGCGACTGATAGACCGGAACCGGCCAGTCGCGCTCCTTCTCGTTGCCATACTGCACTTCGTGGAGGACACGGACGACCCCTACGGTGCGGTGGCAGAGCTGCGCGACGCGCTCGCGCCGGGCAGCCTGCTCGTTCTCACGCACGCCTCGTACGAGGGGATCCCGCTGCCGAAGGAGCGGGCCGACGGGGCGGTCGACGTGTACAACACCATCCGCAATCCGCTGATCATGCGCTCGCGCGACGAGATCGCGCGGTTCTTCGAGGGGTACGACATGGTGGAACCCGGGCTGGTGCCGATGCCGAAGTGGCGGCCCGACACGGCACCCGAGGACGAGGACCCCTATTCGTTCGCGGGGTTCGCCGGCGTGGGGCGCTCCGCGTGACCGCGGGACCGGGTGGACCGGGTGGACCGGAGGACAGACTGCGCAGGTTCGCGACGATCTGGAGCCGGGCCGTCTACCCGGTGACCTCGACGTCGCTGACCCGGCCGGAGTTCGAGGAGCGACTGCTGCCGCTGGCCCGGCAGTTGAGCGAGGCGCTGCGGGCCAGGGTGTTCGACGCCGCGGCGGCCAAGGGGATCGGCGCGGCGCTCATCGACGCGCACTGCACCGACCCGGAGGCCCTCAGCCGCACCCTCGACTGCGTCGACGCCTACCTCGTGCTCTACTGCGGCGACCCGGACGCCGCCGCGGAGGCGCAGGAGGCCCGGCGCACCCGCTGCTCACGGTTGCAGCACGCCATGGCCGCCGGGTTCGCGGCGGCGCTCAAGGAGCGCACGCTGGCCGAACAGGAGGCCATCGCGCAGGCAGCCCTCACGGCCCAGGGCGAGGTGGCCGAGGCCCTGCACGCCACCGAGGCCCGCTTCCGCGCGGTCTTCGAGGGCGCCGCCATAGGCATCGGCATCGCCGACCTCGACGGCAACGTCCTCCAGGTCAACGGCGCCCTGCTGCGCATGTTCGGCGGCTCCGAGCAACTGGTGCGCGGCCGCAACGTCGCCGAGTGGACCCATCCCGACGACGCACCGCAGGTCTGGCGCCTGTACGACGAACTGGTGCGCGGCGAGCGGGACCACTACCACGTGGAGAAGGCCTTCTACCGGCCTGACGGAACGGTCCTGTGGACCAACCTCACGGTGTCCCTGCTGCGGGACGCCGACGGCAACCCGCAGTACCAGCTGGCCCTCATGGAGGACACCACCGAGCGGCGGCTGCTGAACCTCCGCCTGCGGTACGAGGCCACGCACGACGCGCTCACCGGCCTGCCCAACCGGACCCTGTTCTTCGAGCGGCTGGAGAAGGCCCTGGCGGCGGGGGAGGGCCGGCGGTTCGGCCTGTGCTACCTCGACCTGGACGGCTTCAAGACCATCAACGACAGCCTCGGGCACGCGGCCGGGGACCGGCTGCTCGTCGAGGTCGCCGACCGGCTGCAGGCCTGCGCGACCGGTCCCGGAGAGATGGTCGCGCGCCTCGGCGGTGACGAGTTCGTGGCGCTGACCACCGGGCCCGACACCGAGCGCGGTGTCGACGAGCTCGCCGGGCGCATCATGAACGCGCTGGTCACCCCGATCAGCGTCGACGGGCGGGAGCTGACCGTGCGCGGCAGCATCGGCATCGTCGAGGGCCCGGTCGGGGAGCGCGGCCCGGCGGAGGTGCTGCGCAGCGCGGACATCACCATGTACCGGGCGAAGTCGGCGGGCGGCAACCGCTACGAGCTCGCCGACCCCGAGGCCGACGCCCGCACCATCACCCGGCACGGACTGACCACTGCGCTGCCCACGGCCCTGAACCGGGGCGAGTTCTTCATCGAGTACCAGCCGCTGGTGCACCTCGGCGACGGCAAGGTGCACGGCGCCGAGGCGCTGGTGCGCTGGCTGCACCCGCAGCACGGGGTGCTCGGCCCCGACCGTTTCATCCCGCTCGCCGAGCGCACCGGGCTGATCGTGCCGCTGGGCCGCTGGGTGCTCGAGGAGGCGGTACGGCAGGCCCGCGCCTGGCAGGAGAGGCAGGACCAGCCCGGCCCGCTCCGCATCAACGTCAACCTCTCGCCCTGCCAGCTCACCCACCCGGGACTGGTATCCGACACCGTGGAGATCCTGGAGCGGGCCGGCCTCGAGCCGGACGCGCTCTGCCTGGAGGTCACGGAGTCGGCGCTCATCGGCGCGGACGACGATCTGCTCAAGCCGCTGCGCCGGCTGGCCGAGATGGGGGTGGACATCGCCCTCGACGACTTCGGCACCGGCTACTCGAACCTCGCCAACCTGCGCCGGCTGCCGGTGCGGGTCCTCAAGCTGGACCGTTCCTTCACCCAGAGCATGCAGCAGTACCCGGCGGACCCGGTCGACCTGAAGATCGTCGAGGGGATCGTCTCCCTGGCCCACAGCCTCGACCTCGCGGTCACGGTGGAGGGCGTGGAGACCGGCGCCCAGGCCGAACAGCTGCGGATGATGGGCTGCGACACGGCCCAGGGCTGGTACTACGCCCGCCCCGGCCCGCCGGAGCGCCTGCACGAACTGGCTCTGGTGGACGCGACGGGCTGAGCCGTCACGGTCGTACGTCCGGTACGTCCCCGGCGCGTGCCCGTACGGCCTCGGCCACGGAGACGGCGGCCCGGATCAGCGCCGCGGTGGCCGTCGAACGGGACTGCTGCGGCCAGGCGATGGACAGGACCGCGGGCGGCGCGTCCTCGACGGGGCGGTAGGCGACACCCGGGCGCGGGTACCGGGCGGCGACGGAGGCGGGCAGCAGGGTGACCAGGTCGCCCAGTGGGATCAGCGTGAGCAGTTGGGCGAGATCGCGGCCCTCCCGCCGTATCCGGTCGATGAATCGGTCCAGGTCGCCGGGGCGCAGGCCGAGGTCGGCGAGACCGAGGCGGTCTCTGGAGGCCAGCGGGTGCGCCGCGGAGAGGACGGCGACGCGCGGCTCGGCGAACAGCGTCTCGACGTCCAGGCCGGTGCGGTCGAACGGCTCGTGGACGAGTGCGGCGTCGGCCTCGCCCAGGCGCAGCAGCCGTGGCTGTTCCTGCCATCCGCACAGCCGGACCGTGACGGGCACGGCCCCGGGTTCGGCCGCGACGCGTTCCAGGATCGGCTCCAGCAGTCCGGCATCGCCGTCGGCCTTGACGGCCAGGACCAGCTTCCTCTCCTGGGCGGCCGCGCGTTGCGCCCGTCGAGCGGCGGCCTGCAGGGCGTCCAGCGCGATCCGCGCCTCCTCGAGGAGCACCTCGCCGGCCGGGGTCAGAGCGACGCTGTGCGTGGTCCGCTCGAACAGGGTGACACCGAGCTCCGCCTCCAGTTGCCGGATCGCACGGGACAGGGGCGGCGGGGAGATGCCCAGCCGTTCGGCCGCGCGGGCGAAGTTGAGTTCCTCGGCGACGGCGACGAAGTAGCGCAGCGGACGGGACTCCACGGTTCCCCCTCCCGGTATTGCCTTGAGGGTAACAACCGGGAGCGAACCGGTCCTTCAGTTCCGGTGGGCCGGGGAGCAGTCTCGATCACGTCTTCCGAACCCGTGACTTCCCGGAGATTCCCATGATTCTCGTCACCACCCCGACCGGACAGATCGGCAGCCGGGTCCTCGACGCCCTCCTCGACGCGGGGGACAAGCCCGGGCCGATCCGGGTGATCGTCCGCGATCCCGTGCGCCTGGCCCCGAGCGTCCGCGACCGCGTCGAGGTCGTCCGGGGATCGCACGCCGATCCCGACGTCGCCGCCAAGGCGTGCGCGGGCGCCGACCGGGTGTTCTGGCTGGTGCCCCCGACACCCACCGCCCACAGCGTCGAGGGCCACTTCCTCGACTTCACCCGGCCGCTCGTCGAGGCGATCGAGAACCAGGGCGTCGGGCGCGTCGTCGCCGTCTCCACCCTGGGCCGCGGGGTCGCCGAGAAGGCCGGACAGATCTCGGCCTCGCTGGCCATGGACGACCGCATCCGGGCCACGGGCGTCCACCACCGGGCGCTGTGCCCGCCGTTCCTGATGGAGAACCTGCTGCACCAGGCCGAGTCGATGCGCAGCGGGGGCGTGTTCTCCCTGGCGGCCGACGGTGACCGGGTGCTGCGCACCTGTACCACCCGTGACGTGGGCGCCACCGCGGCGCGGCTGCTGCTCGACGCCTCCTGGACCGGCCAGGCGGATGTGCCGCTGGTCGGCCCGGACGAACTGACCCCCGAAGGCATGGCACGGATCGTGTCCGAGGTGCTGGGCAGGCCCGTCCGCTTCCAGCGGATCAGCGCCGAGGACCACAAGGCGACGCTCCTGCGTCACGGCGCCACCGAAGCCTGGGCGCAGGGCCTGGCCGACATGGTGCGAGCACTCGACGACCAGGGCTTCTACGGCGCCGCCGAGCCGAGCACCCCCGACACCGCGCCCACCTCCTTCCGCCGGTGGTGCGAGGAGGTGCTCAAGCCGGCCGTGCTGGGCTGAGCCGGTCCCGCCTCACCGCTCCAGCAGCATGCGCTGCAGCTCCCTCGCGGCCCGGGGCGGAGCCACATCGCTGCGGTGGGCCAGGGCGATCGTCCGGTGCAGTCCGGGCCGGGCCAGCGGGGTCACCCGCAGCCCGCGCCCGGAACGGGTGGCGACCATCCGTGGGACCACGGCCACGCCCAGGCCCGCCCGCACGAAGCCCAGCACCGCGTCCATCTCGCCGCCCTCCACCGCGAAGACCGGCTCGAAGCCCTCGGCGCGGCACGCCGCCACGGTGAGTTCCCTCAGGTCGTAGCCGTGCCGGAACATCACCAGGCGCTCGCCCTCCAGGTCCGCGATCCGGACCGTGCGCCGACCGCCGCCGGGACGTGGCGCGTCCGGGGAGGACACCACCACCAGGTCCTCGCGCAGCAGCTCCACCGTGGTCAGGGCGGGGGAGGGGGTGGGCAGCGGCAGCACGATCAGCGCGAGGTCGAGGGCGCCGCGCGCGAGCTCCCGTACGAGGTCGTGGGAGCCGCCTTCCTCGATCAGCAGCCGGATGCCGGGGTAGCGGTCGTGGAAGGCGCGCAGCACATCCGGCAGCAGGCCGGTGCACAGGCTCGGGGTGGCGCCCAGGCGGACCCGGCCGCTGCGCAGCTGCACCAGCTCCTGCACCTCGTGCCGGGCCGTGTCCGCGTCGGCCAGGATCCGGCGGGCCAGCGGCAGCAGCGCCTCCCCGGCATCGGTGAGCGTGATGTTGCCCCGCGCCCGCAGGAACAGATCCGCCCCCAGCTCCCGCTCGAGCGCCCTGATCTGCTGCGACAGCGAGGGCTGGGCGACATGGACCAGCTCCGCGGCCCGGGTGAAGTGCCGGGTCTCGGCGACGGCCACGAAGTACTGGAGCTGTTGGAACTGCACCCTTCCATCATAGTTGCGGCCTATCGAAACGAGCCGGACCATGTCTTGGACCGATGAGGAGCTTCGGACCTAGCGTCATGGGCATGGCTCTGGCAACGCGGACGGACCGACGGCCGTCCATGGCGCGCACCGTGTGGGACTCGACCGTCGGCAAGAAGACGGTGATGGCGGTCAGTGGCGTGATCATGCTGCTGTATCTGGTCGTCCATCTGTACGGGAACCTGAAGGTGTTCTTCGGGCCCCAGGCGATCGACGACTACGCCGTCTGGCTCCGCGACGTCGGTCAGCCGTTCATGCCCCACATGTGGACGATATGGCTGGTGCGTGCCGTGCTGGTGGCCGCCGTCGTGGCCCACGCCGTCTCCGCGTACCAGCTCAGCCGGCGCGACATCAAGGCCCGTCCCAGCAAGTACGTGCACAAGAAGCCGCGGGCGACCTACGCCACGCGCACCATGCGCTGGGGCGGGGTCATCCTCGGGCTGTTCATCGTCTGGCACATCCTCGACCTGACCACCGGCACCGTGCACCCCGGCGGCTTCCAGGACGTCCACCCGTACGAGAACATCGTCGACACCTTCTCCACCTGGTACGGCAACGTCATCTACATCGTCGCGATGCTGGCGCTCGGCCTGCACATCCGGCACGGCTTCTGGAGCGCCGCCCAGACCCTCGGCGTCGGCAGCCGCACCCGCGACCGCGCCCTGAAGACCGTCGCCAACGTCCTCGCGCTGCTGCTCACGGCCGGATTCATCTCCATTCCCGTGGGCGTCATGACCGGAGTGGTGAGCTGACATGACCGACTACGTGAACTACACATCCGGCGACCCGCTCGTCGACGGCAAGGCCCCCTCCGGCCCCATCCACGAGCGCTGGGACAGGCGCCGCTTCGAAGCCAAGCTGGTCAACCCCGCCAACCGCCGCAAGCACACGGTCATCGTCGTCGGCACCGGCCTCGCCGGCGGCTCCGCGGGCGCCACCCTCGCCGAACAGGGCTACCACGTCGTCCAGTTCTGCTACCAGGACTCCCCGCGCCGCGCCCACTCGATCGCCGCGCAGGGCGGCATCAACGCGGCGAAGAACTACCGCAACGACGGCGACTCGATCCACCGGCTCTTCTACGACACCGTCAAGGGCGGCGACTTCCGCGCCCGCGAGTCCAACGTCCACCGCCTGGCGCAGATCTCGGTGGAGATCATCGACCAGTGCGTGGCGCAGGGCGTGCCCTTCGCCCGCGAGTACGGCGGCCTGCTCGACACCCGCTCCTTCGGCGGCGTCCAGGTCTCCCGCACCTTCTACGCCCGCGGCCAGACGGGCCAGCAGCTTCTCCTCGGCGCCTATCAGGCGCTGTCGCGGCAGATCGCCGCCGGGAACGTCGAGATGCACCCGCGCACCGAGATGCTCGACCTGATCGTCATCGACGGCCGGGCCCGCGGCATCGTCGCCCGCGACCTGATCACCGGCAGGATCGACACGTACTTCGCGGACGCCGTCGTACTGGCGAGCGGCGGCTACGGCAACGTCTTCTACCTGTCGACGAACGCCATGAACTCCAACGCGACCGCCATCTGGCGGGCGCACCGGCGCGGCGCCTACTTCGCCAACCCCTGCTTCACCCAGATCCACCCGACGTGCATCCCGCGCACCGGCGAACACCAGTCCAAGCTCACCCTCATGAGCGAGTCGCTGCGCAACGACGGGCGGATCTGGGTGCCCAAGGCCAAGGGCGACAACCGCCCGCCGAACGAGATCCCCGAGGACGAGCGCGACTACTACCTGGAGCGCATCTACCCGTCCTTCGGCAACCTGGTCCCGCGGGACATCGCCTCCCGCGCCGCGAAGAACGTCTGCGACGAGGGCAGGGGAGTGGGCCCCGGCGGCCAGGGCGTCTACCTCGACTTCGCGGACGCGATTCGGCGCATGGGCCGGGGGGCCGTCGAGGCCAAGTACGGCAACCTCTTCGACATGTACCAGCGGATCACCGACGAGGATCCGTACGAGGTGCCGATGCGGATCTACCCGGCCGTGCACTACACCATGGGCGGCCTGTGGGTCGACTACGACCTGCAGACCACCGTCCCGGGCCTGTTCGCGATCGGCGAGGCCAACTTCTCCGACCACGGCGCCAACCGCCTCGGCGCGTCCGCGCTGATGCAGGGCCTGGCCGACGGCTACTTCGTCCTCCCGGCGACCATCAACGACTACCTGGCCCGCAACCCGCACCGGCCCGATGAAGACGCCGTCACCGCCGACCACCCCGCCGTGCAGGAGGTGCTGGCCGAGACCGAGGACCGGCTGAACCTGCTGCTCTCCGTCGACGGCGACCGTACCCCGGACTCCTTCCACCGCGAGCTCGGCGAGCTGATGTGGGAGTTCTGCGGCATGGCGCGCAGCGACGCCGGACTGCGCAAGGCCCTGGAGCGGATCCCGCAGATCCGTGAGGAGTTCTGGCGGCGGATCAAGGTGCCCGGCACCGGCGAGGAACTGAACCAGTCGCTGGAGAAGGCCAACCGCATCGTCGACTACCTGGAGCTCGCCGAGCTGATGTGCCTCGACGCGCTGCACCGCACCGAGTCCTGCGGCGGCCACTTCCGCGAGGAGTCGCAGACCCCGGACGGCGAGGCCGCCCGCAAGGACGACGAGTTCTCCTACGGGGCCGCCTGGGAGTTCACGGGTACGGGCCAGGCCCCGACCCTCCACAAGGAAGACCTGGTCTTCGAGTACGTCCACCCCACCCAGCGGAGCTACGCATGAAGCTCACCCTGCGCGTCTGGCGGCAGAAGAACGCCGACGCCGACGGCGCCATGTCCACCTACGAGGTGGACGGCGTCTCGCCCGACATGTCCTTCCTGGAGATGCTGGACGTCCTCAACGAACAGCTCATCCTCTCCGGCGAGGACCCCGTCGCCTTCGACCACGACTGCCGCGAGGGCATCTGCGGCGCGTGCAGCCTGGTGATCAACGGTGACGCGCACGGCCCCGAGCGCACCACCACCTGCCAGCTGCACATGCGGTCCTTCAAGGACGGCGACACCATCGACGTCGAGCCCTGGCGGGCCGCCGCCTTCCCCGTGGTCAAGGACCTGGTCGTGGACCGCTCGGCCTTCGACCGGATCATCCAGGCCGGCGGCTACGTCACCGCCCCGACCGGCTCCGCGCCCGAGGCCCACGCCACGCCCGTGCCCAAGGCGGATGCCGACTACGCCTTCGAGCACGCCGAGTGCATCGGCTGCGGCGCCTGCGTCGCCGCCTGCCCCAACGGCGCGGCGATGCTGTTCACCTCGGCCAAGATCAACCACCTCAACGTCCTGCCGCAGGGCGCGCCCGAGCGGGAGACCCGCGTACTGGACATGGTGGCCCAGATGGACGAGGAGGGCTTCGGCGGCTGCACCCTCACCGGCGAGTGCGCCACCGCGTGCCCGAAGGGCATCCCGCTGGTCTCCATCACGAACATGAACAAGGAGTGGCTGCGGGCCACCCGCAAGGTGGCCAAGCGGTAGGGCCGCCCTCACACGAGACGTTCGCCGGCAGGGTGCGGACGGGCGGGACCGGGTGTGGTGCTCAAGACCCGGTCCCGCCAGGCACCGTCCGGGCACCCCTGGCATTCAACAACCTCACACCCGCTCTCCCTTCGTGGGTCACGCGCAGGCCAACCGGCATCGGAAGAACAGGAGCGCGCAGACCGAACCGCTCACGTCTGCGGCCGCACCGCCGAACCGGCCCGTGACCAGGAGAGAGCCATGACCGGCGTTTCCACCCTCGCCAGCCCCCCGCCGCCGCTGGCGCCCACCCGCTACACCGTCTCCCTCGCCCGTGACGAGGCCGACGTCCGGGCCGCGCAGCGGCTGCGCCACGACGTCTTCGCCGGAGAGATGGGCGCCCTCCTGTCCACCCCGCAGCCCGGCCTGGACATCGACCCCTTCGACGCGTACTGCGACCACCTGCTCGTGACGGACACGGTGACCGGCCAGGTCGTGGGCACCTACCGGCTGCTGCCCCCCGAGCGGGCCGCGATCGCGGGGCGGCTGTACTCGGAGGGCGAGTTCGACCTCGGCCCGCTCGCGCCGATCCGCTCGGGACTCGTCGAGGTGGGCCGCTCCTGCGTCCACCCCGAGCACCGCGACGGGACGGTCATCGGGCTGATCTGGGCCGGCATAGCCCGCTACATGGTGGACGGCGGCCACGAGTGGCTGGCCGGCTGCTGCTCCCTGCCGCTCGCCGACGGCGGTGCCCTCGCCGCGGCCACCTGGGAGCGGGTAAGGGCCAAGTACCTGGCGCCCGAGGAGTACCGGGTACGGCCGCTGCTGCCCTGGCGCCCCGAGACGCCGGCCCCCGAAGGGCACGCCGAGCTGCCCCCGTTGCTGCGGGGTTACCTCCGCCTGGGCGCCTGGGTCTGCGGGGAGCCCGCGCACGACCCGGACTTCGGGGTTGCCGACCTGTACGTGCTGCTGTCGATGCGCCGGATCAACGCGCGCTATCTGCGGCACTTCCTCTCGCTCGTCCCGGCGTGATGAACACCCCCCGGACCGGAGTGACGAACGTGTCCCGTCCCGGCTCTGCCCTGCGACCGCGCCGCGGCACCTCGTTCGCCAGCACGACGGCGCTGCAGGCCCCGTTGGCCGTGCCCAGGCCGCGACGCGTCGAGGTGCACGTGCCGGCGCCCACCCCGGCGAGCCCGTGGATGCCCAGCGCGCCCTGTTCGCCGCAGTCCTGCGTGGACGCCGTGGCGTCGGCGGCCGCCGTACCGCGCGCCGTGCTGCGGTTCGCGGCCGTACTGGCGCTGATGGTCACCGGGCTCGCGCTCTTCCCGGTGGTCCGCCGGATGCCCGTCGCACCGCGCGAACGGGCCGTCCGGGCCTGGTGCCGGTCGGTCGTGCGCGCCACGGGCGTCCGGGTGCGGATCACCGGGTCCGCCCCGCCGGACGGCGGCCTGCTGATGGTCGCCAACCACATCTCCTGGCTGGACATCCCGCTGCTCGCCGCCGTGCGGCCCGGCCGGATGCTCGCCAAGTCCGACATCCGGCAGTGGCCGGTGGCGGGCCCGCTGACCGCGCTCAGCGGTGCCCTCTTCATCGACCGCAACCGGCTGCGGGCGCTGCCCGACACGGTCGCCCGGATCGCGGACGGCCTGCGCGGTGGTTCGGCGGTCGTGGTGTTCCCCGAGGGGAGCACCTGGTGCGGCAGGGCCCAGGGCCGCTTCCGGCGCGCCGCCTTCCAGGCGGCACTGGACGCGGGCGCGCCCGTCCAGCCGGTACGGCTCCAGTACCGGTACGACGGGGGCCCGGCGAGCACCGCGCCCGCGTTCGTGGGCAGCGACTCCCTGCTGACGTCCGTGTGGCGGGTCCTCACCGCACGCGGACTCGTCGCCGAGGTCCGGGTCATGCCGGTGCTGGCGCCGGGCGGAGCGCCGGACCGCCGCGCCCTCACCCTGGCCGCCCAGCGGGCCGTCGGACTCCCGGAGCGTGCGCAACCGGACCCGCACGCGCACCTGTGAGGCACCCTCGCCGCTCCGGTGCGCCGTCGATCATTGCTACGGTGCACCGGTGTCCGAATCCTCACGTGAGACCGCCGAAGGCGCCGGCTGGGGCGCCGTAGAACGTGGCAGTTACCGGGACTTGATGCCGGGTCATGTCGAGAAGCTCTCCTGGCTGAACCCGAGGACTCTCTGGGCGGCACGCAACGGCGTGCTGGCCTCCTGGTTCGGCGACCCCACCGGTCGTACCCGGAGCCGGTGGGCAGAACAGTGCGAAGCGGCGGGCGCTCCCGCGGACAGGGTGATCCGGCGGGCCGACCAGGAACGCTTCTCCTTCATGGTCCTCGGCGACACCGGTGAGGGGGACGACCCCCAGTACGCGGTGGTGCCGGGCTTCCTGAAGGTGAGTCAGGACACCAGTTTCGCCGTCATAGCCAGCGACGTGATCTACCCGGTCGGCGCGACCGCCGACTACGGGACCAAGTTCTTCCGCCCCTACCAGGACTACCGGGCACCCATCTACGCCATACCCGGCAACCACGACTGGTACGAGGACCTGTACGGGTTCATGAGCGTCTTCTGCGACGCCCCACCGCTCGCCCCGGCCCCGGCCTCCCGCCCGCCGCTCCGCGCCCGGCTGCGTTCCCTGCTGTGGCACCGCCCGAGCGCACAGGACGGACAACGCCTCGCGGAGGCACGCGCGTTGCGCTCCGCGCCCGAACAGCACGCCGTGCAGCCCGGCCCGTACTGGGCCATCGACGCCGGACCCGTCCGTATCGTCGGCATCGACACCGGCCTGCTCGGCACCATCGACGCCGAACAGGGCCGCTGGCTGCGGGAGGTCTCCCGAGGCCCCCGCCCCAAGATCCTCGTCACCGGCTCACCGCTGTACGTGGACGGCGAGCACCACCCCTGCCCCATCGACGGCGGCGGCACGGTCGACGACATCGTCCGCGACCCGGACCACCACTACGTCGCCGCGATCGGCGGAGACATCCATAACTACCAGCGCTACCCGGTGGACGTGGACGGCCGCACCATCCAGTACGTGGTCTCCGGCGGTGGCGGCGCGTTCATGCACGCCACCCACACCATCCCGCGCGTGTCCATCGCGAACGTCACCGAGAAGGACTTCCGCTGCTACCCGCTGCGCGGCGACTCCCTCGCGTTCTACAGCCGACTCTACGGACGCCGGCTGCGGCTGCGCCGCTTCTTCACCCTCACCGAGGCCGAGGCGACCGCCGTCGTCGCCGAGCGCCTGGGCATCCCCCCGACCCGTGCCCCGGCCACACCCGCCCGGGTCACCCGGCGCACCCGCCTCGTCGCCAGTCTGCTGGGCGCCGGAGGCCGTCCCGACCGGACCTCCCGTTTCCGGCTGCCCGTCCGCAAGATCTACACCCGGCTCTTCTCGCCGAGTTCGGCCACCTACAGCCCGCCGTTCTTCAAGAGCTTCCTGCGCCTGGACGTCACCCCCGAGGCGATCAGGCTGCGCTGCTTCGCGGCGACCGGGAACCGGCGGGAGGAACTCGACCCGCCCGTCGAGGACGAGGTGACCATTCCGCTCGTGTCATAGCGAAAGGCTGGAGCGGGCGTTGCACGCGCGCCCGGACTGTCGCGGCTGCGGGGGGACCAGTGGTCTCGTACCGTGGTCGCCCGAATGGGGAACCACAGGTCTCACCTTCGCGGAGGCGATATGACGCACCCACCCCGCCCACCGTTCCCGCCGTTCACCCACGACACCGCCACGGAGAAGGTGCGGCTCGCGGAAGACGCCTGGAACACCCGCGACCCGGAGAGAGTCGCACTCGCCTACACGGTGGACTCCCGCTGGCGCAATCGGGCGGAGTTCGTCACCGGCCGCGACGAGATCGTCGCCTTCCTCACCCGCAAGTGGCGCCGCGAGCTGGACTACCGGCTCATCAAGGAGCTCTGGGCCGTCGACGGCAACCGCATCGCGGTCCGGTTCGCCTACGAGTGCCATGACGACTCGGGCACCTGGTTCCGCTCCTACGGCAACGAGAACTGGGAGTTCGACGACAACGGTCTGATGCGCCGGCGACACGCCTCCATCAACGACCTCCCCATCCAGGACCAGGACCGCCTGTTCCACTGGCCACCGGGACGCAGACCCGACGACCACCCGGGGCTGAGCGACCTGGGCCTGTGACCACTCGGCGGCGCGCCGAGCCACTGGTCAGCGGGTTCACTCGACGGGCTGTTCGCACCAGATCGTCTTGCGGTTCTGGCCATGGCGGCAGCCCCATCGCCCGCCGAGTCGGGCGACGAGGAACAGACCGCGTCCTCCCTCGTCGGTGGTGTGGGCACGGCGCAGGCGGGGCTGGGTGCTGCTGGAGTCGGTGACCTCGCAGATCAGGACGTTGTGGCGGATCAGGCGCAGGTCCGCCGGCGGACGACCGTAGCGGATGGCGTTGGTCACCAGTTCGCTCACGATCAGTTCGGTGGTGAAGAGGAGGTCTTCCAGGCCCCACAGGGTGAGTTGGCGGGTCGTCCATTCCCTGGCCTCGGAGACGGCGGCCGGATCCGCCGGGATTTCCCAGTGAGCGGTGTCCTCCGCCGGGATGGCGCGGGTGCGGGCCAGCAGCAGGGTCGCGTCGTCGCGCCGCGTCTGGTTCCGCAGCCTGCCGAGGAGAGCGTGGCCGGTTTCGTCCAGAGCGCGGTCCGGGCGGCAGGAGGCGGCCAGGGCATCCGCCAGGCACTGGAGACCTTGGTCGATGTCGTGGTCGCTCCGTTGGATCAGGCCGTCGGTGCAGAGCGCGAGGACGCTGCCCGGCTCGATGTCGATCGTGGTGGTCTCGTACGGCATTCCACCTACGGCGAGCGGCGGCCCCGGGCAGACTTCGACGGCCTCGGCGGTTCCGTCGAGCCGGACCAGGACCGGCGGCGGGTGCCCGGCACTGGCCATGGTGCAGCGTCGGGTGACCGGGTCGTAGACCGCGTACAGGCACGTGGCGCCGACGACATCGTGGTGGTCGGGTGGGGTTTCGGCCACAAGGCGCTGGACGAGGTCCGCGATCCGGGTGAGCAGCTCGTCCGGTTCGAGCTCGAGGTCGGCGAGGGTCTGTACGGCGGTGCGCAGACGGCCCATGGTGGCGGTCGCGGGCATGCCGTGGCCGATCACGTCCCCCGCGACCAGGGCCAGGCGGAGAGAAGGCAGGGCGACGGCGTCGTACCAGTCGCCACGTATTTCCGCTCCGCCGCCTGCGGGCACATAGATACCGGCGGTCTCGGCGGCCGGGGTGTCGGTCGTGGCCGGAGGAAGGAGGCGCTGCTGCAGCGCGACGGCCGCCCGGTGCTCGCGCGTGTAACGGCGGGCGTTGTCGACGGCGAGCGCAGCCCCCGAGGCGATCTGCGTCATGAGATCGGCCTCGTCCTCGGTGAACGGTTCGGACCGGCCGCAGCGCCAGATCGATATGCCGCCGAGCGTGAGACCACGGGCGTGCAACGGTGCCACCAGCACCGAATGGCCTCCCTGTGGGACGACGAATTCGACCAGCCGCGGATCGCCCAGCGCAGCGCTGTAGTCGCCGGCGCCGAGGACGAGGGTCTCGCCCTGCTGGAAGTCGAGCAGGCGCGGGTGGTCGGGAAAGGGCGGGAAGAGGTCGCCGCACCCGGTACGGGTCGGCCACACCGTGGAGGCCGGCACCAGGGCCGCGGTGCGCAGACCAAGATCACCACCGCCCGAATGCCTCGGGGGCTCCTCCCCGTCGAACACGCACTGTGCGAGGTCGACGGTGACGAGATCCCCGAAAGCAGGCACGAGTACGTCGGCGAGCGCTCGTGCGGTGCGCACGACATCCAGGGAACTTCCCACACGCTCGGCCACTTCACGGGTGAGGTCCAGGTGACGGCGAGCCCGCGCATGGGGGCTGTCGACGTACAGGGCCGCGACCCCCGTGGGGCGTCCTCGCGCGTCCTCCAGACGGAAGGCGGACAGCGACAGGGCCCGCCGCCGCTCCGGATCGTGCCGCCAGCTCACGTGCTGGCTCCTGCGGATCACGGAGTCGCCCGTCTCCAGCACCTGGCGCAGTACCGCCTCGAGGTTCTCGGCGTCCTCGGCGCAGAGCACGTCGCACAGTCGAGTGCCGGGCTGTACTCGACGGCCGTCGGGAGTGTCCGGCGTGGCGTTCGTCTGCACCGTGGTCAGATCCGTGTCGTGCAGGGCGATGGTGACCCGGTTCTGTGCGGACAGTGCGCGCAGGAGTGCTGCGCCCTGCTCGTGGTGGACGACGTGGTCTGCGTGCGCCGCCAGGACAAGGAACTCCGCGGGGCCTTCCATCGCAGAGATCCGGAAGGTGACGTCGATGGTGTCGCCGGACCGGTGCCGCAGCCGTGCGTGGCCGGATGCCGGCATTTCCGTGGCGGTGCCCAGTTCGTCGGGGAGTTCGGCCAGCAGCTCCTGTACAGGGCGGCCGCACACCTCTTCGGCCGGGAACCCCGTCAG
Organism: Streptomyces sp. NPDC001796; assembly: GCF_042892355.1. Taxonomy (NCBI): domain Bacteria; kingdom Bacillati; phylum Actinomycetota; class Actinomycetes; order Kitasatosporales; family Streptomycetaceae; genus Streptomyces; species Streptomyces sp. NPDC001796. The sequence goes on along the minus strand of NZ_JBIAUC010000010.1, from coordinate 15,040 downwards.
GTGCTTCGCCGTCCCGGTCCACCGCAGCACCGTGCCCCGATGATCGAGCACGGCGGCTGCCACGCCGTCGAACGGGTCGGGCCTGCCGTTCGAGCCAGGGCCGGACAGGTCCATCGGGACTTGGACGCCATGTGGCGATGTGTTGTTCTTGACGTGCTTGGTGCCCATGTTCGTACCTTCTTTGTCGGAGGCCGTCCCGACGGGAGATCGGCAACCTTGGTGGTTACCGCCCGGCCGGGGGGCCAGTGCCGCGGCTCGAAGCTTCACCGTGCGGCGGCTGTGGAGAGCAGGTCCTGTTCGGCCCAGACGACCTTGCCGTCCGATGCTGAGCGGGAGCCCCACCTGCGGGACAGGTGAGCGATGAGGAAGAGGCCGCGGCCGTTCTCGTCGAGAGTGCTCGGATGCCGCGGGCGCGGGTGGCTGGTGCTGGTGTCGGAGACCTCGCAGGTCAGAACCTGGTGTTGGATGAGCCGTAGGCGGACCTGCCCGCCGCCGTAGCGGATGGCGTTGGTGACCAGTTCACTGACGATCAGCTCCACGGTGGCCTCGAGATGCTCCATCCCCCATGCGCTGAGCTGACGGGCGGCCAGGTGCCGGGCGGTGCGGACGGCGGTCGGCTCGTTCGGCAGGTCCCAGGACGCGACCCGGGCCGGTTGCAGGGCGCGGGTCCGGGCAAGGAGCAGGGTGACGTCGTCGGAGTGTGTCCGGGCCGGCAAGGTCTCGACCACTTCGGAGCACAGGTCCTCCAGGGAACGGTCGGACTGTGCCAAGGCCGCGCCCAGGCGGTTCATGCCGACATCGAGGTCGTCGTCGCGGGACTCGACCAGGCCGTCGGTGTAGAACGCGAGGACGCTTCCCTCGGGCAGTTCCAGTTCCACCGACTCGAAGCCGAGCACCCCGAGGCCGAGGCCGAGCGGGGCTCCGGCGGGCATGTCGGGGAAGGCGACATGGCCCTGCGGGTCGATGATCGCGGGCGGGGGGTGCCCGGCCCGCGCCATCGCGCACCGCCGGGTGACCGGGTCGTAGACGGCGTACAGACAAGTGGCGCCCACCACCGCCGGGACCTGGTCCGGGTCCTCGTCGTCGACCCCGTTCTCGTCGTTCAGTCGCCGGACCGTGTCGTCGAGGTGCGCCAGCAGTTCGTCGGGAGGCAGGTCCAGGTCCGCAAGCGTTCGCACGGCGGTGCGGAGTCTTCCCATGGTCGCCGCGGCGTTGATGCCGTGTCCGACCACATCGCCGACGACGAGGGCCACCCGGGCGCCGGACAGCTCGATCACGTCGAACCAGTCACCCCCCACGCCGTGGTCCATGTCTGCCGGCACGTAGCGCGAGGCCACCTCGAGGGCGGCGCCGCCCCGCACACGGTGAGGGAGCAGGTCCCGCTGGAGCGTGAGGGCCGCGGCGCGTTCGCGCGCGTACTGCAGAGCGTTGTCCAGGCAGAGCGCGGCCCGGGTGACGAGCTCCTCGGCGAGCAGCAGGTCGTCCTCCTGGAACGGCTTCGGCTCCTCGGAGCGGCCGAAGACCGCCAGCCCCAGCACGCAGCGCCGCGCACGGATGGGTACGACCATCAACGAGTGGATCCCGCTGTCACGAACCTTCTGCGCCCGCGCCGGGTCGTGGTGGACCCACGGGCCGAGATGGGTGTCCATGTCCAGCACCGGCACCCGGTGAGACCTGCCCGTGCGCAGCACGTCGGCGAAGGGCGAGGCCGGGTGGACGTGGATCAACTCCTCGCGTGCCCAAGGCAGTTCCAGGATGCCCAGCTCGACGGAGGCCAGACCGGCACGGCGCAGCGCAGGAGGGCGGCCGTTCCCCGTGCCGATCCGCGCCGAGGACTCCAGGGCGAACGGAACCGACTCCACCAGGTCGACGAGGGCGTGGTCGGCCAACAGGGGCACGGTGAGATCGGCCAGTTCCTGCCCGGTCTGCATGACGTCGAGGGTGCTGCCGATGCGCGTGCTGGCTTCGCTCAGGATGGCGAGGCGCTCGCGTGCCCGTCGGTTGCCGGTGACGTCCACGCTCATGGAGCACACCCCCAGTGGCTCGCCGTCCGCGTCCTGGAGGCAGAAGAAGGAGGCCGAGAACACGTGCTCCCGGCGCCGATCGGTCGGCGGCCACGCCCGGTACTCGTGGACCATGGTGGTGCCGCTCTCCAGCACCTGCCGCATCACCACCTCGAGGGCTTCGGCCTCGAAACCGGGCAGCGAATCCTTCAGGCGGCAGCCGAACCGACGGTCGCGAGGAATGCCGTCGTGGAGCTCCATGGCGTCGTTCACCCACATGCAGCGCAGCTGCGGGTCACGGATGACGATGCCGATCGGTGCGTGGGTGAGCAGCGACTCGCGAAGCAACCCGTTCATCGTTCCCGAGGAGAGCGCGCCGATGTCGGTCACCGATACGAGCCATCGAAGGCTTTCGTTCTCTCCCCACAGCAGCGAGCCCCGCAGAGTCAATGTGAGCGTGTGGCCGTCGCGGTGGCGGACCGTCTGGGTGCCGGACCAGCCACCCTGGACACGGCACTGATCGGCGAGCGCTCTGGCCTTCAGAGCGTCCTCGGCGGACGGCAGTACGTGTGCCGCGGGCCGGCCGACCACCTCCCTGGCCGAGTACCCGACCAGCTGCTCGGCGGCCCGCGTCCATCCGACCACCGTGCCCTCCGCATCGAGCATGGCTATCGCCGCGTCGGGCGTCTCGCTCCGGTTCGCCGGCTCAGCGACTTGCGATTGATTGCTCTTCACTGCGGTTCATCCCTTCCGGTGTGCAGGTGCCGGGAAGCGCTGGGCGTGGGGAGTGGTCTGCCGATCGGGAGGAGCTATATGCCCATATCGGTCTCAAGGCCCGTCAGTACGACATCTCCGGGCGTGTTACGTTATTTCTGATGAAAGCATCAGCCATGACAGCTTCATCGTCAAGAGGGCCACAGAATTGATCAAACAATCAGATGTGTGCCGGGTGCCCTGGCCGGGGCGCATCGACCATGGTCGATGGCCGGGCTCCCAACAGAACTGCTGCTATCTACGGGGCACGCCGATGTCAGTTCCACTCAGCAATCGATTCGAACGCCGTCGTACCGAGACCCGGCAGGCACTCGTCCGCGCCGCGCGGCAGATCCTGGCCGAGTCCGGCGACACCAGCGTCAGCATCCGGGCCATCGCGGAGCGCGCGGACGTGGGCTTCGGCTCCTTCTACAACCACTTCGGCTCCAAGTCGGACCTGTTCGACGCGGCCGTGGACGATGCGATGGAGGAGTTCGCCCAAGCCATCGACGAACGCCTGCACGGCGTCGACGATCCCGCCGAGCGTCTCGCCGGAGGTCTGCGGCTCAGTGCACGCCTGGTCGAGTCACACCCGGAGATCATGCGGATTCTGTGCCACAGCGAGCTCGGCCGCATATGTGCCGCCAGCGGACTGGCTCCGCGCGCCCGGCGCGACGTGGATCAGGGCATCGCCTCGCGCCGCTTCATCGTGATCGACCCGGTCATCGCCCTGTCCGCGCTCAACGGCAGCCTGCTGGCGCTTGTGGAGCTGTGGTTCAGCAAGCCCCAGGTCGACATCGACCAGGCCGCGGGCACCCTGGCCGAGATGCTCCTGCACATGTTGGGCCTCTCCCCGGACGAGGCCCGCGCCGTCGCCCGCGGCCCCCTTTCCGCTGCCGCGTGAAGAGGACCTTGAGCGTCGCGCCCCGGCGGACCAGGGGCGACCGCGTTCCGCTCGCCGAGCAGCCCGACTCGGCCCGAGTGCCGTGGTCTCGCGAGGGGGATACCGGGCAGACCGTCACTCTTGCCCACGGCCCCGGGTGCCGCCACGCCACCTCATAGTTCGACGGTCAGGTGGCGGGGGCCGCGGAGCATGGCGTTCTGCCGGTAGGGAGGCGGGTCCTCGACCAGGCGTGCCGTGCCGAGGCGGGGGATCAGCGCGTCGAGCGCGGCCTGGGCTTCGATGCGTGCGAGCGGTGCGCCGTAGCAGAGGTGGATACCGCTGCCGAAGCCGAGGTGCTCGTTGTCCGGTCGGGCCGGGTCGAACCGGTCGGGCTCCTGGAACCGCTTGGGGTCGCGATTGCCCGAGGCCAGCGCCAGGATGACGGACGTGCCTTCGGGGAGGGTGGTGCCGGAGACGTCGATGTCGGCACGGGGGATGCGCTCGCGCATGTGAACCGGGGGCTCGTAGCGCAGCAGTTCCTCGATCGCGCGCGGGAGCAGGTCGGGTTCTTTGTGCAGGTGGTCCAGATGCTCGCGGTGGCGGAGCAGGGTGAGTACGCCGTTGGTGATCAGGTTGACCGTGGTCTCGTGGCCGGCGATGAGCAGCAGCACGCCGGTCTCCGCGAGTTCCTCGTGGGTGAGCCGCAGGGCCGGGTCCGGCTCGTTGACGAAGGCGGAGAGCATGTCGTCGCCCGGGTTGTCACGGCGTTGCTCGGCGAGGTTCACCAGGTACTGCCCCATTTCGCTCCGTGCCTGATCGCCCGCCCGGTCCCGCTCGGCGGAGGCCTGGTCTTCGGGCCTGACGTCGGCGGAGGCGACGATCGCGTCGGACCATTCCCGGAAGAGCGGCTCGTCCTCGCGCGGCACGCCGAGCAGGCGGCAGATCACCGTGACGGGGAGCGGGTAGGCGAAATCGTCGACGACGTCGAGCTGCCGGCCCGCCTCGAAGCCCTCCATCAGCTCCTCGGTGATCCGGGCGATCTCGCCCCGCATGGCATCGACCCGGCCGGGGCTGTGCGGCGGGCCGAACGGCCGCATGGCCAGCCTGCGCAGTCTGTGGTGCTCGGGGTCGTCCAGCCGCAGGAACGGCAGTGTTCCGGCCGTCTCGCCACGGCTGCGGGGATCGGCGCTCATCCGCGGGTCGTGGAGCAGAGCGGCGATCTCGTGGTAGGTGCCGACCAGGTAGCTGCCGTCTGCCTGGCGCACCACGGGGCCGGCCTCGCGGAGCTCCGCGTACAGCGGGTAGGGGTTGGGGCGACTGGCGTAGTCGGTGATCCGTTCCAGGAGGGTGTCGGCGGTCATGATGAAGCTCCTCGGGGACGGCGGAACGGTCAGCCGGTGGGCGGCACCACGGTCAGCCGGCGGTCCGGCAGGTAACCGGTGAGCGCCACGGTGGGGCCGTGGGACAGCCCCTTCGGGTCCGGCACATCTGAGGGAACCGGGACCTCGGCCGCGAGCGGGCGGTCCGCCGCGCCGGGCGCGGGCGGGAACGGGGCGGCGGTCTCGATCAGGTGAGCGTAGTAGTCGAGCGACTTGGCCATGTCGACGGTGACCGCGGCGGTGACCCGCCCCTGGTAGCCGTAGACCAACGCCAGACGGCGCTCCTCCAGCGAACCCTGCGCGATGACCACCTGGTCGGAGAAGGTGGGCACACCCACCGACTTGATGTTGAGCCCGAACTGACTCGACCAGAAGGTCGGGAGGGCGAGGTGCGGACGGCGCAGCGGCCCCGGACTGACCATGTTGTGGGCCGCCACCTCGGCCTGCGCGACCGCGTTGCCCCAGTGCTCCAGGGAGAGCATCTGGTACCCGAACAGCGGGTGCGGGAAGCGGGAGACGTCACCGGCCACGAAGATGTCGTCGGTGACGATGCCGTACATGTTGAAGGCGCGGCACCCGGCGTCGCAGGCGATCCCGCGCGGGCCCGCCGCCAGCCCGGACTCGGCGAGCCACTCCACGTTGCGGATCGCACCCAGGGCCACGACGCACACGTCCGCCTCGACGCGGCTGCCGTCGGACAGTTCCGCACCCGTGAAGCTGCCGTTCCCGCACAGTGCGGTGACCGTCACCCCGGTGCGCAGGTCGACGCCGTGGTTGCGCTGCATGGCGGCCGCGAGCTTCGCCAGGGTGCCGCCGAGCGCGCCCACCAGGGGTGCGGGGCCGCGTTCGGTGACCGTGACCTCGATGCCCCGTTCCCGGCAGGCCGACGCGATCTCCGATCCGGTGAAGCCGCCACCGATCACCAGCACGCGCCGCGGCCCCGCAGCCAGCCGAGCGGCCAGCCCCTCGGCGTCGTCGCGGGTGCGCACGGTGAACACACCGTCCAGGGCACCCTCGTCCGGGTTGGGCCAGGGCCGCGCCCGGGTCCCGGTGGTGATCAGCAGCCGGTCGTACGGCAGCGACTCGCCGCCGTCCAGCACCACCCGCTTCGCGAGGGGGTCCAGGCCGGTGGCGCGTACTCCCAGTCGCCATTCGGCGTCCGGGTCCCGGCGCATCGGCAGGCCGGTGCTGTCCGCCGTCGCCTGGCCGAGCAGCACCTGTTTGGACAGTGGCGGCCGGTCGTAGGGGGGAAAGGGCTCATCGCCCACCACGGTCAGTGAGCCGGTGAAGCCCTCCTCGCGCAGCGCCTCCGCGGCCCTCAGCCCGGCCAGCGACGCGCCGACGATGACGATACGGCCGTCCCGCAGATCACCGGGCACCAGCGCTCACCTCCTCACCGAGGAGGATGGCCTGGACCGGACACGCCGCCGCGGCTTGGCGTACGCGCTCCAGCTGATCCTCGGGAACGGCCGGGCCGTACAACAACCCCTCCTCCCCGTGCAGTTCGAACACCTCCGGCGCGAGGAAAACGCACTGCGCGTAGCCCTGGCAGCGGGTGAGGTCCACGACGATCTGCATGGCGAGCCACTCCCTGAGTCGTACGGGCTCCCCCTTCCCTTTCTACGCCGGTGCCGCATCGGGTGCTCGGTGAGCCGCTGCTCCCGGATCTCCACCTGCCGGCGGTCCATGGCTTCGCGGCGTGCAGCAGCGGGCCTGCCCGGCCCCGCCTATCATGCAGAGAGGCGGACGACTCCGCGGAGCGAGCGCAGCGGATGGCCGGTGGCGAGGACCTGCACAGCGCTGCCGTCCGGGAGCTGCTGGATCAGACAGTGGCCCGGACGGTGGCCGGCACGGGTGCGCACGCGGGGGCGCTCTTCCTGCTCGAGCCCGGCGGTGAAGTCCTGGTCCTCGACGCGAGCCTCGGAATGCCCACCGGGTTCGTCGGTCTGCTGCGACGCCTGCGCGTGACTGCCGTGTCCGATGGCCCACTTGCCGAAGCGGTGCTCCAGCAGCGCCCGGTGTGGGTCGGTTCCGGTGAGGAGTTCGCCCGTCGCTATCCCCAACTGGCCCTGACCTTCCCGTTCGTGGGCGCCGTCGCGGTGGCCCCGCTCGTGGCCGACTCCCGCGTCTGGGGCACCCTGTTGGTGCTGTTCTCCCAGAAATCGCCTGCGCCGGACGCGCGCGCACACGGCCGGTTGACCACCGCGGCCCGCTGCATCGCCCTGCTGCTCCAGGACGCCGCCGCGGCGGGGCACCCTTTGCAGCCCGGGCTCGCGGCGCGTCTCCTGCCCCCGACGCCGGCGCATCCCTCGGCACCGGCTCAGGCTCAGGCCGCAGCCGAGTTCATAGCAGCTCTGCCCGAAGGAGCGTGCCGACTCGACGTGCGGGGGCGTACCACCTTCGTCGACCACACTGCGGCCGACCTGCTGGGCGAGAGCATCCCGCACCTGCTGGGTGCCCGGTTGTGGGAAGCCGTACCGTGGTTGGCTCACGCCCCGCACCGACTGAGGTACCAGGCCGCACTCGCGAGCCAGCTCCCGACATCCTTCACGGTGAAACAGCCCCGTACCGGCAGAGAGCTGTTGTTCCAGCTGTACCCGGACCGCACCGGCGTGAGCTTGCGCATCTCCGCCCCGGCCTGCGCTCCGCACAGCCAGGACGAACTGGCCCTCGGTACCGGGCCGGCGCTCGGACCCGCCGACCTCGATGCCCACTACCACATGATGCGGCTCTCCGGCGGCCTGGCCGCGGCGGCGTCCGTCGACGAGGTCGTGGACCTGGTGGCAGGCCACCTTCTGGTCACCCTGCACGCGCAGGCATTCGCCCTGCTCGTCGCGGAGGCGGGCCGGGTACGGGTCGTCGGCCACCACGGCTTCAGCCCTGAGCTGGTCGACCTGGTCGACCACGCCCCCCTCGCCTCCGACCTGCCGCTCCCCGGGCTGACCACCGGCGCACCGTTCTGGGGGCTGCCCCAGGGGGTGCCGTCCTTCTTCGCCGACCGGGACGAGCTGCGTGCGGTGTATCCCGAGAGCGCGGCCATCGACGACGGTCTGGGTGCGTGGGCATGGCTGCCGCTCATGGCCTCCGGACAGTACTTCGGGGTCTGCGTGGTCGGCTACCGGAAACCCCGCTCCTTCACGTTGCAGGAGCGCGCCAACCTCACCGCCATCAGTGCCCTGATCTCGCAGTCCCTGGACCGCGCCCGGCAGTACGACGCCAATCACCAGCTGGCGGAGGGCCTGCAGGCCGGCCTGCTGCCCCGTACCCTGCCGACGATGCACGGCCTGGACGTGGCCGCCCGCTATCTGCCCGCCAGCCACGGCATCGAGGTGGGTGGCGACTTCTACGACCTCATCCGCCTGTCGGACACCGAGGCCGCCGCCGTCATCGGAGATGTGCAGGGCCATGGTGTCAGCGCCGCCGGCCTGATGGGCGAGGTGCGCACCGCGGTCCACGCCTACGCAGTCGCCGACGCACCCTCGGGCGAAGTCCTGGCCCGCACCAACCACTTGTTCAACGATCTCGACCCCGGCCTGCTCGCCAGCTGCCTGTACGCGCACATCGATCCGGTCCGCCACATGGCCCAGTTGGCCACTGCGGGCCACTGCCCGCCCCTGCTGCGTCACCCCGACCTGCACACCGAGGTCCTGGCCGCACCGCCGGGCCCTCTGCTGGGTGTCGAGCCCACGGCGGAGTACCCCACCGCCGACATCCCCCTGGCACCCGGCGCCCTCCTGCTCCTCTACACCGACGGACTCGTCGAAACCCCCGGCACCGACCACGACACCGCCCTCACCGACCTGGCGGCGGTCCTCTCCGAAGCCACCGGCCCGCTGGAGCGCGTCGCCGACACACTCGTCGCCCACGCCCAGCCATCGGGCGATCGTGCCGACGACACAGCTCTGCTGCTTCTGAAGGCCTGTTGAGGCGGGCGGGCCGGAGCCGGGCTGCCTTGACTCCGGCCCTCGTGAGTGAGCATCCCCTGTACCGCCGTCCACCGTGGGCGCTCGCGTTTCCATACGCCGTATGGTACCAATGGGAGTGCATCCATACGGCGTATGGAAACTCGGCCGAGTGCTGTCGGTGATCAACTGCCGTGATCGCCGATGACGCCACCCGAGTGGGCGCCGGTGCTTGAGGGAGCACCGGCGCCCACGGTCTTTCGCCCCGTGCACCACGCTCGAGTGGATTCACAGCCACCCGCGGCGAACCGCCTGCGCGCCGGCCTGGAACCGGCTCGTCGCTCCCAGACGGGTGGTGAGGTCGGTGATCCTGCGGCGCAGGGTACGTTCGCTGACGCCGAGTTGGCGGGCTATGGTCTCGTCCTTCAGCCCGGCGTTGAGCAGGTGGAGCAGTGCATGGTCGGCATCGCCGAGGTCGGGATGGCCTTCGCTCTCCCGGGCCTCGCTGCCGAAAACGGGGGTCGCCTGCTCCCAGCTCGCCTCGAAGAGGTCGACGAGGGCGTCGCACAGCGGTGACCGGTGGACCAGGGCGGCCGTACTGCGCAGGCCGTCCGCGCCGACGGTCAGCGGAACGAGGGCATCGCGGCGGTCGAAGACCAGCAGCTTCAGCGGCACATGGGGCAGCACCCGGGCCTGTTCCCCGAGCAGCACGAGGTGCTGGAGCAGTTCCGCGCGCTCGGGGACGGCCAGCACCTGGCTGGAGTAGACGGCCCGTGCCCGCACACCACGGGCCAGCAGCTCCTCCTCGAACTGCAACGCGCTCGCGTCGGCCGTGAAATAGGGCGGGGTGTCGAAGCACAGCACCTCGTGCTCGGCACCCGACATCAGCTCGGTCAGCCAGTCGCTGATCGCGGTCGGCCCCTCGATGATCTCGACCAGCCGGCTGGAATCGGAGCTCAGCTTGCGCTCATTGAACTCGGCACCGTAGGCGTCCAGCGCTGCCGCCGCGCGCTCCAGCTCCAGACGGCGGGCGCGGATCAGGGCGGAGAGGCCGATGCGCGGATCCAGCGGGGCGTAGCGGGTCGGCCGTCCCGCCGAGGGCACCGCGAGGCCCGTCGCGACCAGGTCGTCGAGCATGCGACGGGCCTGTGCCGTGCTGCAGGACTGATGCCTGGCCATTTCGGTCGCGGTCAGTGGCGGCGAAGCCAGCAGATGGCGGTAGGTGCGCTCGGTCGGATCGTCCAGACCCAGGGACTCCAGCACGGGCTCGCCTCCTTCCTGTGTTCCCGACCGGGACGGCGTATGGCCGCTACCGGCTGCTGACCGGTATCGGCCAGCGATTCGTCACCCGGCGAGGCAGGTGCGCTGGAACAGTACCGGCATCCCGCACGGCACGGTTCGCCCGCCGCCACCAGCGAGGCGACCGTCCATTCCCGTCCGAAAGACAAGTGGTCCATTGAGAAGCAGGAGAAGGGGCATACGCTCCGGCATCGTCGCCACCGCGCTGGCGATCGGCGCCGGCATGCTGGTCTCACCCCCGGTCCAGGCGGATGCCCCGCAGGCCGCCAAGGACATCCGACTGACCGCCGGCGCGCTGGAGAGGCTCAGCAGGCGCTACCAACCGCGGATCGACGGCACCCCTGGGCAGGTCGCCGCCCAGGAGGGCCCCGCCACCGCCGCACCGGCGCTGCCGGGCACGGCCCCCAAGGCGACGCCCGGCTCGGGCAGGCAGACGGACACCACGTCCACCGCCCCGGGCTTCAAGCGGACCGGCCAGTGGGAGACCGCGCGCGGCTTCGCCGAGAGCCTGCCGCTCGGCGGCACCGAGGACTGGGTGGCCGTCTACAGCGGCGGCACCGTCGCACGTTACGACGCCCACGGCAAGCAGGTGTGGAACCGCGGAGCCACCTCCTTGTACAAGGACTGGCGGGTGACCCCGAACAACTGGTTCCAGCCCTACCCCTATCTGCCGAACCTGTATGCCGGCTACAACCCGTACCAGATGTCGGCCACCGGCAAGCAGCCTTACGTGACAGGCGACTTCAACGGCGACGGTGTCCAGGACGTCGCCGTCGCCTACGCGGTGGGCGACTGGCCGTTCCGGCCGTTCTCCTCACCCGGTTCGAAGGTGGACTACGGCACCTTCGTCACCGTCCTGGACGGCCGTACCGGAAGCACGGAGTGGAGCAAGCTGGTTCCCGGCTACGTCGGCACCATGCTGTTCCAGGACGGCAAGCTGGTCGTCGCCAACACGGTCGGCCCGGACTGGTCCGGCGATCCGGTGGCCGAACAGGGTGCCGGCCGCAGCAATCTGACCGCGTACGGCTTCGCCCGCGCCGGTGACGGCAAGCTCACCGCGACCGCCGACTGGACCTACTCGACGCACGCGCCCTGGGCGTACTGGGGCGATCTGACGTCGATGGGCAGGGGCCGGATCGCCGCGTCGTGGTCCGACACCCCGATGGACCTGGGAAGCCCGCGCCCGGCCGCCGGCAACGTGCTGGTGCTCGAGACCTCCGACGGCAGCGTCGCGGCGCACGCCAAGACCCCCGGCTACCCGCGCATGCTGGTCAAGGACCCGAGTGCGGACCGTGTCCTGGTCGTCGAGCAGAACGACCCCTTCGACAAGGTGCGCTGGGACCTGACCGCGATCGACGCGCACAGCGGCGACCGTGCGGTGCTGGCCTCACGTGAGGGCACTGTGCCGGAGGCTTTCGAGGTCCTGCCGAACGCGCACGGGGGGCGGCCCCGTTTCGCGGTCGCGGAGCTCGGTATCGACGCCGACATGTCGGACGGTCAGAGCACCGTCTCCGGCTGGGACGCCCAGGGCCACACCCTCTGGTCGTACACCACGGCCTCCACGATCGGCGGGCCGAACGCCCCGACCATGGAGCTGTCCTCCGACGCGAAGGGCAGCGAGGTGTTCGCCTCGCTCTCCGACCCGACGACCGCCACCGCCGCCACCCCCGCGGGTCCTGAGCACACCCAGCTCGTCGGACTGAACGCCGCGACCGGTCACCTCGACTGGCGGCAGGACGGCGCCGTGTCCGGCGACACCCTCACCCAGTACCAGGGCGGACTACTCACCGTCGGCTATGACGACACCGCCTACACCGTCAACCCCCACAGCGGCACGTCGCACGCCATGCCCCTGGCCGGCGACCCCTACGCGGCCGTCGCCACGGACGTGAACCGGGACGGGACCAAGGACCTGATCGTCTCCGGCCAGAGCCGGGGTGTCTTCGCCCTTGACGGCAGGACCCTGAAGAAGGCGGCGCCGACCGTCCTGTGGCGGGCCACGGTCGACACCTCGGTGCACGCCCTGCGTCTCCTGCCCAACTCCGGCAAGGACGCGGCCGGTGACTCCGTCGTGGCAGCGACCGACCGCGGCTTCACCGTGCTGGACACGCACAGCGGTGAAGTGCGCGCGAACGTGCGCACCGGCGGCTACGTCGCCTCGCTCACGGTCGTGGGCGACGGCCACGGCGGCTCCGAGATCGTCGTCCCGGGCAGCAGCCTGACCGCTTACACCGCGCAGGGCAGGAAACTGTGGACGTACCGGCCGAAGGGCACGGAGGGGAAGAGCCTGGTCTTCTCCACCGTCACCACGGACGACGCCGGACACCTCTTCTTCGAGTACGGCGGCACACACCACGGCATCGGCCTGCCCACGCAGGCCACCGACCCGGCGCCGACGGCGGTCGGCCTGGACGCCGCCACCGGCACCCCGAACTGGACCGAGACCCCGAGCGATCCCGGTGCCGTCGCGATCGCGCCGACCAACCCCGCCCTGGCCGACCCGAACGTCCCGAGCGCGGACGGGCACGGTGTCGCCTTCGCCTACACCGGCGATTTCAGGAACTACCGCCACCTGGTCCAGATCCTCGATGCGCGCTCCGGCGCGGTGATCAAGAACTACGACAGCCCCGGAACGTCGCAGGGCTTCGTGGCGTCCAAGAAGACCGGCCTGGTCGAGATGCGCGAGTTCAACGACTTCGTGTACCCGGCGAACGGCGGTGAGCCCTACGACGTACCCACCTTCTTCGGCTTCCACTCCGCAGTGTTCGCCAGATCCGTCGGCGGAACCGAGGCGTTCGTCGGTGCCTACCAGAACCTGTGGTCCTACGACACACCCTTCGCTGACAACGACGGGTTCCTCCGCGAGAGCGCCACGGACTTCGCCCTGGGGGCGAGCCAGGTGAAAACAGCGGCGCTGGGCGACGGCCCCGGCGACGACCTGATCGGTCTCGCGCTCGACTGGCGGGCTCTGAACATCGCGGCGCAGTCGATCGGTGACGCCGTCAACGACATCGACTACTTCCCGCACGGCCTGACCACCTACAAGCTCTCCGAGGACGAGCCCACCCGGATTCCGACTCCTCCGAACGGCGACACGTCGGCCGCGGCCCCGCAGACCGCCGCCAAGGCGGGTCAGTTCAACGGCGACCGGATGCACAGCGCGAGCCCGCTGAAGGACCTCGGCATGCCGATCGGCACCGCCTCGGTCCCCATCGAGATCCAGTCGAAGACTCCGGCAGCCAAGAAGCTGAGCGCGGGCCAGGACAACGCCCAGGAGGTCGCCCCCGGCTACACCCCGCAGCAGATCCAGGCACGCCTGGGCCTCAAGGGTGACGGCACCGGCCAGACGATCGCGATCGTCGACGCCTACCACTACCCGACGGCCAAGGCGGACCTCAACCACTTCGCCGCGCACTTCAACCTGCCGCAGACCTGCGATACGGCCGGCACGGGAGAGGACTGCTTCGACTTCCAGCAGGTCTACGCGGACGGTACCCAGCCGGACGTGGACACCGGCTGGAACGAGGAGGCGGCGCTGGACATCGAGTGGGCGCACTCGGCGGCCCCGCACGCCAAGATCGTCCTGGTCGAGGCCGAGGACCCGACCATGGCCGCGCTGTCCCGGGCCCAAGACGCGGCCGCGGCGCTGCACCCGGCCGCGGTCAGCAACAGCTGGGGCGCCGGCGAGTTCTCCGAGGAAGCCTTCTACGACGGCCACTGCAAGCTGGCCGACTCGGTCTGCGTCCAGTCCACCGGAGACTTCGGCTACCCCGGCAGCTACTCCGCCACCAACCCCTACGCCCTGGCCATCGGCGGCACCAACCTCCGACTGGACGCCGACGGCAACACCATCGACGAGACGGCGTGGAGGTCCACCGGCGGCGGCCTGAGCTACTTCGAGCCGCGCCCGGCCTACCAGGACGGCGTGCAGCCCTCGCCACTCAGGGCCACACCGGACGTCAGCTTCGTGGCCGACCCCGCCACCGGCGTGCCGGTCTACCTGACGATGACGTACGGCGGCGCCTCCCACTCCATGTGGTTCAAGGTGGGCGGCACCAGCCTGTCCGCCCCGATCTGGGGCGCGATCATCGCCTCGGCCGACCAGCTCCGGGCCACCGCCGACAAGCCGCACCTGGCTTCCGCCGGCCCCGACGGCGACACCGCGCACACCGATGTCTACGGGCTCGGCAGCTCCTCCCTGCGGGACATCACCGCCGGCTCCAACGGCAAGTGTGGCGCCGAGTGCACAGCAGGCCCCGGCTACGACACCGTCACCGGCCTCGGCTCCCCCACTGCGGGCGTCGACGCGGCCCTGGCAGCCATGAAGTAACCATCCGGGTATGCAGGGGCCCGGTGTCTTCCGGACACCGGGCCCCTGCGCTGTCGTCGAGGCTCTCAGTCGAGGCCGGGCAACGGGCGCCGGGTTACTTGCCGGGCGTCGTCCGGGGGGACGCCGAGCATGCGCAGGACCATTTCCGCCAGGTCCGAGGCGGCCTCGTCCCCGTCGAGGTCGGGGCGGTCCAGCCGCAGTGCCACGAGGGACATCAGGGTGCCGCCCACCGCGGACAGGGCGGTGGTCGCGTTGCCGCAGCTGAAGCGGCCCGATGCGATGCCGATCTCCAGGTCGCGCAGGGCTCGCGGGGACAGGCCGCGGTCGGAGTGGATGTATGCCAGACCGCGGTCACGCAGGATCCGCATGAGTTCCGGGTGGGAGTCGGCCAGGTTGTGACGGCCCTGCGCGGCGACAACGAACTCGACCCCGCACGCCTGCTGGGCCTGATGAAAGCGATGAGCTCATGAGCACCAACGTTCTGCGCACCC
>NZ_JBIAUC010000009.1:0-335850 GCF_042892355.1 Streptomyces sp. NPDC001796 | reverse complement strand
CCCCCGGCCGCCACCCGCTACCGCACCGCCCCCGATCTTCTCGCGGCCGCGGACGAGTAAACCGACACACCGACAAGTTAATTCTTTACGGCTTCATTACGCCCGAAATTTGCTGAGCCAGGTCCCGAAGTCCGCTCAGCCGTGGGTGGCCACCCTGCTGCGGACCGTCTTCGAACAACCCGACACCGACGCTGTCCAGGCCCAGATGCGGCACGTTCTGGATGCCCTGGAAGCCAAGTTCCCCAAGGCAGCAGCCCACTTGGACGCCGCTCAGCACGAGCTGCTGGCCTTCACCGCCTTCCCGCGCGAGATCTGGCGGCAGATCTGGTCGAACAACCCACAGGAACGGCTGAACAAGGAGATCCGACGTCGCACCGACGTCGTCGGCATCTTCCCCGACCGCACCGCGCTGATCCGCCTGGTCGGCGCCGTGCTGGCCGAGCAGAACGACGAATGGACCGAGGCCCGCCGCTACATGGGACTCGACCTGCTGGCCAAGGCCCGCCTCCACCCGATCGAGTCAGAAACCGACGAGACCACCCTGCCCACCGAACTCACCGCATAGCCTCAAAAAGAGATCACCGAGTGGCCGTCGATACACCACTCCAGCGGACGTGACCGCGTCGTGGCGTGTGGGGCGGCCGCCTCGGCTGCCCTTCTTCTTCCGGTTGGCGGCCTGGTCCTTCTTCTCCGGGATGACTGCCTTGATGTTGCGTTTCCGCAGGTAAGAGCGGATAGCGCGGGAGGAATAGGCCTTGTACGCGGCGACAGCGTCGGGCCGGGTCCGGGGTCGGCCGACGGGAAGACGGATGCGCACCTTCTGCAGCACTGGGACGAACTGCGGGCTGTCAGCGGCCTGTCCTGCGGTCAGGACAAAGGAGAGCGGACGGCACTTGCGGTCTGCAGCGAGATGAATCTTGCTCGTCAGTCCACCGCGAGATCTGCCGAGCAGGGCTTGGCTCAAGCGGAGCTTGCGCCGCCGCCTGATGTGCCGCCGCACTTCCTGACCGGGGTCGTCACTGCCGTGCTGTCCGTTCTGTTCTGGCGGGCCGCCCCGTTACCTTCTTCGTGGCCTCGCAAGGAGGCTCCCGGCCTTCGGCCCCGGTATGACTTGTGCCCCCAGTCGAGATGATCGAAAAGGTGGTGTCGCCGGTGCCGAAGGCATTGGCAGACCGCTGATTAGAGGCACGAGCGCCAAACCCTCAACCGGGTACGGCAGTCTCTTCGTAACTTGGATACCGGCACGCTGATGCCGCAGGCGAGGGCGGGAGCGACGGTCGTGACGGACGAAACTGACATCGGCGTCTATCTCGGGCTGGATGTCGGCAAGGGCGAACATCACGCTGCCGCCGTCAATCGCGCTGGGAAGAAGGTATTCGACAAGCCGCTGCCCAACAGCGAACCGCAGCTGCGGGAGCTGTTCGACAAGCTCCGGGCCAAGCACGGAACAGTGCTGATGGTCGTCGACCAGCCGGCTTCCATCGGAGCCCTGCCCCTGGCAGTCGCCCGGGATGCAGGTTGCCAGGTCGCCTACTTGCCCGGGCTGACCATGCGGCGGATTGCCGATCTTTACCCTGGTGAGGCCAAGACCGACGCCCGTGACGCGTTCGTCATCGCGGACGCTGCCAGAGCAATGCCCCACACCCTGCGAGCGGTCGATCCTGCCGATGAAGCGGTCGCCGAGCTCACGATGATCGCAGGCTTCGACGACGACCTGGCGGGCGAGTCCACTCGGATCGCCAACCGACTCCGCGGCCTGCTCACCCAGATCCATCCGTTGTCGGCGTTCGCGTGAAAGTGCACCGGCCGGTACACGCGAACGTGCGCAACGCGCCGTACTCCACAGCGCCGGGGCCACCCGACAGCCAGCCACCCTCGGGACAGGCGGCGCCGTCAAGGGTGGGGCGGAGCCCCATCGCAGGGCGACGCCCGTAGGGCGCCCTTGACGGCGGTGTCTGCCCCGCATCCTGACGAGTCGGGTGGCCCCGGCGCCCCCACCAGCAGGAAGGGGCGGCAGGGCGGCGCACTTTCATCCGTACCGACCGGTGCACGTTCGGTTGTACGCCGACATCCGTCGCTGGAACGGGTCCTGGGCCCACGGATCCAGCACCCGGCCGTGCTCAGGCTGCTGGACCAGTTCGGCTCACCCGCCCAGATCCGCAAAGCGGGAAGGCGACGACTGGTCACCCTGATACGGCCGAAGGCACCACGGATGGCCGAGCGGCTGGTCGAGGACATCTTCACCGCACTCGACGAACAGACAGTCGTCGTCCCGGGCACCGACGCGGCCGCGCTGATCGTCCCCAGCCTCGCCAGTTCCCTTCAGTCCGTCCTTGACCAGCGCAAACTCCTCGCTGCAAGGATCGAAGCGCTTCTGGATGCCCACCCTCTTTCCCAGGTCCTGATCTCGATGCCCGGCATCGGGGTCAGGACCGCAGCACGCATCCTCATCGACGTCGGTGACGGCAGCGGCTTCGCCACCGCCGGCCACCTTGCCGCCTACGCCGGCCTGGCACCCGTGACCAGGAACTCCGGCTCCTCCGTCCGCGGCGAACACCCTTCACGACGCGGTAATAAGCAGCTCAAACGGGCCTTCTACCTCGCCGCGTTCGCCTCGCTCTCCCAACCCGAGTCCCGTGCCTACTACGACCGAAAACGTCGGGAGGGGAAACACCACGTCGCAGCCCTCGTCGCGCTCGCCCGACGCCGCATCGACGTCCTCTTCGCGATGCTCCGAGACGGCACCTTCTACCAGGCACCCACCCAGGCCACAGCTTGACGAAGCCCATAGGTGCGCCGTGAAGCGCGAGTTGTTCGAGTGGCGGTGAAAGGACGCCACCGCCGACCTGTCGCAGCAGGGCGGTTGAAGCTGAGGGCAGCCGACCCGGGAGGTGCCGGGGAAGGTGGCAAGCGGCCCTGACAAAGCCGGGACGTATCAGCACTGCCAGATGGTGCGGGCCCGGCAAGTGAGACGGAAAGGAGTACGCGAGGAACCGGCGTTGACGCCTCCTTACTCGTCACCAGCTCGAACCTGGCGGATCTGGGCTGGATGCGGTGCGTCCCTGCCTTGCTATGGGGGCGGGGAACTTCCCGGTCGGTTGCTATGTGTCGTCCGGGGAGGCCACGACGAAGTGCTGCGGGGCAGTCGTGGCGATGCCGCGGCGGTATAGCCGGGCTCCTAATCCGTCGATCGAACAACATGTGAACACGGGAACCGTTCCGGCCCTGACCTGCGACAACGCCTCCAGCGCGGTCGCAGGCTGGGCCCACCGTCGGCCGACCGGGCCGGGACGGGGCGGAGCCGCCGTAGTACTCCGAGCCGGGGAGAGCCCGGCACATGGGGAAGGGCGGCAGCGGAATCGAGAAGGGAAGGAGGCTGCAATGCCGAAAGAAGCACCGCTGAACATCGGTGCACCAGGGGCTCCTACGGGGTCTCACCAGCGGGTATCGGGGATGCAGACCAAACTTCACCGGTGGGCGGCGGCCGACGAAGGCCGCAGGTTCGACGATCTGTTCAACCTCGTGTGCGACCCGGCGACGCTCTTGGTGGCGTTCGAACGGGTCGCGGGAAACAAGGGTGCCAAAACGCCCGGAGTGGACGGACTCACCGCCGTCAACGTCGAGCAAGAGATTGGCTCCTACGGGTTCCTGGAGGATCTTCGGCACGTACTTAAATCGGGTGAGTTCCGCCCGCTGCCGGTGCGTGAACGGAAGATCCCCCAAGCCGGGCGGTTCGGGCAAGGTCAGAAGCCTAGGCATTCCGACCATCACCGACCGCGCGGTCCAGGCGGCCCTCAAGCTGGTGCTGGAGCCGATCTTCGAGGCCGATTTCAAGCCGGTCTCCTACGGCTTCCGGCCCCTGCGGCGGGCACACGACGCGATCGCCGAGATCCACTTCTACGGCACCCACGGCTACCGCTGGGTCCTGGACGCGGACATCGAGGCGTGCTTCGACTCGATTGACCACACGGCCCTCATGGACCGGGTGCGCAAGCGGGTCAAGGACAAGCGCGTGCTGCGGCTGGTCAAGGCGTTCCTCAAGGCCGGCGTCCTCACCGAGGACAACAACCGCGAGGACACCCTCACCGGCACCCCGCAGGGCGGCATCCTCTCTCCGCTGCTGGCGAACATCGCCCTGTCGGCGCTCGACGAGCACCTGACCAGGCCCTGGGAACCGGGCGGGGAGATGGCCACCAGCCATCTGCGCAGACGCCGCCGTGCCACTGGACGTCCGAACTGTCGAGTCGTCCTGGCTGACGGTGGACGCGACGACGTCGAAGCGCTGCGCGAGGACATTGCCGACGTGCTGCAACCGCTTGGCCTTCGTCTCTCCGAGGCGAAGACGCAGGTGGTGCACATGTCGGACGGGTTCGACTTCTTGGGGTTCCGCATCCAGTGGCGCCGCAAGCGGGGAACGGACAAGTGGCACGTCTACACCTTCATCGCAGACCGGCCCGTCCGGCAGCTGAAGGACAAGATCCGGGCCCTGACGAACAGAACGTCGCAGCAGAACCCCAGGGACGTGCTGATCAGGCTCAACCAGATCATGCGTGGCTGGGCCAACTACTTCAAGCACGCGGTCTGCAAAGCCACCCTGAGTTCCCTGGCCAGCTTCACATGGCACCGGGTGATCAGCTGGTGGATGGCGCTGCACCGCTGGAAGTGGAAGGACGTCCGCCGACGCCTTACCGACCACAACGGACGGTGGCGAAGGCCCTCGGCAGACGGGATCGAACTCTTTGACCTCCAGGCGGTGACGGTCACCCGCTACCGTTACAGAGGCAACACGATCCCCAACCCCTGGACACACCTCAACCACGCCTGAACGGCAGAGTCCGTGGAGAGCCCGGTACTCGGAGACGGGTACGCCGGGTTCGGCGAGCGGCACGGAGAAACGGACTGGTGGCAACACCGGCACCGCGCTCCGTGCCGACTCAACAGGCACCTTTTGCCGGGCCCGCTCCTGCTCGATGGCGGCCTCTTCAAGGGCGTCCATGACCTCCTTGCCGATGCGCATCCCGGCTGCGTCGTGATGGGCGCGGGCCGTAGTGGAGTCCACGCTGACCAGCGATAAGTCCGTCTGTCCCTGGCGGGCGGCCTCGGCGATCAGGCCTTCGAGCAGTGCGGTGAAGACGCCGGCGTCCCTCCACACTGCGGGTGCCGATAAATCATCCACGCAGGTCGCGGCCTCGATCGTTGACCTTCGGCTGTGCTCGACGCTCGCCCCGACGTCTTCATCTACACAGGGCACCGGGGGCATCATGATCTGTCGTGCTGCTGCGCCTGGCCTATCTTGCTGCGACCAACACCATCGCTTTCCTGCGTCTGCTGCCGATGAGCGACAGGGAGAAGGACATCGAGATATTGGCGCTGAGGCACCAACTGCTGATCCTGCAGCGCCAGGTCGGCATGCCCAGGTTCGAAGCCACCGACCGCGCTGTCCTCGCGGGCCTGCTCCACCACCTCGCCCTAGTGAAGCTGCGGCAGCTCCTTCTCTTGGTACGCCCAGACACGATCCTGCGCTGGCACCGCAACCTGCTCAAGCGCCGCCATGCCGCGACCTGCGTCCCGAAGCGACGCGGACGCCCACCCACCGTCCGGTCGATCCGCGCCCTGGTCCTGCGCCTCGCCCGCGAAAACAGCTCGTGGGGGTATCGCCGGATCCACGGTGAACTCGCAGTCCTGGGCATCAAGGTCGCCGCCTCCACCGTCTGGGAAATCCTCAAGGAGCACGGCATCCCACCGGCCCCCGAACGGCAGAGCATCACCTGGGCCGACTTCCTACGCAGCCAAGCCGAGGTGCTGCTCGCCTGCGATCTTTTCGAGGTCCGTACCCTGACCGGAGCACGCCGGTACGTCTTCGCGGCCATCGAGCACTCCACGAGGCGCATCCGGATCCTTGGTGCCACCACACACCCGACCGCGGACTGGATCGTGCAGCTCGGGCGCAACCCCCTTATGGACCTGGAGGACGCCGGCAGCCGGGCCAGATTCTTGATCCGCGACCGCGACTCGAAGTTCACCTCCGCCTTCGACGCGCTCATGGCCGACGCCGGGCTGAAGGTCATCACCACCGGCATCCGGATACCGCGGATGAACTCCATCATGGAGCGCTGGATACAGACCTGCCGGCGCGAACTCCTGGACCGCACCCTGATCTGGAACCTCAGCCACCTCCTCCACGCGCTCCGCGAGTTCGAGACCTTCTAAAACGGACATCGCCCACACCGAGCCCTGGGCCAAGCCGCTCCCCTCCGACCACTCCCGCACTCGATCAACGGACCGGGGAACATCACACACTTGGAGATCCGCCGACGAGACCGACTCGGCGGAACTCTGCACGAGTACCACCATGC
Source organism: Streptomyces sp. NPDC001796 (assembly GCF_042892355.1). Taxonomy (NCBI): domain Bacteria; kingdom Bacillati; phylum Actinomycetota; class Actinomycetes; order Kitasatosporales; family Streptomycetaceae; genus Streptomyces; species Streptomyces sp. NPDC001796. Next base: position 329,494 of record NZ_JBIAUC010000009.1, on the reverse strand, counting down.
CGCGTGACCAGCCCGGATGATTTAACGGCACCCGCAGATGCGGCCGGCCGGAAACGGCCCTGCAGGCGCTCGAACGCCAGGTGTCCAGGCCGGACGGCACGTTCGTGCCCGTTGGGGGGAACGTACTCCGGCGCGCGCCACCCGTGCCGGGGCCGTCCCCACGGGTGCGGGGACGGCCCCCAATGCCTCGCAGGCTGCCACGACTCCGACGGCTGCTCCCCAGGTGATGGGTGCCAGGACGTGACGACGGAAGCGGACAGGGCCCCTCACTGGGGCCCGGGGTCATATCCAGTCTTTACGTTTGAAGACCCAGTAGAGCAGCACGGATGCGACGACCATGACACCGGTGGAAGTGAGGAAGCCGACGTGAGTATTGACACCCGGATACGGAACGTTCTGTCCGTAGAAACCGGTGACGGCCGTGGGCACGGCCACTATCGACGCCCAACTGGTGACCTTCTTCATGATCAGGTTCATGCGATTGCCCTGTACGGTCAGATTGGTCTCCATGATGGACGTGATCATGTCCCGCAGTGACTCGGTCCACTCGGTGGCCCTGAGGACGTGGTCGTACACGTCCTGGTAATAGGGAAGCAAGGGCTCGGCGACGATGTGCAGGTCACGCCGGAGAAGGCTATTGACGACCTCCCGCATCGGCAGCACCACGCGGCGCACTTTGGTGAGGTTCTTGCGCAGCGCGTAGGAGTCCCGTTGGACGGAGTCCATCTGCTCGCGCCCCTCGTCGAAAAGCAGATCCTCCACCGCTTCGATCCGGTCGTCGAGGTCCTGCACGGCGGCGAAATGCCCGTCAACGATGTGGTCCAGCAGTCCGTGCAGCAGGAATCCCACTCCGTACTTGGCGAGATCGCTGTTGTTGTCCCAGCGTTCGACGACCTTCTCGATGTCGAACCGGCGGTCGGGGCGGATGGTGATCAACGCCGTGGGGGTTATGAATACGGACAATTCACTTGCGGTCAAATGCCCACCGGCCTCGTCCACGCTGATGGCGTAGGCGCTGAGGAAGGCATGGGTGCGGTAGCGGTCCAGCTTTGGCCGCTGATGCTCGTGACGCGCGTCCTCCACCGCGAGCTCGTGCAGACCGAACTCCTCGCTGCTCATCGCGAAATCGGCGGAGCACGGATCGCACAGGTCGAGCCAGACCGCCACATCCGGATCGTTCACGTATTCCGAGATGTCGGCGGTCGGAAAGTCCTCCAGGATCAGGGAGCCGTTGCGGTAGAGCCGTGTACGAGTCATGGCGACGCACCATAAGCCGCCTCGGTAAGAAGCCTGTGGGGCTCGCGAAGTCATCGCTAAAGGAGGGAGCCTGTACGCCGAGATATCGGCAGTGCCTGGCATGCTGCACGGGTGATCACCTCGCTGATGTACCGGGCCACCCGTGCGCTGCTGCCGGACAACGTCCGTTGAGGTCGGCTCCTGCGGCAGCGGGCCTATCGAACGGTTACGCTGAAGACCGGTGAGGCCGTGTTGCCGCTGACGATGCGAAGGCCGTTCTTCCCTTTCAGGCCGAGCTTGACGCCCAGCGAGTAGGAGCCGCTGCGCGAGATGGGCGCGCTGGCGGGCAGCGTGACCCAGTTGCCGTGCTGCTTTTGCTGGAGCGTCACCTTGCTGCCCGCCTTGAGGCCGGCGGTCTTGCCGGTTACCCGGAACAGGTCCCAGGCCCGGACCGAGGACACCGACGGTTTGGCGGTGATGCCGGCTTTGACGGCCGCGGCCGCGTGCGCGGCGGCGGGGAGTGCGATGTGGCCGGCCGGGGTGGCCGCCATTGCGCTCCCCGCCACGGCGACGGAGATGGCGCTGATGGCGCCGACCACCGCGATGCGCACAGTGTGCCGTTTGACGACGATCACTGTTCTGCCCCTCTCAATATGGAATGGCAGGCTTTGAGCCAAAGGCGAGGTAGGCGCCATTGGCGCGGTCTCACCGAAAAAGACGTTCCATCACACGGACACGTTGTAGGTGCTTTGTCACTGTGTTGCAACAGCCGAACCATCGCAGCGGCCGCCGAGACCCGACCCGAAGCCACGGGTTACTCGTGCTGACAGTGCCGGACCCGGCGGCGGGCCGCCGACGTCAGCTCCGCGTGCTCTCAGCGCATGGCGGGGGCAGCGGCGGGAGGTGTCTGTCGTAGAGCCAGGCACTGAGCAGCGGCTCTACCGGCGCAGGCGTGGAGCGTCCCGCGTGGGCGATGAAGGTTGCGGTGTCGGTGCTGTTACCGCGGTGGATGTGGTGCCAGGCGCGCAGCATCGCGAAGAACCGCTCGTCGCCCAGTGTCAGGCGCAGCGCGTGCAGGGTGCACGCGCCGCGGGCGTAGACGCGGTCGTCGAAGATGCGGTCCGGTCCGGGGTCGGCGATCCGCAGGCCGTCGTGGTTCTTCGCCAGCGTGTGCCAGGCTGCCCTGGCGATGGTGTCGGCGGAGTCCTCGCCGATGTGCTCCGACCACAGCCACTCCCCGTAGGTGGCGAAGCCCTCGTTGAGCCAGATGTCCCGCCAGTCCCGCAGGCTCACGCTGTTGCCGTACCACTGGTGGACGAGTTCGTGGGCGACGAGCGTCTCCCACGTCCGGTCGCCGTCGACGTGGTTGCGGCCGAAGACGGACATGGTCTGGTTCTCGACGGGCTGGTCGAGGTCGGCGTCCACCACGACCGCGCCGTACGTCTCGAAAGGATACGGACCGAACCAGCCGGTGAACGTCTCGAACATCTCGGGCTGGCGAGCCAGATCGTACCGGGCCTGCCGGGAGAGGTGGACGGGGTAGGCGTTACGGCCGGTGACCCGCCGGCCGGTCGTGGTGTCGCGGGCCTGCCAGGTCTCGTGGGTGAAGCGGCCCGTGTACAGCGCGGCGAGATAGGGAGCCATGGGGCCCGGGTGGTGGTACGTCCAGCACTCGGTGGACCCCGTACTGCTCCGCTCCAGGAGTGTGCCGTTGGCGAGCGCCTGGTGGCCGCGTGGCACGGTCACCCGGAAGGTGAACTCGGCCTTGTCGTCCGGCCGGTCGTTGCACGGGAACCACGACGGGGCGCCGAGCGGCTGCGCGGCCACCAGGGTGCCGTCGTGCGGGTCGCCTGTGCGGTCCCAGCCGATCTGGCCGAACGGCGTGCGCACCGGGCCCGGCCGGCCGCCGTAGCCGAGCTCCAGGGTGAACGGCGTGCCCGCCGCGATCGGTCGCGGCGCGGGCAGGACCAGCTTGTGCCCCTTCCGGCCCGGGCGCACGAAGACCCCGTCGACCCGGGCATCGTGGACGCTCAGCTTCGCGAGGTCTAGGTGGACCTGCCGCAGCGTCCGCCCGGCAACCGCGTGGATGTGCGCCCGGCCGTCGAGCATGCCGGCGGCCGGGTCGTACGTCAGGTGCAGGTCGTAGGCGCGGGTGCGGTGATCGTAGGTGCCATGGCTCGCGAAGTAGCGTTCGGCCTGCCGGGGCAGGCGGTCCGCGGCTGTCACCGCCAAGGGGGTGAGCGCCGCGCCGCGGATCAACGCGCGTCGGCTGCACCACGTCATGCGGCTTCGCCTCCGGTTCACCGAGCGGCGGTGCCGGTCGCGGAGACGCCGGCGATGGGGTTGCCGGCCCAGCGCGTGCCGTCGGGCACCGTCTCACCGCGCATCACGAGGGAGGCCGCGGCGACGGACGCACCGGTGCCGATCGTGGTGCCGGGCAGGGCGATGCTGTGCGGGCCGAGGGACGCTCCGGCGGCCAGATGCACGGTGTCCATCCGCATGATCCGGTCGTGGAAGAGATGCGTCTGAAGCACACATCCGCGGTTGACGCTGACCCCGTCGCCGAGGCTGACCAGATCGGTCTCCGGCAGCCAGTACGTCTCGCACCACACCCCACGGCCGACGCGCGCGCCGAGCGTGCGCAGCCACCAGTTCAATGCGGGCGTGCCCAGGTGCGCCCCGGCGCCCCACGGCACGGCCAGCACCTCCACGAACGTGTCGAACAGCTCGTTGCGCCACACGAACGACGACCACAGGGGCCGCTCGACCGGCCGGAAGCGGCCCACGAGCAGCCACTTGGCGCCGGTCGTGGTCAGGCAGGCCAGTACGGACGCGGCAAGGAGCAAAGGGGCGCCGACGAGCGCGGCCAGGGGAAGGCCGCCGCGGTCCAGGGCCTCCTGCTCGGCGAGGAACAGGCACTCGGCCAGGAGCGTGCCCAGGATGACGGGCAGCAGCCGGCACATCTCCACGGCCGCGCGGGCCGCCACCAGCCGCCGGGGCGGGGCGAACGTCCGTGCCGGGTCGGTGCTGCCGGGCACGCGCGGCAACGGCATCACGGGCCGCCCGATCCAGGACATGCCCGGCCTGCCCTGGGCCGGTGCGTCGGACAACACACCCACGAGTGCCCGGTCGGGGACGTTGCGGCCGGGTGCGACGATGCCCGAGTTCCCGACGAACGCGCGCGCCCCGATACGCACGGGCCCCAGCCGCATCCATCCGTTACGCAGTTCGAACGGTGCGACGAGCGTGTCGTCGGCCAGGAAGGCCCCGTCGTCCACCTCGAGCAGGGACGGCAGCGGCAGCACGGTAGAGATCTCGGTGCCTCGGCCGACGCGCGCGCCGAGCAGACGGAGCCAGTACGGCGTGGCCAGACTCGCGTACAGGGGGAACAGGCTGCCGCGGGCACCGTCGAGCAGCCGGGTCACCAGCCACGCCCGCCAGGCCACTCCCCCGTCCGCGCGGTGCAGACCGGGCTTGATCGACCGGCCCAGCAGACGCACGGTGACAGCGGTGATCAGCATCCCGCACACCGTGGTCAGGACCGCGAGCAGCGGTGCGGCGGCGAGCAGATGACCGGCGGCGCCTGGCAGCGTCGGTGTATCGCGCACCAGCAGCCAGGCGACGGTCAGCGCCGGGGCCGCCGCGAGCAGGGACAGCAGGGGCAGCAGGCCGAGGGACAGCGCGTAGGCCAGGTGCCAGCGGCGCGAGCGGTCCGCCGGCCGGGCGGGCCGGCCGACATCCGTGAGGCGTTCGACGGGCTCGGCCGGCCTGGCGGGGGAACCGGCCCACACATGGCCGTCGGGGATCCGGTCGTCCAGACAGCTGCCGGCGGTCAGTTCCGCGTCGCGCCCCACCACGGCGCCCGGCAGCAGAGTGCTGCGGTGGCCCACCCGCGCGCCCGGACCGATGGTGACAGTGCCGATGTGCAGGGTGTCGCCGTCGAGCCACCAGCCTGCGATGTCCGCCTCGGGCTCGATACTGCAGCCGTCGCCCAGTTCGGCCAGGCCCGTCACCGGGGGCATGGTGTGCAGCTGTACGTCGCGTCCGATCCGGCAACCGAGGATCCGGGCGTACCAAGCGGCCCACGGGGTGCCGAGCAGGGCGGCCACGCCGAAAGCGGTCACCGCCCGTTCCGCGGTCCACAGCCGTAGATGGACACGTCCGCCGCGCGGATACGCGCCCGGGGTGAGCGAGCCGGCCAGCGTACGGGCGAGGACCGCGCCGATCAGGCAGCGCATCGGTGCGCTGAACAGCACCACCCAGCCCACCAGGACGAGCCACCAGGAGGTGTGCGGGGCCCAGCGGTGCGGGGTGATCCAGCCGAGCACGTTGTCCGCCGTCGCCAGGCCGACCAGGCCGCGCAGCCCGGTGATCCCGTAACCGGCCAGGGTGACAAGGAACTGGACGACAGCGGTCCGCCGGGGTACCGGCCGGGCGGGGCGCACCTCGCGCACGGCGCCGGCCAGGGAGTCGAGATGGTCGGCCATGTCCTGGAGCACGGGGTGCCGGTAGAGGTCGGCGACGGAGAGACCCGGATACTCCTCGCGCAGCATCGAGGCCATCCGGGCGGCGGTCAGGCTGCTACCGCCGAGATCCACGAAATGGCTGTCGCGGCCGGGCCGCAGGCCCAGCAACTGCTCCCAGACGTCGGCCAGCCGTGCGGCCGTCCCGTGCAGACGGTGCTCCGTGTCGCCGCCGTGGTCGCCGCCGGCCAGGGGCACCGGCCAGGGCAGCGCCTTCCGGTCGACCTTCCCGGACGCCCGCGTCGGCAGGTCCGTCACCTCGGCCAGGACCGGTACCAGCGGTGCGGGCAGCCACTCACTCAGTCGTGCCCTGGCCTTGTCGGCTTCGAAGACGGAGCGGCCGTCGGCCGTCTGCTGCGGGAGGATGTAGCCGACGAGTACCTGGGCACCGGCCGCGGTCGACTGCACGGCCGCGGCCGCGCCGCGCACACCCGGCAGGGCGAGGAGCGCCGCGTCGATCTCACCGAGTTCGACACGGCGTCCGCCGAGCTTGACCTGGTCGTCGATGCGTCCGACGAAAACCAGTCCCTCGGCGTCGGCGCGCACCAGGTCGCCCGAGTGGTAGGCGCGCGGCGAGTCCAGCGCCGGGCACGGTCGGAAGCGCTCCGCGTCCTTGACTGGGTCGAGGTACCGTGCGGTTCCAGCGCCGGCGATGACCAGTTCGCCCTGCTCGCCGTGCGTCACCGGTTCCCCGGTCTCGTCCACCACTGCCAGCTCCCAGCCGGCCAGCGGCAGTCCGATGCGCACCGGCTGCCCGGGCTCCAGGCGGGCGACGCAGGCCACGACGGTGGTCTCCGTGGGGCCGTAGGTGTTCCACATCTCACGCTCGGGGCGGGCGAATCGTTCGGCGAGACCGGGAGGGCAGGCCTCGCCGCCGAGGATCAGCAACCGCACCCGGGTCAGCGCCTCTTGGGGCCACATCGCCAGCAGGGTGGGGACGGTGGAGACAACGGTGATGTCGCGCTTCTCGAGCCAGGGGCCCAGTTCGTGGCCGGCCCGTACCAGGGCCCGTTCGGCCGGCACCAGGCAGGCGCCGGAGCGCCATGCCAGCCACATCTCCTCGCAGGAGGCGTCGAAGGCGACGGACAGTCCCGCCAGCACGCGGTCGCCGGGGCCGAGCGGACGGTCGCGCAGGAACAGCGCCGCCTCGGCGTCCACGAAGGCCGCGGCGGACCGGTGGGTGACGGCCACGCCCTTCGGCGCGCCGGTCGAACCGGACGTGAAGATGATCCATGCGTCGTCCCCGGGTGCGGGCGCGGATCCCGCCGCCGCTCCGGACGGCGTCGCGAGGTCGGCGGGCTGCGGGTGCGTCCCCAGGACGTGGCACACGCCGGCCTCGCGGAACACGGTGGCGGCGCGTTCCTCGGGGTCGTCGGCGTCGACCGGGACATAGGCCGCGCCGCAGTGCAGTACGGCCAGGATCGACAGATACAGCTCTGCGCTGCCCGAGGGCACTCGTATGCCGACCCGGTCGCCGGGGCCGATTCCCTGCTCGTTGAGCCGCCGAGCGCGTCGGCGGACCTCGGCGCACAGTTCGAGGTAGGTCAGCACCTCGGCGCCGGTGTCCAGGGCGGGTGCGTCCGGGTGCACGGCGGCGGTGGCCTGCAGGACGTCTACAAGGGTGCGGGGCGACGCGGCCGCCGCAGAGCGGAACAGGGCCCGCTCTCCGGAGGACTCGGGGGACGGTGGCGGGGCATCGAGTGCGGTCGATGTCAAAGTCGTGCCTCGGGCTTTCGGTACTGACGGGCTTCCAAACCCCTTACGGGCCATCAGATGCTCTTGGCCGCCGAGACGTTCACCAACTCCACGCAATTGATTTACTGCCCGCCCATGGGAGGAAATTGACGAACCATAGACCATGGTGAGCGATTTCGAGTTGCCTTCCACACGCTCCTTCCGATTTCTAAAAGAATTCAAAGAGAATCTGGTTCATTTTTGTCGTGTGAGCTCTGTGGACCACAGCCGTCGGCAGCTGCGGCCGCCCCTCAGCCCTACGGGCGGACCGTGCGTTGCCGCAGCGGCCCCGGCTCCTGGGCTGGCACGGACCCCCGGGCCGCCGGCGCTCCGTCCTCTTCGGCGAGCGGGCGTCAGAGGCGCTCGCGGCGCGGGTCCGCCGAGGCGGGGCACGGACTCAACGCGGCGCCGACAGCCACTGGTTCAACCAGCCGAAGGCCGCCGGGTACTCCGCCGACCACGTGTTGTAGTTGTGACCGCCGCTCGGCAGCAGCAGGGTCCGCACCCGCACGGGCGACGCCGCGGACGCCGATGCGAACTCCTCGATGGCCGGGGCGGGGCTGAACCGGTCCTGCCGGGAGGTCGCAAGGAACAGGCTGACCCGTGCGCGGGTGTGCCGGACCAGGTACATCGGGCTGTTCACCCGCCGCTGGGCCGCATCCGGAATGACGGATCGGTCGCCGGTGAGCGGGTCGGGGTCGAGGGCCGCGCCCGCGCCGAAGACCTTCGGGTACTGCAGCGGCAGCTTCGCGGAGCAGAAGCCGCCCGTGGAGTAGCCCATCACACCCCAGCCGCGGGGACCGGACAGCGTGCGGAACTTCTGCCGGATCAGGTCCGGTACGTCGGAAGAGAGCCAGGTCGCCACCTTGCGCTGGGGCAGGTCGCTGCAGTCGGTGTCCACGCTGCCAGGGTTGACCACCGGCATGACGAGGATGAACGGGTTCACCTTCCGCTGGTTCAGCAGGTCCTGGAACGCCCCCGGCATCCCGCCGTGCTCCAGCCAGGACTGCGGCGAGCCGGGCACCCCGTGCAGCAGCATCAGCACGGGGAAGCGCTTCGTGCGGTAGGCGGCCTGGTCGTACTGCGGCGGCGTCCACACCAGCACCTGACCGGACAGCGCCGAACGCCGCCCGTGGAAGTAGGTGTCGAGGACCCCGTCCTGGGTGGCGTGGTTGAACTTGGCACGGGATATCGGCGGTCCGGGCATCGCCACCGCGTTGCCGTTGTTCGTGTTACCGAGGAGATCGGACCAGGAGGCGTACAGGCCGTAGCTGTTGTTGATCCACGTCGCCACGACACAGATGGCCGTCAGCTGGCACACACCGATCATCACACCGTGCACCAGCCAGCGCACGACCTTCGGTCCGCGCACCCAGGACCACAGGGCGATCGTGCCGATCACCGCCACGACGGCCGCGATCACGAGTACCGCGAAGAAGGACGTTCCGGTCAGAGCCACACGGTCACCTCTGCAACCAGGTCGAGAACAAAGGGGGCGATCCCGTCCGCTCCTTCATGATCGCCCCCTGTGTCGGAGGGTACTGGGACACGATCGCCGCCCGGTCGGGTAGGAGCAGCCGTGCGTTGAGGACCGCGGCCGGCACAGCGGCCTCGTAGCGGACGGCGAGCTTGTCGTGTCTCGTGGCCACGGCCCGAAGCCGGACGAGGAAGACACAGGGCGCGCTCCTGACGTCCGGGTGCAACGGCCTCAAGGGTGCACGGCCGGTCGCCGGCTCAGCGCCGGCCACCGCGGGAGAAGGCCCTGCGGACGAGCCGGACCAGGAACCAGACCAGCAGCGCGATGAAGAGGATGCCCAGGATGACGATGACCAGGAGGAAGATGCCGAGCTTCTTGAAGAAGCCGCTCTTCTTCCTGGTCTTCGAGGTGCGGAGCCGAGCCGGCGAGGCGTGATGCCGGGACATGGGGTGGCGGAGGCTGAGGTCGGAGGCGGTGTGCGGCGACGCGTACCCGGTGCGTACGGTGGTGACGGCCGCCGTCGCCCGCTGCAGGGTGTCGGTCGCGGCGGCCGCCGGTGTCACCGTCAGGCCCAGTCCGAGCAGCAGCGTCAGGAGTAGCGCCGCCGCGCGGCTCTTCATAGGGCGGCGGTGTGCAGTGGCCATGTGTGACTCCCCGTTTCACGTGCGGATGCCCTTGCTGTCTTGCGCAACGGCGCAACTATTATCGCGGACGGATGGTGCTTGCCATCTCCGGATCCGGACGGGGTACTCCATGCGTTACCTGGTACGTGATCTCCTGCCGGCGTTCCACGGGGAGGCCTGGGTCGAGACGGAGCACCGGCAGAAGGTGATCAAGGTCGATCGCAAACTGATGCGACTGCGCACCACGTTCCACTTCGTGGACGCTCGGGGTGAGCAGGTGGCGAGCATCGTGAAGAAGGCCCTGACCCTTCATCACACGATTCTGATCAAGCAGAACGGCGAGGCCATAGGCCGCATCAGCAAGCGGAGGTTCCGCATCTTCGGCGACCGTTTCAAGGTGACCCTGCGGGACGGGCGTCGGCTGCGGGTGTCCGGCAACCTCTGGGACCGCGAGTTCGACATCACGGACAACGGCACCACCCTGGCCCACATCTCGCGTCGCTGGTTCAGCATCCGCGACGCCTACGCGGTGGACGTGATGTACGAGCCGGACGGACTGCTGCTGATCATCCTCGCCGTGTGTGTGGACCACATCATCGAGGACCGCAAGAGCGAACAACTCACCGATCTCTGACCCGCCGTGCGTCAGGTGGGCAATACCCCGGCCCGGGCACAACCGGTCGTGCGACGGCCTCCGGCCCGCTCGGCAGACGCACCGAAACCCGCCCGCCCCTGCCCCGGACGGACAGCGCGCCAGGCGCCACGACGTCGGCGAAACCGTCGAACGCGCCGAGTCGATCAAGGAACACGGAGCCCGCCGAGGTTCACAGCCGACGGCCGAGACGTCCGGCAGGTGACGCCTAGACTGGTGGCCGCGTGCTGCGGGCGACCCTGGTGGGCCGGTGGCGAGAGGGAGGGGACTGTGGCGCAGATCTTCGGCGGCTTCGAGGATCCGTCCACCGATGTGCTCGCGGAGGCGGCCGCCGCCTTCGGGCTGCTGGCCGCGGCGCCGAGGCTGCACATCATGTGGGCCCTGGCCCAGGGCGAGAGCGACGTGAGCGCGCTGGCGGACCGGATCGGCGGGGCGCTCCCGGCCGTCAGCCAGCACCTGTCCAAACTGAAGCTCGCGGGTCTTGTCCGCTCCCGCCGGGAGGGCCGACGACAGATCTACTACGTCGACGACCCCGATGTCGTCGCCGTCGTGCGGGTGATGGTCGGCCAACTGTCCCGGCGCGCCGCGGAACCGACCGCTGTCGAGGGTGGATTGCAGGGGACCGATGCCTAGGAGCGCCCCGGCCTGGGGAGAGGACGCTGCGACGCCGGTGTCCGGGGGCGTACCGGGCACGCGCACGCCGCGTGACACCGCGACGCGGACGCCCGCCGGGGCGTCGGACGCGGGCACGGCACTGCAGGTGCTGCGGCGGCTGGACACCGGGCCGCGCGGGCTGACGGAGGACGAGGCCGCGCTGCGCCTGGCCCGCTTCGGGGGCAACACGCTGCCCGCCCGTGAGGACGCCTCTTGGCCGCGCCTGCTGCTGCGCGGCCTGCGCGACCCCTTCACCGCGGTGCTCCTCTGCCTCGCCGTGGTCTCCGCATTTGTGCTCGCCTGGTCCACTGCCTGTGTGATCCTCGTGCTGGTCGTGATCAGCACGGTGCTGCGGGCCTCCGGCGAGCGCCGGGCCGACCAGTCCATGGCTCATCTGCGCGAGCTGGTCGCCACCACCTCCACCGTGCTGCGCAGGTCCGCCGACGACGCGGCGCCCGAGCCGCAGGAGATCCCGGTGGAGGACCTGGTCCCCGGGGACATCGTCCAGCTCGGCCCGGGCGACCTGGTCCCGGCGGACGTACGGCTGCTGCGCGCGCGGGGACTCACCGTGCACCAGTCGGCGCTGACCGGTGAGTCGGCCCCGGTTGCGAAGCACACGGCGGACGTCGCCGGGCCGGCCCCGGCCGCCGTGTTCGAGCAGCCGCAGCTGTGCTTCCAGGGCAGCAGCGTCGCCACCGGCAGCGGCACCGCCGTCGTGATGGAGACGGGCGGGCGCACCCGGTTCGCGGCCGCACACGACCGTACGGTGGGCCGGCGCGAGCGGAGCGCCTTCGACCGGTCGGTGCACGGCATCTCGTGGATCCTGATCCGGTTCATGCTGCTCACCCCGCCGCTGGTGCTTATGGCCAACGCCGCGCTGCGCGACCGGGGGCTGGAGACCCTGCCGTTCGCGGTGGCGGTGGCGGTGGGGCTGACGCCGGAGATGCTGCCGGTCGTCGTCACGACGTGTCTGGCGCGCGGCGCGTCGCTGCTGGCCCGCACGCACGGGGTGATCGTCAAACGGCTCCCGGCCCTGCACGACCTGGGCGCGGTCGACCTGCTGTGCCTGGACAAGACGGGCACGCTCACCCAGGACCGGCCGGTGGTCGAGCGGGGCCTGGACACCGCGGGCGACGCCGATCCCGAGGTGGTGCGCTGGGCCGCCGTCAACGCCTGGTGGACCCTTCAGCTCGCCGAGCTGCCCGAGCCCGACGCGCTGGACGAGGCGCTCCTGGACGCGGTCGACGAGGACGACCTGATGGCGTACGACGGGGCCGCGGCGCTCCCGTTCGACCCCGTGCGCCGGCTGTCCACGGCCGTGGTGCGCACCCCCGGCCGGCTGGGCGCGCACACGCTCGTCGTCAAGGGCGCCGTGGAGGCCGTCCTGGAGCGCTGTGCGCTGGAGCCGGCGGAGGTGCGGCGCCTGACGGACCTCGCGGACCGCGCCGCGCGGGACGGCCTGCGGGTGCTGGCGGTGGCCACCGCCGAACGCGCGGTCCGGCTGCGCGAGTACACCCCGGCCGATGAACGCGGCCTGGACTTCCGCGGCTTCGTCACCCTGCACGACGCCCTCGCGCCCACGGCGGCGCCCGCCCTCGCCGCCCTCGCCGCACGCGGCGTCACGGTCAAGATCCTCACCGGTGACCACCCGGGCACGGCGGCACGGGCCTGTCGCGACCTGAATGTCCCGCTCGGTGAGGACGCCGTGGTCACCGCCGACCGCATCGACGGTCTGACCGACGCCGAACTGGCCGAGCTGGCCCGCCGAACGACCGTCTTCGCCCGCTGCACCCCCGAGCACAAGGCCCGGATCAGCGCCGCGCTGCGCACCGGCGGTCACACCGTGGGCTTCCTCGGCGACGGGGTCAACGACGTGTCCGCGCTGTGGGCGGCCGACGTCGGCATCGCCCCACTCGGCGCCACCGACGTGGCGCGGGAAAGTGCCGACGTCGTGCTCGCCGACAAGGACCTCACCGCCGTCGACCACGCCATCCGGGCGGGCCGGCACAGCGGCGGCAACATCGCCACGTATCTGCGCATCACCCTGTCGTCCAACGTCGGCAACGTCATCGCGATGCTGGCCGCCGGTCTTCTGCTGCCCTTCCTGCCGATGCTCCCGGCGCAGGTACTGGTGCAGAACCTGTGCTTCGACACGGTGCAGCTCGCCTTCGCCTACGACCGCCCCCACTCGGCCCTGCTGCGCCGCCCGGTCGCCCTCCGCCCGCGCGCCCTGCTGCGTTTCATCGCCGGCTTCGGCATCCTCAACGCGGCGGCCGACCTCGCCACTTTCGTCGTCCTGGCCCTCGCCCTGCACGGCCCGGGCCCGGTCGACGACGAGGCGGTCTTCCACTCCGGCTGGTTCACCGAGAACCTGATCACCCAGAGTCTGGTGATGGTGCTGCTGCGGACCGGCCGCCGCTTCTTCCAGGACCGCCCGCCCGGCCCGGTCGGCTGGACCGCGACCGGCCTCGCGGTCATCGGTCTGGTGCTGCCGGTCTCCCCGCTCGGCCCGCTGCTCGGCCTCACCGTGCTCCCGCCGGAGTACTACCTGCTTCTCACCATCGTCCTGGCGCTGTACGCCGCCGGGCTCGTCCTCGCCCGCAAGCGCCACGAACGGAATCTGCTCGACGGGAACAAACAGGGCCAAGCCGGGTAATTCCTGGCGGCGGTCCGGCTGTCGACGTCCGAAGAGGGAGCAGCGTGAGCCGGGCGCTTCGGGTGGGCTGACCGGTTTCTTGCCTGCCTGTAGTACCTTCCGCGGCCGGAGCCGTCCGCCGTGCGCGGGCCCTCGGCTCCGCCCCCCTTGCACACCTGGAGACGAAGGCCGGCCGATGTCCGTTCTGACCTATCCCGAAGCCGTGGGCGTCGGCCTGCTGCAAGGCGTCACCGAACTGTTCCCCGTCTCCAGCCTGGGGCACAGCATCCTGATACCCGCGCTGCTCGGCGGGCACTGGAAACACGACCTGAATGTCTCCGCCGACGGGTCCCTCTACCTCAACGAGCTGGTCGGCCTCCACCTGGCCACCGCGCTCGCGCTCGTCGTCTACTTCTGGCGGGACTGGGTCCGCGTGATTCGCGGCCTCGCGACGTCGGTCACCCAGCGCCGGATCGAGACCGTGGACCAGCGGCTCGCCTGGCTGATCGTCACCGCGTGCGTCCCGGTCGCGGTCGCCGGCGTTGCGCTCGACAAGGTGTTCCGCACGACGCTCGGGCGCCCGATCCCCACCGCGATCTTCCTGGCGCTCAACGGCATCGTGCTCTTCGTCACCGAGCAGCTGCGGCGCGGCGGGACCGGCCGCAGGAGGGCCGGGGCCGTGACCGCCCCCGGGGAGGAACATCTGTCGGCCGAGGAACAGTCGGACCTGCGGATCACCCGCATGACGATCCGGCAGGCCGTGACGATCGGCGCGGCCCAGATCCTCGCCCTCCTCCCGGGCATCAGCCGCTCCGGCTCCACGATCAGCGCGGGCATCTTCAAGGGCCTGGGCCACGAGGACTCCGCTCGCTTCGCGTTCCTGCTCGCCACGCCGGTGATCGGCGGCGCCGCACTGCTCAAGCTGCCGCCGCTGCTCGGTGCACAGGGCAACGGCCTGCGCGGCCCGCTGCTGGCGGGCAGCCTGGCCGCGTTCGTGGCGGCCTACCTCGCAACCCGCTACCTCGTCCGCTACTTCGAGAACCGCACCCTTATCCCGTTCGCCATCTACTGCTCGGTGGCGGGCCTGGGCAGCCTCGCGTACTTCACCTTGGCGTAAGGGGCGCCTGCTTCGAGCCGGGCCGGGGGCCGGCCGGCTGGTGCACGCCAGTGTGAGGGGCGTCTGCCTCATGCCGGCGTAGGGGCGGCTGCCCACGCGGGGCGAGGCGGCACGCCGTCCTCCTCGGGCGGAGGGGCCGATGCCTTCGCCCTCCGGCGGAGGGCCGCGCGTTCGCCCTCCGCGGAGGGCCGGCGCGTTCGCCTTCCAGTGACGGGCGGCCCTCAGCCGTATCCCTACCGCTCGGTGCGGCCCAGACCGCCCGACCGCTCGTCGTCGCTCAGGTGGCGTCGGGATCGTAGGCGTGCCCGGGGGCCTGCTCCGGCGAGGCCACTCGGCTCGCCCCACTTCCAGTCCGCCCGGTCGGCTCAGTTCGCGCGGCCCGCTCCGTCGACTCGCTCGGCTCACCGTTCACCGCGTCGGCCAGTTCCGCCAGTTCCGCCCTCGGGTCCAGGGCGGAGCGGATCTCCTCGATCCCAAGGCCGTCGCCGTCGAGGAGGTGCTTGCGCACGAGCGTCTTCGGGTGCAGGTCCTCCAGCTCCAGGTCCTTGAACTCCGGACCCAGTTCCGAGCGGACGTCCTCCTTGGCGGCCTCGGAGAACGCGCGGACCTTCCGCAGGAACCCGGTCACCTTCTGTATGACCTCGGGCAGCCTGTCGGGGCCGAAGAGCAGGATGATCATGACTCCCAGGACGAGCAGGTCCAGGGGGCTCACATCGAACAACATCGGTGCCTCCGCTCTGTCGCCGAAGGGGATGCCGGGCTCACGGCCGTACCAACTGGGTCTCGGCGGCGGCGACGTCCGCGGCCGGCACCGGCGGGGGCCGTCGGGCCGTGTCGCTGACCTTGATCAGGACGGCGACCAGCAGCCAGTTGGCGACCATGGACGAGCCGCCCTGGGCGAGGAACGGCAGGGCCTTTCCGGTGAGCGGGATCAGCCCGGTGACACCGCCGCACACGACGAAGACCTGCAGCACCAGCGCCGCGGCCAGACCGCCGGCGAGCAGTTTGCCGAACGGGTCGGTGACCGTCAGGGCCGTCCGCAGGCCGCGCTCGGCGAGCAGCGCGTAGAGCAGGATGACGATCGTGACGCCGGTCAGGCCGAGCTCCTCGCCGACGGTGGTGAGGATGAAGTCGCTGCGTCCGGCGAAGCCGATGAGCTCCGGGTGGCCCTGGCCGAGGCCGGCGCCGAGGATGCCGCCCGAGCCGAAGCTGAACAACGCCTGGGCGGCCTGGTCCGAGACCAGTCCCGCCGGGCGCTTGTCCGGCGGCAGGAAGATGTCCATGGGATGCAGCCAGGCGACGACACGGCCGTGCACGTGCGGTTCGAAGGAGCCGACGACGAAGGCGCCGACGGCGAACATCACGACGCCGAACACCACCCAGCTGGTGCGCTCGGTCGCGATGTACAGCATCATCACGAACAGGCCGAAGAAGATCAGCGAGGTGCCGAGGTCCCGCTCGAAGATCAGGACGAGCAGGCTGAGGATCCACACCGCCGCGACCGGACCGAGCTGTCGCCCACGTGGCAGGTACATACCCATGACGCGCCGGCCGGCAAGCGCGAGGGCGTCCCTGCGCAGCGTCAGGTATCCGGCGAAGAACACCACGATGATGATCTTCACGAACTCGCCGGGCTGGAAGGACAGCGGCCCGATGAAGATCCACCGCTTGGCGCCGTAGACGTCGCCGGGATAGAAGGCCGGCGCCATCAGCAGGACGAGTCCCAGGGTGATCGTGACGTACGGATAGCGCTGCAACCTGCGGTGGTCCCTGAGCAGGGCCACCACCGCGGCGAACACCACCACGGCGATGACACACCACATCAACTGCCCGGACGCCGCGGCCGTCGCGTGACGGTAGTGCGCCGCGTAGGCCAGGTCGAGCCGGTGTATGAGGACGAGCCCCAGACCGCTGAGCAGGGTGGCCAGCGGCAGGATCAGCGGATCGGCATTGGGCGCGAACCGGCGTACGGCGACATGGCACACCACGGGCAGGGCGACCGCCGCCAGGCACGTCAGCGCCATACTCGGCGGCAGCTTGCCGCTGACGGCGAGGGCCGTCTCGGCATAGCCGTAGCAGCAGATGAGGACCGCGCCGAGCAGGAGGGCCAGCTCCAGGTCCCGGTCGCTCAGGCGTCCTGACCGGCTTGGCCGCACGGCCGGTTCCGCCGGTCCACGCCGACCAGTCATGCCTTCCCCCTCGATCGGTTCTACGCCGAAGTCCCGTTCCGGGCCACGGCCAACAAGGTTATAAGGTTGCGCAACAAAGCAACTGAACTGTAGCTGAGGGCAGGTAAGAGGAGGGTCGGCGTGGCGGCACGCAGGAGGGGAAGCCGCAAGGCGCGGGCGGTGGTGATCGGGGTGAGCGTGGTCTTGGCGCTCGTGAGCTACCTCGCCGTCCGGCTCATGCACTCGACGACTCCCGACGAGTGCACGGCGCACGGCCCGGACGGCACGACGGTCACGCTCGACCCGGACCAGGCGTCCCACGCCGCGACCATCGCGGCCGTGGCCCACGCGCGCGGCCTGCCGGAACGGGCCGTCACCATCGCCCTGGCGACCGCGATCCAGGAGTCCAAACTCCGCAATCTCACCTACGGGGACCGCGATTCAATCGGCCTGTTCCAGCAGCGTCCGTCCCAGGGCTGGGGCAGCCCTGCGCAGATCCGCGACCCCGTCTACGCGTCGGGCAGGTTCTTCGACGCGCTGGTGAAGGTGCCGGACTACGTCGCACTGCCGGTCACCGTCGCCGCGCAGCGGGTCCAGCACAGCGGCTACCCGGAGGCGTACGCCCAGCACGAGGACATGGCGGCGACGCTGGCCGACGTGCTGACGGGGCGGGAGGGGCCGGCGCTGAGCTGCACGGTGAGCGGGGCCGATCCGGCCCCCTCCGACGCAGGAAGCGGCGCGGCGGGCGCCGTGAGCGAGGCCGGTGACGGTGGCGGTGTCGCGGCAACCGTCCGGCGGGAGTTCGGAGACGCGCCGGTCGCCCTGCCTGCCTCCGGCGGCAGCGTCAGCTACCCGATCGCGGCCGATCAGGCTTCCACGGGCTGGTCCCTCGCCCTGTGGCTGGTCTGCCACGCCACCGAACTGCACGCCGCGTCCGTGACGTTCGAGGGCCGTCGCTGGAGCAGCACCGCCTCGGACCGGGGCTGGACACACACCGCACCCGATCCCGGGCGGACCGGGACGCTGGCGGTGGCACTGGGTTAGGCCCGCACGGACCGCTGGACCCTTGTCGACTGAAGGAGCCCCACGGCCATCCACACGGCGAACATGGAGGAGCCGCGAACTGCCCCGTGGTCTGCGCCCCCGTGGAAGCGCCCCTGCCCGCTCAGGCCGCCGGAGCCGATGGCGATGCGGGCCTGGTCGGTGTGGTGGCCGACACCGGACGGGTCCGGGCCCGGGCCGGCGAGGGGGTTGCCTGCGGGTCAGCGGTCCGAGTCGGGCTGGCCGGTTGCGGCGGCGTACGCCTGGGCGGGGGTCATGTTGACGCCGTTGAACTGGACGGTCTTGTACGGGCTGACCTGGGCGCAGCTCTTGGACTGGTCTGCGGTCTCCGCATGGGCGTTGGTGACCGCGGCATGGGTGTCGGCGGGCGCCGGGGAGGAGGTGCCGCCGTTGCCGCTGGGGTAGGTGGTGCCGCTGGGCCAGTCGCTGCCGATCACGAGGGTCAGGCCGTCGGTGCCGCCCTGCTTGAGGTGTGAGGACGGCAGGCCGAGCGCTGTGGCCACCGCCTGGGCCTGGGGTTTCTGGCCGGCGCCGTAGGTGAGGGTGGTGGTGGGCGTCGTGCCGGGGGCGTTGGCCGTGGTGGTGCCCGAGCTGAAGCCCTTGCCGGTGAGGGTGGTGGCGAGTTCGGAGGCGCGTGGCACGCCGGTGCCGGTGCCGTTCTCGATCTTCACGGCGATCCGGGAGGGGTCGACCGCCCGGGGGGAGGCGGTGGCGGTGGCCGCCGTGGACTTCTTGCCCGAGTCGCCGGTCAGGGGCTGGTCGTTGGCGATGGTCGCGAACAACGACTGCCGGACACGGCGCCGTGCGCCTTCCCGGCCGGGGGGCCGACCGCCGGAGGACCCCTCCGTACGCTGACGGGGCACCTGGGTGCCACGGCGGCGCGCGGCGCGGCCGGCGGAGCCCTCCCGCAGGTCAGGCATCTCCCACTCCCACAAACGGTCAGGCCCGGGACGCCGTCGAGGAGTGTCAGTCCCCATCAGGCGGAGCGAGGCATCATTGATCAATTGGTTGCGCAATCTGGCAAACGTGTCCCCATGGCGTCAGCGTGCGCTCCGTCCGTAGCGCTCGTTGATCCACGCCGCGCCCAGCTCGGCCAGCGCTCTGCGCCGCTCCTGGCGCGTGCGCCTCGGGGGCACCGGCGACACTCTTCCCCGCCTCTGGCCCGGAACGGCCGCGAGCGCCGCAAGCCGTTCGGCGGCGCGTGCCAGTTCGGCCCGAAGCCGCTGCTGCCGTCGGGGGGATGTGGCCCTCAGCAGTGCCGTATAGAGCCCTTCGATCTCGGCCACCGCGGCTCCCAGCCGGAGATTCGCGTCGTGTCGTTGGGCGTCGCCGTGCGACATGGGTGCTTTCCCTCTCCGGCGCGTTTCCCAGGGCATTGCAGCCCCAGGCCGACATCGCCTGTCGTGCTACGGCTGGCCTTCTCGCCGACCGGACCACTAGCAGCCGCCCTTGACCAGCAGAGTGATCCGGTCGGGGTCGTAGACCGCCCAGCGCGGCGCCGGGACTCCGGACAGGCGCAGGCGGCACAGGGTGATGCCACGGTGGTCGGTCCACCAGGCGGTGATGATGCCCGGCCACGGCCATCCGGCGGGGTCGGACACGGTCACGGGCCGGTAGACGTGTCGGATCAGGTCGTCTGGGCCTGGCGAGGGACCTTCTGCGGCCAGTTCTTCCAGCAGATGCTCCGCCGTTGACTTGTCTCGCATGGCACGGCCCTCCCCTCGGCCCGGTCTACAACCGGTTTCATTATTGCGCAAGTGATGCAATTTTCTTGGGACTTCACATGTACCGGCGGTCGCTGCCTGCCGGGGGGCGGCCGTTGGAAACGACGGAGCACGGGGCGTCGGCGGCGGAGCGGGCGCTGCCGGCCCTGGGGGCGGGGCCGGGCGTGGGTGGCCGTACGGTCGGTGTGGTGTTCGTCCGGCCGAGGATCACGGTGATGTCCGGGGTGGCGGAACCGAGAGGTGAGTTCCGGCGGCCCTGGCTCGACTCGGCGATGACTGTCAGATCAACTGTACTCACCGAATGATCGAACGTGAACGGAATCTCCGGCACCCAAGGCCAGTTGCTGTCCTCCTGCCCGTGCGCCCAGAAGAAGCTCGACGCACCGCCCACCGTGACCCGGAAGAAGAAACCGCCCCTCTCGGACGACCAGATCCGGGAGATTACTGAGAGGCTCGGAGGCATCACTCAGGGTATCCAAGCCGCCGACGCCGACACGAAAGAGCCCCTCTACGAAGCCCTGGGCATCACGATCACCTACGACAACGCAACGAGGACCGCGACCGTTAGGTCGAGGCCCTCGATCCCGTATCGCTATAAGGAGTGTCCGAGGGGCGAGTTGACGGCTGACGATACGGTGGTGACGGCGCAAGGGCACGGCGAACACCGGTTGGCCGGCGGGACAGATCTCGGAGTTCCAGGTCTGGAACACCTGAACTGACCCGAACTCAAGGTGCCGCCGAGCCCTGTGTGCTCGGCGGCACCGTCATGCCGTCAGTTTCGGCAGGCACAGACACCGGCAGGGACGCACCGGTGAGATGCCGGTCGATTCAGGAGCTCCAGACCTGGAACTCCGAGAGCTGCCCGGCCGGCCACCCCGAGTTCGCCGTGATGTTCACCCGGAAGTACCGCTGGGCGGTGGTGGGGAAGGTAATGGTGACCGTGTTGCTGGAGGCGGGGTCGAAGGTGTAGCTCGCCGACGCCTTGACCGTGGTGAAGGTGGCGTCGTCAGTGCTCCCGAGCAGGGACAGCGTCTGGGTACGGGCACCCCAGCCGGCGGGCAGCTGGAGGACCACGCGGGACGCGCTCTGGGCGGAGCCGAGGTCCACCTGCACCCACTGCGGGAAGGCGTTGTTGGCGCTCTCCCAGTAGGTGCTCTGGTTGCCGTCGGTGACGTTCGACGACGCGTACGTCTGGGTGTGGCTGGACTCGCTGGTGGCCTTGCCGGCGGCCAGGTTGGTGCCGGTGGTGGCGCCCGTGCCGGACAGCGCCACGGTGGTGGGGCTGTTGGAGGCGTTGCCGTTGATGGTGAGTGTGCCGGTGCGTGTGCCGGAGGCGGTCGGCGTGAAGGTGACGCTGACCGAACAGGAGGCCCCGGCGGCAATGGAGGTGTCACAGGTGTTGGTCTGGGCGTAGTCACCGGAGACGGCGACACCGGAGATCGTCGCTGTCGCCGTGCCGGTGTTGGTCACCGTGACCGTTTGCGCCGCGCTGGTGGTGTGCAGCGTCTGGCCGGCGAAGGTCAGCGAGGCCGGCGAGACCGACAAGGTGGCCGACGGGGAGCCGCTCGCCGCGGCGAAGCTGAGGTGGTTGAGATTCCAGCCGCTGTTGTCCTGGTTGAGCGTGAGGACCTGCCGACCGGCCGGGAGTGTGACATTGGCGGTGACCGTGGTCCAGGTCTGCCAGCCGCCGGTGGCGGGGAGGTCGACCGCTCCGCTGAGGTTGGTTCCGGATGCGTTGGACAGGTGCAACGCGTCGGTCACGGCGGCGGGAGCCGCGGTCCTCAGGCTGACGGTGTAGGTGCCGGCCGTGGCGACGTCCACGGTGTAGCGGAACCACTGCCCGCTGCTGGTCCAGCCGAGGTTGTAGCCGCCGCCGGTGTCGGAGGTGGTCTCCAGGTCGACGCCGTCGGAGCGGTAGGCGGTGCCGTTGCCGTTGACCGAGCTGACGTTGTAGGCGACGCCCTGACCGCCGGTGTCGTAGTTCTCCGCCTGCACGGTGCCCGGCACCGCCGCGGGAGTGCCGCCGTAGGGACCCTCGGGCGCGGGGTTCTGCCAGCTGTTGTCGCTCACCGTCGCGGTGAAGCCGCTGGAGTTGTTGGTGAACGCGGTGTTCCCCGAGTGCAGTCCGGTGAGGGTGTTTCCGGTGATCGTGGCGGATCCGCTGGGCGCAGGGTAGTACGGCGGTGCGATCACCACTCCGTTGCGGCCGGGGTTGGTGATCGTGTTGTTCTGCAGCAGCGTGTTGGTCGAGGTGGAGAAGCCGATCCCGTCGTAGAGGGAGTCGGACACGGTGTTGCCGGTGACGGTGACGTGGTCGACGACGCCGGTGTTCTGGCCGTCGCCGCCGTTGCCGATGTGCAGCGCGGGCTGGCCCTGGCTGTAGGCGTTGCCGCCCGACCTGACGACGACGTTGCCGGTCACGGTCGCGGACAGCAGGTCGTTGCCGTTGACGCCGAAGCGGCCGGCGCCCAGTCCGATGTACCGCGCGGTGTCGCTGATGTAGTTGTTGCTGACCTGGTGGCCGCTTCCGCCGTAGATCCCGATGCCCTTGCCGCCCCACGGCGCGATCGCGGTGTTGTCGGTGAAGGTGATGTGGGTCATCGGGTTGTAGTAGGTCGTCGTGCTGCCGCTGGTGTTGTAGTTGACCGAGTTGATCGCCATCGCGTCGTCACCGGTGCCGCGCACGAAGTTGTTCGTGGCGGTCAGGTCGTTTCCGGTGTTCGCGTCGAGCGACACGTTGTTCAGGTTGATCCCGTCGGCCCAGATCGAGGTCAGGCGGCTGTTCTGCACCTTTCCGCCGGTGCCCGAGGCCCAGAAGCCGGACATGGTGTGCTGGGTCCAGATGCCGTCTGCCACCCAGTTGGTGCCGGTGGTGTCCATGGCGCCACCGTCGCCGCCGACAGTGCCGCGGCTGACGGCGTTGGCGTCGATGTGGAAGTCCCGCACGGTGCACGAGGTCAGGGAGAACAGCGCCGCCAGGGGGGTGCTGTTGGGCACCGGCACGTCACGGTAGATCGTGGTGTACCACATCCCGGCCCCGGCGATGGTGATGCCCTGCGCGCGCAGGCCGGTGGTGCCCTTCACGTAGAACGTGCCCTGCGGAAACCAGAGGATCTTGCCCTGGGACTGCGCCTGGTTGATGCAGTTCTGGATGGCGGCGGTGCTGTCCACCGACTGGGTGTCGGCGGACCCGTTGGTCGGGTTGTCGTCGGACACCGCGCCGCAACTGGTGATGGAGATCGAGTTGGCGGGTTGGGCGATCGGTGCCGGCGGGTTCTCCACGTCGATGGCGTCGACGTCGTAGAACGACGCACTGTTCGAGGAGTCCTTCTGCAGCGAGAAGGTGCTGCCGGGGGCGATGGGCGTGCCCACGACGAACGTGTGCGACTCGTCGAAGAACACCCGCGGAGAGCCGTCCGCCGGGTTCTGGTTGTCGCTGGTGTTGTAGTTGTTGTTGCCCTCGTACACCCAGGTCTGCTTGGAGTTGAGGTTCAACGCCTGCCGGAAGGTGCCGTTGACGTACAGGTTCAGCGTGCCGGTGGTGCCGCCGCCCGACGAGGAGTCGGGAATGCTGGCCCGGACGTTGATGAAGCTGATGGGTTGGCCCGTGTTGTTCGTCCACTGCACCGACTGACCGGTGGTGCCCAGGTGGACGTACGCGTGCCCGGACGCCTCGAGTGCAGCGCTCGAGTACTGCGTCGTTGGCGCCGAGGTCAGCGACACCCTGCCGGCGCCCCCGCCCAGGGTGCCGGCCTCGGCCTCATAGGTGGTGAACGGAGTGGTGGCGCCCGCCGGTGTGCTCGCGGCCGGCGCCGCGTCGGCGGCCGACGCCGGTGGGGCAGCCGCGGTGCGGGAGGCGGCGCCGGCCGGCGCGAAGGACATCCACACCAGGCCGAGCGCGGCGACAAGGGCCACAGCCAGGCGCGGGGCGAGCCCCGTGCCGCGTAAAGGCCTTGGGATCTCAAGCATCGGATGCTCCTTCAGGGAATGTGGGGGACGGGCGCCTCGACCGTACAGAGCATGATGAGACGTCGCAAGATTCCCATCTGGATAAGAAAAATATTCCCAGCGTGATGAAAGAAGGCAATGCACACGACCCGGGGGTCGACCCACGCTTGTGGGCCGGCCCCCGGGGGCGTTGCCGTCAGGGATTGACGTTGATGGTGAAGGTCGTGGTCGGGTTGTAGACGTCGATGTGGTTGTTGCTCTGGGTCAGGTGGTTGAACGTCGCCGAGCCCACGGCCGGTCCCTGTCCCGATTCGGGCATCGGGTTGGCCCAGATGCCATAGCCGGACTTCGCGTCGTAGGCGTCTCCGCTCTGCTGTGCCCCGGTGATGGACGTGTTGGTGAAGACGGTGTCCTTGACGGGATTGAGCGCCGTGCCGCCCACGTAGTCGGTCTGGAACATGATGCCGGCGTACGTCGGGTCGACGATGTCGGTGTCGTTCACCCGGATCCCCTGGAACGGCTGGGTCGCGGAGAACAGCCAGATCGCGGGGAACACCTGGCCGCCCCAGAAGTGACCACCGTCGCGCACCAGCGAGACGTTCTGGATGGTGGTCGGCTGGGTGCCGAATCCCTGGAAGGGATAGCCGAAGTTCAGCGAGCTGATGGTGATGCCCGCATAGGTCAGCGTGTCGGCCACGTACAGGTTCTGCAGGGTGTTGTTCTCACCGCCGTAGACGGCGACACCGGCCGCCCGCCACGGGGTCAGCGCGGTCAGGTTCTGGAAGGTGTTCCCGGTAAGGTCCGAGGAGTTGTGGTCCTGGGCCGCGAACAGCGCGAAGCTGTCGTCGCCGGTCGATCGGGCCTCGTCGTTGCTCACCAGGTTGTTCTGGCTGCCGTTGGTGAGGTTGATGCCGTCCGCGAAGGTGTCGCGGATCCGCATGTTCGTGGCCTTCAGCCCGTTCACGTGGGTGCCCCAGATGGCGCACACCTGGTGCTCGATCCAGACGTCGTCGACGGTGATGTTGGAGACGTCGGTCAGGTCGAAGACCTTGCCGGGCCCGTCGATACGGGAGGTGTAGTTGCCGAACCAGCCGAAGCCCTGGAAAGTCGAGCCGTTGGCGCTGCTCTGCACCGACCAGCCGACGTCCGAGTTCTCCGACGTGGTGGGCGAGTTGAACTGGGTGTACCAGGGTCCTGCGCCCACCACCTTGACGGCTTTGCCGTAGACGTTGAACTTGCCGGTGGTCTGGTACTGCCCGGCGGGCAGGTAGACGCCGACGAGCTTGCCCGTGGTGTCCTGGCGAACGGTGTCGAGCGCGTTCTGCACGTCCTGCTGGCCGAAGCCAGCCGGGGTGAGGTAGGCGTTCGGGTCCGGGTTGGCGACCGGGGCGACCTGCTCGGTGTTGATGTAGTCGATCGCGTACTGCGAGGTGTTGGACGAGTCCTTCTGCAGCTTGATGACGCTGCCCTGGGGCACGGTCTGGTCGAGCATCACGTGCGCCTCGTCGTAGATGTGACGCGGCGATCCGGCGCCGGGGTTGTTGCCCGGTCCGGTCTCCGCGCCGTACAGCCAGGCGAACTTGGAGTTCAGCGTGATGGTCTGCCGGAAGGTGCCGTCGACATAGAGATTCAGGGTGGCGGTGTCGCCACCGCCGCCGGGGGCGTCGGGGATGGAGAAGCGGGTCACCAGGGTGTTGGTGCTGGCCCGGGTGGTCCACTGGACGTAGGAGCCGGTGGTGTTCAGGGTGACGGCCTTGCGCCCGGACGCCTCACCGGCCAGGTCGCCGATGGTGCGGTTGGGGCCGACCACGGCGGCGCCGCCGCCGATCTGGCCGTCCTCGCCCTGGTAGACGTCATAGGGCATGTTGGCGCCGCGGCCGACGAACAGCGAGGTGTCGCTGGTGTTGTTGGCCTGCTTGACCGACAGCTCGTTGGGGTCGACGGCGACCACGGTGTGCACCGTGTACTTGCCGTTGACGGCCGTCCAACTGCCCAGGTTCACGGAGGGAGCGCTGGCGCCGGCGGCAATCGTGCCGGAGTAGGAGCCGGTGAGGGTGGTGAGCGTCTTGCCGGTGCCGTCGAGCAGGGTGAGCGTGACGCCGTGGGAACCGCTGCCCGAGGCGATCGTGCCCTGGTTCCTCAGCGTCACCGAGAACTTGACGTTGTTGCCCGCCGAGGGATTGTTCGGGGTCCAGTCCACGGTTCCGACCAGGTCCGAGCTCTGTACCGGCGCGACGACGAGGTTGTCCGGGTTGGTGTAGGCGTTGTTGTCGTAGCCCAGCTCGATGAAGCTCTTCGCCTCATCCACCTTGGCGGTGAGCTGGTACGAACCGGCCGTCTGCGCGCCGATCACCGCGGACACCCTGGCGGAGGCGCCGGCCGCCAGCGCGCCGACGGGGGCGGTGCCGACCTTGGTGCTGCCCAGGTAGAAGTTGACGTTGGAGGCCGGAGAGGCCGCGGTGCCCACGTTGGCGACCGTGGCGGACGCGGTGACCGAGTCGGTCTCCACCGGGGCGGACGGGGACCACGAGGACGCGGAGACCGTCAGGTCGGGGTTCGGGGACGGAGTGCCGATCACCTGGAGCTCGCCGACCTGGCCGCCGGGGGCTCCGCTGTTGCTGGTGATGCTCAGCTCGACGTCCGCGACCGTGGCGCTCACCGGGATGGTGACGGTGTTGTTGGTACCGGGGTCGAAGGTGTACGTCTGCGCGGCCGAGATGCTGGTGAAGTCCGTCGCGCTCTGCTCACGGCCGAGCACCTGGATGGTCTGGGTGCGGGTGGACCAGGCCGAGGCCGGGTTCAGCTTCACCACGACGGAGGTGACGTCGGCGTTCGCGCCGAGCTGCACGGTGAGCCGGCTCGGGTACGAGGAGCCCTCGAAGTACGTGGTGAGGTCGCCGTCGTTCGCGTTCGCCGGGGCGTAGGTGTACGTGTACGGGCTACCGGTGATCGGCTTGTGCAGCGCCAGGTTGGTGCCGCTGCCGCCGGTGCCGGTGCGGGTGACGGTGTTGCCGGCGGGCGAGACGTTGCCGGCGGCGTCGCGCGCCTTGACGTAGTACGACACCGTCGCCGTGCCCGGCTGGGAGTCGGTCCAGGTCAAGGTGGTGCCGCCGACGCTGACGGCCAGCGCGCCGTTGCGGTAGACGTCGTAGGCGGTGACGCCGACGTTGTCGGTCGACGCTCCCCACGACAGGGCGATCTGACCGGCCTGCGGCTGGGTGTAGCTCAGGGTGCCGGGCGCGGTGGGGGGCGTGGTGTCGGCGGTGCTCGGCCCGTACACCTGGAACCCGGAGATCTGGGCCGCCGGCCATCCGGTGTTGGCCGTGACCAGCGTCCGCAGGTAACGGGTACCGGTCGCCGCGAAGTTGATGGTGACCGTGCTGTTGGTGGACGGATCGAACGTGTACGAGGCGGACGCCACGATGGTGGTGAAGTTGCTGCCGTCGGTGCTGCCCTGGACCGACAGCGTCTGGCTGCGGGTGGGCCAGTTGTTCACCGGCACCTGGAGCACGAGCTGGTTGACGCTGGTGGTCGAGCCCAGGTCGACCTGGAGCCACTGCGGGAAGGCGTTGTTGGCGCTCTCCCAGTAGGTGGACTGGTTGCCGTCGTTGGCGTTGGCCGGTGTGTAGGTCTGGGTGTAGCTGCTGGCGCTCATGGTCTTGCCCGCCGCCAGGTTGGTCCCGGCGGCGTGGGCGGGTACGGCCTGCAGCACTGCCAGCAGTGCTGCCAGCATGCTGAGCACCGCGACGACGGCGGTTCGCTGCCGGCCTGACGCGGGCAGCGCGGGGGATCTTCCGGTGGTTCTCATCCTCGTCCTCGGCTCCTTGGAGAGGTGGGGTACGGATGCGAGGTGTGACGAACTCGGCGAGCTGGCGACTGCGCGAAAATCTCGGTGTCGATCTTGCAAAAATGCCTATGATTCAATGAAAAAACTGCAGTCTGGACAGAAAGGAAGCTACAGAGTGGCCATGCACTCGTCAATGAATGTGACAGCGCGGGGAGTTGCCGCCCTCGTGACGATCCGGACTGCGACCGCGCCGGGCGTTCCCCCGCCATGACGCGCACCGGTCCGGCCGGCTTCAACGCCCTGCCGACGCCGGACTGAAAGTCGTCACCACCGGCATCCAGACACCGCGCATGAACTCCATCACGGAACGCTGGATACGGCCCTGCCCACGCGAACACGTCGACCGCACCACGATCTGTGACCAGAGCCACCTGCTCCACGCGCTCCGCGAGTTCGAGACCCGCTGCAACGAGCACCGGCCAACCGAGACCTGAAGCAAGTCGGGCCGCTCCGCCCACTCCCCCAACGGATCAACGAACCACGGCACATCAGACACCTGGAGGTACGCCGACGAGACCGACTCGGCGGTACCCTCCACGAGTACCAACGTGCCGCGCGCCCATGCCGGATGACGTATCGGCACCCGCACTGCAGTGCCTGCGCACCATCGCGGCCCCGGCCTCCGCCTTGAGCAGGCACTGCAAAACGTCGCCGCGCCGGAGAATCCCGACCTCTCCAGCGATGAACCGGGCGAGATCGACAAGTACTCCACCGACGGCGGCGTCGACCTCCGGCGGGACGCCCGCACCAGCGGCCTCGGTCGACCGTCGCCGGGCTCGTCCAGTGCCACCGGCCGGACGCGCAGCGCTCAGTCAACCTGAACAATGCACCACGGGTGCCGCCGGGGCGGGGTCAAACGCTCACGTCGTGCCCGGAGCGCCGAGCGGCTCCGTGCCGACCACCGGATTGGACAGTGTCCCCACACCTTCGATCTGGACTTCCACCCGGTCCCCCGGGACCAGCGGACCCACGCCCGCGGGGCTGCCCGTGAGCAGTACGTCACCTGGCTGCAGGGTGATCCAGCGGGTGACGAAGGCCAGCAGTTCACCCACGCCGAAGACCATGTCGGCGGTGGAGCCGTCCTGGACCGTACGACCGTTGACGAGGGTGTCCAGCCGCAGCGCAGAATCATGTGATCCAGCCACTGTGTGTGATTCGGATGTGCGGAGGGAGCGGACCGTCCGTCGAAAGGGGCCGCCGTTGTGGAGTGCTGCTCCCCCGGCCACCTCATTCGGCTGTGAGGGGGCAGGGGGCGTGCTGTTGTGACGCTTCATGAGACCGGCTTGGAGGCCCGAAAGGTCGCGGCTGCCGATCACCGCAATGGCGTCGACGCCTCAGGGGCGGCGCTGCGGCACATTGTCGTGGACCCGCTTGGGGTCGGTGACCGCAACCGGCTCCAGGACCTCCTCGATGCGGGCCGTGAGGTCGGCCTCCAGCACGACACCGGACGCCTTGGCGTTCTCCTCGACCTGCTCCGGACGCGAGGCACCGATGATGGCGGCCGAGACGTTGGAGTTCTGCAGCACCCAGGCCACGGCCAGTTGCGCGAGCGACAGCCCGGCCTCGGCGGCCAGCGGCTTGAGCCGCTGAACGGCCTCCAGCACCTCGTCGCGCATCCACCGCGCGATCATGTCGGCCCCGCCCTTGTCATCGGTGGCCCGCGAGCCCTGCGGGGGCCGGCGACCGGGCTCGTACTTGCCCGTCAGCACGCCCTGCGCGATCGGAGAAAACACCACCTGACCCATGCCCAGTTCCTCGCAGGTGGGCACGACCTCCCCCTCGATCACCCGCCACAAGGCGTTGTACTGGGGCTGATTGGACACCAGAGGGATGTGCAGTTCCCGAGCCAGCGCGTGAGCACGCCGGATCTGCTCCGCGGGCCACTCGGAAACACCGATGTAGTGAGCCTTGCCGGAGTGGACGATGTCGGCGAACGCCTCCATCGTCTCCTCCAGAGGCGTGGCCACGTCGTACCGGTGCGCCTGGTACAGGTCCACGTAGTCGGTCCGCAGGCGTCGCAGCGACCCTTCGATCGACTCCATGACGTGCTTGCGGGAGAGCCCCCCATCGTTGCGACCCGGCCCGGTCGGCCAGTACACCTTGGTGAAGATCTCCAGCCCCTCGCGGCGCTCGCCCTTCAGCGCATCGCCCAGCACCGACTCGGCACGCGTTGCCGCATAGACATCGGCCGTGTCAAAGGTGGTGATGCCGAGGTCCAGCGCCGCGCGCACGCACGCGGTCGCCGCCTCCGCCTCCACCTGCGAGCCATGGGTCAGCCAGTTCCCGTAGGCGATCTCGCTGATGACCAGACCACTGCGGCCAAGATGACGGTATTCCATAGGGGCAGTCCTTTGTTGTCATGCGGGAGGCAGTCGACCCGGCCCGGTGCAGGCGCACCATCGTCTGCCGCAGGCTCGGCACCCGGGCGGTTACCGGAGCGACGCTTGGCAGGGACTTTCATCAGATCATTTCGGGGGCCCCGGCAACAGCACTTGCCTACTGCTGCCGAACGTACTCCGGACAGGGTTACCCAGCCGCCGGCCGGCCTCGTGCTCCGGCGACCCGGGTGTCTTGGCCAGAGGTAGGCCGAGACACCCCGGATGGCGACGTGGATCCACTGTCCTCCGGCGAGGCGGTGGGCGAGGCCCTGGCACCGCACGCACATGGTGGCGGTGAGTGACATGTCCCGGCGCGGGAGAACGCGGCAGTCGTGTTTCCCTGCCCCTCCGCGACTCCGTCAGCCCTTGACTGCCATTTCCCCGCCGGGCCATGAGCTCCCAGGCCCAGCTCCAGGGCCGCTACCTCGGCGGGCGGCCACCCTACGGCTACCGGATCGCCGACGCCGGGCCCCACCCCAACCCCTCCAAGGCCGCCGCCGGCCAGCGCATCCACAAGCTCGAGCCCGACCCCGCCGCCGCGCCCGTCGTCCAGCGGATCTTCCGTCTGTACGTGGACGGCATGAGCTACAGCGCCATCGCCGCCCAGCTCACCCGGGAACGCATCCCCTGCCCCCTCCGCCCACGACGCCACCCGCAATCCGCACCGTAAGAAGACCGCATGGCAGCAGGGCGCCGTGCGCGCCATCCTCCTCAACCCCCGCTACACCGGCCACGAGGTCTGGAACAAGCAACGCAAGGAAGAACGCCTCCTCGACGTCGACGACGTCACCCTCGGCCACCGCACCCACATGACCCACAACCCGCCCGACGAGTGGATCCACTCCAACGAACCCGCCCACGAAGCGATCATCAGCCCCGATCTCTTCGATGCCGCCCGCACCGTGCGCATACAGCGCGCCCGCAACCAGGGGCAGCAGGAGCGCGTCGGCAAGCGGGGCGCGCGCCTCTACGCTCTGCGCGGCCGGGTCCGGTGCAGCCTCTGCGGGCGCAAGATGCAGCCCGCCACCATCGGCAGCCGCGTCTACTACCGCTGCGAGTTCAAAGAGGAAGAAGCCGCCCTCTACCCCGACCTCACCCACCCGCGCACCGTCTACCTACGCGAAGACACCGTGTGCCAGGCCCCGGACCGGTGGATCGCCCGGGCCTTCGCCCCCGACCGGCTCTCCGCCACCATCGAAGCGCTCACCCACGCCAGCGTCGCAGCAAGCACCGCAGAGCCCCAGACACCTGAGCAGGCCCAAGCACGCCAGGCGATCAAGGACTGCGAGCGGCGCCTCGCCCGCTACCAGGCAGCCCTCGACGCAGGAGCCGACCCCGCGGTCGTCACCCAGTGGATCAACGAGGCCAGCGGGACAAGGACGCGGCGCAGAAGAAGCTCGACGCGCACCCCGCCATCCCCCGGAAGAAGCAATCCCCACTCGACGCGCAACAGATCCGGCAGATCACTGAAAGTATTGGAGATATTGCAGAGCGCATCCAGATCACCGCCGTCGAGAAGAAAGGTCCGCTCTACGAGGTCCTGGGCATCACTATCAGCTACGAACACGCAACAAGGACCGCGACGGTTAGGTCGAGGCCCTCGCTTGCGTATCGTTATAAGGAGTGTCCGAGGGGGGAGTTGACCGCTGACGATATGGTCGTGGTGGCGCAAGGGCTGCTTGATCTGCGGAACTGAACGCGATTCCGCAATAGTCCTATGCCCCGCACGGGTCGGCCGGCGTCGTTCCCTCAGGCCTGAGCGAGCGGTTCGATAGGTGACACGGTACAGAGCGCGGCACGCCAGGTTCTTGTGACGGATTGGGGCCGCACTGGGTTACGGGCCAAAGCCCTCGTATCCGGACGCCCGCCGGCACGGATCCAGCACTCGCCGCTGGGCCGGCGATCCAATTGTGTGAACAAGCAACCGCACCGTAGGAACTTGCGACGACGCACTCAGGGTGAGTCGCTCCTGCGCACCCGCAAATTAGCCACCAGAGCTTGGAGGCTGGTCAAAGTCCCCTCGTCACCACGCCCTGCGGCTCGCCGTTGACCGTTACGGCCGGATCGGCCTCCACCATCCGCACAGACATGTCGATCGGTGCGGGGCGGGCGTTGGCTGATTCAGCTGCCGAGAGATGTCGGACGTTGGAGGAGCCGTCGGCGAACGGGCGCACCGTGTGGGCCAAGAGGCGGGTCAGCTCGTCGTCGAGGCCGTGCTGCAGAGGGGTGCCGTCGGGGCCGAAGGAATCGATCTCGCGCTCGGCTAGCTGCTTGCCGGTGGCCGCGTGGGTGGCGGTGAAGCGCAGGATGCCGCTCTCGTTGTAGCGGAACTTGATCTCGATCTTGTTCCGGCGGATGTCCTGTTCCCGGGTCGGGAGATCCACCTCGATGTTGGCCAGGGGGAAGGCACGGTCGCTGTCAGCCGGGTAGCCGACCTCGCCCTCGATCACCGGCACGCGCACAGAGGAAGCGCCCGGCGTGTCCGGGTAGAAGTTGGCCGAACCCTCCGCGGGCAGCGTTGCGTTGCGTCGGATGATGGCGCGGAAGCCCTTCTGTTCGCCCGCGCTCACGGCCGTGCCCAGGTCGTAGCTGGTCACCAGGGAGAAGTCGCTGTCGTCACCGAGTTCACCGTCGAGGGAGGCCGCGTAGATGGCTGCACCTCGGGCGACGGCGGTCATGGGCCGGCAGAGGCCGCTGTCGACGATGCGGTCGTGGCCGAGGAGCTCACCCAGGGCGTGACGCACCTGTGGGATCTGCGAGGTGCCGCCGATCATCAGGACGGAGTCGATGTCGTCCGGGGTGATGGCCAGGTCTTCCAGGGCCTGCTGGACCGGCTCCAGAGCGCGGGTGATGAGCGGGGTGATCGCCTCGGTGTACTCGGCCGCGGTGATCCTGACCTCACGCCTGGAGATCGAGGGTGCGAGGCCGACCGGGAGGTCGAAGAAGAGCGCGCCGTCCGTCGGCACGGATGACAGGGCGATCTTCGTCAGTTCGACCGACCGGCGCCACCGACGCCGTTCGGCCTTCGTGAGCTGGTCCCCAGTCAGGCCGATCTTCTGCTGGATCAGCCGGGCCAGAGCGTTGTCGAACTCCAGGCCTCCGAGAGCGGTGATGCCGCGCGAGGTCTGCTCCTCGAAGAGGCCGTCGTCGTATTCGAGGACCGTGACGTCGATGGTGCCGCCGCCCCAGTCGAAGACGAGGAAACGACCTGGGATCGGCACATCTCGGACGTACGAGATCGCAGCCGCGGTGGGCTCGTTGAGCAGGGCCCGGACCCTCACCCCGCCAAGTGCGGCCGCGGCACGGGTACGGTAGCGGGCGCCGCCCGTGGCTTTGGCGGGGACGGTGACAACCGCGTCGGAGAGGTCTAGCAGCTGAGCGGAGACGCCTTCCTTCATCCGGCTGAAGAGGGCGGCGGCCGCGACCGTGCTGTGGAACTTCTCCGATCCCACCCAGACGTGGTGTTCCTCGAGCTGGGCAGCGACCTCGAGGCCGTCGACGTCGCCGTCCTTCTCGGCACCGGAGCGGGTGCCGAGCATGCGCTTCACGGCGTCGAGCGGTTCGCTGGTGCCGGTCTTCGCCTCCCAGCCGAAGCAGAGGGTGCGCTGGAGGTCGCGGACGGACAGCACGGAGGGGAAGAGCTGCTCGAACTCCGACATCTGCCACTGGGCGGGCACGTTGTCGCCGTCGACCGGCAGCACTTCGGTGGTGTGCCCGTTCCAGTGGGCCACCACGGAGTTGCTGGTGCCGAAGTCGATACCGAAAGTCATCGCTTTCCCCTTTGCGTCATGCCAAGTCGCCCGCTCACCGCAGCACGCAACGTCTGCCTGTAGGTCAGCGCTGGAGCCGGGTCCTCCACGCCTGTCGCGGTACTGGGATCGGCAGTCCCCGGCGCAGGTGTTTCCTGCCCGGCAACGGCCCGCAGCCAGCCGCGTTCGACGAGCTTCCCAGACTCCTTGTCGACGTAGGCCGGCACGACGAATTCGAAGGCGACCGGACCTTGCTCCATCACACCGGGATGTTCCTCCACAACGTTGAAGAGTGATCGATCGCCGGCGTCGTCAATGATCTGCAGTCCGGCCTTCGCCGCCTCGTGGCTGATGCGGGTCACCACTGCTGTCAGCTTCTTCGCCTCCAGCGCCTGCCGATGCAAGACGGCCAGCTGGGCCAAGTGCATCTGGCGCGTGCGGATGCTTTCCAGCACCCCCTTGCGTACCGCTTCGGTGAACTGGGGAAGCACTCGGCGCATCAGCTCGGCCCGCAAGGCCGAGATCAGATCGGCCTCGGTCTCCTTGTCGGCCAGAGCTGCGCCCAGTTTCTCCGTCGCCTCCTCCAACTCCTGCTCCACCACGGGCAGAAGCGTCTCGTTGACCGACTTCAGGATTGCGGCCGCGTCCAAAGTCCCCGCAGTGAACTCCGGGATGCCGCTGTCGGCGTGCCTCCAGGGCCTCTTCTCCGCGGCCCTGGCCTCGCCGAGGCTTCGTACGCTCCCGTCCGTCGATTCATGTTCCGACTTCCGCTGAACGTCATCACGGCGGCCAGAACCGCTGTCGCCTTTATCGGCTCCGTTGCTCACGATGTGCTGCTCTCTGAGTTTTCAAGGGCTGCTAGGTCTTCAGCAGCCGCGGAAAGGCGTTCTGTCGCCCTGGTGATTATTTCTCGGGCCGCCTCGGTGCGGGACCACTCGCGGTCGCTGTCCGTGGGCGGCTCGGTGAGCCTCTGCAGAGGCTCGGGCGGGAGTTCCAGCCGGTGGCTCGTGCCGGTGGGGTCCTTCCAGCGGTGCGGGGCGAGCGGGACGGCGAACCAGGGTACTTCCTGCTGCTCCCGCTCGGCCTTCTCGATCATGTCCTTGGAGCGGTTGATCCGGACACGACCGCCGTCGTCGAGTTCCTTCCTCAGGACCCGCCAGGCCTTCTTCCAGTCGTCCGCCTCGTCCGGCACTCCGAGCACCAGATAGGGGTTGAGCGGCTGGTCCCGTTCTCCACCGGCCCGGCCCTCCAGGAAACTGTGATTCCTCCGCAACATGGCCATGGCGCCTCCGCCGAGCTGGTCCCGCACCGGGGGACGGCCTTCGGCGTCCTGCTCCAGGAGTTTGAGGGACTCCGTCATCTCCTGGCCGGCGCGCAGGTAGGCCTGGATGTTCTGGGCTTCCCAGCGCACCGGCTGCGAGTGGTGCCGGAGCCTTGCGGCCATGGTGAGAGCCGCCTTCCTCCGCTGCTCCGCCGTCTCGTCGTCCCCGCGGAGGAGGGCACGGTGCCTCTGCCGCACGGCCCTGATCAGGGTCCGCACGCCGATCCAGCCGTTGAACTTCTTGTTGGTCGCGCTGCGCACGCTGGGGTGGATCCGCTCCAGGAGAACCCACAGCCGCTCGTCGGCGACGAGGTCGTCCGGGACCTCTCCGGTCCGCCGCACCTCGAGCAGGGCGTCAAGGAGCTTCTGTGTCGGCGGAAGGAGGTCGGTCCACTCCTCTGCGATGGCCTTGGCGTCGTTGGCCTGCAGCCTCACCAGCAGGCGCCAGTCCTGCGGCCAGTCACGGCCGGGTTCCGTTCCCGGGCCGGCCTCCCGGCGCTCCCGTTCCAGGGGCCAGGCCAACAGGTCCATCTCCTCGTCGGTAAGGGACGCAGGGTCCAGGCGGGCGCGGAAGTAGGCGGCACGGGAGGTGCCGTCGTGCTCGGGGACCGCGCCGATCCACTCCTCGTCGATGTAGTCGTCGAGAAGCGGCCGGGGCAGCTCCGCCAGGAGCGCCCTCTGCCGAGGGGCCGGCAGGTTGGTCTCCATCAGGCGACGGTCGTCCTGGTAGATCTGCCACATGCTGCCCGGCTCCCCCAGGAGCGGCAGCGGCTTGTCCTCCAGCAGGGCGCGGGCGCGGTCATTGAGCCCGCCGTTGAAGACGTCCAGCCCGTGGTCCTGTGCCATGACGAGCAGGGAGACGCCCTTGACCGGGTCGTCCTGCCGGGACGCTGCATCGGCCGCGGCCCGGGCCAGCTTCTGCGCGCAGAGCGTTCCGGTCTCCGTCTTCAGCGCGTCGGGCAGCACGAGTTCGGCGAAGGAGCGGGCGCGCTCCCAGGCATGCTGGTCAGCGAATCCTTCGGGGACCGGCTGCGGCGTGACCGGTTCCGGCTCCGGCTGCTTCTGCGGCGGAACGGCCGGAGCAGGGCTGTCGGCGGCTTCCGCACCCTGCGGAGCTTTCCCAACGGTCCGGCCCTCGGCGCGGGCCTGGCGGAGGGCGAGGCGGCGGGTGATCTCGCGCTGCCGCAGCTCCTCCAGGCGGACCTGCTCGTCCTGGCCCGCTCCCGGCGGGATTCCTGCCGTCATCAGAGCTCCTCCGCGAAGATGTGCACCTGCTCGATCACCGCTGCAGGGGTCCGGTCCAGGCTGTAGGAGTCGGCGAAGGCGATCCTGGTGGCCAGGCCACCGGCACGGACCTCGTTACGCAGGGCCCGCAGACGTTCGTTTCCGCACTCGTGGGTGGCGGACTCCAAGGGATGCTTCACGGCGACCGCGACGGGCTCGCCGGTGAAGTCCGAGGTGAAGAGCGCCACCGGCCCGGCGGCGGTCTCCTTGAGGCTGACGGTGGGCTCCTCGTTTGCCCAACCTTTCAGCAGGATGGCGTGCTCGTTCGGATCGACCTGCAGTTTCCGGCCGCGCAGGGCGTCGGTCAGGTCGCGGGCGAGCCGCCAGTCGTACAGCGGGTGGAGGCGCATGTTGGAGTAGTCGCGCAGGCAGGCGTAGCAGGAGCTGCGGCAGTTCTGCGCATGATGGTCGGCCTCCAGGTCGTACAGGTAGCGGTCGACCGCCTGGAGGAACTCCTCGATGTGTTCCTCCGAACCGAGGTAGGTGCTGAAGCCTGCGCCGTTGTCGAGGCTGTCGGCAAGGTAGGCCATGACGGGAGCGGCCACCGGCGCGTCCGAGCCGTGGATGCCGCTGAGGAGTTCCTCCGGCTGCACGTCCAGGTGCGGGGCGGCGGCACGGCGCAGCAGGGCGGCCAGCGAGTACCAGGCGGCGCGCCGGCCGTGGTAGGCCTCGGGGAAGCCGTCGATCTGCTGGGATTTCGAGATGTCGAAGCGAAGACCCCGGCTCGTGTCGAGGGCGCCCTTGGCCCCGATGAAGAGCATGTCGGTGTGCTGGGTAGCGCCGAGGGCGATCTCCAGGTCGGCTTCCGCCTTGGGGTGGTCCAGTGCGACGTATCCGCCCCACGAGCCGGTGTTCTTGACGAACCGGAAGAGCTTTCCGGCGTTGGTGTTGACGATGTAGCGGTCGCCGCTGCCGGTGTGGACGACCATCCAGTCGTCGGCGGCACGGTGGATGCGCGGGGCGGTCTTGTCCAGGTCGGTGGCGGTCCGTGCGCTGGTGGCGTTGGAGCCGAGCTCCCGGTAGCCGTCGTAGTCCCGTGCTTCGCGGGCGGCCCGAAAGCCTGCGGGCTCACGGAAGGGGACGGCCCTGTAGTACTTGCTCTCCGCGCCGCAGGCGGGGCAGGTGCCGGCGCTCCCGGTTTCCGGGTCGACGACGGCCTGCGGGTCCACGTGGGAGCAGATCCGGCACATGGCGACCAACTGTTCGGGGCCGAACGGGTCCTCGGCGGCTTGTACTCCGCGACCGCTCGGGACGAGGGAGACCACTCCCATGGAGCGGAGCAGACGGCCGTCCTGCGGGGTTTCGCTGCCCGGTGCGAACTTGCTGAGGGCGACGGCCAGGTCGCGGTTGACGGAGTCGGCCGGCGGCCAGGGGAAGGTCTTGTGCGGGATGCTCCGGTAGAGGAGGCGGGAGCGGGTAGGGAAGCCGAACATGGGCAGGAGACCCGCCTCTGCCAGACGCTGGCTGAGTTCGGGGTGGCCGACCGTCCGGGCTGCCACCTCGTCGACCTGGCCGAGGAGTTCGTCGATGGCGGCCACCGGATCGATGGCGGCGATGCACTCCGGTGTTCCGGCCTGGAGGGCGGCGACAGCGGCTTTGATGCGGTCCGGGTGCTCGACGATCCAGCGGTGGACGGCACCGCGATGCATCGGCCAGTCGGCGGCGAGCCCGAACTGTCCGTGGACGTTGGTCGTCATGTCCGGCCCCTTTCGGCGGTCCTCCGGCTGCTGGGGCTCGAAGGCCTGGCGTAGGACCTCTCCCAGCAGGACCCGCCGGAAGACGGAGACCATGCCGAGGACCAGGTAGGGCGGCGGAGTCGGGTCGTTGGTGATGGCTTCCGGGCGGGCGAAGTAGTGCTCGTCGTGACTGCGGCCGCGGCAGACGGTGAGGGCCACGGCGACCGGGCTGTTGCGTCGACCCGCGCGCCCCACCCGTTGCTGGTAGTTGAAGCGGGTGGGCGGCATGTTGGCCATGATCACGGTATTGAGGGGGCCGATGTCCACACCGGCCTCCATGGTCGTGGTCACGGAGAGCAGTTCCAGGCCGTCCGCCTGCGGGACGTCGTTGTCGCCGAGGAAGACGTCCTGGAAGAGGCTCTGCCGCCGCTGGGCCTCCAGCCGATCCGTCTGGCCGGTCAGTTCCGCGGTGCGCAGGGGGAAGTCACCGGTGCGGTGGGCGGCCTTCCACGCGTAGTAGTCGTCTTCGAGGACTCCGCTGTACTGCTGGGGCACGGCGGGCAGCGGGGTCAGGCACTTGGTGCACAGCCCCGCGCCCGGGTGAAGGTGCGGCCGGTGGCAGGAGCGGCACGTCCAGGTCTTGTTCTCGCCGGGGCGGAGCGCCACCTTCTCCGGCTTGATGACGTAGTCGACGACGGCGTCCTTCCAGACGCCGAGCACCCGGTCCTGGATCGTCTGCGCATCGGTGCCCTGGCGTTCGGCGATCTGCTTCCAGAAACGCTTCAGAGGCGCAGGCGGCCTCTGCAGGGAGGCACGTATCCGGGTGAAGCGCCGCATCAGGCCGAGAATCCGCAGACTGGCACGTGCCACGGCCTGATCGCCGTCCGGGCCGCTCTCCAGAGGCGAGCGGTCGTCGCGCAGGCAGAGCCAGCCGAGTCCGAGCGATTCGAAGTCACGGCCGCCGCCGGAGAAGAGGCTGCCGATGGTCTCGAGGCGGAGGCGGGAGCGGATGCGGTTGAGCAGTTCCTCCTGTGCCTGGGTCTCCACCACCGCTTCGCGGTCCCGCTCCCAGTTGTAGAGCGCGGTCCAGGGCTGTGCGGCCGAAGTCTGCTGGAGCGAGGCCGCGGGACCGGCGGGGTTGGTGCCGTACTTCAGCAGCATGCCTTCGAGGTCGGAGGCGAGGCCGTCCAGGGAGGGCAGTTCGGAGAACTTGCGCTCCAGGTCGGGCAGGAGTTCCGGTTCCGCGTCGAGGTCGTCGGCAAGGATCGCCTTCAGGCGCCCCCAGTCCGCCGGGTTGCGGTCCCGCAGTCGTTCCATGGCGGAACGGGCACCGGCACGGTCGACGGCTTCCCCGGCGTAGTGGGCCTTCACCAGCTGAAGGTCTCCGAACGGATCCCCCTGGCTCCCGACGGCCTCGGCGCTGAGCAGGCGGAGAAGGTCCTGGTAGTGGCGCAGGGCAAGGCCGCTGGCGAGCTCGGAGGCGTCGTCACGGCTGTCGGAGAAGGCGATCGCCTTGCGCCGGCCGTCGGGAAGGTGGCCGAGGGCTTCGGTCACCAACACCTGGTTGATCTTGTAGAAACCGGTGCGCATCCGCCGGACCGGCGCGTTGCGCAGCCGGTCGGGAGACTCCAGCGGGATGAAACGGCCGTCCCTGTCGTACTTGATCTCCCAGTCGTCGCCGCAGGCGGGGCAGCGGGTGGGGAAGGCCTGCAGCCGGGCAGGGTCGTAGGCCGGCTTCTTGGCCTCCTTGTCCAGGGGCACGGAGATGTGGAACGACCATCCGGTGTGCTGGACGTCCCGGTTCTCCAGGCGGCCGGTGGCGGGCTGGTAGGCGCTGCGGCGGAACTCGAACTCGACCTGCGGCCCGCCGTCGGACAGGCCCGCGTGCCAGCCGGGGTCGTCGAGGCCGAGGCCCTTGGTGCGCGGCCAGTACACGACGTAGTTCGCCGCCGTAGGTGCGCCACTGGCCTCGTCGGGGAGGAGGTCAAGATCCGGGAAGTCGGTGTGGAGGGCACCGGTGAACTTGCGCCGCTGGGTGTCCTTGGGGCTCGCGTATCCGCCGAGCATGAGGTCGCCGCAGGCCTGGCAGGACAGAAGCTCCAGCACGCGGGCGCCGCAGGTGCAGCGGGAGGTGGGCTCGGCGAAGAGCCGGCCGACCCGGCGTTCGAGGCCGTGCTCCACGGGGATGTCGGGGCAGTTCGGGTCGGAGCAGGCCCAGATGCCCTCGATGTTCCGGAAGAAGAAGTGGGCGCGGAGCTGGGGAAGTTCGGGGTCCTGTGCGGAGCCGAGTATGCGCAGCACCCCGTGGAGAGCGTCCTGGCGCTGTTCCTCGGCGACGTCCGGGAAGAGGTTCTTCGCCAGTTCGGGGGCGGGCAGAGCACGAGGCTTGCCGCCTGGAGTGAGTGCGCGCTGGAGCGCCGGGCCGAGGCCGGTCTCCCGGGCCAAGGCGATGGCTTCGTCCTGGGTGACGGGGGCTTTCGCGGCCTTCGCGAGGCGTTCGGCGTGTGCGGCCAGGTCGCCCGCTCCGTGGATCTCCTTCGCCTTTCCGAGAATGATCACGCGCCGGGAGCCGGGCAGGGCGAAGAACCCGTCGAGGAACTCGTCGTCCCGGCCGGCCTCCAGGGAGGCGGAGGCGGCGAGCACACGCAGCTTCTCGGGGCACTTGTCGAGGCCGAGACGGTGGCGGAGGTTGCGCAACAGGTAGGCCACCTCGGTGCCGGCCGTGCCGCGGTACATGTGGAGCTCGTCGAGGATCAGGGTGAAGCGGGCGTCCGGGGTCTCCTCCAGCCACTTCCTCGTGGCGCGGAAGATGTGCTCCTCCTGCTTCCGGAGCAGCATGATGTTCAGCATCGAGTAGTTGGTGACCATGATGTCCGGCGGCGCGGCCTGCATGTCCCAGCGGACGTGCATCTCCGCTCCGCCAAGGCGCGGGATGAAGGGCCGCAGTTCCTCGTCGAGCTTCGCGTCGGCCTTGCGCTGCCGTTCCTGGACCTCCCGCAGGTACTGCCGGAGACGGAAGTTGGCCGGCCCGGAATCGCGGCTGCCGGACACGGGGGTGGCTCCCGTGTAGCGGCCGAAGTAGAAGCGGTGTCCGTTGCGCTTCCGGTCCAGCCATGCGTGGGCCTCGCGACTGTCCAGCGACTTCCGGAGCCGGACCAGCTGGTCATCGGCGAGGGCGTTGGTGGGATACAGAATCAGCACCCGCATGGCGGCGGGATGCCCGTGCTCGTTCTGTCGGCTGGGCACGTGGTCCCCGTCTCCCTGCCACCATTCCCGCTGCACCGCACGGGTGCCCTGCCAGTGGGCGGACTCGGCGACCAGGTCGGCGAGGACCGGCAGCAGGAAGGACTCCGTTTTTCCGGAACCGGTGCCTGCGGTGACCACGAAGTCCTTGCCCACGCAGGCGGCGACCAGGGCGTCGTGCTGATGCTGGTAGAGGCTGGTCACGCCGTCGGGAAGCGTGAACCGGGCGAACTCGGCCGCGTCGGGGTGCGCCCCTGCTTCGGCGAAGGAGTCCGCGATACTGACGCCCCGGGAGGCGTACTGCGGACGCAGCTCGATCAGCGGGTCACGCCAGGCCCCGTTGTCCCGGTCCAGGAGATTGCGCCGTTCCTCCATGACGGAACGATCATCGACGCCGAACGGGGTGTCGTAGTAGCGGAAGAGGGCGCTGCGCAGGTCGCCGAAAGTACCCATCACGTCCTGGACATCGGTGTTCGTCACCGCCGCTGTCCGCTGTTCGACGCTCACTTGGTCCTCCCGCCGGTGGCCGCCACTGGTTGCGACGTGATCTCCAGGTTCTGCTGCAGCGAGGCCGCGATCGCCTCGGCAAACGCCCTCGGCACGTTGTCGTACGCGCGGGTCTGCGTCTGCTTGCCCACTGCGGGCGGGAAGCCGCTGCACAGGACGGCCGCGCGCTCGTGCAAGGCGGGCAGGGGCGCGTAATGGTCGACGAAGAGTCGACCGATGCCGGCACGGCCCTTCCCGGATTCCGGCCGCCAGCGCATCACGCTGGTGCGGTGGCGGGCGAGCTCGAGGTAGACACCCGCCTCGCGTTCCACCGCATGGAAAACGCCGTTGCGGCGGACGCGGGTCAGGCGTGCGTAATCGGCTCCGCGCCACCGGTACAGGCCGTCCTCGTCGTCCCTCTCCACGGGGACGAACCGCTGGAGGCGCAGCTCGTACTTCTCCAGCGTGTTGACGGTGCTCCCCCCGGGCGGTGCGGACTCGGGGCCCGGCGCCGCCTGGGGAAGCAGTTCCATCAACTGCAGGGCGGCGCAGGGCACGTAACGGGCCCCGAGGAACTCCGCGGCTTCCTCCAGGGTCCGCAGGTCCTCGTACTGGAACAGGAGGGTGTCGGGCAGCGGCGCCTCCCGGGCCTCCGGCCGGTGAGGGACGGTGATCAGCTCCATCCACTCCTGTGCCGCCTGCTCCACGCGCGTGCTGATCCGCGCGGTGCGCGCGCCGGTCAGCAACGCGAGGCCGTCGGCGTGGGGCAGCCGGGTCAGCACCGGTGGGGCCACCGACCAGCGGTCGGCGCGCAGGTCCACGTCGATGAAGCCGAGGGCGGCGGCCTTGCGCATCCAGTCCCAGTCGGCGTACTCCTTCAGCTCCAGGCCCCATGCCTGGGCCTGGCTGCGGACCCCGTCACGCAGTGCGGACGCCTTGCCGCTGCGGCTCTCGCTCAGCCAGCGCAGGAGGATCCCACCGAACTCGGTGCTGCTCATCGGTCCCGTCATCGGTCCAGCTCCTTCGCGGCCTGCACGTACTCGGCCCACGGGGGCTCGACGGACGCCTGGTGGGCGCCGAGGACGGCGCGGGCCCACGCCCGCGGGTTGCCGGCACTCCTCGGCTTCGGCGTTCCGGGGTTCACCGGGCGGCCCTTCCAGCGTCCGCTACGGCGTTCCAGGAGCCAGCCGCCGATGCCTTGGAACTCGGCCTCGAAGCGGAGCGGGGCGGGGGTGTCGGGGAGACGCTCCGTCCACCAGTCCGGTTGCTCCGGCACCTCCAACGTCCACAGCCGTCCGTCGGCCGCCGCGAACAGCACCTCGTCCGCGTCCCGACGGCACAGCTCGATGACGGCTGCCGCGTCCCGAGGGGTGGCGCTCGTGCAGTCGGCGCCGGTGATGCCGGTCGGCAGGTCCTGCTCGCCGAGGAGGGAGGGTGACTCCGACGCCTTGCCATCCAGGACGGTGAAGCCGCAGACCCTGGTCATCTTCGGCTCGACGACGGCTTGCTCCGCGGTGGCGAAGTGGATCTCCACGTCTGCATAGCTCACCGTGTGGCGGCCCGGCACCAGCCGGAGCACCGCCAGGGGGACGGGGCGGCCCGCGGCGATCGCCTTCCTGAGCTCGGGCCGCTCCTTTCCGTCGACGAGGAGGGTGCCCGTGCCCTCCGTGGCGTCCGGGAGGACCACGTGGGGCTCACCTCCGCGCAGATACAAGTGGGAATCGAGCGAGGGCGCAAGCTTCAGTCCACCCTCGAGGCGGAGCTTGAACTGGGCCGGGGGCTGCAGGAGGCCGACCGCGCCCTGGACCTCCTTCAGCGCCCGGCGCAGGGTGACCGCGTCGTCGAACGTGACGGGCTTGTGCATGGACCAGCCCTGCGGCACCCAGGCCAGCTTGCTGGTGTCGGCGCTCCGGCCCGTGGTCGCGGCCTTGTCCAGCAGCCGCTGCACGTCCCGCTGCGCGGTCGGGGCGGCGAGCACCACGTGTGCCTCTCCTGGGCGGAAGCCGTCGGTGCCGGCCCAGACGCCGAGCACGTCGTCCCGTGCGAGCACCAGGACGGAGGAGGAGGGTCGGCTGAGCACCAGGTTGTCGCCGTCGCGGCGGATGCCCCTGGCGAGGGTGTCCGCGCTCGGGGCGGGCAGGCCCGTCACCTCGTAATAGGCGGTGTCGCCGAGCTGTTCGAGGACGACGCCGCCCTTGAGCTCGATGTGCTTTCTCTGCTCCGCGGACCGCAGGCGCGCCACCCAGCTGAGCCGCCCCGCGTCGAGCCGCACCAGGAGTTCGGCCCGGGTGACACCGGTGGGCACCAGCTCGTCCGAACCATCCCAGGACGCGGCGTAGTTGCCGATCAGCCTGGCGAGGAAGGGGCGGAACTCCTCCTCCTGCAGAGCGTTGCGGAAGCCCTTGGAGAAGTGCTGTTCCATGCCCCGGATCTCGATCTGGGCCAGCAGCGTCTCCCCCGGCAGCGGCCAGGTCGTGCCGTACTCCCGCAACGACCGGAAGAACTTCGGCATGAAGGACCGGTCCGCGCCGCTGAGGAGTGCCTGGGACTGGGCGAACCCGATCATGCTGCGGTTGGAGGGCAGGTCGGCGGGGGCGGGAATGGTGCAGAGGCCCCGCGCTCCCTTCTGGCTGTGCTGCCAGGAGGCCAGCACCTGCCACATGCGGGAGACGGGCTCGTAGTGGTGGCTGCCCAGTTGCTTCTCGTCGCCGGTCAGCAGCTCGGAGAAGCGGGCGTGGTAGGCGGTGGCCCGGTGGTTCCGGTCGTTCACCATCCGGGAGGCGGCCATCACCGAGCAGGCCAGCAGCGGCAGGAAGGCGGGCACGCCGTCCTTGTCCTGTTGCCGCCTGCGCCAGCGGTAGTCCTCCAGCGCGCTGTACGGTTCCGCGGTCCCCAGCCGCAGGAACCTGCCCACACACCGGGCGAGGGGCTCCTCCATGCCGTATCCGTGCCTGAGCTCCTGCTCCACGTCGTCGTCCACGTAGAACAGCGTCGGATGGCCGGCGTGCTGCCGTCCGAAGAACTCTTCGGCCAGCACTTCTTGCCACGCCTGATAAGAATGATCCACTCTGTCCCCACAAGAGATGTTCCGATGCCCTATTCGTCGAATTCCCC
Source organism: Streptomyces sp. NPDC001796 (assembly GCF_042892355.1). Taxonomy (NCBI): domain Bacteria; kingdom Bacillati; phylum Actinomycetota; class Actinomycetes; order Kitasatosporales; family Streptomycetaceae; genus Streptomyces; species Streptomyces sp. NPDC001796. Next base: position 284,843 of record NZ_JBIAUC010000009.1, on the reverse strand, counting down.
GGCATGGAACGGTCTTCCGCGTCACCCTAGACCCGCCACTGTCAACGGGTCACTCCCGAACGCCTTCCCGGGCGCAGCCCTCGACTCCCGCCAACTGACGCAACTTGACGGCGCGCAACACCCGGAGACGCCCCACCCACCCCTCACCGTTTCCACCAGCGTCAAGCGTCCATGGCGGCGCTCACACAACCACCCGGAAGGCATGACCAGAGCTTCACACGGCAATGAATGCCCCCTACAAGCAAAGGCTACCTGTGCAGGTGATGTGAGTGAACTGTGGGGGACCGTCAATCTACCGCCGGCGATGACGGTTCCCTAGCCCTGGGTTCGCCCGTCGAGGAATTGCGCGGGAGCAGGTTGTGCCACCGGGGACGGGCCATGAAGAACGTCGCTCGCTTTCGTCCAGAAATGGGTGGATCGGTCAGCACGGACAACTGTCGCCTCGGACCATGGCCTCACGCAGCGATCGAGAGGGGGCCGTCCCCGGAGCCGAGCAGGCGAAGGATCCGCGCCTCCTCCTTCCGCACGGCGGAGGGAGGGATGCGGCCGCTTGCGCGGCGGAGGGCAAAGGCGAGCGAAGGCGTCGGCGGTTTCGTTGAGGTCGTGTCCGATGTGGCCTTTGAGCCAGCGGACCTGGACGCGGTGGCGGTGGCGGTGGCGCACCAGGCGGTCCATCAACTGCCGGCTCTCCGGGAAGAGGGCGGTGCGGTGGGCGGCTGCCGGGTCGGCGGAGCGCAGGGCCGTGTTGACCGCGTCGACCGCCTCGGTGCTGTCGCACAGGAGGACCACGGGTGCATCCTCGTCGTGGTGCTCGAGGAGGCTGAGGGCGGCCGCGTAGATGCCGATGACTTCGGCATCGCCACTGCTCGAGGCCAGGGAGTCGCCGTATCCGGTGGTCCCGTCTTCGGCAGCCCAGCCGTAGCCGCACAGTGCGGACTGGTCACCGACGGCGGCGTCGGCGACGGCCACGACGGCGGTGTCGGGAAGGTCGGCGAGCACGGCGTAGCGGTCACCGTCGGCCGCAATCGTTGCCGTCGGATGTGCGTCGTCCCCGTCCTCGCCCGTGTCGGCAGAATGGGCGTCGGCGAGGACGGCGGCAAGAGTGCGGTGACAGTGCGGGCAGCCGTCGGCCTGTTCGGGGCAGTGCGCCCGGTGCCTCACGGTCTGCTCACGCAGGCTGTGCCACAACTCGGGCTCGGCGTCGGCGAAGCGCGCCAGAGCCGCGGCGCGACACTGCGCGATGAGCTCCGCGAGAGGCCCCGTGGTCGCGGAGGCCCGCATCCGGTCGTTGAGGTCCGTGACCCGGAGCATGGCTTCGCGTGAGCGGGCAGCGAGAACCGCGGTGTCCTGGTAGGCGTCGTCCAGAGCGTCAAGTCGGGCGCGCCGTACCGGGAGAGAGCAGGCCGGTACGTCCCGCTCGGCCCGCCCGATCGCGTAGCGGCCCCAGGCCAGCGCGGCACGGGCATGGCGGCTCCACCGTTCGACCACCGCGTTTTGCGGGAGGTACGGGTTCTCTTCCTCCAGGGCATCCCGCAGGAGGGCCTGGACGAGGGCGTCGTCGTCGCAGTCCCGCAGTTCGCGCACCGGTGCCGGCAGTTCGTGACCTGCCGCTGTCCGGTCCCAGGCCCACCGGACGAGGTCGCTCTCCGGCGACTGCGGTGTGCCGTCCGGCAGTCCCCTGTCGCGGAGCTCCTGCCGCAGGGCCTCGGCGAAGGCCACCGGGGATGCCATGCGCGCCACCCTCAGCTCCAGCAGGTCCACCGGCCGGGCGCGGCCAGCGAGGCGGCGGGCACGCTGCTCCTTGTACACGGTCTCCGCCTGCGACCGGGCCCGCCGCACCTTGCGCGCGTGGGCTCGCAGCCGTCGCAACCGCTCGGGGGGCTGAGCCGAGAGTTCCGCGCGCCGGACGGCCCCGCGACCGAGGACGTCGGCGTGGGCGAGAGCGACGGTGATCGGACCGGCGAGCGAAACGTGTTCCAAGGCCTCGGCGATCTCCGGAGCGCAGATCCCGTTCATTCGCGCAAGGACGGCCTCCTGCAGGGCGGTGAAGTCGTCGGCGAAGCGACGGATCAGCTCTGTGTGCTCGGTGATCGTCACGATGGCCTTCCGGGTCGCGGGTGGATGGTGAGCGGGGCCGCACATGTTGTGTGATCGGGCGTGGGCACGGTCGGGCCCGTGGGCCCGGCATCGGGGTGCACCCGATGCCGGGGAAGGCGTGAGCCGCCGCCGGATGGAGACGACGACGGCACCCGGCAGGGTCCCGTCCGCGGTCCGGGCTACCGCACCTGGCCGGTGAAGATGGCCGTGCGGTACCAGCCGGAGCCGGAGGTGTCGGTCGGCGTGATCTCGATCTGGGCGCTCCTGGCCGTCTTGGGGAACACGCAGCCCGCCTTCCAGGTCTGCGACTTGCCCGGCAGCAGGTGCGTGTCCGGCGTGCCGCTGAAGCCTGCGTCCGTGTCGAAGATCTCGTCGGCGCCGTCCGGGCAGGACAAGCTGACCATGCTCAGGTCGATCGAGGACTTCGAGTCGTTCTGCATGGTGACGGAGAAGGCCAGGTAGGCCTTGCCGGACGGGCTCGCGTACTCGCCGGAGGTGCCCCGGCTGAAACCGCTCAGGTGCGCCTTGACACCGTTGTTCCACCTGGCGGTCTTGTCCAGCGCGACGGTGAAGGTGTCACTGTCGGAAGCGTCCTGGGTGTCCTGCGAGTCCTCGGCGGTCTGGGTGTCCCGCGAGGCGCTCACGGTGGCCGTCGGCGGCGCGGTGTCGGTCTGGGTGCCGCCGATGGTGGAGCAGGCGCACAGAGAGCAGCCCACGACTGTCGCGGCCACGGCGAGGACGGTCTTGCGCGGGCGGGTCAGGGGCGCCGCGATCAGCGCGAGGGGCGTTGAGGCACCGTGGGTGAGCCGCGCTCCGCGCCACGACGGCTTCCGCCCGGCCGACGGCTGCGCGGAGGCGGGGGACGCCTGCGGCGCCATCCCGGGCGCGCCCGAAGCCGGGGCCTGACCGGCCGCTCTCCGGTGCTGGGGACTGCCGGTGGATATGGCGGGGACGGCGTACGGGGGCGAAGGAGAGGGAGAGGACGGCGTGCCGTCCTTCACACCACCGCTGAAGTTGAGCCGGCCGAAGGCGCCGGCGCAGACGCCGTCGTGCCCCGACGCCGCCTTGAGGGCGCGCGGATCCTCCTCCTGACGCGGTGACGGCACGAGACGTACCAGCGTCGCGCGGGACGTGGTGCCGATGACCGCGTCCTCGCGGAACGGCATGACGCTGAGCGGGAATCCTTCCGGGGTGCCGCTCGGCATGGTCGGACGCATGGGTTTCCCCCTGGGTGGTGATCGATCGGCCGTGGCCTGCCCCGAGGCGCCCGGGCCGGGTGGGCTCGAGGACATGGCTATGACAAAGGGAAGGGACGCTTCACGCGGGGGCATCGGCCACCATCGGAAGCAGTCACATGTAAGCACGCACCTGAAAGCACTGTCCAACACTTTCGACGGGTTGACTCGTGCTGTAGGGTGTGACCACGCCGACCATCGGAGCCAGGACCACCCCCATGTCGCAGCCACCCGCACCATCCGCCCAGGTGACAGCCGCCGAGATCTCCCGCATCGCGGGAGTCACGCGCGCGACCGTCAGCAACTGGCGCCGCCGGCACGAGGACTTCCCGGCACCCTCGGGCGGCACGGACAGCAGCCCGCTGTACGACCTGAAGATGGTCCGCGCCTGGCTCGCCTCGCGCGGACAGCGCACGGCGGCCACGCCCAGCGCAGAGCTGCGCACCACCCTGCGCCTCCGCGAACCGGCCGCTGCCGGCACGTCCGACCTGCTCCTGCTGGTCCTCGCGGCGGCCCGCCGCCCCGCCGACGACCTCACCGGTCTGCTCGCGCTGCCCGACGACGACCTGGTGAAGCAGGCGAACGACGCGGCGGTCGAGGTCGCGGACGTGGTGCCGGACACCGAACCAGTCCGCTTCACCGCCGCCGACACCACGGTGCTGCGCGCCCTGCTGCTCTGCGTCCGCGACGAGGGCGCGCAGACGGCGCTGGGCGTCCTGGCGGAGCGGGAACTGGAGGACAGCGCCGCCAGCGGCGCCTACCGGACCCCGGCCCCGCTCGCCGACCTACTGGCCCGCCTGATCCCGGGCTCCCCCGCCCGCGTCCTCGATCCCGCCTGCGGCAGCGGCACCCTGCTGACGGCCGCCGCCGCGCGTGGCGCGCGTGAGCTGTACGGACAGGACAGCCTTCCCGTCCAGGCACGGCGCACCGCGGTCGGCCTGACCCTGACGGCCGGGGAGGGCGCGGACGTCACCGTGCGCACGGGCGACAGCCTGCGCGCCGACGCCTTCCCGGACCTCACCGTCGACGCCGTGCTGTGCAACCCGCCCTACGGCGACCGGGACTGGGGGCACGACGAACTGGCCTACGACTCACGCTGGGCGTACGGCTTCCCGCCCCGCGCCGAGTCCGAACTGGCCTGGGTCCAGCACGCGCTGGCCCACCTCGAACCAGGCGGCCACGCCGTGCTCCTCCTTCCTCCGGCCACGGCGTCCCGTTCCTCCGGCCGCCGCATCCGCGCCGAGCTGATCCGCAGCGGCGCGCTGCGGGCGGTGGCGGCCCTGCCACCGGGGGCGGCGATCCCCCTCCACATCGGCTTGCAGGTGTGGGTGCTGCAGCGCCCGGAGCCGACGCGACCGGCGTACCAGACGGTCCTCTTCGTCGACACGGTGGGCGAGCCGTCCGTGCCAGGACGCGGCGGGACCCGTTCGGGTTCACTGGACTGGGCGCGGGTGACGGAGCAGATCCTCTCCGCGTGGACGGCGTTCGCCGCGGACCCGGACGGGTTCGAGACGCAGGCCGGTGTGGCGCGGGCGGTGAGCGTGGTCGACCTGCTGGACGAGGTGGTCGACGTGACCCCGGCCCGACAGGTGCGTGCCTCGCAGGCGGAGGTCGACCCGCGGAAACTGGCCCACGAGGCCGCGGCGGCCCGCGAGGGATTGGCGACGGCTGTGCGGACAGTGGCCGAGCTCGCCGGCAGGTCGGCGTGGGACGCCGCGGGGGCTTCGGCCCGCGACTGGCGCACGGCCACGGTGTCGGACCTGGCCCGGGGCGGGGCGTTGAAGGTGCTGCGTGCGGTTCCGGTATCGCCGCGGGCGGCGGCCGCCGAGGCGGAGGACGCGGAGGCGGGAGCCGACGGCGGCGAGCGTCGCCCTGTTCTGACGGGCAGTGACATCGCGGGCGGCACCGGACCGACGGGGCAGGCCGCGGACATGCAGGCCGAGCAGATGCCGGAGATCGCCGAGGGGGACGTCCTGGTCCGTAACCTCGTCGGCGGCACCGGTCCCGTGGCCCGGGTCGCGGGCGAGGCGGAAGCCGGTGCCCTGCTGGGGGCCGGCGTCCACCTGTTCCGCCCGGACCCGGCGCGACTGGACCCCTGGTTCCTCCTCGGTTTCCTCAGCTCCGAGGCCAACCTGGCCGGCGCCTCGACCGGCAGCTCCACACTCCACCTCACGCCGGGGCGGCTGCGCGTACCGCTGCTGCCACTGGAGGAGCAGCGCCGGTACGGCGAGGCCTTCCGGCACGTCGAGGCGTTGCGTGAACAGGCGCGGCGCGCCCGGGACTTGGCCGAGGAGACGGCGCGGCTCGTGAGCGGGGGGCTCACGGGCGGGCAGCTGGTGCCGGAACCCACCTAGGCTCTGGCACTACCCCCACTCCAGATGCGGATGGATGAGGACCCACCGTCCCCGTCCCGCCGCACTCACAGTCATCCGTATCAGCCCCGGAAGGGAAGCGGAAGAAGTCTTGAACATCAGCAAGCACACGGAGTTGGCGAACCACGCGTGGTCCGTCGCCGACCTCCTGCGGGGGGACTACAGGCAGTCCGACTACGGCAAGGTCATCCTGCCGTTCACGGTGCTGCGGCGACTGGAGTGCGTGCTGGAGCCGACCCGCGAGAAGGTCGCCGAAATCGCGGAGCAGTACAAGGACAGCGACATCGACCCGGATCGCTTCCTGCGCCGGGCCTCGGGTCACTCCTTCTACAACCAGTCGAGCCTGACCCTGAAGAAGATCGCGGCGGACCCGCAGAACGCGGCGAAGAACCTCGCGGTGTACGTGGGCGCGTTCTCCGACAACGCCCGCGGCGTGCTGGACCGCTTCGAGTTCGCCCAGCAGATCAAGCGGCTGGACAGCGCGGGGCTGCTCTACCAGGTCATCGGCAAGTTCACCGACCTGGACCTGCGTCCCGAGATCGTGCCCAACCACAACATGGGCTACATCTTCGAGGAGTTGATCCGCCGCTTCGCGGAGCAGTCCAACGAGACGGCCGGTGAGCACTTCACGCCGCGTGAGGTCATCCAGCTGATGGTGCGGCTGCTCGTCGCCCCCGACGGCGACGCGCTCCAGCTCCCGGGCGCGGTGCGCACGGTCCTCGACCCGGCCTGCGGCACGGGCGGCATGCTCTCCGCGATGGACGACCTGATCACGGAGCTGAACCCGGACGCCACGGTGGAGGTGTACGGACAGGAACTCAACCCCGAGTCGTGGGCGATCTGCCGGTCCGACCTCATGATCAAGGGCCAGAACCCGGAGAACATCGCCTTCGGCAACTCCTTCTCCGACGACGGCCACGCGCGCAAGACCTTCGACTACATGCTGGCCAACCCGCCGTTCGGCGTGGAGTGGAAGAAGGTCAAGGACGAGGTCGAGGCCGAGCACAAGCAGCTCGGTGACGCCGGCCGCTTCGGTGCGGGCCTGCCGCGCATCAACGACGGTTCGCTGCTGTTCCTCCAGCACATGATCTCGAAGATGAAGCCGGTGGACGTGGACGGCGGGGGCGGCTCGCGCCTCGCGATCGTCTTCAATGGCTCGCCTCTCTTCACGGGCGCGGCCGGCTCGGGCGAGTCGGAGATCCGCCGCTGGATCCTGGAGAACGACTGGCTGGAGGGCATCGTCGCTCTGCCGGACCAGCTCTTCTACAACACCGGTATCTCGACGTACTTCTGGATCCTGACGAACAGGAAGAGCCCGGACCACAAGGGCAAGGTCGTGCTGCTGGACGCCCGCGACCAGTGGCAGAAGATGCGCAAGTCGCTGGGCGACAAGCGCAAGGAGCTGGGCAAGGACCACATCGCCACGGTGGTCAAGCTGTACGGCGAGGCCCTGGCGGTGGCGGGAGACCCCGAGCACCCGCTGCACGGCAAGGTGAAGGTCTTCTGGAACGAGGACTTCGGCTACCAGCGGATCACGGTGGAACGCCCGCTGAAGCTGCGCTTCGAGATCACGGAGGAGACGCTGGCGGCGCTGGCGGCGTCCAAGGTCATCCAGAAGCTGCCGCAAGCTCCGGTCCTGGCGGAGGCCTTCAAGTCCCTGATGGGTGCCAAGTGGGGCACGAAGCAGGAGGCCTGGCTCGCGCTGAAGGACGCGGTGGTGCAGGCCGGCGGGACGTGGCCCACGGGGGCGCCGTTCAACAAGGCGCTGCGGGAGGTCGTCGGGGTACGGGATCCGGAAGGTGAGGTTCAGCTCGTCAAGGGGCGGCCCGAGCCGGATGCGGAGCTGCGGGACTTCGAAAACGTGCCGCTGGGCGAGGACGTCGAGGAGTACCTCGCGCGGGAGGTCCACCCGCACGTGCCGGATGCGTGGATCGACCACAGCAAGACGAAGATCGGGTACGAGATCCCGTTCACGCGACATTTCTATGTGTACGAGGCGCCGCGGCCGTTGGCGGAGATCGACGCGGAGCTGAAGGCCCTGGAGGCGGAGATTCAGGGCCTTATCGGGGAGGTGACGGCATGAATAATTCTTCTTTTTTGGAAACAATCCCTTGGCCGTCCGGCTGGCGAAGCGTCCCCTTGTGGACCCTCTTTGAGCGCATCAAGGACACAGGGCATCCCGAAGAGCAGATGCTGAGCGTCTATAGAGGCCAGGGAGTCCGCCAACGCGGAAGCGATAACCACAGTGCGCAAGCCCTCGATCGCAGCGTGTACCAGTTGGTGCATCCCGGCTGGCTGGTCGTCAATCGCATGCAGGCATGGCGTGGAGCCGTTGGCATCTCTTCGCATCGCGGAATTGTGTCGGGTCATTACATCTGCTTCGCGCCCAGGCATGGAGAAAATTCGCGGTTCCTGGACTGGCTTCTCCAGTCAGAGGTATACGCGACCGAGTACGCAAGACTCTCACGTGGTGTTCGCCCCAACCAGGCAGAGATTGATAACGACTGGCTAAGGGTGCTCCCGATCTACCTTCCCGCGCTTGAGGAGCAGCGTCGCATCGCCGACTTCCTCGACGCCGAGACCGCCTGCATCGACAAACTGGTAGCCACGCTGCAGCGCGAGCTAGACCTTTTGGTCGAGCGTCGTACGGCAGGAGTAGTTGCAGCCGTGTCAGGCAGTACACACACGGATCGCCGGAGCTCTACGCTCCCCTGGCTGGAGTCAGTACCGACTGCTTGGCAGGAAGTCCGTCTGGGACTGCTGGCTCGCATGGGCAGCGGACATACTCCGAGCCGGTCCCACCCGGAATGGTGGACAGGCTGTTCCATCCCTTGGATTACGACAGGCGAGGTCAAGCAAGTACGAGACGATCGAGTCGAGGACCTGTATGAGACTCGCGAAAAGATCAGCGAACTCGGCCTCGCCAACTCGGCAGCCGAATTGCATCCGAGAGGTACAGTCTTCCTCTGCCGTACGGCCTCCGCTGGCTACTCGGGCGTCATGGGCCTCGACATGGCGACGAGTCAGGACTTCGTCACTTGGACCTGCGGTCCTCGCCTGCTCCCGCACTTCCTCTTGTGGTGCCTTCGCGCCATGCGTCCCGATCTCCTAGGTCGTCTGGCTATGGGTTCCACACACAAGACGATCTATGTCCCCGATCTTCAGATGCTGCGAATCCCTCTACCACCCACGGATGAGCAGGAGAAGATCGTGCATACCATCCGACGCCAAAATGCTCGTATCGACACACTCACCGACCGGGTGCGACGCCAGCAAGAGCTGCTCCGCGAACGTCGCCAAGCCCTCATCACCGCCGCCGTAACCGGCCAGTTTGACGTGACTACCGCCAGCGGCCGCAACGTAACCGAAGGAGTCTCCGCATGAGCCCCGTGCACGACGAGTCGTCCTTCGGTTCCGCCATCGTCGCGGCTCTCTGCGAGCGTGGCTGGCGGGATGCGAACCCCGAGGACTACCAGGCCGACCTCGGGCTGGACACCAACGAGTTGTTCACCTTCATCGGGGCGACCCAGCCCGACGATTGGGACGAACTCCTCACCGTCTACGGCGGCAACCCCAACGAAGCCCAGCGTGGGTTCGCGCAACGCCTTGACCGGGCCATCGCCGACGACGGGCTGCTCCACGTCCTCCGCAACGGCGTCAAGGACCGTGGTGTCCGTCTCCGCGTCGCCTACTTCAAGCCCAACCTGATCTCTGCCGACTCCGTCCTGGACGGCTACCGGGCCAACCGCCTCACCGTCGTCCGCGAGCTCCCCTACGCCACCAAGCAGGCCGACTGGGGCCACCGTCTCGACCTGACCCTGTTCCTCAACGGCATCCCGGTCGCCACGGCCGAGTTGAAGAACCCGCTCACGGGTCAGGGCGTCGAGCAGGCCAAGGAGCAGTACCGGACCGACCGCGACCCGACCGAGCTGATCTTCACGCGCCGAGTCATCGCGAACTTCGCGGTCGACCCGGACCTGGTCTTCGTCACCACCCAACTGCGCGGCAAGAGCACCCGCTTCCTGCCGTTCAACACCGGCTCGAACGGCCCCGGCCAGCCCGGCGGCGCCGGCAACCCGGCCCCGACCGCCCCCGGCAAGTACGCCACGTCGTACCTCTGGGAAGAGGTCTGGCAGCGGGACAACTGGCTGGACCTCCTCCAGCGGTACGTGCACCAGCAGAAGGAGAAGACGCCCGGCGGCGGCACCACCAAGTCGACGATCTTCCCCCGCTTCCACCAGTGGGACGTGGTCCGCAAGCTCACCGCGCACGCGTCCGTCCACGGCGCCGGCCAGAACTACCTGATCATGGCCTCCGCCGGGTCCGGCAAGTCGAACACCATCGGTTGGCTCGCCCACCGCCTCAGCGACCTGCACGCCCGCCAGGATCCCGCCGTCCTGCGACCCGACGCCCTCGCCGACGGCCGTATCAAGCCCGGCGAGCCCGTCTTCGACAAGGTCATCGTCATCACCGACCGCCGCGCCCTGGACGCCCAGCTCTCGGCGACCGTCGGCAGCTTCTCGCAGACCGACGGTCTGGTCGTGAAGATCGACGAGAAGCACGGGGCGAAGAGCGAGCAGCTGGCCCGTGCCCTCTCCCGGGACACCGGCAAGATCGTCACGGTCACCCTGCACTCGTTCCCCGCGCTGCTGGACTACATCAAGCGCAACCCCACCGAGATCAAGGGCACCCGCTTCGCGATCATCGTCGACGAGGCGCACTCCTCCCAGTCCGGCGACGCGGCCACCGCCGTGAAGTCGGCCCTGCGCGACCTCGGTCTGGACGCCGATTCGGACGACGAGGGCGCGACGACGGTCACCGTGGAGGACAAGCTGAAGGCGAAGGCGGTCGAGCGCTCGCACGCCTCCAACCTCTCCTACTTCGCCTTCACCGCCACTCCGAAGGCCAAGACGCTCGAACTCTTCGGCACGGAAGCAGTGGAGAACGGCAAGACCGTCTACCGCCCCTTCCACACGTACTCCATGCGCCAGGCCATCGAGGAGGGCTTCATCCTCGACCCCCTGCGCAACTACGTCACCTACAACACCTACTGGAAGCTCGCGAACCTCAACCGCGACGAGAAGGAGGTCGACCCCTCCAAGGCGAACAGCCTGCTCGCCCGGTTCGCGCTCATGCACGAGCACACGGTGTCCCAGCACGCCCAGGTGATCGTGGAGCACTTCGTGGCCCACACCCGCGGCCGACTCGGCGGCCGGGCCAAGGCCATGGTCGTCACGGCCTCCCGCCAGTCCGCCGTCCAGATGGCCCGCGCCATCAAGAGCTACATCGCCGACCGCGAGTACGACACGAAGTACCCGGACCTGGGCGTCCTGGTCGCCTTCTCCGGCTCCCTCACCATCGACGGCGAGGAAACCACCGAGAGCAAGGAGAACGGTGGTCTGCCGGAGAGCGCACTGCCGAAGGCGTTCGGTTACACCCGCGCCGACGACAAGGCCGCGAAGGCCGGCGGCAAGGGGCAGCAGGAGTACCGGATCCTCGTCGTCGCCGAGAAGTACCAGACCGGCTTCGACCAGCCGCTCCTCACGACGATGTACGTCAACAAGACGCTGACCGGCATCGCCGCCGTGCAGACGCTCTCGCGCCTCAACCGCACCGCCGACCGCAAGTCGCAGGCCGACCTGGCCGTCCTGGACTTCGTCAACGAGGCCGAGGACATCCAGGACGCATTCCGCCCGTACTTCGAGGAGGCGCACACCCTGCCCTCCGACCCGAACCTGCTCTACACGGCCCAGAGCCGCGTCATGTCCGCGCCGATCATCTCGGAGCAGGACATGGACGAGTTCGTCGCCGCGTACTTCGAGGCGCAGGAGAAGGCCGGCGGCTCCCAGGCCAAGTGGGAGAAGCTGCACGCCGAGCTGTACCGGCTCCTCTCCCCTGCCGTCACCCGCTTCAGCGCCCTCCTGGAAAGCGAGGAGGAGGACGACGTCGAGACGGCCGAGGAGTTCCGGGCCCACCTCAACGACTACGTCCGCAAGTACGGCTTCCTCGCGCAGATCGTCCCCTACCAGGACGCCGACCTGGAGCGGCTGTACCTGTACGGGCGTTACCTGCTCAACCGGCTGCCCCGACTCGCGGACGGCGGCGTCGACATAGGCGAGGTCGACCTCAGCCACCTGCGCGTCGAGAAGACCGGCGAGTACGACAAGTCCCTCGTGTCTGATGGCCCGGCCGAACTCAAGGGGTTCGGTGACGGGATCGGCGGCGGCAAGGACGCCGAGAAGTCGCTGCTGTCGGAGCTGATCGAGAGGTTCAACGCGAAGTTCGGCACGGAGTTCACCGAGGAGGACGTCCTCCCGGCCTTCAACGCCACGAAGAAGGACCCGAAGGTGCGGGCCGCCGCCCTCGTCAACGACGAGGAGAACTTCGGCGTCGTCTTCGACAAGAAGTTCGAGGAGAACATGATGGACCATGTCTCCACGATCGACACGCTCGGCAAGCGGTACTTCGGCACGGACCGTGACTTCAAGTCCAACCTCGACCGCAGCGCCCGCCGCGCGGCCTGGCGGATGATCCGCCAGGAGGAGGGGCTGGACGACTTCTGACAGCGCCTGGTGCACCGGCACCCGCTCGGTGCCGGTGCACCAGGACGCGCCTGTCGAGCATGAACGGGCTTGCAGGCTGCGCCAGGGTCCATGCTCAGCGGAGTCGCCGCCCCTGCGACGGCACTTAACGCCTTGACCAGTGGGATCCGTCGCATCCCCGAGGCACCGCTCACGCCGCGGAGCTGCCCACGCCCGACCGACAGCACATGAAGCATCCGCCTACTCCGTCGGCCGATAGTCGCGAAAGATCAACGCTACACTGCGTCAGGGAGACGCAGCTGGTGGTATTGGGGGCAAAGTTAAGTTGGACGAGACAGAACGCAAGGCCGCGACGGCACCTATCCATATCCACCAGATCCGCACTGCGCTTCTGCAGCAGTACAAGGGACTCATCTACGACGAGGACCTCAAGGGATACGACCAGAACGGCTATGAACAGCGGTTCCTCTCCCGCGCATTAACGGCGGCCGCAGTACGCGAAGTGACCGGCTGTGACCACAAGACCGCCGGCGCTTCTGTCATCGACGGCGAAGATGATCAAGGCATCGACGGCGTGGCAGTCACTGAGGGCACACAGGAGGTCTGGCTCGTTCAGGCCAAGTGGAGTGACGAGGGCAAGGGCAAGCTCGACACCAATGCGGCGCATAAGCTCATCGCTGGTCTCCGTCTCATCGAGCAGCGAAGTTTCGACCGCTTCAACGACCGCCTGGAGCCAATCGCCGCTCGTGTCAACGCAGCGATGCACGATGCCCGACTGAAGGTAACTCTGGTCATCGCTGTCATGGGTGTGGGAACACTCAGCAAGGAAACCACCAACATCCTGGAAGACGCCCGGAGCGAGTTCAACGGCCTTGGACCGGTCCTTGAGTATCGCGTAGTCCACGCTGCGGACATCCTCCGACAGATCCGTGAGGATCTCGCACCCGAGCCGGTACAGGTAACCGTTCGGATGACAAACTGGCTCCGGCGGAACACTCCACTCACCGCTTACCAGGGCACGGTTCCGGCCAGCAACCTTGCCGAGTGGTACCTGGCGCATGGAAGCCGACTGTATGAGCAGAACTTGCGCCAGTCACTCGGCACTACCCGAGTTAATTCCGGCATGCTCAGCACTCTGGCGAATGAGCCGGAGAACTTCTGGCTTTTCAACAATGGCGTGACCGTGCTGTGCGATGAGCTTGAAGAGGAGTGGCCAGGGCGCCGCCGACCAGACGAGCCTGTGCATTTGCATATCTCAGGAGTCAGCGTCGTAAACGGCGCACAAACCGTCGCGGCGGCACATCGCGCCATGGAGGCGTCTCCCGAAACGGTGGAAGACGCTGAGGTAACGGTCAAGGTGATCGTCGTTGACAAGAGCATGCCGGATCTCGCGCAGCGCATTACCGAGACAACCAATACACAAAACCACGTGGAGCAGCGCGACTTCATTGCCTTGGACGAGGTACAGGCGATGATCCGTGAAGACTTCATGCTGTCCCTTCAGAAGTCCTACGTATTCAAGCGTGGGGAGCCCGACCCGGCACCGGACGAAGGTTGCTCTGTTGTGCACGCCGCCATCGCCCTGGCTTGTGCGCACCGCAATACCGAACTCGCCGTACGGGCAAAGCGGGACACAGACCTCCTCTGGGAGCGTGGCAGCAAGGGCGCCTACCCTCGCCTCTTCGAAGAGCGTCCCACCGCCTTCCAGATCTGGCGTTCGGTGCTTGTGCACCGCGCTGTGGGCACCGCTCTCAATGAAGAACGCAAGCGGTTCCAGAAGCGCGCCGCCGACGTGAGCCAGCGAGGTGACCTACTCATCACCCACCTGGTCTTTCAGCTTCTCGACCAGGATCGCATCGATGATCCGGAGTTTGACTGGGACGCGGTACTGCAAGAAGTGCCTGCGCTCACCAATCGGGTCCTGTCCTGGTTGATTCACCACATCGACACGGAGTACGGGCCCACCTCCTTCCTCAGTGGAACGCTCACTGACGCCGGGCGTTGCAAGCAGCTCGCGGAGTTGGTTTTGCGTGACGCCCAACGCGAAGGCGTCATCCCCGACCTGCCGGCGATCTACAAGGCCACTAAGGCGAGTAAACGCAAGCCACGCCGCCCCAACGCTGTGCCCACTCTTGTAGACAGCGGAAGGATCAAGAACGGCACCCCAGTCCGGCTACGCCTGTGGAACAAGCCCGAGATCGAAGCGCTCACCCCTTGGCTTGCAGAGGACCCCCGACGCGGTGAAGCCACCTGGGTGAACGACCGGACGCGGTGCCTCGTGTGGGCGGTCGATGGGAAGGCCTACTCGCCGACTCGCTTGGTCCTGAACCTCTACGAACTCGCCGGCTGGCAGGAGGCACCCGTGGCAGTACAAGGGCCGGCACGGTGGACGTTGGACGGTAACGCCACCCTCTCTGATCTCGCACGAGCACTGCACGATGAGCAGGCCGAACAAGAATAGGCACGGGGGTGCCGTAGCGCGCGCCTTGTCCGCCAGCCGTGCGCGGAACGCCTTGACGTCTGAGACGTGCCACGGCAACGAGCCATGCGTGGTATGGCGGAAGATCCGCCTTCAAGAAGGGCTGGATGACTTCTGACAGCGCCTGGGGCCCGGCGCCGCGTGGACGCCGGTGCCTCCAGGACGCGCCTGCCCGCCTCAGCCGCGCGCGGCCCGCTTCACGAACTCGGCCCAGGCCTTCGGCCCGAGCGACAGGACGGGCCCGGCGGAGTCTTTCGAGTCCCGGACCAGCACAGCATTGGGAGCGGCAGCGACCTCGACGCACTGGCCACCCTCGGCTCCGCTGTAGCTGCTCTTGCACCAGGCGAGTCCGGCCCCTGAAGTAGCGTTCTCTGCCGTCTTCATAGCTCCCTCAGCAACTCCTCGATAAGTTCCAGGCTCTGCTGCGGAGTAAGAGCCTGGCTCCTGATGATCCCATAGCGGGCAGCGGCCAGTGCCGTCTCGTCGTTCTCCGTCACCAAGGTGCTGCGTCCCTGCACCTCCGCATAGACGACCTGCTCTCCGCCTTTGCGTCTGACCACTGTGAAGGGTCCATCGATTCCTGCGTTGTCCTCGCGGTCCAATGGCATCACTTGGATCTCTACGTTTCGTCGGCGGCCGACGAGCAGGAGATGCTCAAGCTGTCCTCGCAGCACCGCCTTGCCGCCCAAGGGCTTGCGCAGTACGGACTCCTCCATCACGAGGCTGAGCAACGGAGCCGGCCAGCGGTTGAGGATTTCCTGTCGGTCCAGCCGAGCGGATACACGCAGTTCGATGGTTTCCTCGTCCAGCAATGGCCGACGCATGGCCAGTACTGCCCGCATGTACTCCTCGGTCTGCAAGAGACCGTTGATCACCACCGTGTCATAGGCACACAGCTCCACTGCCTCGGCCTCAAGCTGGGCCATATCCCGGAAGAAGGCCGGATACCGCGCTCGACCGACCTCCCCCTTCATGGCCACCAACAGTCCCCCCGCGCCCAGCACCTCGTCCGCCCGCTCGATGAAGCGGGGCTGCGGAACCCTCCGTCCCTGTTCGTACGAGGCGATGGTGTCCGCCGAGTACCCGACCAGTCGGCCGAGTTCGGCCCGCTCCATGCCCGCCCGCGTCCGCAGCAGCTTCAACTGCCGCCCGAACGCCCCGATCAGGCCCTTGGCGGACTCCGCCTCGGTGCGCCGCTGCCCCGGCACCTCGGCGTCGACGCCGCTCTCCCTGTTGTCCAGCACCCCACACCCACTTCCCGCTCACACGGCCGTACCACCCCGTACACGATGTGCGCCCACGGGTACTCCCCACCGCGTCGGCGCGTCACCCCTGGTCACCGTATGCCACGCCCAGCGACGCTGCGTGCATGAACCGAACGGAACAACCCGCACCGGCGACCCCCGTCCACTCCTGCTTCACCCTCCGCTTCAGCTCCACGCCCCGAGGCGCGCGCCTGGCCCGTCGGCTCTGCGGGGAACGGCTCGACTCCTGGGGCGTGCCGTACGACAGCGAGGGGCACGACGTGCTGAGCCTGATCGTCTCCGAACTCGCCACCAATGCCGTCACCCACGGCCATGTGACCGGCCGCGACTTCCGCGTCCACCTCCTCGCCCACTCCGCGCCTGCCGCCACCTCCCTCACCGTCCGCGTCGAGGTCACCGACACGCGGGGTGACAGGCTCCCCGAGCCTGCCCCCGCCCCTGCCACCGATCCCGCCGCCGACTCCGCGCTTACCAGCGGGCGCGGCTTGCTCGTCGTCGAGGCGCTCGCCGACCGTTGGGGCTGCGCCCCGCGCCCGGACGGGCCCGGCAAGACGGTCTGGGCCGAGTACAGGGTGGCCACGGTGGCCCGGAACAGGGCCGCCGTCCCGCGGCCGACCACCGCCGGGCGGTCGGTCAGAGGGTTGCGGCGTTGACCGCCGGACGGCCCGTGCCTGATCAGCAGTTGCGGAACACCACCAGGCGGTCTAATAGAAGCCGTACCGTCGGTCCTCGTGCTCCGAGAGGATGTCACTCCCCCCGGCCCATCTCACCCCGCACACATGACACTGGACATGCCATTCATCACTTGGCTCCAGGAAGATCGTCCTTCCCCGCTGCCCCACGCCCGGGCACTGCCTCCCCACCTCCGAGTCAAGGTTCAGCCCCAAGGATGAGAACCCGTAAAGCGCCTGCTGGGCCAGCTCCTCATCAGCCAGCAGCTCCCGTTCGGCGTCCATGCGGTACCGATCGCTCTCGGTACCGTCGCGTCTCTGATGGAGAGTGACTCCGTGGCGTGTTGCTCGACTATCCGAATCAAATGGGCGCGGAAGGACGGTGAAAGCCCATCGTTGCGGCGGCGAGGAGTGGTCATCGCCGTCCGGGGCCAGTACGAGCGCCACACAATGCCGAAGACGCCTACGGATGCGAACGGCGATGTCTCCGCCCCGGAGCGCGCGCCACGGGGGCTCGTCATCGGTCTGCTCACTGTCCCGCAGCAGCGACTTCCGCAGTTCACCGTAGGCGACGCCGAGCCGAGCCGTCACCAGGGCGCTGTCGGCGATCTGGCTGTCCGTCTCCTCAAAGGCGCTCGGTCCGCGGGACTCGGTCAACTGCCGGCGGACGGCGGCCATCAGGTACGGATCCACAGCGCCCACCCGCCATGCCTTCTCCGCCGCTTCCACTGTGAACAGCGCGCCGCGACACCCATCAGAACAAGAGGGAGGCTGCGTTTCCATTTCGCCGTACTCGCTCTCGTCTGCATGGAGGAGTTCGAGGAGCATCCGTCGTTCTTCACTGCCCTGCTCCGTCTGTGCCAGGAGTTCCGCCGGAAGGTCGTCAGCCGTCCCGTCGTTCCAGAGGTGAACGACAGCTTCCACTCTCTCTTTCAGCGGCCATCCAGGCGTTGCAGCAATTACTCTCACGAGAGTCGACACATCATCAGCGAACGACTCAAGGTGGTCAGCGTCGGCGTTTCCCGTCCATAGATGGCTCACCTCGAAATAGCCCATGTACGACCTGACCAGGTCGGCTGCATCATCCCCACCTTGCGTCAGCACCTGGAGTGCCGCTCTCAGACGGATCTGCATCGGCATTCCGGTACACCCGACGAGCACCTCTGCCAGCTGGTCGATGTCGTCCGGCACGCGGGCCAGGCCGGGCGGCCGCAGAGGGACACCTGCACGGGAGAGCGCACCCCACAACTGGTGACCGCCATGGTCGTGTTCCACATGCTCCGCAAGCCAGGTGGCCAGGCTCAGCAGGCGTCCTCCGCGAGGAAGGACGATCTCGTTCAGCAGATCGTCGATGTCCGGCTCGTAGGCCTCTCGGCCCAGGAGACAGTTCCAGGCGAGTGCCTTCGTCACCTCGGCCGCACCGGAAATGGGGTCTGTCCGCACGACCTCCTTGAGGTGGGCCAGGCGTGCCGCGTCGTCTGCGCACTGTTCCTCAAAGGAGCGAAAGTCAATCATCACCCTTCCCTTCCTCCTCAACCCTCAGGTACAGCTCCGGCCATCCTCCAGCGCCGGTCACCCGCACAGGTTCTGAGCCGGACCCGCGAATGATCAACGTGGGGACCCCTGCCAAGGTGCCCGGACGGGGCGGTCGAGAAGTCACCTCGCCGATCCCCCCGCACCGGCGCATGCGGCCTGCCCCCGGTCGTACAGGGTGGGCATGATGGCGGCATACGGCCGATCCGCCGCGCCCTCGTAGAACGCGGCTGGACGCACAGATCGTTTTCCGGGGAAACTTACCGCGAACCGATGGGCTCGGGGGAACGAGCGAGCGCGAGTGCAGGACGCGGGGCGGGGACAGGTGCCGGACAGACCGATCGCGGGCCGCTACGAGCTGCTGGAGCGGCTAGGCAACGGCGGTATGGGCGACGTGTGGCGGGGCTACGACGCGGTGCTCGACCGGCCCGTCGCCGTGAAGCGGATCCGGCCGCAGGCCGTCGCCGCCACGCCGCAGATGGCCGAGGAGTTCGAGCGGCGCTTCCGCCGCGAGGCGCGGATCACCGCGCGCATCCAGCACCCGGGCGTGCCGCAGGTGTACGACGCCGTCCTCGACAGCACTCACGAGCACCTGTTCCTCGTCATGGAGTTGGTGGAGGGCGTTCCCCTCACCCGGTACGTGCACGAGGAGCGGCCCCTTCCGGTCAGCTGGGCGGTGGCGGTTGCCGCGCAGGTCGCCACGGTGCTGTCGTACGCACACGACGTGCCCGTGGTGCACCGCGACCTCAAGCCGTCCAACATCCTGGTCGCGCGGGACGGCACGGTGAAGGTCCTCGACTTCGGTGTCGCGGCGATCCTGCAGACCGACGTCACCCGGCTGACGGCTTCCGGCCGGCCCATCGGCACGCACCAGTACATGTCGCCCGAGCAGGTGCGCGGCACCCGGGTCACCCCGCGCACCGACCTCTACGCCCTCGGCTGCGTGCTCCACGAACTCCTCTGTGGCAGACCGCTGTTCCGTGCGCAGAGTGACTTCGAGCTGATGGACCAGCACGTCCGGGCCGCGCCCACTTCCCTGCGACGGCTGCGCGCCGACGTTCCGGAGGAGCTGGAAGCGCTGGTCCTGCACCTGCTCCGCAAGACGCCGGAGAGCCGGCCGGTGGACGTGCAGGAGGTGTACGAGCGACTGATGCCCTTCTTGCCGGCGCCCGGGGAGTCCTCCGCCCTCGGGGAGGCCGGGCCGCCCGGCGCGCCCGATCCGACCGGACTCTTCCGCCGTCCCTACGCGCCTCGCGCCCGAGCCGAGAGCCGTCCCCGGGTCGCCCCGGACGCGGCGGCACCTGGCCAGGTCGCCGAGCATGTCGTCTCGCCGCCCGAACGGGAGTTGCTTCGAGCGCAGTTGCGGGAGGTCGACGAGCACTACATCGCCCTCATGGAGGAGGAGCGCTACACGCAGGCCGCCGAGGTGGCGGGCGAGATGATCGAGCCGCTGGCGCGGGCCCTGGGCGCCGAGAACAAGGCCGTCCTGCGGCTGCGGCGGCGCCGTGCATACAGCCGGCAGCTGGCAGGCGACCACCGGGCGGCCCTGCCCGAGTTCGAGGCACTGGCTGAGGCGTACGGCCGCATCAACGGGCCGACCGACGAGGCCGCCCGCGACTGCCGCGCCCAGGCCGCCCGCTGCCGCGGGGAACTCGGCCAGGTGACCGAGGCGCTGGCGGAGCTGCAGGCGGTCCTGGAGGTGGAACGGGCCGTGGAGAGCGACGTCAGCGACGCGGCCGTGGAGCTGCGTCGTGACATCGGCATGCTGCTGCTCAGCCAGGGCAACCCGCACGAGGCCCGGGCCAATCTGGAGGCCCTGTACGAGGACGTCGTACTCGTCCACGGCCCGCGCCACGACGTGGCCGTCGAGGCCGCGGAGGTCCTGGCAATGCTCCGCCGCGAACTCGACGGCGGGTGACCGACGCGGTCCGTCGGTCCGCCGGTGTACTGACGACAGAACGGCCCGTGGCAACGCCGTGGAAGCCTAAAATCCCACCATGCCGCACCTCGCCCTCGACAAGGCCTTTTGCCAGCAGCTGGAGAAGCTCGAGAAGCACGTCAGGAACGGCGTGTTCGACGCCTGGGAGAAGTTCGAGCGGCTCACCCTCGACCAGCTCTTCAAGGACCCGGGCCTGAAGCTGGAATCGCTCAAGGGCGCCAGGGACCGGCAGATCCGGACCATCCGGATCACCCAGGGATACCGCGGTGTGGTCCTTGCGCCCGAGACAGGCGACACCTTCGTGCTGCTCCGGGTCGGCCCGCACGACGAGGCCACCGAGTGGGCCGTGCGGCAGAAGGCGACTATCAACGCCGTCACCGGCGCCGTGGAGCTCCGCGAGATCGCGACGCTGGAGGAGCTGGCCCCCGCCTACGAGCGCATCGCGCCCGCCGAGGAGCAGCGGCTCTTTGCGAAGGTCTCCGACGGTGAGATGGCCGCGCTCGGCATCGACGCGACCACCCTCGCGCAGGCACGCGTACTGACCAGCCTGGAACAACTCGACGTCTTCGGGCAGTTCTTCCCGCCGGACCAGTACAAGGTGCTGGAACACCTGGCGCTCGGTGCGAGTGTCGAGCAGACGTGGCAGGAGATCGTGGTGCCGGCGCTGGCCGACGCGGCCTCGCAGGAGCCCGTGGACACCACCGACTACGCGACCGCCATCGCGCACACGCGCACCCGGATCGCCGTCGTCACCGACGCGGACGAATTGCGCGACATCCTCGACAAGCCGTTCGCCGCCTGGCGGATCTTCCTGCACCCGGCTCAGCACAAGGTCGCCTACCGTCCGTCGTATTCCGGTCCGGCGCAGGTCACCGGCGGGCCCGGCACCGGAAAGTCCGTCGTAGCCCTCCATCGGGTGCGGCATCTGCTGCGGCACCTGCGCGACGGCGACCGTATTCTCCTCACCACGTTCACCAACGCCCTCGTGGACTCCCTCACCGAAGGACTTTCGCTGCTCGTCGACGACCCGGACCTGCGCGACCGGGTCGACCTCATGACCGTCGACGCCTTCGCCGGGCGCGTGGTCAACACCTCGCGCCGACCGCTCACCGGGTACGAGGAGACCGCCCGGTGGGAGCAGGCCGCGGAAGCCACCGGCTTCATGGGCACCCCGCAGTTCCTCGCCCAGGAGTACAAGCACGTCGTGCTCGCCCAGGACATCCGCAGCCGGGAGGAGTACGAGCGCTGCGAGCGCCGGGGCCGCGGCAGCGCGCTTCCGAACTCCGCCCGGGCGCTGGTGTGGGGGACGATGGAGGAGTTCACACGGCGGCTGACCGAGGATGGGCTGCGCACCTACCTGGGCACCTGTGTGGAGGCCACCGACCTGCTGACGGAGCAGGGGCCCTCCTACCGGCACGTCGTCGTCGACGAGGCCCAGGACCTCCACCCGGCCCAGTGGCGGATGCTGCGCGCGGCCGCCCCGCGGCGCCCCGACGACCTGTTCATCGCGGGCGACCCGCACCAGCGGATCTATGACAACCGGGTGTCGCTGAAGTCGCTCGGCATCAATGTCGCCGGCCGTTCGACCAAACTGCGCAAGAACTATCGCTCCACCCAGGAGATCCTGAGCTGGGCGACCGGGCTGCTGCTCGGCCGCCCCTACGCCGAACTGGCCGACAGCGGACGGCACGACACGCTGGTCGGGTATAGCTCGGCCCTGCACGGCGCCGGTCCTCACGTCCACGGAGCGGAGACAGAGGACGCCGAACTCGACGCCTTGGTCGAGCAGGTGAGCGAGTGGGTGGACAGCGGCGTCGCTTTTGGAGAGATCGGCATCTGCGCACGTTTCAACAAGACCTGCGAGAAGGTCAAGCACCGCCTGATCGGGGCCGGGATCCCGGCCAGCAGGGTACGGGCGGGGGCTGCCCGCACCAACGATGCGGTGAACGTCGGCACCATGCACACCTTCAAAGGCCTCGAGTACCGCTACACCGCAGTCGTCGGCGTCAACGACCGGGCCCTGCCAAACCCCTCGGCCATCACGCCGGAGGAGATCGACCGGCTCCAGCACGAGGCCGACCTCGCCGCCGAACGCTGTCTGCTGTTCGTCGCCTGCACGCGGGCCAGGGACGGGCTGTACGTCTCGTGGGCCGGGCAGCCGAGCCAGTTCCTGGTCGAGGCCGGCTGCGGGGCAGGGTAGCGGCTGCCGGTCACCACCCTGGTCGGTTTGACAACGCTTTCACTTGCATGGGAGGGTACACCCGCTTGGGCTCGTGAAAGGCAGCGCGGCGAGGGGCGCCGCGCGGCGAAGGGGTGGACAGGCGGTGGCTAGGGGGACGCGGTTTCGACCGCCTGCAATCACGCCGGCGATGTCCGCGACCGGACCCCCTTCTGCCGCCGGCAGCAGGCGAGAGACCCCGGGTGGGGCACTCGCGGGAGGGGTGTGCAATGGCCGACGAGAAGACACCTGACGAGGGAGCGGTAGAGAAGGCCACGCGATGGGTCTCCGATCTCGCGGAAAAGGTCATGGTGAACGGCATCGGGCCGGTCACGGCATCGACGACTTGGGCCGAGGATCGTCTTGCCCGCCGGCAGGGAGCCGGCTATCGGGCACCGGATGACGATGAGCGCCGTGCCCCGGAGGACATGAAGGACGACATTGACGCGGTCGTCGCGCGCCTCATCAAGGAGTCCGTGGCTGCAGCCGGAACCCAGGGGTTCGTCACCGGGCTCGGAGGTCTGATCACCGCAGGCGTGACGATCCCTGCGAACGTGGCCGCGTCCCTCGCCATCAACTTGCGGATGGCCGGCTCCATAGCGCACCTCCGGGGATGGGACATCCGTGACCCACACGTGCGGACCGTCGTGATGATGCTCGCGATCGGGATGAGCGCGCAGAACGTCCTGGCGGCTTTCGGCGTGAAGGTCGGCCAGAAGCTCGGCGAGCAGATGATCAAGAAGATCCCGATGGCCGTGCTCCATGCGCTCAACAAGAAGGCCGGGTTCCACCTCGTCGCGAAGTACGGAAGCAAGCGCGCGGCGATCACGCTCGCCAAGGGGGTCCCGATCCTGGGAGGCATTGTCGGAGGCGCTGTGGACGCAGGAGCAACTGCTGTCATCGGACGCGCCACGGACAAGGCCTTGCGCGGCGACACCCTGCGGGCCGAGGATCAGAAGTAACGAGGAAGCGGACCAGGTGGACGAGCGCACGCCCGTTCCTCGCTGCGCGTGGAGGAGTAGCGGGAGGACTTCCGGCACTTCCTGCATTCGCCGCCGGCTGACGTTGGCAGACCTCCCCGCCGCCGTAACCACGCGTCGCCGCGCCGACGACCGCGTTCGCCTTCACCGACTGGGT
The DNA here is from genome assembly GCF_042892355.1 of Streptomyces sp. NPDC001796. Lineage (NCBI taxonomy): Bacteria > Bacillati > Actinomycetota > Actinomycetes > Kitasatosporales > Streptomycetaceae > Streptomyces > Streptomyces sp. NPDC001796. The sequence goes on along the minus strand of NZ_JBIAUC010000009.1, from coordinate 261,355 downwards.
CCGCTTCGTCGTCGCTTCCGGCCTTACCGTGGCGGAAGTTGCCCGCGGGCTTCCTGCACTGGAACCGGGTCTTCAAACCCTTCAGCCGCGGCGCGAGTCTCAGGTTGTGTCCTTGAACAACCGCCGCATCAACTCCGAGTACGGTAACCCGCCTCGGCCGAAAGTGCCCTCAAAGCTTCGGGCGGGCCCGATGTGAACGAAACCGAAGCGCAGGTCTCACACCGCGGCGGCCACGCCCAGACCGAGGACGACCTATGCGCTGCAGGGCTCGCCGTCACTCTCGGCGACTTACGACCCCCGCTCATCTTGAGTTCCAGCAAGCAGAGGTCCCTTCTCCTCGCGCACTGACAGCCCCCTCGGCCCCGGACAACCTCGGGGCGAGCGAGCCTCTTTGCGAGCTGAGGGGGTCAGCGGGCTGATGGCTTGTCAGCGATGCCGATCTGATAGATGTTTCCATTGCGTACGGGCGTTTCGCCCGTAGCGGTGTGGGGAGCACCGCGGGGAAGGACGCACATGTGCACCACCACGGATGAGGAAGTCATCCCTCTCGAGCAGAAGGCGGTGGACCACGCGTACTACTGCTGCGAGGCGCGGTTGGTCGAGATGAGCGGGAACTCCGCCGCCACGGCCTCGGCGAGCGGCAAGGACAGCATCACCGTCCTCAAGGCGGCGGAGGCGCGGGCCGAGGTGTACGGGGGACTCTGCAACGAGGCGCTGGTCTTCGCGCGTCTCGGGGCTCCGGAGGAGCCGGGCGGGAGCCCAGCCCCTGGTACATCGGCCGCCGCGGAGATCATGGAGTTCGTCGCCCCGCTCGCCCGCGCGATCGCCCCCGATCTCCCCTACCGCAGGCGGTGCGCGAGGCGGGCGAGGACGCGGTACGGACCGTGGCGACCGAGCCGCCGGCACTAACCTCCGGGCGCTTCGGCGCCGTTACTCAGGAGACCCAAGCCCCGTACGGAGTACCGGCGGGCCGACCGAAGAGGCTGGCATGCAGATTTCACAGATCCTGCACAAGATCGATTCCGGGGACATCGCCCTTCCAGAGTTCCAGCGCGGCTACGTCTGGACTCGTGATCAGGTTCGCGCGTTCTTCCAGTCGCTGTACCGCGGCTATCCGATCGGGGGGTTTCTCACCTGGAGCACCAAGGCCGACAGCGCGAACACCCGCGGGGGCGGCCCCGAGAAGGACGGCACCGTACAACTGCTGCTCGACGGTCAGCAGCGGGTGACCACCCTCTACGGCGTCACCCAGGGACGCTCACCTCGCTTCTTCGAGGGCAACCAGGCGGCACTGACCGGGCTGCACTTCCATCTGGAGACCGAGACGTTCGAGTTCTACGCCCCGGCCAAGATGAAGGACAACCCTCTGTGGGTCGACGTCACCGCGCTCTTCCAAGGCGGTCTTGGCACACTGCTGCCCTCCATCACCGCGCTGGCCGGAAGTGACGGTTCCCTGGTGGCGGCCTACATCGAGCGCCTGAACCGGATCACCCAGATCAAGGACCGCAACATCCACATCGAGGAGGTCACCGGTAAGGACATGACCATCGATGTCGTCGTGGAGATCTTCAACCGCGTCAACTCCGGCGGTACCAAGCTCTCCAAGGGCGATCTCGCGCTGGCAGCGATCTGCGCGTCCTGGCCCGAAGCCCGCCCGACCATGAACACCGCTCTGAAGAACTGGTCGCACGCCGGTTTCACCTTCAAGCTGGACTGGCTGCTCCGCAACGTCAATGCCGTCCTGACCGGTGAGGCCCAGTTCTCCAAGCTGGGCGACGTCAAGGTGCCGGAGTTCCAGACCGGACTGAAACAGACCATCGAGTCCATCAGCTACCTGCTCAACGCCCTCGGCGGCCGCTTGGGCCTCGACCACGGGCGGGTACTGAACGGCCGGGCCGCCTTTCCCGTCATGAGCCGTCTGCTGCACCACCATGCCGACAAGTTCCCCGACGCCATGACCCGCGACCGGCTCTTCTACTGGTTCATCCACAGCTTCCTCTGGGGCCGGCACACCGGCGCCACGGAGACCGCCCTTAACCAGGACCTCGAGGCGGTCGACGCCGGCGGGGTCAACCGGCTGATCGAGACTCTGCGGCAGGCCCGCGGCGGTCGGCTGGAGGTCCGGCCCGACGACTTCCAGGGTTCCAGCATGGGATCCCGTTTCTACCCGCTGCTCTACATGCTGTCCCGGGTCCACGGGGCGCAGGACCTGGGCAGCGGGGTCCCGCTGAAGGACGGCATGCTCGGAAAGCTCAGCTCCCTCCAGGTGCACCATATCTTCCCCAAGACCCTGCTCTACAAGCACGGCTACAGCAGGGCCGAAGTCAACGCGGTCGCCAACTTCTGCTTCCTCACCCAGGACACGAACCTGCAGATCAGCGCCAAACGGCCGGAGGACTACCTGCCGGAGATCGCCCAGAAGGTTCCGGGTGCCCTCGAATCGCAGTGGATCCCCACCGACCGGGAGCTGTGGCGCATCGACGCCTACCGCTCGTTCCTCGCCGCCCGACGCGAACTCCTCGCCGAGGCTTCGAACAGCTTCCTCACCAAACTGCTCGAGGGACCGTCTCCCGTCGGCCTGGCCGCACCCACCCACGCCACGGTCCTCAGGTCGGCCACCGCTCCGGTACCCGCCGCTGCCACGGACGAGGACATGCCCGGCCTTGCTCAACTGCTGGAGGACCTGCGTCGGCAGGGCTTCGCCGAGCCCGAACTGGACAGCGAGGTCACCAACCTGGTCCCCGGCAGCCCTGTCCTCGTGGCCACCGCGTTCTGGCCCCAGGGTCTGCAGGAGGAGGTGGGCGGCCCCGTGGTCCTCGTCCCGGAAACCACCCAGGACGAGCAGGCCGCTCTGGAGGCGAGTGACTACCGCGTCTTCCACAGCGTGGACGCCTTGCGGCGCTACGTCGGCAACATGCACGCGGACCAGGCGGCGTGACAACGGCGGGGCTCACGACCACAGATCATGGGTCAGGGCGTGGCCACGTGATCCGGGCGGCCGCCGCACACCAGCCAATCGGACGCCCCTGCCGCCCTTCCCCTTCCATGGATGCGGCGTCAGTAATGGCTGTTTGTCGCGGCTCGTACCTCGGCGAAGGTGGCATCGGTACAGCTCTTGCTCGCTCATTTCCTTCGCGCAGCCTCTGGGGGAGGTGCGCGCCGTCTGGGCGTGGAGCAAGACTTTTACCGATCCACGGCTCTGTGAGCCGGTCGTGGACCGGCTCACCTTCAACGCCACCCTCATCGGTACCGGAACCGAGTCCTACCGCCTGGCTCGCACCAAAATGAACAATTATGCAGGAGCGGTCGAACGCCATCCGGCATGATCGCGCGGTGAATGATGCGATGCTGCTGGCCACGGAGGGCGTGGAGTCACATGTCCGGGGGGAGTATCTGTTCGACGAAGCAGAGATCATTCCGACCGATCGGCTGAGAGCCTCTGCCGTGTGAGTTTGCGTCGCACCACACTGGTGGTCCCAGAACAGACCCGCCTGCCCGTCACCGGGCCGCTCTCACCGCCGGGGCCGCCCCCTCCATCGTCACCCAGTGGATCAACGAAGCCCGAACGATGACAAAGCTCAAGGAAGCCGAGGCGCAGCCGAGCAGCGCGCCGAAGGGGGAGAAGCCGCTCGCCAAGGAGATCGTCGAGCTCGCAAAGAACCTCCACAGGTCGCACAGCGCCTCCAGAGCGCCGATCCGAGCACGAAGGCCTCACTCCACCTACGAAGCTCTCGGCATCACATCAGCTACGAAAATGCCACGAGGACCGCGACCGTAAGGTCGAGGCCCTCGCTTCCGTATCGCTACAGAGAGTGTCCGAGGGGGGACTTGAACCCCCACGCCCGATAAAGGGCACTAGCACCTCAAGCTAGCGCGTCTGCCATTCCGCCACCCGGACCAGGTGTCCGCCGCCTTGCCGGGGCTGTCCCCCGCGGCGACAGGGACAACAATACCAAGGTTTCGGAGTGCCTTTCACCTGCGTTTCCCCGCGGCAGCCGTCACCACTCACCGCCCTCGCCCTCCGCCACGAGGCGTCGCAGAGTCCGGACGAGCACCGTCGCCTCGCGCTCGGTCAGCGGGGCGAGGAAACGGCGCTCCGCCTCGCGGCGCGCCTGCTCGCCGCGGCGCAGGCAGTCCCCGCCCGCGGCCGTGAGCTCGACGACGTTCTTGCGCCGGTCCCGCGGGCTGCGCCTGCGCTCGACCAGGCCGCGGTCCTCCAGGCCGTCGATCAGCGACACCATCGTGGTCCGGTCGACCCCGAGCCGCCCGGCCACCTCGACCTGTGACAGCGGCTCCTCGCCGGCCAGCACCACGAGGACGGCCAGCTGGTGACCGTCGACGCCGAAGGGGGCGAGCGCCTCGGCCGATGCATCGGCCAAGCGTCGCTGGGCGTGCTTGAGGAGGTAGCCGAGCCGGAATTCCAGGGGCGTCGGGCGCTCATCGGTGACCATGTGAACGACTGTATACTTTCCTGATCGTCAGCTATGCTGATGATTTGTTAAGCTGATGACTCATGACTGAGGTGTGCTTCGGCATCAAGACCGCTCCCATGCATGTGTCCTACGAGGAGATCGGCCGCGTCTGGCGGGAGGCCGACGCGGTGCCCGAGATCCAGGACGCCTGGCTCTGGGACCATCTGCTGCCCCTCGCCGGCCCGCGGGACGGGCAGGCGCACGAGAGCTGGACCCTGCTCGCCGCCCTTGCCGCACAGACCGAGCGGCTGCGTCTCGGCGTGCTCGTCACCAGCAACCGGATCCGGCCGCCCGCGGTGCTGGGGAAGATGGCCGCGACCGTGGATGTGGTCTCCGGAGGTCGGCTCGTCCTCGGGCTGGGCGTCGGCGGGACGCATCAGCCGCCCGGAGCCGGCGGGATCACCGGGGAGAACCCGGCGATCGCCGAGTACGAGGCGTACGGGCTCACGCTGGTGCCCTCTGCGGAGGGGATCGCGCGGCTGGGCGAGACCGTCGAGATCCTGAAGCGGATGTGGACGCGGGACGTCTTCGACTTCGAAGGGCGCCACTACCGGCTGAAGGGGACGCGCTGCGAGCCCAAGCCTGTGCAGCGACCCGGCCCCCCGTTGCTGATCGGCGGCTGGGGGACCCGGCTGCTGCGGCTCGTCGCCGAGCACGCCGACATGTGGAACATCCCCGGGCCGCCGCACCACACCGTGGAGTACGTGGCCGAACGCTCACGTGTACTCGACGCGCACTGCGCGGACCTCGGGCGCGATCCGCGGGAGATCACGCGCTCGGTCCAGCTCCTCGTGTCGTACGACGACCCGGCGGCGACGCGTGCCGCCGTGGGGGAACTCGTCGCCGCCGGGATGAACCACATCGTGCTCAATCTGCCGCGGCCCTACCCGCGAGGTGTCGCCCGATGGCTGGCCGACGAGGTCATCGCCGGGTGGCACCCGCCGCGCGCGGGCGCCACCCGGGCGCCCGTCACGGCATGAGCTGGTACTCGGGGAAGTTGCCCGGCAGCCGCTCCCCCGCCGGGCCCTGGGTCACCGCGCGGACCAGGAGTTCGCCACCCACGAACGCTCCGCGCCAGGACGCGCCGAAGCCGCCGAACAGCTCGTCGCGGTCGCCACGGGAGCGGGGCTTGCCGTGGCCGGTCTTGAAGGCGCGGATCTGCGGGGCCAGCCGGTCGAAGGTCGCCCGGTCGTCGGTGGAGAGCGTGGCGACCAGGGCGCCGTTGGACACGTTCATCGCGGCCAGCAGCTCCGCCTCCGTGTCGACCAGGACGATCGTGTCGACCGGGCCGAACGGCTCCGCGTGGTGCAGCGGTGAGGAACGGGGCGGGTTGAGCAGTGTCACCGGCTGGACGTAGGCCGAGGTGTCCTGGCCGGGCAGGAAGCGCGCGTCGGTCGCCGTGCCGCGGTGCAGCGGAATCGCTCCGCGGTCGATCGCCTCGGCTACCTGGTCGGTCAGCTCCTTGGCCTTGGCGGCGTTGATCAAGGGGCCGAAGTCCAGCTGGGGGTGGGGGTCGTCGGGGTGCTCGACCGCGAGCGGGTGACCGACCCGGAGTGTGCGGACGGCCGGCAAGTAGGCCGCGAGGAAGGAGTCGAACAGGTCACGCTGGACGACGAAGCGCGGATACGCGGTGCAGCGCTGCTTGCCGTAGTCGAAGAGCTTGGGGATGACGGCCGTGAGCGCGTCCCAGTCCGAGTAGTTCCAGATGCCCCAGGTGTTGAGTCCCTCCTGTTCCAGGATGTGCCGCTTGCCGAGGTCGGCGACGGCCGTGGCCACCGCGGCGCCCGTGTCCCGTCCGCCGACGAAGGAGACGCAGCCGATCTCGGGCGCCCGCACCAGCGCCTCCGACAGCTCGCCCCCGCTGCCGCTGACGAGGGTGACGGGGAGCCCTTCCCGTGCGGCGAGCGCGCACGCCAGGGTGAGGCAGGCGACGCCGCCGTCGGTCGGGGTCTTGGCGATGACCGCGTTGCCCGCGAGGGCCTGTACCAGCATGGCGTGGACGAGCACGCTCATCGGGTAGTTCCAGCTCGCGATGTTGGAGACCGGGCCGTCCAGCGGAGCCCGGTCGCCGATCATTCCTTCGATGCCGTCGACGTACCAGCGCACGCCGTCGATCGCCCGGTCCACATCGGCCTGCGCGAGCCGCCACGGCTTGCCGATCTCCCAGACGAGGAGGAGGGCGAGCAGTTCCCGGTGTTCGGTCAGGGCGTCGAGGGTGGCGGCGACCCGGGCCCGGCGTTCGGGCAGGGGCGTGTGCCGCCAGGCGCGGTGCTGGTCCAGCGCCGCGCGCACGGCGCGCCGCGCGGTGTCCCGGCCGACGCGTGGCGGCCCCGCGATGGGACTGCCGTCGACGGGGCTGGTGGCGGGCAGGGCCCGGCCGTCCGGCTGCCAGGTGGAGTTCCAGAGGTTGAGGACGCGGTCGTCCCGGAACGCCTCGGGGGCGACGGCGAGAGCGCGCCGCCAGGCGTCGGACCAGGACGTGCCGGATTTGAGGGTGAGGGTGGGTGCCATGAATGAGCTCCGCTCTCGGTGCACGGGCGAGAGGAACAGGGCTCGTCCCCGCTCGGCTCGCACTGCCGTGCGGGGACGTCGTACGTCGTGCGTCCTGCGGCGTTCGGGGGAGCCGGTGACGCCGCGTGTCGCGCGACGGTCACCTTCCGTCCACTATGGGTGAGGTCACGCCTGGTCTGCCAGTGCGCGGAGTGCCAGTCGTGCCGTTTCGGCCGGTGTGCCGCCCACTTTCACGCCGACCGCCTCCAGCGCCTCCCGCTTCGCGCGCGCGGTGCCGGACGAGCCGGAGACGATGGCGCCGGCGTGTCCCATGGTCCTGCCCTCGGGTGCGGTGAAGCCGGCGATGTAGCCGACCACGGGCTTGGTGACGTGGTCGTGGATGTATGCGGCGGCCCGCTCCTCCGCGTCGCCGCCGATCTCACCGATCATCACGATCAGCTCGGTGTCCGGGTCGGCCTCGAAGGCGGCCAGGCAGTCGATGTGGCTGGTGCCGACGACGGGGTCGCCGCCGATGCCGACGCATGTGGAGAAGCCGATCTCCCGCAGCTCGTACATGAGCTGGTAGGTGAGCGTGCCGGACTTGGAGACCAGGCCGATCCGGCCGGGCTTGGTGATGTCGGCGGGGATGATGCCCGCGTTGGACTGTCCGGGGGTGATCAGACCGGGGCAGTTGGGGCCGATGATCCGGGTGCCCCTGGACCTCGCGTACGAGGTGAAGGCGACGGAGTCGTGGACCGGGATGCCCTCGGTGATGACCACCGCGAGGCCGATGCCGGCGTCCGCGGCCTCCAGGACGGCCGCCTTGGCGAACGCGGGCGGGACGAAGACGACGGTGACGTCGGCCCCGGTCGCGTCCATGCCCTCGCGGACGGAGCCGAAGACGGGGACGGCACGGTTGTCGAAGTCGACGCTGTGGCCCGCCTTGCGCGGGTTGACGCCGCCGATGACGTTCGTGCCGGCCGCGAGCATGCGGCGGGTGTGCTTCATGCCCTCGCCGCCGGTCATGCCCTGGACGAGGACCTTGCTGTCCTTGGTCAGGAAGATCGCCATGTCCGGTCTCCTCAGGCTGTGCGGGCGAGTTGGGCGGCACGGCGGGCGGCGCCGTCCATGGTGGTGGCCTGCTGCACGAGGGGATGCGCGCGCTCGTCGAGGATCGCGCGGCCCCGAGCCGCGTTGTTGCCGTCGAGGCGCACGACCAGCGGCCTGGTCAGCTCGACGGTGTCCAAGGCCTGCACGATGCCCTCGGCGACGGCGTCGCAGGCGGTGATCCCGCCGAAGACGTTGACGAGGACCGACTTCACGGCCGGGTCGGCCAGGATGACGGACAGTCCGTCGGCCATGATCCGGGCGGAGGCTCCGCCGCCGATGTCGAGGAAGTCGGCGGGGCGCGCGCCGCAGCCGGCGACCACGTCGAGCGTCGACATGACGAGCCCCGCGCCGTTGCCGATGACGCCTACCTCGCCGTCCAGCTTGACGTAGTTCAGGCCCCGTGCCGCGGCGGCCGCCTCCAGGGGGTCGTGGTGCTCGGCCTCCACCGAGCCCGAGCCCCAACGCTCCTGGCGGAAGCGGGCGTTGTCATCGAGGGTGACCTTGCCGTCGAGGGCGACGATCCGGCCCTGCCGGGTGCGCACGAGGGGGTTGACCTCGACGAGGAGGGCATCCTCGCGGACGAGCACCTGCCAGAGCCGTACGAGGACGTCGACGCTCTGCTGCGGCAGCCCGGCCGCACGGGCGATCTCGGCCGCCTTCGCGGAGGTGACACCCTCGGCCGGGTCGACGGGCACACGCGCCACCGCCTCGGGCCTGGTCGCGGCGACCTCCTCGATCTCCGTGCCGCCTTCCGCGGAGGCGATCGCGAGGAAACGGCCGGCCGCGCGGTCGAGGACGTAGGAGACGTAGAACTCCGCCTCGACGTCCACGGGTTCGGCCAGCATCACGGTGCCCACCGTGTGCCCCTTGATGTCCATGCCGAGGATCCGTCGTGCCGTCAGTTCCGCCTCTGCCGGATCCGCAGCGAGCCTCACCCCGCCCGCCTTTCCCCGTCCACCCGTCTTCACCTGCGCCTTGACGACGGCCCGTCCGCCCAGCCTGCGGGCGATCTCACGAGCCTGCTCGGGCGAGTCCGTGACCTCGGCTCTCGGCACCACGATGCCGTGGTCCTCGAAGAGTTGCCTTGCCTGGTGTTCGTACAGGTCCATCCCGGCTCCTGTCTGCCAAGTCGTCTGGAGGCGTCCCCCAGACTCCCGAAAAGTGCCGCACGCCCCTGGACACCACCCACCGGATGCGGGATAACAAGCTTCATACAGTATTCGTCGACTGTATGCAATGTACCGCGTGAGCCGTTCCAACCCCTACGAAGGGACAGGACTTCGTCATGCCCGACGACACCCAGGACGTCATCTCCGGTGGTCATCTCGTAGCCAAGGCGCTGAAGGCCGAGGGCGTCGATCGCATCTACACCCTGTGCGGCGGCCACATCATCGACATCTACGACGGCTGCGTCGACGAGGGCATAGAAGTCGTCGACGTACGCCACGAGCAGGTCGCCGCCCACGCGGCCGACGGCTACGCACGCATCACCGGAAAGCCCGGCTGCGCGGTCGTCACGGCGGGTCCCGGTACGACCGACGCCGTCACCGGTGTCGCCAACGCCTTCCGCGCGGAGTCACCGATGCTGCTGATCGGCGGTCAGGGAGCGCTGACGCAGCACAAGATGGGGTCCCTGCAGGACCTGCCGCACGTCGACATGATGGCGCCCATCACCAAGTTCGCTGCGACCGTCCCGGACACGGCGCGCGCGGCGGACATGGTGTCGATGGCGTTCCGCGAGTGCTACCACGGTGCGCCCGGCCCCTCCTTCCTGGAGATCCCGCGAGACGTCCTGGACGCCAAGGTCCCGCTCGACAAGGCCCGCGTCCCGAAGGCAGGCCGCTACCGCGCCTCGACCCGCTCGGCCGGCGATCCGGACGCGATCGAAAAACTCGCGGACCTGCTCGTGCACGCCGAGAAGCCGGCGATCCTGCTGGGCAGCCAGGTGTGGACGACCCGCGGCACCGAGGCGGCCGTAGAACTGGTGCGCACCCTGAACATCCCCGCGTACATGAACGGCGCCGGCCGCGGCACTCTCCCGCCCGGCGACCCGCACCACTTCCAGCTCTCGCGGCGCTACGCCTTCTCGAACGCCGACGTCATCGTGATCGTCGGCACGCCGTTCGACTTCCGCATGGGTTACGGCAAGCGGCTCTCCCCCGACGCGACCGTCGTCCAGATCGACCTCGACTACCGGACCGTCGGCAAGAACCGCGACATCGACCTCGGCATCGTCGGCGACGCGGGACTGGTTCTGAAGGCGGTGACCGACGCGGCTTCCGGGCGCGTCAATGGCGGCGCCGCCCAGCGCAAGGCGTGGCTCGACGAGCTTCGTACCGCCGAGCAGATCGCGATCGAGAAGCGGCTGCCGCACCTGGAGTCGGACGCCTCGCCGATCCATCCGTACCGTCTGGTCAGCGAGATCAACGACTTCCTCACCGAGGACTCCATCTACATCGGTGACGGCGGCGACGTCGTCACCTTCTCCGGTCAGGTCGTCCAGCCCAAGTCGCCCGGGCACTGGATGGACCCGGGCCCGCTCGGCACGCTCGGCGTCGGCATCCCCTTCGTGCTCGCGGCCAAGCAGGCGCGCCCCGACAAGGAGGTCGTCGCCCTCTTCGGCGACGGCGCCTTCTCGCTGACCGGCTGGGACTTCGAGACCCTCGTCCGCTACGGCCTCCCCTTCGTCGGCATCGTCGGCAACAACTCCTCCATGAACCAGATCCGTTACGGCCAGGCCGCCAAGTACGGCAAGGAACGCGACAGGATCGGCAACACGCTCGGCGACGTGCATTACGACAAGTTCGCCCAGATGCTGGGCGGTTACGGCGAGGAGGTCCGCGACCCCGCCGACATCGGTCCCGCGCTGCGGCGCGCCCGCGAGTCCGGGAAGCCCTCGCTGATCAACGTCTGGGTCGACCCGGACGCGTACGCCCCCGGAACCATGAACCAGACCATGTACAAGTGAGGAGCGCTTGGCATGACACACACCACCACCAAGGCTCTCGACGGCATCCGTGTCCTGGACATGACGCACGTTCAGTCCGGGCCCTCCGCGACCCAGTTGCTCGCCTGGCTCGGCGCGGACGTCATCAAGCTGGAGGCGCCGACCGGTGACATCACGCGGGGCCAGCTGCGCGACATCCCGGACGTCGACTCCCTCTACTTCACGATGCTCAACTGCAACAAGCGGAGCATCACCCTCAACACCAAGACCGAACGCGGCAAGGAGATCCTCACCGAGCTGATCCGGCGCTCGGACGTCATGGTCGAGAACTTCGGACCGGGCGCGGTCGACCGGATGGGCTTCACCTGGGACCGCATCCAGGAGATCAATCCGCGGATCGTCTATGCCTCCATCAAGGGGTTCGGCGAGGGCCCGTACACCAACTTCAAGGCGTACGAGGTCGTCGCGCAGGCCATGGGCGGGTCGATGTCGACCACCGGTTTCGAGGACGGGCCTCCGCTCGCGACGGGGGCCCAGATCGGGGACTCGGGGACGGGCGTGCACGCCGTGGCGGGGATTCTCGCGGCGCTGTTCCAGCGGGAGAAAACCGGGCGTGGGCAGCGGGTCAACGTGGCCATGCAGCACGCTGTACTCAACCTGTGCCGGGTGAAGCTGCGCGATCAGCAACGCCTGGCACACGGGCCGCTCGCCGAATATCCCAACGAGGACTTCGGCACGGAGGTTCCCCGCTCGGGAAACGCGTCCGGCGGAGGCCAGCCCGGCTGGGCGGTCAAGTGCGCACCGGGCGGCCCGAACGACTATGTGTACGTCATCGTGCAGCCGGTCGGCTGGAAGCCGATCAGCGAGCTCATCGGCCGGCCGGAACTCGCGGACGACCCCGAGTGGGCGACGCCTCAGGCCCGCCTGCCGAAGCTGAACAAGATGTTCCAGCTGATCGAGGAGTGGTCCTCGACCCTGCCCAAGTGGGAGGTCCTGGAGCGGCTGAACGCCCACAACATCCCGTGCGGGCCGATCCTGTCGACCAAGGAGATCATCGAGGACGAGTCGCTGGCCGCCAACGAGATGGTGGTGCGCGTCCCGCATCCGGAGCGCGGCGAGTTCGTGACCGTGGGCAGCCCGCTGAAGCTGTCCGACTCGCCCGTCGAGGTGAGCACGTCGCCACTGCTCGGCGAGCACAACGAAGAGGTCTACATCGGCGAGCTGGGCCTCGGTGACGAGGAGCTTCGCCTGCTCAAGTCGAACGGAGTGATCTGACGTGATGGCCGAAGACCGGGCGCTGATGGTGCGGTCGCTCCTGGACTCCGTGCGGGCGGAAGGACGGACCGCGCTCACCGCACCCGAGGGCAAGGTGATCGCCGACGCCTACGGGATCGCCGTACCGGGCGAGGAACTGGCGAGGGACGTCGACGAGGCGGTGGCGTACGCGGCGCGCTTCGGCGGGCCCGTGGTGATGAAGATCGTCTCGCCGGACATCCTGCACAAGACCGACGCCGGCGGTGTGGTCGTCGGCGTGGAGGGCGCGGCGGACGTGCGCGCCGCGTTCCACCGGATCGTCCAGAGCGCCCGCGCGTACGCCCCGGGCGCCCGCATCGAGGGCGTGCAGGTGCAGGAACTGCTCCCCGAGGGGCAGGAGGTGATCGTCGGGGCGGTCACCGATCCGACGTTCGGGAAGGTCGTGGCCTTCGGGCTCGGCGGGGTGCTCGTCGAGGTCCTCAAGGACGTCACGTTCCGGCTGGCGCCCGTGGACGCCGACGAGGCACTGTCCATGCTGGACTCGATCCGCTCGGCGGAGATCCTGCGCGGGGTGCGCGGCCGGGCCGGAGTGGACCGGTGGGCGATCGCCGAGCAGATCCGCAGGGTGTCCCGGCTCGTCGCGGACTTCCCGGAGATCGCCGAGGTGGATCTCAACCCGGTGATCGCGACCCCGGACGGCGCGGTCGCGGCGGACATCCGCGTGATCCTGTCCGATGCGCCGGTGAAGGAGCGCAGGCGTTACACCCGCGAGGAAATCCTCGCCTCCATGCGCCGTTTGATGCAGCCGTCCGCCGTCGCCGTGATCGGCGCCTCGAACGAGCAGGGCAAGATCGGCAACTCCGTGATGCGGAACCTCATCGACGGCGGCTTCTCCGGAGAGATCCACCCGGTGAACCCCAAGGCCGATGACATCCTGGGCCGCAAGGCGTACAAGAGTGTCACCGATGTTCCCGGTGAGGTGGATGTGGCGGTCTTCGCGATCCCCGCCAAGTTCGTGGCCTCGGCCCTGGAGGAGGTGGGACGCAAGGGGATCCCCAACGCCGTACTGATTCCCTCCGGGTTCGCGGAGACCGGTGAGCACACGCTCCAGGCCGAGGTCGTGGCGATCGCCGAGCGGTACGGCATCCGGCTGCTCGGACCGAACATCTACGGCTACTACTCGACGTGGCAGGACCTGTGCGCCACGTTCTGCACGCCGTACGACGTCAAGGGCGGCGTCGCGCTGACCTCGCAGTCCGGTGGCATCGGGATGGCCATCCTGGGCTTCGCCCGCACCACCAGGACCGGTGTGTCCGCGATCGTGGGCCTCGGCAACAAGTCGGACCTCGACGAGGACGACCTGCTGACCTGGTTCGGCGAGGACCCGCACACCGAGTGCATCGCGATGCACCTGGAGGACCTCAAGGACGGGCGCGCCTTCGTGGAGGCGGCGCGGGCGACCGTCCCGAAGAAGCCGGTCGTGGTCCTGAAGGCGGGGCGCACGGCGGCCGGTGCCAGGGCCGCCGGCTCGCACACCGGGGCGCTGGCGGGCGACGACGCCGTGTACGACGACATCCTGCGGCAGGCCGGTGTGATCCGGGCGCCCGGGCTGAACGACATGCTGGAGTACGCGCGCGCGTTGCCGGTGCTGCCCGCCCCCAAGGGCGACAACGTCGTGATCGTCACGGGCGCCGGCGGCAGTGGCGTCCTGCTGTCCGACGCGGTCACCGACAACGGTCTGTCCCTGATGGAGATCCCGCCGGACCTGGACGCGGCCTTCAGGAAGTTCATTCCGCCTTTCGGTGCCGCGGGCAACCCGGTGGACATCACCGGCGGTGAGCCGCCGTCGACGTACGAGGCGACGATCCGGCTGGGCCTTCAGGACCCGCGGATCCACGCGCTCGTGCTGGGCTACTGGCACACCATCGTGACCCCTCCGATGGTGTTCGCCGAGCTCACCGCGCGCGTGGTGGCCGAATTCAGGGAGCGAGGCATCGAGAAGCCGGTGGTGGCGTCCCTGGCCGGTGACGTCGAGGTCGAGGAGGCCTGCCAGTACCTGTTCGAGCGCGGGGTCGTGGCGTACCCGTACACGACCGAGAAGCCGGTGGCCGTGCTGGGCGCGAAGTACCGGTGGGCGCGGGCGGCCGGGATGTTGGGAGGCGGTTCATGAGGTGAGTGAACCGCGGGGCGGCCGACGGTGCGCGTCGGCCGCCCCGGGACCCGCGCGCGCACGAAAGGCATTGGACAGGGGGCGCTGGCCAGAACTTTCGACGCAAGGGGTGCACGAGATGACATCCACCCAACACCCGACGTCCGTCGCCCGCAGGGAGGCGACGGACAGCAACGGCCGCGTATACCGGAACGGCGCGTCGGACGCCGGCCTTCCGGAGCGGCAGGACTCTCCGGCGGCCATGCGGTCCTTCGGGATCGCCCTCAAGGCGCTGCTGCGCACACACCGCTGCGGGCGCCGCGCCAGGCGGGTCACCGCCACCGCGGTACCGGCCCGCTTCCTGAAGACACCGGGCAGGCCCAGCGTCCGGCGCATCGTCCCCAACCAGCACCCGCTCGGCGAGGAGATGGCGTGACATGACGGCAGACCCCATGGCAACGAACAGCTCGTCGGCCGGATCCGGCACCGCGCACCACCCCTACCGGGAGGTGACCGATGCGCATGGCCGGGTCTACCGCGTCGGCGAGACGGACCGGGACATACTAGGTCACTCGCGCAAGCTCATGGTGTACCTCCCGTGGATCTCCATGATGGCCATCAGCGTCTCCGAGTACGCGTACGGCTCCGCGGAGGACACCCTTTCCACAGCCCACGGCTGGACGCAGAGCAACACCTTCTGGATCCTCAGCGTCTGGGTCTTCTTCCAGGCGGGCATCGCCTTTCCGGCCGGCTGGATGCGCGAACGGGGCATCCTCACCGCCCGCAGAGCCATGTACACCGGCTCGGCGATGTGCCTCCTCGGCTTTCTGGCACTGTCGCACCTGGACAACGTGCTGCTGGCCATCCTCGGCTTCGGCGTCGTGGGCGGCATCGGCTCCGGGCTGATCTACGCGACGTGCATCAACATGGTCGGCAAGTGGTTCCCGGAGCGGCGTGGCGCGAGGACGGGCTTCGTCAACGGCGGCTTCGCCTACGGCTCGCTGCCGTTCATCTTCATCTTCAACTACGCCTTCGACACCGGCAACTACAACGAGGTGCTGGACCTCATCGGCGTCTACGTGCTGATCGTGGTCGCCTGCTGTGCCTGGTTCTTCCAAGACCCGCCGAAGAACTGGTGGCCGGCCGACGTCGACCCGCTGTCGCACTCCGGGAGCACCAGAAGCGCCGCGAGCCTCGCCAAGAACCCCCCGGCGGTGCGGCAGTACACGCCCAAGGAGGCCATCAGGACCGGCATGCTGCCGCTGATGTGGGTGACCGTCGTGATGACCGCCGGAGTCTCGATCTTCGGGATCTCCTTCCAGGTCGACTTCGCCAAGGAGATCGGCTTCGGACCGCTGGTCGCGGCCTCGTCGATGGGCGTGATGGCCGTCATCAACGGCGTCGGCCGCGCGGTGGTGGGCTGGCTGTCCGACGTCTGGGGCCGCAAGACGTCCCTGGTCTTCGTGATCGTGGTGCTCGGGCTCGCCCAGTTCGGCGTCATCTGGGCCGGCGACGTGAAGAACGAGTGGCTGTTCCTGTTCTTCGCCTTCCTGTCCGGCTTCGGTGGCGGCGCGTTCTACCCCATGTTCGCCGCCCTGACGCCGGACTACTTCGGCGAGAACTACAACGCCACCAACTACGGGCTCGTCTACAGCGGCAAGCTGGTCAGTGGCCTGTTCGGCGGCGGTCTCGGCTCCATGGTGGTGGGTGCCTGGGGCTACAACGGCGCCTACGCGCTGGCCGGCGGCGTCTCCATGGTCGCGGCGGCACTGGCGCTGATGCTGCGGCAGCCCGGGCGCGGCGGCAAGGGTGCGCCGAAGACCGCGCCGCAGAATGCGGGCTGACGGCACCGCTCCCATGAGGTGGCCCTTCCCGGCTCGGCGGGAAGGGCCTCCTCACCTGTGCAGCGGTCAGTCGTCGTACGGGACTGTCAGCACCTTTCCCTCAAGGAGTGCAGGTACGCGCTGGAGCGGCGCGCGAACGTGAACGACTCGGCCGGGTTGTCGTGCTCCGCCTGCCAGTGGTGGGCGAGTCGCTCGCCGCGCAGCCGGGTCACGGCCGATATGAACCGCTGGTAGTCGATGTCCCCGTCTCCGACGTCCGTCATGCGATAGCCGAACTGGTTCGAGGGGTCGCTCACGCCGTCCTTCACATGGAACAGCGGGTAGCGGATGCCGGACATGCTGAGCAGCAGTGGTTCTGGTGCCATGTGGGTTCCCCTCGGCGGGCGTGCGGGCCGGTGTCAGGGCGTGCCGCCGGCGCTGGGCAGGCGGTTTCAGGGCAGGGCAGAGCAGGGCGCTGTGCTGGAGTTCCGTACGTGCGGCGGTTGTTTACGCGGGTGAGAACAGGTGGTCGCTGATGAGGCGGGCCGCGCCGATCACGCCGGCGTTCTGGCCCAACTCGCCGAGGACGATGGGGAGATTGCCGGTCGCCAGCGGCAGCGACTGGCGGTAGACCTGGGTGCGGATCGCGGCGAGCAGGGTGTGGCCGAGGCCGGTCACCCCGCCGCCGATCACCACGAGACCGGGGTTGAAGAAGCTGACCAGACCGGCGATGACCTGGCCGGTACGGGTGCCGCCCTCCCGGATGAGGTCGAGGGAGGCGGCGTCGCCCGCGGCGGCCGCGGCGGCGACGTCGGTGGCGGTGAGGGTGCCGTTCGTCTCCAGGCGGGAGGCGAGTTCGGCCGAGAGTCCCTGGTGGGCGGCCTCCAGTGCGTCACGGGCGAGTGCCGCGCCGCTGAAGTGGGCCTCCAGGCAGCCCCGGTTGCCGCAGGCGCACGGGCGTCCGTCGGGCACGGCCTGGATGTGCCCGATGTCGCCCGCGCTGCCCGTCGTGCCGCGGTAGACCTCACCGCCGACGACGATGCCGCAGCCGATACCGGTGCCGATCTTGACGCAGAGGAAGTCGCCCACGGTGCGGGCGACGCCCGCGTGCTGCTCCCCCATCGCCATCAGGTTCACGTCGTTGTCGACCATGACCGGGCAGCCGAGTTCCTGGCTGAGCGCCTCCCGCACCGGGAAGCCGTCCCAGCCGGGCATGATCGGGGGCGCCACGGGGACGCCCTCGGGAAAGCGGACCGGTCCGGGGACGCCGATACCGGCGCCGTCGAAGCCCTCCGCGAGACCGGAGGTCTTCAACTTGGCGGCCATGGCGAGGACTTGCTCGAAGACCGCGACGGGGCCCTCGCGCACGTCCATGGGCTGGTTGAGATGACCGAGCACTTCCAGTTCGGCGTTGGTGACCGCGACGTCGACCGAGGTCGCGCCGATGTCGACGCCGAGGAAGCGGAGGTTCGGAGCGAGACGGATGTTGTGCGAGCGGCGGCCGCCTCGGGAGGCGGCGAGACCGTCGGCGACGACCAGTCCCGTCTCCAGGAGCCGGTCGACCTCCACGGCCAGCTTGGACCGCGACAGGTCGACCTGGTCACCCAGTTGCGCCCGGGAGTGCGGCCCCCCGTCGCGCAACAGCTTGAGCAGCCGGGCCTGGTGCGCGTTCGCGGGTCGTGCCGTCATCCGTCTCACGCGCCCCTCCCCGCCTCAATTCGGCCACCAGTTGCCGGGCTTTCGAGGGGAACGTAGCAGCGGTGGCCGAGGCTGGGAAGAAGTGGCGCAATGAATTGGCGCCAACTTTCTCCACTCACAGGACAAAGCCGGGGCTGGACCGGCCCGTGGCTCAGGACTCCGACCGGGCGTGGTACGACCGCCGGGTGTGCTCGGTGTGTTCACGCATGAGGTGGGTGGCGCGCTGTTCGTCACGGGCCGCGATCGCCGCGATCAGTTCACGGTGTTCGATCCACGACTGCCGGCCGCGCTGCCGGGCGACCGGGGTGTAGTACCAGCGCACCCGGCGGTCGACCTGCCCCGCCAGTTCCGCGAGGACCGCGTTGCCCGCGAGCTCCATCACCTTGGCGTGGAAGCGGGCGTTGAGCGCGACCGCCCCGTCCACGTCGTCCTGCGCCACGGCCTGCTCGCCCTCGGCGCACAGCTCCTCCAGAACCGCGACACCGGCACTGTCCGCGTTCGCCGCGGCGAGCCGGGCGGCCTCCGCCTCCAGCAGCGTACGGACGGTGAGGAGCTGGTCGGCCTCCTCCTCCGTGGGCTCGTGCACGAACGCCCCCTGGGCGGGCCGCAGATCGACCCACCCCTCCGTGTTCAGCCGCTGCAGCGCCTCGCGCACCGGCTGCCGGGAGACCCCGAGGTGCCCGGCGAGCTCGCTCTCGACGAGGTGCTGGCCCGGCTGGAGGGCACGCGTGGTGATGAGTTCGAGCAGCGCCTCGTAGACACGGTCACGCAACGGGCCCGGCCGCTCCAGCCTGGGCACCGCCCCCTGCGGCAGTCCTGTCGACAACATCGCGGTCCCCCTCCAGGGCAACGGCGGCGCGGTAGCCGGAAAACCAGTATGAATTGTCTTTCGTCTACAGTCTACGGCGCACAAGGGCCAGCCCTGCGGGGAGTTGGCCTCGTCACACGGCCGCCGACGACGGCCGACGGACAACGACCCGGCCCACGGCCTGCCGGGACGGTCCGCGGACGACTGCCACGGACGACGACTCACGAACGGCCGCTCACGGCCAACGACCCACGCACGACCGCTCACGGGCAGCGAATCACCTGTCCCGCGTACGAGAGGTTTCCGCCGAACCCGAACAGCAGCACGGGTTCACCGCTCGAGATCTCCCCGCGCTCCACGAGCTTCGACAGGGCGAGCGGGATGCTCGCCGCCGACGTGTTCCCCGACTCGGTGACGTCGCGCGCGACGACCGCGTTCACGGCGCCCAGCTTCTCCGCGAGCGGTTCGATGATGCGCAGGTTGGCCTGGTGCAGCACGACCGCGGCGAGCTCCTCGGGCGCGATCCCGGCCCGCTCGCACACCCGGCGCGCGATGGGCGGCAGCTGGGTCGTCGCCCACCGGTACACGCTCTGCCCTTCCTGCGCGAACCGCGCAGGTGTGCCCTCGATGCGGACCGCGTGCCCCATCTCGGGCACCGAGCCCCACAGCACGGGCCCGATCCCCGGCCCCTCACCGGCGGGGCACGCCTCGACGACGGCGGCCCCCGCACCGTCCCCCACCAGCACGCATGTCGTACGGTCCGCCCAGTCCGTGACATCGGACATCTTCTCGGCGCCGATGACGAGTGCCCTGTTCGCCGCGCCCGCGCGCACGGCGTGGTCGGCGGTGGCGAGTGCGTGGGTGAAACCCGCGCAGACGACGTTGACGTCCATCGCGGCGGGCTGCGGCATACCGAGCCGGGCGGCGACACGGGCCGCCGTGTTCGGGGAGCGGTCGACGGTGGTGCAGGTGGCTACCAGGACGAGGTCGATGTCGCCGGGCGCCAGGCCGGCCGCCGCCAGCGCCTTGGCGGCGGCGTGCGCGGCGAGCTCGTCGACGGGCTCGTCGGCTCCGGCGATGTGGCGCGTACGGATGCCCACCCGGGTCCTGATCCACTCGTCGCTGGTGTCCACCATGCCCGCCAGGTCCTCGTTGGTGAGCACCTTGGCGGGCTGGTAGTGGCCGACGGCGGTGACGCGTGAGCCGTTCATGGGTGGTTCCCCCTCGTTGCCGTGGGTGTCGGGATCCACCAGTCTGATCAGTGACTCACGGGTAGGACGGCAGGTGAAACGACAGGAATGAGGCGCCCGGCTTGTCGGCTTCCCGCAGTTGTTCGGACGCCCGGACGTATGCCCCGAACTGTCACCCGGTGAAGAGCTGCTTGGCCTTCAGGATGAGCTCGTACAGGCCGTAGCCCAGCGGCGCCCCCACCCACACCCAGGCGAGGACGATCAAGGGCCGCCGGTCAGGCGGGCTGCTCTCGGCGGCCATCGGCGGCCTCCTTCGGTGCGGGGACGTGGTGACGGGGGTGGACGGGCCGGACCAGCTCGTTGGCGGCGAAGCCGATGACGAGCAGCCCGATCATGATCATGAAGGACAGGCCGTAGAGGGACGATCCGTGCTTTCCGGCTTCCTTCTGGTGGTCGGCGATCCAGTTGACGATCAGCGGCCCGAGGACCCCTGCGGTCGACCATGCGGTGAGCAGCCGGCCGTGGATCGCACCGACCTGGTACGCGCCGAACAGGTCCTTCAGATAGGCGGGGACGGTCGCGAAGCCGCCGCCGTAGAAGGAGAGAATCACCAGCGCACAGAGAATGAACAGGGGCTTGGAGGAGTCGCCGAACAACGCGATGAGCAGGTACATGATCGCACCGGCGCCCAGGTAGACGCGGTAGACGTTCTTGCGCCCGATCAGGTCGGAGGCAGACGACCAGCCGATCCGGCCCGCCATGTTGGCCGCCGACAGCAGGGCCACGAAACCGGCCGCCGCGGAGGCCGACACCGGGGTGGAGGTGTCCGCGAAGAAGTCCTTGATCATCGGGGCGGCCTTCTCGAGGATGCCGATGCCGGCGGTCACGTTCATGCAGAGTACGAGCCACAGGCACCAGAACTGCGGGGTGCGCACGGCGCTCCGGGCGGAGACCTGCACCCCTTCGAAGGCGCTCGGCCCGGCAGTCCTGCCTGAGAGGTCCTCGCTGCGCGGCACCCGTACCAGCAGGACCCCGAGCGACATGAAGACGGCGTACGACAGCCCGTGCACCAGGAAGGCGAGCGCGATCCCGGAGTGGTCTGAGCCGAAGGACTGGAGCATCTGCGCCGACCAGGGCGAGGCGATGAGCGCGCCGCCGCCGAAGCCCATGATGGCGATGCCGGTGGCCATGCCGGGGCGGTCCGGGAACCACTTGATCAGGGTGGAGACGGGTGAGATGTAGCCGATGCCGAGGCCGATGCCGCCGACGAACCCGTAGCCCAGGACGATCAGCCAGTACTGCTGTGTCTGCGCGCCGAGCGCGGAGATCAGGAAGCCGGTCGAGAAGCAGACCAGGGCGACGGTCATGGCCCAGCGCGGGCCGTTGCGTTCGACGAGCGTGCCGCCGAACGCGGCCGACAGCCCGAGCATCACGATGGCGAGCTGGAAGGGCAGCGCGCTCTGGGTGCCGCTGAGGTGCAGGGCGGATTCGAGCGCCGGCTTGAACACGCTCCAGGCGTAGGCCTGGCCGATGGACAGGTGGACGGAGAGAGCGGCGGGCGGCACCAGCCAGCGGCTCCATCCCGGGGGTGCGGCAGGAGGGCTCATGATCCCGAACAGTAGAAAGCCGGAAGGGAGTTGAGAACCCCGCGGGTCGACCGTATGCGGTGAGCGGTATCCAGGGTGCGCCGAACGGTCGTGCCGCCCGGTTTCCGGCGCTGCGCGAACTCTTGCCGAGCCGACTTCCATACTGTAGACAATATTTCGTCGACATCTCGTACGGGCGCCGACGTCGCCGACGACATCGCCCTGCTCCGGGTGGTGGGCCGCGCGATGCGGGACGCCTCGATCTGCGGACTGAGGCAGACCGCGTGGAACGCCGTGGAATCCGCCATCGACCGTCTGGGGGCGTACGCATGACCGCGATACCGCTGGGGGTGCCGCGCAGGCTCGTCGAGTTCACCCTCGACGAGCAGGAGGTCCGGGTGCCCGAGGGCTCGACGATCCTGGACGCGTGCCGTGCCGCCGGGAAGGACGTCCCGACCCTCTGGCTGTGGTGTGGGCTGCAACCTCACGCTGCACGTGCAGGACAATGAGATCGTGAAGGTCACCTCCCCGCACGACAACCCGGTGACCCACGGCAACCTCTGCATCAAGGGCCGTTTCGGCCACCAGCACGTACAGAACCGGGGCTGATCAGGACATGGGACGAGTCACGGAACGACGCAAGGTGATCCGCATCCGGGACGGGGCGGTCTCCACCCGGCCGGACACGCTGGTCGCCGAGGAGCCGCTGGAGATCCGGCTCAACGGCAAGCCGCTGGCGATCACCATGCGCACACCCGGCGACGACTTCGCGCTCGCCGCCGGGTTCCTGGTCAGCGAGGGCGTGCTGGGCGACCACCGTGACCTGCAGAACATCGTCTACTGCGCGGGCGCCACCGTGGACGGCTCCAACACCTACAACGTGGTGGACGTGAAGACCGCGCCCGGTGTCGCGATCCCGGACATCACGCTGGAGCGCAACGTCTACACCACCTCCTCCTGCGGCCTGTGCGGCAAGGCCAGCCTGGACGCGGTCCGTACGACGGCGCGCTGGCCGATCGCGGACAAGCCCCCGGTGCGGGTGGAGCCGGAACTGCTGGCGAGCCTCCCGGACCGGCTGCGCGCGGCCCAACGGGTCTTCGACCGGACCGGGGGTCTGCACGCTGCGGCCCTGTTCGCGGAGGACGGCGAGCTGCTCGACGTACGGGAGGACGTGGGCCGGCACAACGCGGTGGACAAACTGGTCGGCCGCGCCCTGCAGAACGGGGACCTGCCGCTGTCCCGCGCGATCCTGCTGGTGTCGGGCCGTGCCTCCTTCGAGCTGGCGCAGAAGGCCGTGATGGCGGGCATTCCCGTCCTCGCCGCCGTGTCCGCGCCCTCGTCGCTGGCCGTGGACCTGGCCGCGGAGACCGGGCTGACCCTGGTGGGCTTCCTGCGGGGCAGCTCCATGAACGTGTACGCGGGCGAGGACCGCATCGCCCTGCGGGCCGGGGCCGCCCAGGGCTGACCCCCTCCCCGCGACACGGCGGCGGGGACCCCGGCCGGCGGGGAGCGCCCCCTGCGCCGCCGGGGTCCTGCTGCGCTCGCGCGCTCGAAAACAGCAGAGTGGCGCCGGGCGCAGGCCGAAACCCCGTCGGACGCCCAGGAAAGGGCCAGGGACGGCGGCGGGCTGCTGGTCTGAGGCCCGGCGACACCGGCTCCGACGGCCTCAACCGGTCGTGAGCCGCACCTGCGAGGCGGCCACGACCGATCCCAGGCGCGGGAAGTCCAGCCCGACCGACGCCTGGTGCTCGGCGGCGGTGAGGGCGGCCATGGCGTCCTCGACGAAGACCAGGTCGTACCCGAGGTCGGCGGCGGCACGGGCGGTGGACTCCACGCCGAGGTTGGTGGCGATCCCGCCGAACACCAGGGTGGTGATGCCGCGTTCGCGCAGGCGCTCGTCCAGGCCGGTGCCCTGGAAGCCGCCGATCGACCGCTTCACCACCTCGAGGTCACCGTCCCGGAGCAGGCCGGCCACCAGGCCGCTGCCGGGCGGCTGTTCGGCGACGCCGGGTCGCTCGACGCGGATGAGGACGACGGGAGCGCCGGCCGAGCGGAAGGCGTCCGCCAACCCCTCGGCGGCGGCGAGGACGTCCGTGCCCTTGCGCGGCTCCAGAGGCAGGGCGACGATGCGGTCCATCAGGTCGACGAGCACGAGGGCGGTGCGCGCCGGGTCGAGTGCGTCAGCTGCGGTCATGACGGAACGTTAGCCTTCGTCAGCCGTCGGTACCGGAAATACGGATCAACAGATCCATGAACCGGTCGCGTTCGGCCGTGGAGAGCGGGGCGAGCAGTGCGTCGTTCGCCTCGCGGGCCGCCTTCTCGCAGCGCTTCAGCAGCCTGCCGCCCTCCTCGGTGAGCGACACCGCGTTCTTGCGGCGGTCCCTGGGGTCGGGCTCGCGGAGGACGAGGCCCGCCGCCTGCAGGTCGTTGAGGATGCCGACCAGGTCCTTCGGGTCGAGCGCGATGCCGCGGCCGAGGTCGGCCTGGGCGACCGGGGCGAGGTCACGGACGGCGGAGAGCACCACGTGGTGCCACATCTTCATGCCCTCCGCGGCGAGGGCGTCGGCCACCAGGGCGCGACCGCGCGCGGCGGCACGCCCAAGGAGCCAGCTCGGCAGGGAGCGGATCGCGGGGAGGGGAGCTTCGGCCATGGTCGAAGCCTAGCGAAAAATCGTTGGTGGCCCCCATGAGTTTCGCGATAACGTTGGGACTCCCAACGATTCCTGGAGGTGCGATGCGTCGCGTCCGGTACGAGTCCACCGGCGGCCCCCTGTTCCTGGAGGACGCACCCGTCCCCGAGGCGGGCCCCGGCGAACTCCTCGTGCGCTGCGAGGTCGTCGGGGTCACCCTGCCCGTCGTGCGCAAGGTGACCGAGGCCGCCGAGCCGATCGCGCTCGGCGGCGAGATCGCCGGCGAGGTGGTCGCGGCCGGCGCCGGCGTCACCCGCTTCCGGACCGGCGACCGGGTGACGGGACTGTGCTTCGCGCACGGTTACGCCGACTTCGCCGTCCTGCACGAGGCCATGGCCTCTCCGGTCCCCGGTACGGCGAGCGCCGTCGACGCCGTCGCGCTGGTCCGCAGCGGGCTGGTCGCGCTCGGCGCGCTGGAGGCGGCACGCCCCGAGCCGGGCGAGTCGGCCCTGGTCACGGCGGCGGCGAGCGGCGTGGGCCATCTCGCCGTGCAGTTGGCCCGGGCGCGAGGGGCCTCCCGCGTCGTGGGCGCCGTGTCCGGCTCCGGCAAGGCGGGGTTCGTGCGCGCGCTCGGCGCCGACGAGGTGGTCTCCTACGACGCCCCCGAGTGGGGTGAACCCGTCGACTACGCCCTCGACGCGGTGGGCGGCGATCTGCTCGGCCCGGCCGTCGCCGCGCTGGCCCCGGGCGGCCGGCTCGTCGCGTACAGCTCGGGCGGCGGCACCGTTCAGGCGTACGACCTGCTGGTGGGCGCCAAGTCCGTGATCGGCTTCCAGATGGCGCGGATCGCCCGCGGGAAGCCGGAACTGTACGAGCGGTGGCGGCAGGAGCTGTGGCGGCTGTTCGCCGAGGGCGCGCTGAAGCCCGTCGTGCACGCCGAGTTCCCGCTCGAGGAGGCCGCGAAGGCACATGCGGTCATCGAGTCGCGCGGCAACCTCGGCAAGGTGGTGCTGCGCCCCTGAGCCGCCACCGGCGCCGGCCGGTGGCGGTCCGGATGCGGGCCGGCCCGTCACGGGCCACCGCGTCTCGAGCCAAGGGCCTCACCACGGCCGGCTCGGGCGAACCTCAGCCCGAACGTGTCGCCGTACCGACCGCGGTCCGTGATGCCGCGGCCGGCTCCGGGCCGGCCGCCGTGCCGACGGCGTCGTGGGCGCGGCGCTTGGCGATCACCGCGCAGACCATCAGCTGCATCTGGTGGAAGAGCATCAGCGGGAGCACGGCGAGGGAGGCCTGTGCGCCGAACAGGACGCTCGCCATGGGCAGCCCGGAGGCGAGGGACTTCTTCGACCCGGCGAACTGGATCGCGATCCGGTCCTCCCGGCCGAAGCCGAGGGCACGGCCGCCGTACCAGGTCAGCGCCAGCATCACGGCGAGCACCGCGGCCTCGACGACGAGCAGGCCGCCGAGCCGGAGCGGGCTCACCTGGTGCCAGATGCCGCGCGCCATGCCCTCGCTGAACGCGGTGTAGACGACCAGCAGGATCGATCCGCGGTCGACGAGCCCGAGCACCTTCCTGTGCCGGGTGACGAACTCCCCGATCCAGCGCCGCAGGACCTGTCCCGCGACGAACGGCACCAGCAGCTGCAACACGATCTTGACGAGCGAGTCCGCCGAGAATCCGCCGCTGTCGCCCAGCAGGGCCGCCGCGAGCAGCGGGGTGACGATGATGCCGGCGAGGGAGGAGAAGGAGCCCGCGCAGATCGCTGCGGGCACGTTGCCGCGGGCGATCGAGGTGAAGGCGATCGACGACTGGATGGTGGAGGGGACGAGGGTGAGGAAGAGCAGTCCGGTGTAGAGGTCGTGCGTCAGGAACACCGGCACCAGGCCCCGGGCCGCAAGACCCAGCAGCGGGAAGATCACGAAGGTGCAGGCCAGAACGGTGACGTGGAGCCGCCAGTGCCGGAGCCCCTCCACCGCCTCACGGGTGGAGAGCCGGGCCCCGTACAGGAAGAAGAGGAAGGCGATCGCGGCCGTGGAGGCGCCGGAGGTGACACTCGCGGCCGTGCCCCGCGCCGGGACGAGGGCGGCGAGCCCCACGGTCCCCAGCAGCAGGAGGATGTACGGGTCGACGGGCATCCGACGCGGCCATCGCAGGCGTTTCACAGTGCTCCACTACTTCGCTGTACGTCCGGTGCGGGGGCACGGTCGTGCCCGGTGCGGGGCACGGTCGTGCCCTCTCCATGGTCCTCCCCCGGCGCGTGATCGGGAATCCCTCATACCGCTCTGACTGTCATCACATTCCGCGATAACCTGACGCCATGTACGACCCCTCCCACCTCCGTACGTTCCTCGCGGTGGCCCAGACTCTGAGCTTCACACAGGCCGCCCGGCGCCTCGGGCTGCGCCAGTCCACGGTGAGCCAGCACGTGCGGCGGCTGGAGGACGCGACCGGGCGCCCGCTCTTCCTGCGGGACACGCACTCCGTGGAGCTGAACGAGGACGGCGAGGCGATGCTCGGCTTCGCACGGCGGATCCTGGAGGTGCACGAGCAGGCGACGGCCTTCTTCACCGGGACCCGGCCGCGCGGCCGGCTGCGGTTCGGCGCCTCCGAGGACTTCGTGCTCACCCGGCTGCCGGAGATCCTCGAGGGCTTCCGGTACGAGCACCCCGAGGTGGATCTGGAGCTGACGGTCGAACTGTCGGGCACGCTGCACGAACGGCTGGCGGCGGGCCGGCTCGACCTGGTGCTGGCCAAGCGGCGCCCCGAGGACCCGCGCGGCGAACTGGTCCGGCACGACAAGCTGGTGTGGATCGGCGCGGAGCGACTGCGCCTGGACCCCGACCGCCCGGTTCCGCTGATCGTCTACCCGCCGCCGGGAATCACCCGCGCCCGCGCCCTCCAGGCCCTGGAGGAACAGGGCCGGCCCTGGCGCATCACCTGCACGAGCGGCAGTCTCAACGGCCTGATCGCGGCGGCCCGCGCCGGCCTCGGCGTGATGGCCCACTCCCGGGGCCTCATCCCTCCGGGACTGGTCAGGATCCCCGATCGTGCGGGCCTGCCGTACCTGGGGGAGGTCGACTTCGTGCTGGTCCACGGAGAACGCCGGGGCCCCGCCCACAGCGCGGCCCAGGCGCTGGCGGCGACGATCCTCGCGGGCGGCGACCGGCTGCACCGGCGGTAGTCACCGCACCGGCTGCGGCGGCGCCGGGGCTCTGCACGGCACGTTATCCGCACACGCCCTGCGCACCGTCTTGACCTCCGGACTCGACGCGGCGCCGGTCAGGGCCGACGCGATGGGGCTGGTCGCAGGGGCGGCCCGCTGGCGCTGGTGCGGCAGCCACGGGGCCGAGTGACAGGATCGGCGGCGCGGACGCTGAAGAAGACAGTGGTACGGCTGGGGTGACCGCCGGGGGCGGTGGTCGGCGGAAGGCACCGGCCACCGCCCCGCCGTACTCGTCAGTAGGGCGTGCGGCGCGGTAATCGCCCCGTACAGATTCCGTGGAGATTACGGGACCGGAACTTACGCCGCCGTAAGGGATTCTGTCCGTCCCTTCCCTTTGTGCTCGCATTTTCCATGGCTGACCTGTGCGTTTGTGAGGAGTTCCGGGGTTCTCGACCCTCTCCCGCCGGGCTGCTGGGTGGGGTAGCTTTCACGGCGCTGTGCGGAGCGCCACCAGTGAGCCTGACCGGCTGGGGCACCCCGCAGGCGATCCAAGGAGCCGGGAGCGGGGATTGCGCGAGTTCACCAACCCTCCGTTGGCGTCGGCGCCGCCGGTGGGCGGCCTGGCCGATGTCGTCTTCGAGTATGCCCAGGAAGATCCGCTCCGTGTCGCCCTCGGCCGCAAGGACGAGCAGGGCCGGTGGCGCGATGTGACCGCCGCCGAGTTCCGCGACGAGGTGCTGGCGCTCGCCAAGGGTCTGCTGGCCCAGGGCGTCCGCTTCGGGGACCGCGTCGCGATCATGTGCCGTACGCGCTACGAGTGGACGCTCTTCGACTTCGCGCTGTGGGCGATCGGCGCCCAGGTCGTCCCCGTCTACCCCACCTCGTCGGCCGAGCAGGTCTTCTGGATGCTGCACGACGCGCAGGTGGTGGCCGCGATGGTGGAGCACGAGGACCACGCGATGACGGTCGCCACGGTCATCGACCGGCTGCCGGAGCTGCGCAGGCTCTGGCAGCTCGACGCGGGCGCCGTGCAGGAGCTGTACGACGCGGGCGCGCACATCGAGGACGAGGTGGTGCACCGGCACCGGCAGGCGGTCACCCCGGAGACGGTGGCGACCGTCATCTACACCTCCGGCACCACCGGCCGCCCCAAGGGCTGTGTCCTCTCGCACGGCAACTTCATGTTCGAGGCCGACACGGTCATCGAGCGGTGGGAGCCGGTGTTCCACTCCAAGCGGGGTGACGAGGCGGCGACCCTGCTGTTCCTGCCGCTGGCGCACGTCTTCGGGCGGATGGTCCAGGTCGCGGCCATCCGCGGCCGGGTCAAGTTCGGCCATCAGCCGCAGCTGAACGCGGCGGCACTGCTGCCCGATCTGGCCGCGTTCAGACCGACGTTCTTCCTCGCCGTGCCGTACATCTTCGAGAAGGTCTTCAACGCGGCCCGCCGCAGGGCCGAGAAGGAGGGCCGCTCCGGGCCGTTCGAGAAGGCGGTCGAGGTCGCCGTGAAGTACGCGGACGCGATGGAGGCGAAGGCGTGGGGCACCGGCCCCGGCCCGTCGGCGGGCCTGCGCATGCAGCACCAGTTCTTCGACAAGGTCGTCTACGCCAAGATCCGCGCCGCGATGGGCGGCCGGGTACGGCACGCGATGTCCGGCGGCTCGGCGATGGACCGCCGGCTCGGCCTGTTCTTCGCGGGCGCCGGCGTGCACATCTACGAGGGCTACGGGCTGACGGAGTCGACGGCGGCGGCGACCGCCAACCCGCCCGAGCGCACCCGCTACGGCACGGTCGGCCAGGCCATCCCCGGCACCACCGTGCACATCGCGGACGACGGCGAGATCTGGCTGCGCGGCGCCCATGTCTTCCAGGGCTACCTCAACAACCCCAAGGCCACCGACGAGACCCTCCACGACGGCTGGCTCGCCACCGGCGACCTGGGCTCCCTGGACGAGGACGGCTACCTCACGATCACGGGGCGCAAGAAGGAGATCCTGGTGACCTCCGGCGGCAAGAGCGTCTCCCCCGGGCTGCTCGAGGAGCGCGTACGGGACCACCCGCTGGTCGCGCAGTGCATCGTCGTCGGCAACGACCGCCCCTACGTCGCCGCGCTCGTCACACTCGACTCCGAGGCCGTGGAGCACTGGCTGCAGATGCAGGGCAAGCCCAAGCTGTCCCCGGCCGAGATGGTGCGCGACCCGGACCTGGAGACGGAGGTGCGGCGCGCGGTGGTCGCCGCGAACACGCTGGTCTCGCAGGCCGAGTCGATCCGTACGTTCCGTATCCTCGCCCACCAGTTCACCGAGGAGCACGGGCTCCTCACGCCGTCGCTGAAGCTGAAGCGCAAGGCCATCGAGAACGCGTACGCGAACGAGGTGGAGGCGCTGTACCGGACCTGAGCCGGGCACAGCGCCCCCTCCCGCTCCGCTCCCTTCGGGGCCGGCTACTCGATCGTCACTCGGAAGATCTTGTCGGAACCGTCCGCCGCACCTCCGTTGTTGTCGCAGTTCGTGGTGGACAGCCACAACTGGTCGGCGCCGGGCACCTTGCTGACCGTGCGCAGCCGGCCGTAGGTGCCGACGTAGTACGCGCTCGGGGTGCCCACGCTCTCACTGTCGCCGTTGATCGGGATCCGCCACAGCCGCTCGCCGCGCAGGGAGGCCATGTAGACCACGTTGCGGACGATGGCGATGCCGCTCGGTGAGGCCTCGGAGACGTTCCAGGTGGCCTTGGGGTTGGTCATCCCGGCGACGTCGCAGCTTCCCTCACAGGTGGGCCAGCCGTAGTTGGCGCCCGGCTTGATGAGGTTCAGCTCGTCCTTGGAGCTGTTGCCGAACTCCGCCTCCCACAGGCGGCCGTTGCGGTCGAATGCGAGGCCCTGCGGATTGCGGTGACCGAGACTGTAGACGTAGTTGCCGAACGGGTTGCCGGGGGCCGGCTTGCCGTCGGTCGTCATGCGCAGGATCTTGCCGTTCAGGGAGTTCCTGTCCTGCGCCAGCTCGGGCGTCTGGGCCTCGCCGGTGGAGACGTACAGACAGCCGTCGGGGCCGAAGGCGAGGCGGCCGCCGTTGTGGTAGCGGTTCTTCTTGATGCCCTGGAGCAGGATCTTGTAGTCGCCGAGCCTGGTGCCGTCGTACGTCATGCGGACCACGCGGTTGCCCTCGGACGCGGTGTGCATGAAGTAGACGTAGTGGTCGGTGTCCCACTTGGGGTCGACGGCGACGCCGAGCAGTCCGCCCTCGCCGCTGGTGGTCA
The DNA here is from genome assembly GCF_042892355.1 of Streptomyces sp. NPDC001796. Classification (NCBI taxonomy): domain Bacteria; kingdom Bacillati; phylum Actinomycetota; class Actinomycetes; order Kitasatosporales; family Streptomycetaceae; genus Streptomyces; species Streptomyces sp. NPDC001796. Next base: position 230,782 of record NZ_JBIAUC010000009.1, on the reverse strand, counting down.
CCGCGTTCGGCACGGTGCCGACCTGCGTCTTCGTGCCGTCCTTGGTGACCTTCCAGACCCGGAAGTCGTCCCGCTCGGTGACCAGCGCGGTCTTGCCGTCGGGCATCCAGTAGGTGCCCCACGGGATGGTCCAGCCGCTGGAGAGGGTCGTTATCGAGGACGGCACCCCGCCGTCCGTCGAGCAGGCCCTGGTGGTGAACGTGACCGTGTTGCTCGGCTCGGAGACGTTGCCCGCCGCGTCCCGGGCGACAACGTTCAGGCTGTAGGGGCTGTTGCAGGCGAGCCCGGTCAGCGTGGTCGAGGTGCCGCTGGTGACTGTGTCGTAGACGGTGGTGTCGCTGCGCACGTCGTAGGCGGCGACCGCCTTGTCGTCGGTCGAGGCGCCCCACTTGAGATCGACGCTGTTGGTGCCGACGTTGCTCGCGGAGAGCGTGCCCGGCCTGCTCGGCGGGGTGGTGTCGGAGCTGGGCTTCGTCGTGCAGTCGACGACGGGGCTGGCGAGCGAGGTGTTGCCCGCCGCGTCGCGGGCGATCACCGTGAGGTTGTAGTCGGTGTTCGGCGTGAGCCCGGTCAGCGCCTTCGAGGTCGAGCTCCCGGGCGCCTCACCGATCTTGTTGCCGTGCTCGTAGATGTCGTACGCCGTCACACCCACGTTGTCCGTGGAGGCGCCCCAGGTCAGAGTGAGCGCGTCCGCTCCGATGTCCGAGCAGCCGGGCCGGCCGGGGCGGGTCGGGGCCTGGGTGTCGGCGGCCGCGTCCAGGCTGACGCGGTCGAGGTTGGGGCCGCCGTCGGCGGTGGTGGCGGTGGCCCGGATCTTGTCGGTGCCCGCGGTCAGCGGCACGTTGACGGTCTTGGCGACCCAGGTGTTCCAGTCGGCGGTGGCCGGGAAGGAGACGCCGGAGGCGACCACGGAGCCGTTGACGGAGATGTCCATCGGCCGGTCGGTGGAGGTCCCGTTGGCGTAGCGGAGCGTGAGGGCGGAGGTGCCGGCGGAGGCCGCGTTCACCGTGAACTCCACGTAGGAGCCCTTGACGTTGGTGTAGTCGACGAAGCCGGTGCCCGTGTAGCCGGTGTGGTTGGTGGCCACGGTGCCCTGCGAGATCCGGGCGTCCTCGGCCTGGTAGTCGGTGGCGGCGAGGGCGGTGCCCTGGCCGAGACCGGCGAGCGGCAGCGCCAGGGCCGCCGCGACGCCGTACGGCAGAACTCTTCTGATGTGCACGGATGTTCCCCTCAGCCCGTGTACTGGGTGAAGACCTTGAGGTAGTCGTACGGCTGCTGCGTCACGCCGCTGCAGGAGTCGCCGTCGGTGCCCGAGCCGCAGGCCCGGTCGCGGTTGACGGCCCAGTAGGTGAGCCGCCCGATGTGGTGCTGCCGGGCGTAGGCGAGCATGGTCTTGAAGTCGGCCACCCGGACGCGCTCACCGGAGTCGTCGGTCCTGCCGTTCATCGACGACAGCCCGATGTGTGTGTAGGCGGTGGCCTCGCTGTAGCCGTACGCCGACTTCACCCGGGCCCTGAGGCCTTCCATGGCCTTGGTGGTGAGGGTGCCCATATTCGTGGTGCCGCCGCCGAAGTCGAACGGCATGATGCACCAGACGTCGTTCGCCAGACCGGAGGTGGCGGCCCGCTTGATCATGTCGACGCCGGTGGAGTCGGGACCGCTGGAGGTGGTGCCGAAGGTGATGACGGTCTTCAGGCCCGGGTTGTTCGCCTTGACCGTCTTCAGCGCGTCGACGACCCGCTGCCGCACGGTGGCGTTGGACCACTCGGTGTTCTCGATGTCGATGTCCAGCGCCTTCAGCTTGTAGGCGTTGATCACCTTCTGGTAGGCGCCGGCGAGCGCGGAGGCGCTGGAGCACTTCTCACCGAGCTTGTTCCCGCTCCAGCCGCCGACGGAGACGACGACGTCACCACCCGCCGCTCTGATCGCGTTGATCGTCGACTGGTCGCTGCCTCCGGTCAGCGGGCGCGAGCCGTCCCACTTCGGGTTGCAGGTGCCGTCGGAGAGGATGAAGGCGAGGGTGAACCACTTGACGCCGGTCGCGGACATGACGGACGTGGGGTTCTGGGGGTCGCCCCAGCCGAGGTACTCGTATGGGGCGACGGCGAAGCCGGGGGAAGCCGCGGTCGTGCTCAGGGAGTTGACGGGCCTGACCCGGATCAGCCGGGTCTCGCCGGGGCGCAGGGTCGCGCTGTACGAGTTCGCGATCACGGCCTTGTGGGAGCCGGACCAGAGGTCGGTGACGTCACCGGAGCCGCTGAAGCCGACCTGCGACCAGTTCACGCTCACGGTGGCGTTGCCCGACGTGCCGGTGTTGAAGAGCGCGACGACGTACTGTCCGTCGCTCTCCTTCTTGCTCCAGACCTGTTTGACACCGCTGTCGACGATCCGCTTCGCGGCGACCCCGTCCTGGTCCACCCCGATCAGCCGGTCGTTGGTCAGCATCGCCTTGTCGACGGAGTCGAGTTGCGTGAGGTCGGTGCCGAGCAGCAACGGGGCCGCGGCCATCGCCCAGAGCGTGAAGTGCGAACGGCGCTGGTCCGCCGTCAGGCCCACCTGGTCGCCGTTGCCGATCTCCAGCGAGTCCAGGTCGTTCCAGCCGCCGGGCCCGGCGTACGGCTGCCAGGAGGCGGCCGAGTCGAACCGCTTGGAGACGTGGGACCAGTCGGTCAGCGGATAGCCGCTGCCGTTGCTCCCCGGTCCGCAGTAGCACTCCACATCGCCCTGGGTACGCCAGCTGTTCGCCAGTTTCCGCCAGGTGGCGGCGTCGGCGATGGGCAGGTTGTTGGAGAGTGCGAAGTTGATGGGCCGTCCCGAGGCCCGCAGCGCCTTGTCCCAGGCCTGGACGTCGGGTATGTCCGCGCTGCCCACGCCGTCGATCTTCAGGTGGTCGACTCCCCAGGACGCGAACTGCCTGGCCCAGGAGTTGACGAACTCCTGGGCGCCCGGCTTGGAGTAGTCGATGGCGTACATGTTCTTGCAGTTGTAGTTCTTCTCGGTCTTCGACGTGTCCGCGATGTCCTTCGCGTGGTACGAGGTCCCCTCGATCGGCGTGTTCTCGGTGACCGCGTTCTTGGCGATGCCGGGGGTCACGTAGAAGCCGAACTTCAGGCCCTTGGAGTGGACGTAGTCCGCAACCGCCTTGATGCCGTCGGGGAACTTCGACGTGTCGACGGTCCAGCGGCCGTAGTCGTCGACCACGAAGCCGGCCGAGTCGCACTTCTGCCAGAAGTCGTCGAGGTTGACGTAGACGAAGCCGTGGTTCTTCAGGCCACTCGACACCAGTGCGTCGGCCTGGGCCTCGATCTTCGCCTCGGTCGGCCGGCGGCGCACGAAGCTCCAGCTGGACCAGCCCATGGCGGGCCGGATCGACTGGCCGTTGTCGGAGGCGGCGGCCGGGTGGGCGGTGACGCCCGTCAGCGGTACGGCGGCCGCCACGAGGAGCCCGGCCGCCGCGGCCGTGAGCGATCTGATGCGGGTCATGACTGTCCCCCGTTCACGGGTGTCGCGTATGACGTGCCGATCCACGCCTCGTCGATCCGCAGGCGCTTGTAGCGGGCCGAGTCGCTGGAGGCGGCCCAGGTGGTGTCGACCTCGAGACGGACGTAACGGGCGTTGGCGGCCGTCAGGTCGATGCCCTGGATTCCCCGACGACTCGGCAGTTGCCCGGTCTTGACCGCGCTCCCCCAGGTCGAACCGTCGTTGCTCAGGAACACCTTGTAGTCCTTGATCCGCGCGGACTGCTCGGTGCTGGAGCGGGCGTAGGCGACGGAGTCCTCGCGTTGGTTGAGCCCGATGTACTGCACCTTCTTGGCCGAGCCGAGGTCGAAGGTGAGGTTCACCGGCAGGGTCTTGTTGTTGTCCCAGTAGGTGAGGTAGTCGCCGTCACCGGCGGCTGATCCGGCATGTCCGCCGGCGGAGGCGCTCGCGCTGACCTTGACGCCGGTGAGGGTGCCCTCGCGGCCGGCGGTGGTCACCTTGAAGACGGTGTCGTACGGGTCCCAGCCACCGAGCCCGGACATGGTCAGCACACCCCCGGACTGCGACCACGAAATCGCCTTTCCGGTACGGAGGTTGGTGACGGAGGCGATGCGGTAGCCGTTGTCCCGGACGCGCAGGGTGCTGGTGCTGGGCGGGGTCAGGACGTGGATGTACTGCCGGTTCGCATCGTCCTTGGCGATGGTCGTCACGCCGTGGGCGCCGTCGTTCCAGAAGCCGGGCTTGAGGCCGCCGTACATGTAGCCGCCGCCCTCGGTGCCGTGCAGGGACTCCCAGATGGGGCCCAGGTAGGAGTTCGCGAAGTTGTTGAAGGAGGCCTGGTTCGACGGGAACTTGCCGTTGACCTGGGCCGTTTCGGCCATCAGCGCCTTCACCGAGGAGCCGGCGTTGGTGATGAGGCGGCCGAGGGTGAGCATGCGGTCGACGGAGGGGTCGGAGCCGTCGTACCACCAGGCGCCGGTCGAGGGCAGCTTGAAGTCGGCCTCGGTCAGGCGGGGCTGGGCGGTGTAGATCGCCTGCGGGTAGTCGTAGGCCGGGGTCATCCCGGTCTTCTGCTCATTGCTGATCATGTCCATGATCGGCGTGTCTTCGTTGTTGTTGCTGAGCGTGTAGTTCGGGCGCTTGTCGTAGATCTGCTGGTAGAGGTTGTGGCTCTCCCAGTACGGGTTGTCGTTGTCGATCCAGAAACCGCCGAGGTCGGGGTAGCGGTCCATGACCTCGAAGAAGTTGTCGTAACTGAACTGCCCGAAGCCGTCGCTGGTGGTCAGGTCGACGTTCTTGCCCTTGTAGGCGGAGTAGGCGGCCGAGTCGAGCCATTCGTGGCCGCCCTCGTCGTGCCACTGGGGGTCGTTGGTCATGTAGAGGACGACCTTCATGCCCTTGGCCTTGGCGGCGGTGATCAGCTCGCCGAGGAAGTCCCGCTTGGTGGAGCAGGAGCCGGGGATCTTCGACGGCCAGGGGCGGGCGTAGCCGAGGCGGCTGTGGAAGGCGGCGAGGACCAGGTACTGGGTGTGCAGCTTCTGCCCCTCGTTCACCCAGTAGTCCGGGCTCCAGCCGCCGCTGGTCACGTCGTTCTCCCAGGCGGTGCAGCTTGTGTGGGCCGGCGCGGTGCGCAGGCCCCAGTGCAGGAAGAGCCCGCCGACGGAAGCGCGCAGGAAGTCCTGACGGGGGTTCTCCAGGTCGAGCGGTTTCACCGCCGTACTGCCGCAGTCCTGGCTTCCCGAGACCCGCAGAGCGCCGCCGGACGTGTTGTGGCTGTCCGTCAGGCAGGCGCCGGTGACGTCGTGGAAGCCCACGTCGAACGGGGAGTCACCGCCCTTCTGCGCGGTGAAGCGGGTGAGCCGGATGCCGTCGGCCGCGTCGGCGATGAACGCGGGCCGGCCGTCGTTCGAGGCGAACTTCACCGAGCTGTCCGTGAACTGGACGTTGTCGGCGTTGTGCAGATACCAGCCGTAGGCCGGGCGGGTGCCGATGCTCTTCGGGTTGTAGTCGGTCGGGTCGTTGCTCGGCACGCCGGTGGACATCGTTCCGTTGCCGCCGGGGACCGTGATGTCGACGTCGGTGAACGTCACGCCGTTGATGCGGTGGCCGGACTCGCCCCACAGGGTCGGGCTGAAGGACGGGCTGTTGCCGGTGGCCGTGATGTGGTCGTACGTGACGTCGCTGATCGATCCGACGCCGGGGCTGTTCCCGCACCGCTTGCGCGTGCCGATCTTCTGCATGATCGGCGAGTGGACGTTGGTCATCGTGATGTCGCGGTAGTGGACGTCGGAGATCTTCGAGCCGTCCATGGCGACCATGCCGAGGCCGGACTTGTCGGCGCCGTCGATGCGGATGTTCTCGAACCGGTAGTCCGAGAAGTCGCCGCAGGTCTCGGAGCCGAACATCAGGGCGTTGCAGCACTTGGCCCCGAGGGTCGAATCACTCACCTGCACATGCCCGTTGGCCAGCTTGGCACCGAGCGCGTAGTCGCTCTTGAAGACCAGGGCGTCGTCGTTGGCGTGGATGGTGGCGTTGGTGATCGTGACGTTGGTGGTGGAGATGACGTTCCAGCCGTCGCGGTCGCTCGCGGTGTCGATGGTGAGGTGGTCGGAGGTCACGTTCTTGCAGCCGTTGATGAGGGCCGCGAAGTGGCCGCCCCGGCGCAGGGTGAGGCCGTCGCCGATGCGCAGGCCGTCGCACCTGGTCAGCGAGATGATCTTGTCGGCTTCGCCGGACTTGGGGTTGCCGGTGATCAGGTTGCCCGCGCCGTCGATGACGCCCTGGCCGACGAAGCCGATGTCGGTCAGCTTGTCGCCGTGGATCATCGCGTCGTGGAAGTGGCTGTGCCCGTAGTCCTGGTAGGAGTCGTACGGGTTGGACTCGGCCTTGTCGTAGGTGTCGGCACTGGAGCCCTGGAGTGTGGCGCCCTTGTCGAGTCGGAGCGTCACATGGCTCTTCATGTGGATGGTGTTCTTGGACTTGTAGGTGCCGGAGGGGAAGCGGACGGTACCGCCGCCCGCCGAGTTGGCCGCCGTGATCGCCTTGTCGATGGCCGGGGAGTCGTTGGCGGAGCCGTCGCCCTTGGCGCCGTAGTCGCGCACGTCGTACTCGGTGGCGGCGCGGGCGGTGGTGTGCGGGGCGGCGAGGGCCGCGGGATGGGTGAGTCCGAGGACGACGGCCACGACGAAGAGGACGACGGCCGCCGCTCGGCTGCGTCGACCGGTGGGGGGTTTCACGTGACGGCTCCTCACACCAGCTGGTACCCACGGAGGTCGGTGAGCAGGAGGTAGGTGTCCTGCAGGGACCCGGAGGTGTCGCCGAGGGAGCGGTAGATGCCCCACTTCGGGCGCACCCGGTCGGCCAGGAAGGTGTCGACGCCTGTCTTCGACGCGTCGATCACGGTGGAGCCGCCGGACTTGAGGATCCAGCGGACCGAACCCGCCGAGCCGTTGCCGACCTTGATCTGGAAGTCGACGTCGGTCCACTTGTCGTGGAGCGGGTCCAGGTCGGTCCGGCCGACGAGGATGTCGTCGACGGCGAGCTTCAACTCGATGGTCTGCTTGCCGTTCACCCGCCGCAGCGACTGCACGACGATCGGCGAGGTGCCGTTGCCCGGCTGCTTCATCTGCATGATGTGGGTGAAGGTGGTGGTCGCCTTCAGCGAGCTCGGGATGTACATCGAGTACGTGACCCGCCAGGTCTGTCCCTCGGTCCACTTGAGGTAGCTGCTGCTGCTCGTGCGCAGGCCGGTGACCTCCTGGCGCTGGCGGTCGGTCGAGGTGTCGCGGTCGACCATGTGCATGTTGAAGCGCCAGCTGTCGCCGGTGGCGAAGATGTGCGGATGCCCGGCGGGGTGCGAGTCGGCACGGTCGTCCTCGATCGTCTCGAAGGCGCCGAGGCCGTCGCTGCTCGCGGAGGGCGCCCACTTCTGCCGCCAGGAGGCGGCGTCGGCCGTGGCAGCGGTCGGCAGGCCGGCCGCGACCGCCGCCGCACCACCGAGGGCGGCGCCCAGCAGCGCCCTTCTGGACGTGCTCATGACACTAATCACCTCGCAGTTGTTCGTTCATGATCAGGAAGGCACCCAGGCCGTGGAAGTCGTTGGTGGCCCGGGTGCGGCCGACGTAGTACGCGTAGTCGCCGACGTTGGTGCCGATGGAGATGTCGGCGAGATTCGTGCGGCCGTCGGAGCCGACCGAGAGCTTCGCCAGCACGCCCTGGTAGCCGCGGCGCGCGACGGCGGCGTAGTGCGGGTCGATGTAGCCCTGTCGGGCGCCGCGCGACAGGGCGTAGGTGAACATGCTGGAGCAGGAGGTCTCGGTCCAGTCGTCGGGCCGGCTCCCCTTGTCCATCACCTGGAACCAGCGCCCGGTCGCCGGGTCCTGGTACTTCTCCAGGCCCGCGGCCAGCTTGCGGAAGATCGACACCAGTCGGGGGCGGCGGGGCTGGTTCGCGGGGATGGCGTCCAGCACGTCGACGATCGCCATGGAGTACCAGCCGACGGCCCGGCACCAGTGCTCGGGGGCGAGCCCGGTCTGCGGATCGGCCCAACCCGCGCTCCTGGACTCGTCATAGGCGTGCCTGAGCAGGCCGTCGGCGACCTGCAGATGGCTGCCGTAGACGGAGAGCTGCTTGGCCGCCTCGTCGTCGGTGTACGCACTGTCGCCGAACTCCTCGCCGTACTCCACGAGGAACGGGTTCACCATGTAGGCGCCGTCCGCCCAGAGCTGGTGCGCCCGGCTGCTGGTGTCGGCGTGCCAGAAACCGCCGTCCGAGGTGCGGGGATAGGTGTTCAGCCGGTCGCGGATCTTCCGGGCGGCGGTGCGGTAGCGGTCCTGACCGGTCTCGTGGTGGAGGAGCACGAGCAATCGGCCGGCCTGCATGCTGTCGAGGCTGTCGAAGCCCTGGCCGATCGAGCCGTCGCTCTTCACGAAACGGTCGACATAGCTCTTGATGTACGTCAGGTAGCGGGCGTCGTGTGTGCGCCGGTAGACGAGGTACTGGCCGTACAGGTACAGGCCGACCGGGTAGGACCAGCCGCCGATCGTGCTCGGCGTGTAACGGGACGTGGTCGAGTCCACGACCGCGACCGACCAGTCCGGGGCGGCGACGGGGCGCGTGGCGTGGGGTGCCGGAGCCGGGGCGGCCGGTGCGGTGGCCGCCGGCCCGGTCAGTCCGGCGGTGGCGAGCGCGCCCGCCGTCAGTGCGGTTCGCAGGCGTCGTCTCATGACGCTTCCTTTCGATGGGCGCAGGGATGGGCTCGGGACGGGCGCGGGATGGGCGTACGGGTGCGGCGGGTGACGGCGGCCTCGGGCCGGGAGCGGAGGGTGGCGTGTGAGCAGGCCCCGCCCGGCCGCACGCCGCCCTCCGCGAACTCCGCGCGCGCCGTCGACTGCCGTGGAACGGCGAACAGTTCGCGTCACCGGGTCGCCGGCGCACCGGTGGTCCGGTCAGTCGGGGACCTGACCGGCCACGTCCTCCGATGTTTCCCGAATGCTCTGCTCCAGTTGGCAGGCCCGGTGGGCCTTCTCGTTCATGGCTGCGTACCTGCTTTCCAGCGAGTGGGGGGTGGGGTGGGCCCAGTCAGGGCCAGGCAGGCGCGTGGTTCACATAGATGCACCAGGTTCAGCGATGCGTTCGGTGCCGCGATACAGAGTTGCGGGATGGCGTGACTCGGTCAATGGTCCGGACCGATAAGGTCGGATCCATTTCCGGCCATTCTGTGGTTGTCGTCGAGACTTCGCGGGGAACCCGGGGCTCAGGAATGCACGTAGGGTGGTGATCGTTGACGATAGGAGCACCACCCGACGACTGAAGGATCGAGAGCTCGTGAGCAGCAAGGTCCCCCCGATCATCCTGAACAACGGCGTCGAGATGCCCCAGCTCGGCTTCGGCGTCTGGCAGGTGCCGGACGACGAGGCGGAGAGCGCGGTCACCACCGCGCTTCAGGCCGGTTATCGCAGCATCGACACAGCGGCGATCTACGGCAACGAGGAGGGCGTCGGCGAGGCCGTCGCCGCCTCCGGCATCCCCCGCGAGGACCTCTTCATCACCACCAAGCTCTGGAACAGCGACCATGGGTACGACGCCACGCTGCGCGCCTTCGACGCGTCGCTGGACAAGCTCGGCCTGGAGTACGTGGACCTGTACCTGATCCACTGGCCGCTGCCGTCCCGAGGCACGTTCGTCGAGACGTACAAGGCCTTCGAGAAGCTCCACGCGGACGGCCGCGCCCGGGCGATCGGTGTCTCCAACTTCCTTCCGGAGCACCTTCAGACGCTGATCGACGCCACGTCCGTCATCCCGGCGGTCAACCAGATCGAGCTGCACCCGCACCTGCAGCAGCACGCCGCCCGCGAGTACCACGCGGAGCAGGGCATCGCGACCGAGGCCTGGTCGCCGCTCGGCCAGGGCAAGGGCCTCCTCGAGGTGCCGGCGATCGTGGCCATCGCACAGAAGCACGGCCGCACCCCGGCCCAGATCGTGCTGCGCTGGCACGTCCAGCTCGGCAACATCGTGATCCCGAAGTCCGTGACCCCGGCCCGGATCAGGGAGAACATCGAGGTCTTCGACTTCTCGCTGGACACCGAGGACATGGCGGCGATCAGCGCGCTGAACGAGGACCGTCGCCTGGGTCCCGACCCGGCGACGTTCGACCTGGGCTGACCGGCGACCGAACGACGCGCCCCGGACCTCCGCCACAGCGGTTCCGGGGCGCGTCGCCGTGGTCCCGGGGCGCATCGTGGTGCGCGTCCCCGCGTGCCGTCACATAGGCGCTGACCAGGATCAGCGCGCAACCGACCCCCTGCATCGGCGTCGGCCGCTCCCCCAGCACCAGGGCGCCGAGGACGAGCGCGCCCACCGGGGTGAGCAGGAGCAGGACCGCTCCGGTGTGGCTCGGCAGCCGTGGCGAGTTGACGGCCACCAGCAGCCAGCCGACGACCTGGCTGCTCAGCGCGACCAGCGCCAGCCAGCCCAGCGCGGTCCAGGACGGCGTGAGGTCCAGGACGCCCCATGCCGCGCCGCCGACCGCCGAGACGACGGTCGCCGCGCAGATCACCACGGTGTACGTGGTCCGGACATGCCCCCGGAAGCCCCCGCGGCGCAGCAGGAAGAGAAAGCCCGAGTAGCTCAGCGCGGCGAGGACCGCGTGGACCGTGCCCGCGGTGGGATCGCTGCCACCGGCGCCCTTCTCGAACAGCCCGCCGGTCAGTACGACCCCCACGACCAGCACCGGCAGCCAGCTCAGGAACCGGCGGGGCACGTACTCCCGGTCCACCGCCCAGGCAAGCAGCGGCACCACCACGACCTGCACATTGACCAGCACGGTGGACAGCCCGGCGCCGACCTCGGTGATCGACTTGGCCCACAGCAGGGTGTCCCCGGCGAACAGCACCCCACCGGCCAGCCCGTAGCAGAGCTGTCGCCGGGGCGGTGGGCCTTCGCGGCGCCACTCGGGGAGGGCCAGCAGCACCAGGAACGGCAGAGAGATCAGGCAGCGGTACGCCGAGGCGGTGCCCGCCCCGGCGCGGCTGAGCGCGATGAAGACAGGTGACGCGGACAGCGACAGGGCACCGGCCGCCTGACCCCAGCGAGGTCCGCGCGGGACCCGCGGGGCGCGTCGACGCGTGGCGGCGATGTCCGTTCGCGTCACTCGGCGGACTCCTCACGGCAGGCGTGAAAACGTGCTTCGAGTACCCGCCGGCCGATCGGCCATGCGCGGCCTCGCTCACGCGGCCGAGCTGCGGCTTTCGCCGTCGGCGCCCAACCGGGGCCGCTTCTCCGGGCGTTGCAGGGCTTGACGCGAGCATGCAGACGGGTCCACCTTGTAGCGCACTCGGTAAGGAAACTTTCCTAACAGAAGGGTCCCCCACAGTGCGCACTCGACCACTGACCCTCGCCGCGGCCGCCGGCGCCGCACTCCTCGCCACCGCCGTGCTCCCCGCGAACGCCTCCGGAGCCGCCCCCAGGTCCGCCCAGGAAGGCTCGGTCAGCGCGGCCGACCTCCTCGCCAAGGTGACGTCCTGTTCGCAGATATCGAACGGCAAGTACAAGACCGACGAGGAGACCTCGGCCACCGTCCCCGTGTGCGGCAAGAACGGCGCGGTGTTCTGGAAGGCCGACATGGACGTCGACTGCGACGGTCAGGTCACCGGCAAGTGCAACAGCAACACCGACCCCTGGTTCCAGGACGACACCGCGTTCCACCAGTCCGACGGCAAGCCGCTGCGCGCCGACTCGCTGCCGTACGTCGTCGTGCCGAGCGCCAGCAGCATCTGGAAGTACTCCAGCTCCGGCATCAAGGGCGGTGGCGTGGTCGCCGTGATCTACAACAACAAGGTCGAGTACGCGGTCGTCGGCGACACCGGCCCCACGAAGATCATCGGCGAGGCGTCCTACGCCACCGCGAAGGCGCTCGGCATCGACCCCGACCCGGCGACCGGCGGCGCGGACTCCGGCGTGACGTACATCCTGTTCAAGAACTCGCAGGTGTCGCCGATCGAGAGCCACAGCGCGGCGGTCTCCCTCGGTGAGTCGCTGGCCAAGCAGTTCATTCGCAACAACTGACCCCGTGATGCCGGGCGCCCGGTGCCGGGCGCCCGGCACACGTCAGTCGGGCCGGCCGATCGGTCGGGGAGCGCTCTCCGGGTCAGGCCTTGACGGCCGTGTGCATCGTGTGCGCCTGCAGCACGTAGACATCGGGGCGGTGGTACAGGCTCACCTTGTCGTCCGGGTCCAGGAGGCGGTCCAGGGTCGCGCGGTCCGTCGCGTCCAGGCCGTCCGCGAGCTTGTCGCGACGGCGCCGGAACTCGGCGACGACACAGGTGCGGGCCTCGTCGGAGAGCGGGGCGGGCAGCTCGAACAGGAAGGTGCGGGTCACCGGCGCGCGCAGCCCGACGGAGGTCATGAGCCCGGCCCAGTCCTCGGTCTCCGTGACCGCGTCGGGCAGCTCCGCGCGCATCGCGGTGAACCGCTCGGTCTCCACCGCGTCCAGCCGGGCCTCCAGACCCGGGCGTCCGATGCCGATGTCACGCGGGAGCGAGCGCGGGGGCAGGCCGCCCTCCAGCAGGGCCAGGACCCCGCCGGGAGCGAGACGATCCGCGAAAGCGGCCAGCGCCGCGCGCTGGTCACCGAGGTGATGCAGGCTGCGACTCGCCCACAGCAGGTCCGCAGGGTACTCCAACTCCGCGAGTGCACCCGGGAGTTCACCGGCCACAGTGCTGAAGCGGTCGGTCAGCCCCAGCCGGGCGGCCCTCATACGGGCGCGTTCCAGCAGCGGCTCGGAGCCGTCGGCCGCCACGACCCGGGCGTCCGGGAAGGCCTCGGCGAGGACGCAGGTGACGGCTCCCGGTCCGCTGCCGGCGTCGACGATCAGCCCCGGCCGCGCACCGCGCTCGCCCAGCCAGTTCGCGATCCGCCGGTACATGGGGGTGAGCAGTTCGGCCTCCGACTCCAGCAGCGGGGCCATCGCGGCCCAGTCGACGTCGGCGTGCGCGTGATGGTGGTGGTGCTCGTGCGCCATGGTGGTCACCCTCTCTTCTCGGTGCCGTCAGCCTGCGCCGACGCACCGTGAGCGAGCAACTTCCGTTGCCGTTACCGCAAAAACGAGGTGCGCCACCGCCGGCCGGTCGCCGACGATGGCCCCATGGACGACCGAATGGTGGAGCGCTTTCTCGAGGACGGGTTCGTGCGGATCGAGGGCGCCGTGCCGCGGCGGGTCGCGGAGGACTGCGCGCGGCTGCTGTGGCGGGAGACGGGGTACGACCCGGAGGACCCTGGCACCTGGAAGGATCCGGTGGTCTGGGTGGGCGGCATGGCCCAGGGCCCGTTCGCGGCAGCGGCCAACTCCCCGGTTCTGCACGAGGCGTTCGATCTGCTGGTGGGCGAGGACCGTTGGGTGCCCCGGTACTCGCTGGGCAGCTTCCCGCTGCGGTTCCCGCACGAGCGGGAGCCGGACGACGCGGGCTGGCACATCGAGGGCAGCTACCTGCCCGAGGGAGCGAGCTGGCACTACGCCAACCTGCGCTCGAAGGACCGAGCGCTGCTGATGCTGTTCCTTTTCAGCGAGGTGACCGAGGACGACGCCCCGACCCGCATCCGGGTCGGCTCCCACCTGGACGTACCGCCGCTGCTGGAGCCGTACGGCGAGCAGGGCGTCTCAGGGCTGGAGATCGCGCCGAAGCTGGTGGCGGCGACGGAGCGCCGCCCCCTGGCGTACGCCACCGGCCGCCCCGGTGACGTGTACCTCTGCCACCCCTTCCTCGTCCACGCCGCCCAGCCCCACCACGGCACCCGGCCCCGCTTCATGGCGCAGCCGCCGCTGTACCCCGCGGTGCCGTACGAGCTGGACCGGCCCGACGGCGACTACTCGGCGGTGGAGTTCGCGATCCGCCGGGGCCTGGCCCGGGAGGACTGACCCCGGCGGATCGCCTCGGCTCACGGCAGAGGCGGGTAGGCGTTCTGCATCAGCTGCTGGAACTGGGCCGAGAACCAGTGCCCGGACAGCGGTGCGTTCGGCAGGGCGCCCGACATGTTGTTGTTGTTCCGCGGGTTGCCCGTGTACGTCGGGTCGCACATCCGGTCGAAGCCCTTGCCCTCGTCGTTCGGGATCGCGGAGCTGGAGCCGTCGGACTCCCCCGGCGGCTTCATCCACACATAGGCGTCGATCCCGGCGGCCGGGTTGGCCTGCGGACGCTCACCGAGGCCGGCGCCCGCCTGGTTGCACCAGTTGCCGGTGTTGATGCGCCGGTCGTAGCGACCGCCGTTGACGTACGCGTCCACGTCCGTCCTGGGGCCGGGGCCGGTGGGCCGTGCCGAGCCGCCCCAGCCGTTCCTGGAGGTGTCGACCAGCATCCCGATGTTCGAGTTGAAGCCGACCGAGACGAGCTTGTCCCGGAAGGCCTGCGCGTACGACAGCTCGTCGACGTACCGGTTCCAGTCCACCCACTTGGACTGGCGCACCGACGTGCCGTTCACGGTGTCGTTGACGGTGAAGTTGTCCTCCTTCAGGGCGCTGTAGTTCGCCGTGTTGGTGATGAAGCCCGCCACGTCGTCGACCGTCGCGCCCTCGCTGGTGGCCGCCTGCTTGAGCAGGTCGGCCGTCGGGGCGAAGTTGTCGTCCCAGCCGAGCCAGCCGTGGTGCCCGGCGTCCACGTAGTTGTAGACGTTCGGGATGGCGCCGAGTTTGGCGAGGGCGTAACCGACGCCTTTCACGTAGTTGCCGTTGGCCTTCATCGTGTCGCACAGCGGGACGGCCGTGGCGCGGCTGCCGGTGTTGGTGATGAGGTTCGGCAGCGAGTCGAGCTCCACGGTGGTGACGATCCTGAGGGAGGCGTACTTGGGGTCGGAGAGGATCGCCGCGATCGGGTCGATGAACTGCGTCTTGTACTTGTCGATCTCGGTGGGGCCCAGTTCACCGTTGGAGGCGAGGGCCGAGCAGTCCCGTCCCGGCAGGTCGTACACGACGAGCTGGACGACCTCCTCGCCGGTGCCCTTCTGCTTGAGCGCCTCGTCGAGGTGGGCGCGCAGGCCCATGCCGCCGTTCACGCCGTTGATCGCGGCGATGCGGTCGAGCCAGACGCCGGTTGGCTGGTCGGAGACGCGGGTGCCTCCCGGCTCGGCGGCGGCCTTCGCGGACCACTCGGGGTTCACGTACACCTTGGCGCCGGCGTACGGGTTGTCGACACGGCTGCCCGAGCCGCTGCCGCCGCCGCTGCCGCTGCCGCCACCGGCGTCGACGTTGCAGGTGACGCCGTCGAGCGTGAAGGTGGCCGGGACCGCGTTGGTGCCGCTGTAGGTGCCGTTGAACCCGAAGCTGACCGAACCGCCCGTCGTCAGTGAGCCGTTGTAGCTCTCGTTGGCGGCGGTGACGGCGGCCCCGCTCTGGCTGATCTTCGCGTTCCAGCCGCTGGTGACCTTCTGGTTGCCGGCGTACGACCACTTCACCGACCAACTGGACTTGGCGGCGGAGTTGTTGGTGACGGTGACGGCGGCGGTGAAGCCGGTGTCCCACTGGTTCTGCACCTTGTAGTCGACGGTGCAGGGGACGGCGGCGTGCGCGGGGGTGGAGACGGCCGCGGTGCCGATGCCGCCCGCGACGAGGGCCAGGGCGGCCAGTAACGACGTTCTGGTACGACTCATGAGTGCGGGTCCCTGTCTGGTCGTGAACTGTGTGGACTGCGAACTGTCTGGTCTGCGAACTGTGTGGACTATCCGTTGAGGGCGCGCAGGTGGTCGCGCAGCCCGATGCCGTACGACGTGGGCGTTCCGTCGTAGTTGGAGATCAGGGACGGCCCCGACGAGCAGTCCCAGGTGTTCCAGGTCCAGCCGAGGTAGGACAGGTTGCGGTCGTCGAACCACTTCATGACCTGGTCGACGAACCCGTGCGAGCAGGTGTTCTCACCGATCTCCCCGGCCACCAGCGGCACCTGGGCCGCGACCGGGGCGAGCGTGGAGTTCCAGCAGCTCTCGCTCGAGCAGGTGTTGAAGTTGTAGACGTGGTAGGCCGCGACGAGATTGCCCGCCGGGTCGCTGGGCCTGTACGTCAGCCACTGGCTCAGGTCGTTGGAGTACGCGAGCCCGCCGGCCAGGATCACGTTCTTGGCGCCGGTGGAACGCACCGCGTCGACAAGGTCCTGCATGCCGGCGACCTCGTAGGAGATGCCGGGGCAGGTGCCGCCGTCCCTCCAGCACTTCCAGGCGTCCGTGACGCTGGAGGTCGCCCGGTCCGGGTACGGCTCGTTGAACAGGTCGAACGCCACCGCCTGGTCGTCCTTGAACGTGCTCGCGACCGACGACCAGAACGACGGGGCGTACTGGGCGTCCGGCATGGGCTTCTGGCAGGTCGCGTGCACGTCGGAGCAGCCCGCCGAGTTGCCGGTGTACTGGCCGTAGGTCCAGTGCAGCTCGACGACCGGTGTCATGCCGTGCGCCTCGACGCGGGCCACCAGGTCCTTGACGGCCTTGATGTAGTTGGCGCCCGCGTACTCCGGCTTGACGTCGGAAAGACCCAGCCAGCATGCCTCGTTGAGCGGAATGCGGACCGCGTTCGCCTTCCAGTCGGCGATCGCCTTGATCGCCGCGTCGTCCACCGGGCCGTCGAAGACGCCGTAGCCCTGGACGCACATGAACTCGCCGCCGGACCGGTTGACGCCGAGCAGGCGGCGGGCCTTGCCGGTGGCGTCCGCGAGCTTGTTGCCCAAGACGTGCAGGGCCGGTGCCGAGCCGCTCGCCGGGGGCTCGGTCGGGGGCGGCGTAGGCGCCGGCCCGGAGTCGACGTTGCATGTGGTCCCGTTGAGCTTGAACGCCGTCGGGACGGCGTTGCTCCCCGACCAGGAGGCGAGGAACCCGGCGCTGACGCTCGCACCGGTGGCCAGCGAGCCGTTCCAGCTCTCGTTGGTCGCGGTCACCGTCGTACCGGACTGGGACCACTTGGCGTTCCAGCCCTGGGTGACCTTCTGACCGCCCGCGAAATCGAAGGCCGACGTCCAACTGCTCACGGAGGCACCGTTGTTGGTGATCCTCACGGCGCCCTGGAAGCCGCTGTCCCACTGGCTCGTGACGGAGTACTCCACCGTGCACGCGGGTGCGGCGCCCGAGGCCGTGACCATCGGGACGACCACGCTGCCGACGACGGCGACCGCGCCGGCCATGAGTAAGAGTGCTGAACGAGGAGGGTGTCGCATGAGCGAGTCCTTGCAGCTCGGGCGCGCCCGCGACGGACGCGTCGACTGATGGAGTCGCTCCCACTGGTGCCGGTGAAGGTAGCGCCAAGTGACGGCGAAGAACAGAGGAGTAGCTGACTTTCCTTCAGTGCACCGTGTCGAATCTTTTCGACTCTTCAAGCACCTTGACCCCTCTTGCCCCCCTCCCCAATATGGGAGCGCTCCCACTGGTTCAAGGCTTGTTGCTCCTCCCCCCACCTCTGCTCCGAGCCGCAAGGAGGAACCAGCACATGGCACCCAGACGGAGACGCCGCGCCGCGCGCCGACTCTGGACCGCTGTCGTGGCGGCCCTCGCACTCCCCCTGACGATGCTGGCGAACGGCACGAGTCCCGCCCATGCGGCGGCGGTTCAGTGCAGCGTCGACTACAAGACCGACGACTGGGGCTCCGGCTTCACCACCGACCTCACGATCACCAACCGCGGCGCCGACGCCATCGACGGCTGGACGCTGACGTACGACTACTCGGGCAATCAGACGCTGACGAGCGGCTGGAGCGGCACCTGGTCCCAGTCCGGCAAGTCGATCACGGTGAGGAACGCGTCCTGGAACGGCACGATCGCCGCCGGGGCCGCCGTGAACACGGGAGCCCAGTTCACGTACAGCGGCACGAACGCCGCGCCCACGAACTTCGCAGTCAACGGCACGATGTGCACGGGCGCGCACCAGCCGCCGGTCACCGTGCTGACCAGCCCGGCCGCCGGCGCGGTCTACACCCAGGGTGACGCGGTCCCGCTCGCGGCCACCGCGGCCGCCGCCGACAACACGACGATCAGCAAGGTCGAGTTCTACGACGACACGACGCTCCTGGGTACCGACACGAGCGCGCCTTACTCGCTCTCGGTCTCCAGCTTGACCGTGGGCAGTCATTCCCTGGTGGCGAAGGCGTACGACAGCCTGGGGGCGTCGGCGGAGTCCACGCCGGTCGGCATCACGGTCGCCTCGGGTCCCGCCGTGGTGGCCTCGCCGACCCAACTCGGCGTCCAGCAGGGCAAGACGGGCACATTCGGTGTCACGTTGTCGAAGCAGCCGAGCGCGAACGTGACGGTGTCGGTCGCCCGCACGTCCGGCAACTCGGGCCTGACCGTCACCGGCGGATCCTCGCTCACCTTCACGCCGTCCAACTGGAACACGGCCCAGACGGTGACCATCACGGCGGACGCCTCCGGTACCGGCTCGGCCACCTTCACGGCCTCCGCGACCGGCTACGCCAAGGCCACGGTGACCGTCACGGAGCTGGCTGCCACGAAGGCGTACGACGCCCGATTCCTGGACCTCTACGGCAAGATCACCAACCCGGCGAACGGCTACTTCTCCCCCGAGGGGATCCCCTACCACTCGGTGGAGACACTGATCGTCGAGGCGCCGGACCAGGGCCATGAGACGACGTCGGAGGCGTACAGCTACCTGCTGTGGCTGCAGGCCATGTACGGGAAGGTGACGGGCGACTGGTCGAAGTTCAACGGCGCCTGGGGTCTCATGGAGAAGTACATGATCCCGACCCACGCCGACCAGCCGGCCAACTCCTTCTACAACGCCTCGAAGCCCGCGACCTACGCGCCCGAGCTGGACACCCCGAACGAGTACCCGGCCAAGCTCGACTCGTCCGTCCCGGTCGGCTCGGACCCGATCGCCGGCGAGCTGAAGAGCGCGTACGGCACGGACGACGTCTACGGCATGCACTGGCTGCAGGACGTGGACAACGTGTACGGGTACGGCAACGAGCCCGGCAAGTGCGAGGCGGGCCCGACGGCCACCGGACCGTCGTACATCAACACCTTCCAGCGCGGACCGCAGGAGTCGGTGTGGGAGACGGTGCCACAGCCGACCTGCGACTCCTTCAAGTACGGCGGCAGGAACGGCTACCTGGACCTGTTCACCGGCGACTCGTCGTACGCCAGGCAGTGGAAGTTGCGGCGCTCGAGGACTACACCGACCGGCACCACCTGGGCATCGCCGAGACGGCACGCATGTTCGCCGCGGTGAACACGGCGGCGGCCGACGCCGTCATCACCGCCTGGGACGCCAAGCTCCGGTACGGACGCTGGCGGCCCATCACCGCCGTGCAGCTGGCCGACACCGACGGCAACCCCGGGACCCAGGCCGACCCGCAGTGGCAGCCGCTTCTCGTCACGCCACCGCACCCGGACTACCTCAGCGGCCACACCACGGTCACCGGCGCGGTGACGCAGACCCTCAGCGGAATCCTCGGCACCACACGGCTGGACCTGAACATCCCGTCGGAGATCACCGGCACCACCCGGCACTACGCATACGCCGACCAGCTCAACCAGGACATGATCGACGCGCGTGTGTGGGCCGGAATCCACTTCCGTTCGGCGGACGTGGCCGGGGCCCAGACCGGCAAGCGGATCGGCGGCTGGGCGGTGACCCACTACTTCCGACCTCTGCGCCCGCACCGCTGATCCGAGGGGCGCGCGCCTGGCCGGCGCGCGCCCCGTTCGCATCCGCCCTCCCGTCTGCACGTCATCCCTGTGCATCAGGCACCTTTCAGTCGCAGTGCAGGCACCGTGCAAGGGGCGGACCATTCGCGCTGTCCGGCCTTGCGCCGCTGGTAGTGGCGGGCGACGCGCACCCGGTTGCCGCATCGGGCGGCGGAGCACCAGCGGCGGCGCGGATGGGCGGGCAGGAAGAGCATCACGCAGCCGTCGGCCTCGCACTCCCGGACCCGGGCGACCGCCGGATCCGCCAGCAGTTCGGCGGCGGCCTCCGCGAGGCTTGCGGCCAGCCGCAGGCCCGGTGCGCCGTCGCGTCGGCGGGCGGCGACCACGGCATTAGACATGCTCGCTCCAGTCGGATCTCGTACTACCACTCCAACGTCGAGTGCTACGACCACTGGCACGCGTGGCTGCGCCGGCACACCCCGCCCACCCTCATCACCTGGGGAAGCAACGACCCCTTCTTCCCCGAGTCCGGGGCCCGCGCCTACCTCCGCGACCTGCCCGACGCCGAACTCCACCTCTTCGACACCGGCCACTTCGCCCTCGAGACCCATCTGCCGGAGATCGCCCCACTCAGCGCCGACTTCCTCGACCGCGTCTGGAAGTGATCGGATCAGGGTGACCCACGGGGCCGTTGGCGGCCGGTGACATCTCATGCCTTGCGGACCGAGCCGAGCCCCTGGAGGCTCCGGGGGTCGCCGTGCCTCAGTCGCCGTCGCCCGCGCCGGGGCCGCCGTATCTTTCGGCCAGCTCGGACACCGTCCGGGCGATCCGCCGACGCAAATCCTCGGGTTCCAGCACCTCGATGTCGGCGCCCAGACCCAGGAACTCCCCGTGCGCGTGCTCGACGGACTCGATCGGTACGGTGGCCAGAGTCCAGCCGTCGTCCATCTCACGGCCGTTGGCTTCGGCCGCCTTCCCCGCCGGTCCGGTGAGCCGCGCACCCGGGGCCAGCCGGACGACCGCCTCGCCGCGGTACAGCCGGTCGTGGAAGCCCCGCTGGTACGCCGCCCAGTAGGTGGCCAGGTCGAAGTCCTCGGGGACGGTGAAGTCCTCGTCGCTCGAGCTGAGTTCGAGAATCTGGTCGACGCGGAAGGTGCGCGGTCCCGGCCCGGCGACGACGTACCAGCGCCCCGCCTTCAGCACGAGTCCGTACGGCTCCAGACGGCGCTCCACATCGGTGGGTTCCCGCCAGCGCCGGTACAGGACGTGCAGCACGCGGCTGTTCCAGACGGCGTCCGCGACGGCATTCAGGAACGGGGCCTCGTCGGCGTCCGCGTACCAGCCGGGGGCGTCCAGATGGAAGCGGCCGCTGATCCGGTCGGCGTGCACGCGAAGTTCGGGCGGCAGCGCGGCGCGGACCTTGAGCTGGGCGGCGGCGAGGACGGAGCCCAGTCCGAGCGCCGCGGCCGGTCCCGGCGCGCCGGACAGGAACAGCGCCTCGGTCTCGCCCGCCGTCAGTCCGGTGAGCCGGGTGCGGTAGCCGTCGAGCAGTCGGTAGCCGCCCGCGTGCCCGGCGTCGCCGTAGAGCGGAACGCCCGCGGCGTGCAGCGCCTCGACGTCCCGGTAGACGGTGCGCACCGAGACCTCCAGCTCTGCGGCCAGCCGGGCGGCGGTCATCCGACCGCGCGTCTGGAGCAGCAGCAGGATGGAGACGAGCCGACTGGACTTCACTGACACAGGATGTCAGGGAACCGGCCCTAGCGTCCCTGGCATGGCTTTCAGGGAGAAACTCCTCACCGTGCCGCCGCCGATCGAGGTGGCGGGCCGGTGGGTCAAGCGCTACCACGTCACCGCCGACCCGGCCGGCATCGCGCCCGACGTCGAGAAGGCGGCGTACGCGATACTGCCCCAACTGCTGCCCGAGCCGGACGCCACGCCGCCCGCGACGTTCGTCGTGCTGCACCGGGGTGATGACGACGGCGCCTATCTGAACGCGTACAGCTGGGTGTGGGACAACGTCCTGCACTTCCGTGGCGCGGCGGCCGGCCAGCCTGTGGTCGGCTGCCCGGACCGGGACGCCGCTCACTTCGTCCTGACCGAGCGGCCGTGGATCGGCTGTGTCTGGGAACTGCCGCCGGTTCTGCACGAACGGGACGCCTGGGTACGGCATCTGCTCGCACCCGACGTCCCCGATCTCGACGCCTACCTGACCGATTCCCTGCCCGAGGGCACCACAGGAGACCGCTGATGAGCAGCCCGCACGACTTCGACTTCCTCCACGGCGAGTGGCAGATCCTCAACCGCCGCCGGACCGACTTCCTCGACCCCGGCAGCCACTGGGAGGAGTTCACGGCGACGAGCCGTTGCCGGCCGCTGTTCGACGGGGCGGCGAACATCGACGAGATCGACATGCCGCACCTGGGGTCGAAGGGGCTCACCCTGAGGCTGTTCGACCGGGAGACCGAGCAGTGGTCGCTGAACTGGTCCTCCAGCACCAGTGGAAAGCTGTTCCCGCCCGTGATCGGGCAGTTCGACGGCGACCGGGGCGAGTTCCACGGCGACGACACCGTCCCCCAAGTTCTCGACTCCGCTCGAACAGGGGGGACCCCCGTCGGCAGGGACGTGCGGGTCCGGTTCGTGTGGTCCGGGATCTCACCCACCGCCGCCCGCTGGGAGCAGGCGTTCTCGGTGGACGGCGGGGAGACCTGGGTGACCAACTGGGTCATGGAGCTCAGCAGGCCCGTCTGAGGCCACCAGGTCCCCCTCGTCAGAGCCCCACCTTGCGGAACGCCCGCAGGGTGAACACCGGGTCGGGGCGCGGCCGGTCCTGGTCCGGGAGTGCCGCGAGTTCGCCGGCGATCCGCTCGGTGAGCGGGTCGCCGGGGGCCAGGGTGACGAACCAGCCGCGGCGCAGGTCCGCCAGGGTGCGGCGGGGGCTGCGGCCCTGGCCGGTCCCGGTGAAGCGCGCCCCGCCGGCCGGGACCAGGCCGCAGGCGTCGGCGTGCGCCGCGACCGCCTCTGCGGCGTCGTCCGCAGGCCTGCGCGGGCGGAGGGCGAGCACGGCGTCGATGTCGCTGCCCACATTGTGGGAGGCGGCCTTGTCGACGGTGGTGATGTAGACACCGCCCGGCCGCAGTACCCGGGCGCACTCGGCCAGCACGGCCCGTACCGCATCGGGGCCGTCCAGGAGATGCAGCAGCCACACGCTGGTGACCGCGTCGAACGCCCCGTCCGCGAACGGCAGTCGGCGGCTGTCGGCGAGGACTACGGCCCCGGGGAGCCGGGCGGCGGCCCGGCACGCCATCCCGTACGCCAGGTCCGCGCCCACGACCCGCAGCCCGGGCCGCGCGGCCGCGAGCCGCCGCGTGACGATGCCCGTGCCGCAGGCCACGTCGAGCAGCCGGCCGGTACCCTCGGGCATCAGTGTGAGCACGGCGTCGGCCGCCGCGGCGGCCCGGGGTTCCCCGCCGCGCAGGGCGTCGTACTCCGCGGCCTCCTCGTCGTAGTCGAGCACGCGTGCCGTCCGCTCAGTGCGCCCCGTGGCCGGGCGCCAGTTCCTCGACCCTGCGGGCCAGTTCGAAGTCGAGGTCGGTGACCGCGCCGCCCGCGCTGTGCGTGTTCACCGTGAGGGAGACGGTGTTGTAGCCGAGGGTGAGGTCGGAGTGGTGGTCCAGTTCCTCCTGCACCTGGGCGATGTGCACGACCATCGCGGTCGCCGCGAAGTGCGTGCCGAGCCGGTAGGAGCGGGCGATCCGGTCGCCCTCGAGGGACCAGCCGGGCAGCTCCGCCAGCCGGTCCTCGATCTCCTTCTGCGACAGCGGTTCGACGGGCATGACCTGGCTCCTTCCGTACGGCGTGACGCGGGGACGGCCCCACCCTGTCACATCCCCTCCGTGCGGCCCCGTACGCGCGGCCGTGGCCCTCAGGCCCTGTGTGCCACGGGCTCTCAGCGCCGTACGCACTCCGCGGCGAAGTCGTCCGCCAGGACTGTCGTCTCGGCCCGTCCCTCGACGCGCTCCAGCCACTCGTGCGGCAGCCCGTGGTCGCCGTGGTGGGCGCCGAGGAGGTTGCCGCAGATGGCGCCGGTGGAGTCGCTGTCGCCGGAGTGGTTGACGGACAGCAGCAGCGCCTGCCGGACGTCGGGCTCGGCCAGGGCGCAGTACACGGCGATGGCCAGGGCCTCCTCGCCGATCCAGCCCCCGCCGAGCGTCTCCACCTTCTCCGCGGTCGGCGCGCCCTCGGCGGCCAGGTCGAGGGCGCGCCGCAGCGCGGCCGTGGTCTCCTCGTGGCCGGGGTGACGGGCGAGCAGGCGCAGGGCGCGCAGTACGGCGCCTTCCAGGGAGTCGCCCTCCACCAGGTACGCGACGATCGCGGCGAAAGCGCCCGCGGAGTAGTAACCGGTGGGGTGGCCGTGGGTGGTCTGGGCGCACAGCGCGGCCATCAGGAACGCCGTGTCGCCGGGCACCCGGGCGAGCCCGAAGGGCGCGGAGCGCATGACCGCGCCGCAGCCCTTGGAGTCGGAGTTGACCGGGCCGGGGCGGCCCAGTGCGGCGCCGGGGTCGGGTACGAAGTCCTGGGCGAGGCCGGAGAGGCAGGCGTTGCCGGGGGCGCGGCGCGCGTACAGCCACCCCTGCGCGGCGAGTCCGGCGGCGCCGGCGGGCGGGGCGGGCAGGTGCTGGGTGTCGAGCCAGCGGCCGTACGCGTCCCGTACCAGCCGGGACCAGCCGCCGCCGATGCCCTTGTGGCGCTCGCGCGCGTGCGCCTGCCCCAGGCCCTCCACCGTGAACAGGGTCATCTGCGTGTCGTCGGTGACGCGGCCCACGGTGCCCTGCCCGTCGGGAACGAGACCCGTGACGCCCTCGGCGCCGTGGGTGGAGCGGATACGGTCCAGGGAGGCGAACTCGATCGGGTAACCGAGGGCGTCGCCGATCGCGCCGCCGAGGAGCGATCCGCGCACCCTGGCGCGGTAGATCGCGGTCGCCTCCCAGGACGGGTTCAGCCGGTCGTCCATGCACCACTCCTCGACTACGGTCATCCGTATGACCATTGTCGCGTCCTCATCCGCCGCCCCCTCCCCCGCCCCCTCGGAGCAGGGGATCGGCCCGCTGCTGCGTGGGTGGCGGGAACGGCGGCGGGTCAGTCAGCTGGAACTGGCGCTGCGGGCGGGCTCGTCGGCGCGGCACATCAGCTTCATCGAGACGGGCCGGTCACGGCCCAGCGAGGAGATGGTGCTGCGGCTCGCCGAACATCTGGAGGTGCCGGTGCGGGAACGCAACGCGCTGCTGCTGGCGGCGGGTTACGCACCGCACTATCCGGAGACGCCGCTGGACGACCCGTCGATGGAGGCGCTGCGGGCGGGCGTGGAGCGGCTGTTGCAGGGCTACGAGCCCTACCCGGCGCTGGTGGTGGACGCGACGTACGAGGTGGTCGCGGCGAACCGGGGCATCGCGATGTTCCTGGAGGGCGTCCCGGACCGCCTGCTCACCCCGCCCCTGAACGCGATGCGCCTGACGCTGCATCCGGAGGGTCTGGCGCCACGCATCCGCAACCTGGCCGAGTGGCGCGGCCACCTGCTCGCGCAGATGGAGCGGCAGATCGCGCTGCAGCGCTCGCCGGCTCTGCGTGCGCTGTACGAGGAGGTGGCGGCGTACCCGGTCCGGGCCCGGAGCGAGTCCGCGTCCGGACCGGGCGAGGAGAGCGAACAGGTCCCGTACTTCGCGCTGCCGATGCGCATCGAACACGAGGGCCGGGTGCTGTCCTTCGTGTCGTCCATCTCGACCTTCAACACCCCGATGGACGTGACGGTCGCGGAACTGGCCATCGAGACGTTCCTGCCCGCGGACCCGGCGACGGTGAAGTACCTCCAGTCCCGCGGAACGTGATGGGTCGCCGGCGGTGACCGGCGGTACGCGGCCGTCCGCACACCGAGTGTTCTCCGACCCCGTGAGACTCACCCGGGAACATGTCACACTGCTCGCGTACTTCGGCGCGTGGGGAGGCGTGGCGTGAGTGAGCGGCGGGCTGCGCCGACCGTCGGGCAGGTGGTGCTCGGTCGGCGGCTCCAGGAGTTGCGGGAGGCCGCCGGACTTAAGCGCGAGGAGGCGGCGAAGGTGCTGCGCGTCGCCCCGGCGACCGTGCGGCGCATGGAGGCCGCCGAGGTCGCGCTGAAGATCCCGTACGTGCAGGTGCTGCTGACGACGTACGGCGTGCCCGAGGAGGAGATCGCCTCCTTCGTGCGGCTCGCCGAGGAGGCCAACCAGCCCGGCTGGTGGCAGCGGTACCACGACGTGCTGCCGGACTGGTTCAGCCTGCACGTCAGCCTGGAGGGCGCCGCCCGCCTCATCCGGTCCTACGAGCCGCACTTCGTGCCCGGGCTGCTGCAGACCGAGGAGTACGCACGTGCCGTGCTGGAGACC
Source organism: Streptomyces sp. NPDC001796 (assembly GCF_042892355.1). Classification (NCBI taxonomy): domain Bacteria; kingdom Bacillati; phylum Actinomycetota; class Actinomycetes; order Kitasatosporales; family Streptomycetaceae; genus Streptomyces; species Streptomyces sp. NPDC001796. The sequence continues at coordinate 204,761 of NZ_JBIAUC010000009.1, read as the reverse complement.
GGGACGATCGGGCAGGGGCGCCCCGAGGACATCGAACGGCATGTGGCGCTGCGGCTGGCCAGGCAGAGGCTGCTCACCGGGGAGAACCCGCCCCATCTGTGGGTGATCATGGACGAGACGGTGCTGCGGCGCCCGGTCAGCATCCGCTCGAAGGTGATGCGTGACCAGCTCGACCGCCTCCTGGAGGCCTCGGAGAACCCCGCGATCACGCTGCAGGTGGCGGAGTACGCCTCGGGCCCGCACCCGGGGACGTACACGCCGTTCGTGCTGTTCCGCTTCGCCGAGCCGGAGCTGCCCGACATGGTCTACAGCGAGTACCTGACCGGCGCCCTCTACCTCGACTCGCGCACCGAGGTCGCCCTGCACCTGGAGGTCCTGGACCACATGTCGGCGAAGGCGGCCTCCGTGACGCGCACGCGGGAGATCCTGCGGGAGTACCGCGACAGGTTCTGAGGCGCCCGAACCCCGCCCGACGGCCCGGTCACGGTAGTTCGTCCGCCCACATGTCCAGCAGGTCCGCGTCCGGATCGGGCGCCGTCCGCGCGGGGGTCCCGTCGGCTCCGGGGAGCGCCTGTTCGGCCCAGATGACCTTGCCCTGGGGCGTGTACCGGGTGCCCCAGCGCTCGGTCATCCGGGACACCAGGAACAGGCCCCGGCCTCCCTCGTCGGTCGTCGCCGCGTACCGCAGGTGCGGTGAGGTGCTGCTGCCGTCGGACACCTCGCAGACCAGCGTCCTGTCGTCGTGGATCAGCCGCACATGGATCGGCGGGGAGCCGTAGCGGATGGCGTTGGTGACGAGTTCGCTCAGGACGAGTTCCATGCCGAAGCCGAGTTCGGCGAGGCCCCACTCGTCGAGCTTGCGGGACAGGGCGACGCGCATCCCGGCGACGGCGGACGGGTCGGGCGGCACGTCCCAGTCGGCGACCCGGTCGGCCGGCAGCGCCCGGGTGCGGGCGATGAGCAGGGCGACGTCGTCCTTGGGCCGTCCGGGCAGCATCTGGTCCAGCACGGCCTGGCAGCTCTCCTCGGGCGAGCGGTCGGGGTGGCCGGCGAGCACGGCGCCCAGCATCTCCATGCCCACGTCCAGGTCGCGGGTGCGGTCCTCGATGAGGCCGTCGGTGTAGAGCACGATCTGGCTGCCCTCGGGGAGGTCGAGCTCGGCCGTCTGGAAGGGCATGCCGCCGAGGCCGAGCGGCGGTCCGGCCGGCAGGTCGGGGAAGGTGACGCCACCGTCGGGGTGGACCAGCGCGGGTGCCAGGTGTCCGGCGCGTGCCATGGCGACGCGGCGCGTGACGGGGTCGTAGACGGCGTAGAGGCAGGTGGCGCCCACGATGCCCGCGGCCGTGTCGCTGCCCGCCTCGTCCTGGTCGATGCGGCCGACGAGGTCGTCGAGATGGCTGAGCAGCTCGTCGGGCGGCAGGTCGAGGGAGGAGAAGTTGTGCACCGCGGTCCGCAGCCGTCCCATGGTCGCGGCGGCGTGCAGTCCGTGGCCGACCACGTCGCCCACGGCCAGCGCCACCCGGCTCCCCGGCAGCGGGATCACGTCGAACCAGTCTCCGCTCACGCCGGACTGGGCGGGCACGTACCGGTAGCCGACATCGAGGGCGCTCTGCTCGGGCAGGGCCCGCGGCAGCAGGCTGCGCTGGAGGGTGACCGCCAGGGTGTGCTCGCGGGTGTAGCGGCGGGCGTTGTCGATGCTGACCGCGGCGCGGGCCACCAGCTCCTCCGCCAGTGACAGGTCCTCCTCGTCGAAGGGCTTCTGCTGGGTGGAGCGCCAGAAGTTGGCCATGCCGAGCACGACACCGCGGGCCTGGATCGGGGCGGCGATGAGCGAGTGGATGCCGTAGTCCACGACCTCCTTGGTGCGCTCCGGGTCCTGCGCGTGCCAGCCCGCGGCGGTCGCCAGGTCGGTCACCAGCTCGGCGCGGCCGGTGCCGTAGCCGCGTGCCTGCGGCGTGGAGGGCACGAAGTCGAGCAGCCGGCCCCTCTCGTAGAGCGGGTGGTCGTCCCGGACGCCGCGCACGGCGGTGCGCCGCATGTCCGTGGCCGTGGGGCCGGGCTCCTCGCCGTGCAGCACGGCGTCGGCGAGGTCCACGGTGACGAAGTCGGCGAAGCGGGGGACGGCGACCTGGGCCAGCTCGTCGGCGGTGCGGACCACGTCGAGTGTGGTGCCGACGCCCAGTCCGGCGTCGTAGAGCAGCTTCAGCCGCTCCCGTGCGACCTCCGCCCTGCCGGACACCGCCTGCAGCTCGGTGGAGTCGCGCAGGGTCACCACCGTGCCCTTGGGGCCTCCGTCACGGTCCGTGGGCCGCTGGTTGACCGCCAGCAGCCGTTCCCCGGCGAAGAGCACCTCGTCTGTCGCCTCGCGCCCGGAGACCAGCAGCGCCACCGTGGCGGGGTCGAGGACCGCCAGCTGCGACACGCGCTGCCCCTCGGCGTCCAGCGGCAGCTCCAGCAGCCGTCTGGCCTCGTCGTTGGCGAGCAGCAGCCGCCCGTCGTCCCCGATGATGAGGACTCCCTCGCGCACCGAGTGCAGCACCGCGTCGTGGTGCTCGTACATGCGGGTCATCTCGTCGGGGGCCAGGCTGTGGGTCTGCCGTCGCAGCCGCCTGCCGACGAGTGCCGTGCCGCCGGTGGACACCACGAGCGCGCCGGCTCCGGCGCCGAAGATGATCGGGAGCTGCCGGTCCACCTCGTTGGTCACGTTCTTGACCTTCAGACCGGCGGAGACGAGGGCCACCACCTTGCCCTGGGGATCGTCGACGGGAACGGTGGCCTGGACTTCCTCGCCGAGCGGGCCGTGGACGCTCTCGGTGTAGACCTTCCCGGCGAGCGACGGTCCGATGGTGCCCACGAACCGGTGGCCGATCCGGCTCGGCAGGGGGTGGGTGTAGCGGATGCCCTTGGTGTTCATGACCACGATGAAGTCGACACCGGCGGACTTGCGCCCCTGCTCGGTGAGGGGCTGGAGCACCTTCGTCGGATCGGGGGTGCGCAGCGCCTGCAGGATGCCCGGAGAGTGCGCGAAGGTCTGCGCGACGGCTATGGAGCGGCGCTTGGCCTCGGAGCCGGTGTCCCGCTGCGACTGGAGCACCAGGGCGACCACGGCGCAGACCACGAGCAGCACGACCAGCGCCACCTGCAGGACGAATACCTGCCCGGCGACGCTTCGTGGACTTCTGCCGATCAAGGACCGCATCGATAGGCGCCGAAATCGAGCGTTTCCGCTCGCCATGCGACATTTCTAGCACAGCGTTCCCCCCGGTCCGCCAAGGCGGCAGGTTCACGCCAGATCCTACGCCGCCGTCCAAGGGCCGCTCGGCCCGGTCGCGGAGCGCCCCGACGGGCCCGGGTGACCGCGCCCACCTGCACGAACGGCGCCGCTCGGGCGACCTTCAGGGCCGTCGGGCCCTCGCGGGATCAGCCCCCGGTCCCCCCGAAATCCCCACACCGGTCCGGCCGGAAGACCCTCGCCGCGGATCCGGCCGTGCGGCGCGCGCACGCGAGACCGCCGGAGCGGCAGGTCGCCGGCGCGGGGCGCGCCGGGCTCAGGCAGCGCCCCCCTTGGTGTCCCTGTCCTCGTCGACGATCTCCGCATCCACCACGCCCTCCTCGTCCTGCGGTGACGTGTGCTGCCGGGCGCCTTCCGTGGACGTCTGCGGGGACTGGGCGTACATCGCCTGGCCCATCTTCTGGCTGACCGTGGCGAGCCTGTCCACGCCGCCCCGCAGGGCCGCGGTGTCGGCGCCCTCCTTGAGCAGGTCCTTCAGCTCGGCGACCGCCGCCGTCACCTCGCCCTTCGTGTCCGCCGGCACCCGCTCCCCGTTCTCCCGCAGGAAGTTCTCCGTCTGGTAGACGAGCTGCTCCGCCTGGTTGCGCGCCTCCGCCGCCTCCCGGCGCCTGCGGTCCTCCTCGGCGTACTGCTCCGCGTCCCGCATCATCCGGTCGATCTCGTCCTTGGGGAGCGCCGAGCCGCCGGTCACCGTCATCCTCTGTTCCCGGCCCGTCGCCAGGTCCTTGGCCGAGACGTGCATGATCCCGTTGGCGTCGATGTCGAAGGTCACCTCGATCTGCGGCACCCCGCGCGGCGCCGGCGGCAGCCCGGTCAGGTCGAAGACGCCGAGCTTCTTGTTGTACGCGGCGATCTCCCGCTCGCCCTGGTAGACCTGGATGCCGACCGACGGCTGGTTGTCCTCGGCGGTGGAGAAGATCTCCGAACGCTTCGTGGGGATCGTCGTGTTGCGTTCGATCAGCTTGGTCATGATGCCGCCCTTGGTCTCGATGCCGAGGGACAGCGGGGTCACGTCGAGCAGCAGCACGTCCTTGACGTCTCCGCGCAGGACACCGGCCTGGAGTGCCGCGCCGACGGCCACGACCTCGTCCGGGTTGACGCCCTTGTGCGGGTCCTTGCCGGTGAGTTCCCGCACCAGGTCGGTGACCGCGGGCATCCGGGTGGAGCCGCCGACCAGGATCACGTGGTCGATCGCGGAGAGCTCCACGCCGGCATCCCCGACCGCCTGGTGGAAGGGTGTCCGGCAGCGGTCCAGCAGATCGGCCGTGAGCTCCTGGAACCGGGCGCGGGTCAGCCTCTCCTCCAGGTGCAGCGGACCCTCGGCGGAGGCGGTGATGTAGGGCAGGTTGACGGTCGTCTCGGTGGAGCTGGACAGCTCGATCTTGGCCTTCTCCGCGGCCTCCCGCAGCCTCTGCACCGCCATCTTGTCGGCGCCGAGGTCGATGCCGTACTGGCCCTTGAACCGCTGCACCAGATGGTCGACGACCCGCTGGTCCCAGTCGTCGCCGCCGAGGTGGGTGTCACCGTTGGTGGCCTTGACCTCGATCACTCCGTCGCCGATCTCCAGCAGGGAGACGTCGAAGGTGCCGCCACCGAGGTCGAAGACGAGGACGGTCTGCTCCTCGCCGCGGTCGAGCCCGTACGCGAGGGCCGCCGCCGTCGGCTCGTTGATGATCCGCAGGACCTTCAGCCCCGCGATCTCCCCGGCCTCCTTGGTGGCCTGCCGCTGGGCGTCGTCGAAGTACGCGGGCACGGTGATCACGGCGTCCGTGACGTCCTCGCCCAGATACGCCTCGGCGTCCCGCTTCAATTTCTGCAGGACGCGCGCGGACAGCTCCTGCGCCCGGAAGCGGGTGCCGTCCACGGAGCCGTGCTCCGGGAAACGCCAGTGCGCGTCGCCCATGTGGCGCTTCACCGAGCGCGCGGTGCGCTCGACGTTCGTCACGGCCTGCCGCTTGGCGACCTCGCCGACGAGCACGTCGCCGTTCTTGGCGAAGGCCACGACCGACGGTGTGGTCCGCGCGCCCTCGGCGTTGCTGATGACGGTGGGCTCACCACCCTCCAGGACGGCCACCACCGAGTTCGTCGTCCCCAGATCGATCCCGACCGCACGTGTCATCGCCGTCCCCTTCCGCCAGGGCGCTGCCCGCACTCCATCACAAATCTTGAGTGGCCCCATGTCAATGCGCGCGACGGGGGCTCCCGATGCGATGCCGGGTACCCGGAAACGAGAGTGCCGCGCCCCCCTCGGCGGGAAGCGCGGCACCTCCGGGTACGCGGGGTGTCAGGCGAGCTTGGCGTCCAGCGTGATCGTCGTACCGGCCAGCGCCTGGCTGACCGGGCAGTTCTTCTTCGCGTCCTCGGCGGCGGCGACGAACGCGTCGTTGTCGATTCCGGGGACGGTGCCCTCGACGGTGAGGTGGATGCCCGTGATGCCCTCACCCGGCTGGAAGGTGACGTCGGCCTTCGTCTCGAGCTTGGTGGGCGGGGTGCCGGCGCCGGCCAGGCCGTGCGACAGCGCCATGGAGAAGCAGCTGGAGTGGGCGGCGGCGATCAGCTCCTCGGGGCTGGTCTTGCCGTTCGCGTCCTGGGAGCGCGAGGCCCACGTGACCGGCTGCTGGGCGATGCCGGATGAGTCGAAGGTGACGACGCCGTTGCCCTCGAGCAGGTTGCCTTCCCAGACGGTGTGAGCGGTGCGCGTGGTTGCCACGGTTCTTCCTTTCGATGGGGTCCCCGTTTCCGGGGTTCCGTCGCTCCCATCCGATCACACCCGGCCCCCGCGGGCCCAGTTCCCCGCCGCGTCGCCGTCCAGCCCGCCGTCAGGCGGCGCGTTCGCCCTCCTCGGCGGCGGGACGCGGCACTTGGGGGCCCTCGCACTCGCCCAGCCAGCGGCGGAAGACCTCGTGGACCTGCTCGGCGCCGACCAGTTCGGCGCCCTCCTCGACCGGTGCGGACAACTCCACCGGCCACAGCAGGAAGGGCCGGCCCTGGGCGCCGCCGAGCCCGCCGTGCGAACCGATCTGCTCCTCGAAGGCCAGGACCTCTCCCTCGGCCGGGTCGTACCAGGAGTTGACCATGATGTCGGCGGCGTGCGGGAAGGAGTGCGTGCGGCGCACGGCGTGGGCGGCACCCGGTCCGAAGCCCGTGAGCGGACCGGTCTCGTCGGCGAGCCGGTCCACCGGGATCTCGGCGCCGAACGCGCCCAGCACCACCCCGCCGTGCTCCTCGCTGCGGACGAGGACGAAACCGACGCCGGGATGGTTGGCGAGCGTCGACAGCAGCGCGGGGTACCGGCGGTCGATCTCCTCCTTGCTCATCCGGTGCGGCACATCGGGGAAGGAGACGAGCCCGAGGTTCCCGGAGGCGAGCACGATGGGCTCCGAGTGGCGGCGGGCGACCCTGTGGTGCTCGGCCTTCTCCTCGACGGGCCGGCGCAGCGCGGCGCGTACGGCGGCACGCGCCTCGGCCCCGCTGTGAGTACGCTCCACCTTGCGCGGCACGTGCAGCCCGCAGCCGGCCCGCACCAGGTTGGCGAGGCTGAGCCCGTACCGGGTGCGGAAGGTCTCGCCCGGGCTCTGCCCGTGGTCGGACAGGACGACGATCCGGTACGGGCGCGGGGCGTGCTCGGCGACCTGCGCGAGCAGCGCGAGCGAGCGGTCGAGCCGGTGCAGGACCTTCTCGGCGTCGCGGCTGTGCGGCCCCGAGTGGTGGGCCACCTCGTCGTAGGCCACCAGGTCCGCGTAGATCGCGCTGCGCCCGGCGAGCATGTCGCCGATCACCGCGGCGACGACCACGTCCCGTTCGACGACGGTGGCGAAGGCGCGCACGAAGGGGTACAGGCCACCGCGGCCCACACGCGGCCGCTGCCGCTTCAACCTGGCCCGGGTGGACTGGCCGATCTCGCGGGCGACCTCGGCGGCGAACGACATGGCGGTGCGGACGGCGTTGGCCGGGTCGCTGAAGTACGCGAAGTAGCCGACGCGTGAGCGGTTCTCCCTGCCCCGCCGGGCGGAGACGGACAGCACCAGCGCGAGTTGGTCGGCGCCGCCGCTGAACAGGTTGCCGCGGCTCGCGCCGTCGACGGTGAGCAGACCGCCGTCGCCGGTCCGCTCGATGGCGCGGCGCTGGAGTTCCGCGGCGCTCGTCGGGCGGTTGCACACGACGACCTCGCGGGTCTCCTTCTCGTACCAGCGGAACGCGGGAACGTCGTGGTTGGAGCCGTGCAGGATGCCGAGCTGGCTGGCGCCGGTCTGGCTGGACCAGTCGGTGCGCCAGGCGGTGAGCCGATGGCTGGGGCCGCCGTCGCGCGGGGCGAGCCAGGAAGCGACGGTCGGCATCAGGCCCTTGGCCACGGCCTCCCGCAGCACGTCGTGTCCGACGCCGTCGAGCTGGACGAAGACCGCGCCGGGGGTGACACGGCCGGAGCGGCCGTCGCCGCGTCTGCGGCGGCGGTCGGCGAGCCGGTACAGCCTTCTGCGGTACGCGTCGTCGTCCCGTACGGCGATGGCGGCACCGGTGGCCGAGGCGACGGCGGACATCGCGGCGGCGACCACCACGGCGGTCTCGGGGGCGGCCTCGGCGTCGCCGGAAGGGGTGACGCGGAGGGCGACGAGCAGGAGGGAGCCGTTGAGGAAGAAGACGAGCAGGCCGAGGACGAGGGCGGGGACGAGCAGCAGAAGCCGTACCAGCAGGGGCCACACCAGGGACGACAGCAGACCGAAGACACCGGCGCCGGCAGCGGCCGTGACCGCTATGCGGGTCGCGCTGTCGCCGCCGGGGGACTCGAGCCGGAAGTCGGGCAGGACGCCGGCGAGGACGAGCATGGTGGCGGTGGAGGCGGCCCACACGGCGATGCTGCGACCCACACCGCTGAGCAGCTTCCGCCAACGCCCGTGCCCCACGCCCAGCTCACCTCACGTCATGGCCCTGCCGCCCTCTCGGATGCGCCCCCACCTTGTCACAACGCCGGGAGGCCCCGGTCAGCGGCCGTCGTAACCCGCCGTCGGCAGCGACAGGCGGCGGTGGATCCGGGCTTTCATCCCGGCGTCGTACGACGGTTCCGCGCGGCCGACCGTCTCGACGCGGACGCCTCGCCGGGCGCACTCCGCGGTGAACTCGTCCACCGAGGTCAGGGCCCGCTCCAGAACGCGGCGGCTGGGGGCCACGAACAGGTCGACCAGCCCCGCCTCCACATCCGTCCACAACGCGCAGTGGTCGGGGCGCAGGCCGCGGACGAGGAGTTCCCGCGTCACCACGTAGCCGCGCTCCGCCGCCCAGCGCGCGCACATCGCGTGCTGGCTGCGGGAGTCGACGAGGAAGGGTTCCGCGTCCAGCTCCTCGAGCGGCGTCAGGCTGGCGATCGCCGTGACCCGGACCGTGCCCGGCCGGACGCGGGCGTCGCGTGCGCCGGCGGTGCCGTGCGCCTCTCCCATGGGGTCCCCCCCTCACCTCAGGGTTTCCCCGCCGACCCTACCCCTGCCCGTAGGCTCGGGGGGAGTCGCGCGAAGGAGGCAATGGAGTGCCGGTGGAGGTCACGTGGTGGGGTCACGCCACCTGCACGGTCGAGGACTCCGGAGTACGGGTGCTCACCGATCCCCTGTTCGCGCGCCGCCTCGCGCATCTGCGGCGGCGCCGCGGTGCCCCGCCGCCGCCCGAGGCCGCGGTCGCGGACGTGACGCTGGTGTCGCATCTGCACGCCGACCATCTGCATGTCCCGTCGCTGGCCCGGCTGGCCCCGGGCAGCCGGGTACTGGTGCCGAGCGGCGCCACGGCCCAGGTGCCGGGGTTGCGCAGGCTGGGCCGTCTGCGGCTCACGGAGGTGGCGCCCGGGGACCGGGTGCGGGTCGGTGACCTGGTCGTACGGGTGGTGCCCGCACGGCACGACGGGCGCCGGCTGCCGGTGGGGCCGCACCGCTCCCCCGCGCTGGGGTTCGTCGTCGAGGGGGACGCGCGGACGTACTTCGCCGGTGACACCGGGCTGTTCGAGTCGATGGCCGACGAGGTGGGCCCGGTCGACGTGGCGCTGCTGCCGGTCGGCGGCTGGGGGCCCTACCTCGGCGAGGGGCACCTGGACGCGGGGCGCGCGGCGCAGGCGCTCGCAAAGTTGATGCCGCGCAGCGCGGTGCCCGTGCACTACGGCACGTACTGGCCGATCGGGATGGACGCCGTGCGCCCCCACGAATTCCACGCGCCGGGCGCCGAGTTCGCCCGCCTCGCCGCGCGGTACGCGCCGGACGTCAGGGTGCACCTGGTGTCCCACGGTGAGAGCGCCCGCCCGGAGGTCGCCCGGTGATGCACCTCGCCGCCACGACCACCCTCGTGCCCACGGAGTCCACCCAGCAGGCCGTCGGCTATCCGTCGTTGTTCCTGCTGGTGCTGATCGGGGCGCTGGTGCCGGTGGTGCCGACAGGGGCGCTGGTCAGTTCCGCGGCGGTCGTGGCCTTCCACCGGACCGCGCCCTACTCGCTCGCCCTGGTCTTCGTCGTCGCGGCGCTCGCGGCCTTCCTCGGGGACGTCGCGCTGTACTGGCTCGGCCGGCGCGGCATGCGGTCGAAGAACGGTTCACGCTGGCTGGAGAACCTCCGCGGCCGCGCCCCCGAGGACCGGCTCGCCCAGGCCCAGGAGAAGCTGAACGAGCACGGGATCGCGGTGCTCACCCTCTCCCGGCTGGTCCCGGCGGGCCGCATTCCGGTGATGCTCGCGTGCCTGCTGGCCCGTATGCCGCTGCGGGAGTTCGCCCGTGGCGACGCCCCGGCCTGCCTGGCATGGGCCGCGACGTACCAGCTGATCGGCATACTCGGCGGCTCGCTCTTCCCGAAGCCGTGGGAGGGTGTGGTGGCGGCGATCGTGCTGACGGTCGTGATCAGCGCGGCACCCGGCCTGTGGCGCCGGATGCGCAGGGCCGCCACCTCGTAAGTTCCGGGCTCCGGCTTCACTGAAGGACCCGTGACGCCCCCACCGGCAGGTCCCACAGGTCCTCGCGGGCCAGCCCGGCCTTCTCCCAGGCCGCCCGCACCCGGGTCAGCGGTTCCAGGACCGGCTCCGCCGACAGCACGAACGTGGCCCAGTGCATGGGCGCCATCCGCCGTGCGCCCAGGTCGAGCGTCGCCCGGACCGCCTCCTCCGGGTCGCAGTGGACGTCGCTGAGCCACCAGCGCGGGTCGTACGCACCGATCGGCATGAGGGTCAGGTCGATCCCCGGATAGCGCTGACCGATCCGTTCGAACCAGTGCCCGTATCCGGTGTCGCCCGCGAAGTGGACCCGCTGCCCGTCGGGCGCCGTCAGCACCCAGCCGCCCCACAGCGAACGGCACGTGTCGGTCAGGGTGCGCTTGGACCAGTGGTGGGCGGGCACGAAGTCGAACCGGACGCCCTTGACCTCGGCGGCCTCCCACCAGTCCAGCTCGGTGACGCAACGGAACCGCCGGCGGCGGAACCACGCGGCGAGCCCGGCCGGTGCGAGCACCGGGGTGTCGCGCGGAAGGCGGCGCAGCGTCGGGGCGTCGAGGTGGTCGTAGTGGTTGTGGCTGATGACGACCGCGTCGACGCGCGGCAGGGCGTCCCAGTCGATGCCGACGGGCGTGATCCGGGCGGGTGTGCCGAGGATGCGCCGGGACCAGACGGGGTCGGTGAGGACCGTCAGCCCGCCGATCCGCACCACCCAACTGGCGTGGCCCGCCCAGGAGACGGCGACCGTGCGCGCGTCGACCCGCGGCAGCGGGCCCGGCTCGTACGGCAGCCGGGGAATGTCCTTCAGGCCCTCGGGGGCGGGCCGGACCGCGCCCTCGCGGGCGAAGCGGGCCATGGCCTTGAGGCCGGGCAGCGGTGTGGTCAGCCGGTCGATGAAGGAGCGCGGCCAGATACGGCGCTCTCCGAGGGGGCGGGGCGCTGCGAGCGGCGGCGCCACCAGCGGCGCGGGGTCCTGACTCAGCAGGGGCGTGGACGCGGGCGCACCGGTGTCCTGGTGTGCCGCAACGGTGCTCGTGGTCGACTCTGACTGCTGCGTCATCGAGGAGGCTCCCATCGCTGAGCGTCGTCGCGGAGATCGGCGAAGGCCGATCCCACATGGGTCAACGCGCGTTGTACGTGTGGCAGTTCCAGCGGTTCCGGTGAGGTGAGGCACTGCGCCCGTTCTGCGGCGGTCGCGCCGAGGAGGGGGCCGGTGGACAGACGGACGCGGAGCGCAGCGAGGTCGTCCCCGAAGCGGTGACCGCCGGGCGCGGGCATGCCGAGCCGGGCTGTGAGGAGGTCCTCGAGTTCCTGCGCGTCACCGACGCCGCGCACGTCGAGCGCGGCGCGCAGCGGCTCCAGGTCGGCGTAGAGGTGGCGGCCGGCCTGCGGGGGCAGGACGAGGGCGCCCGCCGCGACGACGGCCCGGCGCACGGCGTCGGCCACGCGCGCGTGGAGCGCGGTGCCGACGGCGAGGCGCTGGGTGACGTCGGCGGGCTCGTCGAGCACGTACACGGCCGCGGCGGCGACCGGGTCGGCGATCCGGGCGCCGAGCGCGGTGAGCACGTCCAGGGCGCGGGCGCGCAGTCCGGCGCCGTCGTCGGTGGCCGGGAAGCGGGCGACGGCCGCGGGCCAGCCGGGCGGCAGGAACGGTCCGGCGAGGTCGGTGACGACGGTGACCCGGTCCGGCAGCATCTCGGCGGGGCTGAGCAGCACGGTGTCGTGCGGCCGGTGCACGGTGTCGCGCCAGGTCTCGTCGCTGACCAGGTGCAGCCCCTCGCCGGCGGCGGCCTCGACGGTCTCGTGCACGAGTTCGGGCGGGGCGACGGTGGCGGTGGGGTCGTCGGCGACGGCGAGCACGAGGAGGCGGGGGTCGCCGCCCTCGGCGCGGATTCTGCGGACGGTCTCCAGGAGGGCGTACGGATCGGGGACGCCGCCGCACTCCATGGGGGTCGGCACATGGAACACGGACCGTCCCAGCGCCCGGACCTGGGGCGCCCACCAGGCCGGGCAGGGCCGCGGGACCAGTACGTCGCCGCCGAGCGCGGCGGTGACGGCGACGAACAGGGCGGGGGCGCCGGGGGCGGCGGCGATGTCGTCGCGCTCGGCGGGCAGTCCGCGCCGCGCGAAGTACCCGCAGGCGGCGTCGAGGAGGGCGAGCAGTCGGGAGGGGCCGGAGTCGTCGTGGTCGGCGGCCTCGGCGAGCGCCGCGGACAGGCCCGGCAGGAGGGGCAGCCCCTGCTCGGGCAGGGGCGGTCCGTAGCGGACGGGGCCGTGCCCTTCCGGTTCCGTCCGCCGCATGCGTGCCTCCGCGCAGTCCCTGGTGCCGTCGCCGGGCCCCCGCGCTCCGGCTCGCTCCACGCCCTCGACCCGCGGCCGCCACCCGCTGTCGCACTCCTGTTCCTCTACGGTGTCGAAGACGCCCTCGGGCTCTGAGTACCCAGGGTTCGGGCCGGTCATGGGCGTCCGGCCGGGTTGCCCGGATCACAAGGTCAGGTGTTCGGATCACGGGTGCGGGTTCAGGCGTGGCCGGACCGTCCGCGCCCCCAGACCCGGTGGAGCGCGGCACCGAACGCGCCCGCGATCAGGAGACCGCCGGCGGCCAGGGCGGGCACCGAGTCGGTGAAGGCGCCGCCTTCCCCGGCGTGCACGCCTTGCTGAGCGCCGACGGGAGGCTGTGCCGCGCTCTGCTTCCCCTGGTCGCCCTGCTGCCTGCCCGTGTCTTGCTTGCCCTGGCTGTCCCCCTGCCCCTGCGGCTTGCCCTGGCCGTCGCCCTGCTGCTTGCCCTGGTTCTCGCCCTGCTGCTTGCCCTGGTTCTCGCCCTGCTGCTTGCCCTGGTTCTCGCCCTGCTGCTTGCCCTGGTTCTCGCCCTGCGACTTGCCCTGGCCGTCGCTCTGCTGCTTGCTCTGCCCGTCCCCCTGCTGCTTCCCAGACCCCTGCCCGTCCCCCTGCTGCCTCCCGGACCCCTGGGACTGACCCTCACCCTGCTGCTTGCTCTGGCCATCCCCCTGCTGCCTCCCAGACCCCTGCCCGTCCCCCTGCTGCCTCCCGGACCCCTGAGACTGACCCTCACCCTGCTGCTTCGCGGACCCCTGGGACTGCCCGTCCCCCTGCTGCTTCCCAGACCCCTGCCCGTCCCCCTGCTGCTTCCCAGACCCCTGCCCGTCCCCCTGCTGCTTCCCAGACCCCTGCCCGTCCCCCTGCTGCTTCCCAGACTGCTCCCTCTGCCCCTCCTCCTGCTGCCTGCCGCTCGGTGAGGCATCACCGTCGTGGTGGTGGCCGTGGCCCTCCCGGCACACGGTGAACGAGACGGTCCACGGTCTCTCACGGCCGCCCGGGCCCCCCGGGCACCGTCCGTCCACGCCCCACGACGCCTCGCGGCCGGCCAGGTCGGCGACGACGTTCACGCTACCGCCGGCCGGGACGCGGGCCGTGCCGCGGTAGCGGACACCGCCCCGGCGTTCGGTCCAGTCATCGTCGTCGTCGCGGTCGACCCGGTGAAGCCGCACCCTGCCCCCCTCGAAGGCCTGGGAGGCGCCCTCGATGGCGTCGGGCAGGCCGGCGCCGACCGCGTCGCAGGACACCGAGACGGTGACCGTGTCGCCGGGCGCGACGGAGCGTGGGGTGATGTCGGCGGACGAGTCGGCTGACGCGTTCGGGGCTGCGGCACCCAGGGCGGCACCGGTCAGAGCGGCGGCGGACAGGACTCGGGCAGTGCAGCGCATGGGGCGGGCTCCTTCGGCCGGGTTCCTCCATGACAGCCCGCCCGGCCGTGGACCGCGCGCGGCCGTGCCCCATTCGCGCGACCTGCACCGCCGTGCGGGTGACGGACAGGCCGCGCGCCGAGGGGTCAGCCGGCCAGCGAGACCAGCTCCCGCTCCAGGCCGCGGCCCCGCTTCTCCACGACGCCCGCGGCGACGTCGGCGAGTTTGCGGTTGGCGCCCTGGGAGATGCGGCGCAGTACCTGGAAGGCCGTCTCGGCGTCGCAGCCGAGGACGTGCATCACGATCCCGCACGCCTGGTCGACGACGGGCCGGGAGCGCAGGGCGGCGCCGAGCTGGTCGAGTTCCGTGAGGGCGGCACGGTAGGAGCGGTCGCGCACCAGGCAGCCCACGGCGAGGTCGCCGAGCACCCGGGCGGGGCCGTGCGGGGCGCCCTTCAGGGTCCCGGGCCGGAAGCTGTAGAGGCTGAGCGTGACGGCCAGCCCGGACCGCCGGAAGGGGATCGTGACGCTGGACCGTACACCGGCGTCGAGGGCGAGGGCGCGGTACTCCGGCCAGCGCTCCTCGCGCAGCAGGTCCAGGGCCTCGACCGGCTCGCCCGACTCCAGCGCCGCGGGGATCGGCCCGTCGCCGCCGCGGAGCTGGACGGTGACGAGCGGGGCGAGATCGGGGTGGGTGACGGCGGCGGGCCGGTCCGTACCGCCCTCGACGCCGCCTTCCACGACCGTGGTGCTGGCGCCGCAGCAGTCGGGGGTGCACCGCGCGGCCTGTTCGACGAGCTCCGACAGTCGGCGCCCAGGGAGGGCGGACTCGGGGGACTCGGCCGCCAGGTGGTGACCCTCCGGGTGGTAACCGAGTTGTCCGGTCTCCGGCATCCTTCACCTCCTCTTCGGGCGGCTGCCCGCTCACCCCGGTGGAAAACGGCGTCCGTGGGGAGGTGGCCGGTTCCGTGCGCAGCCCCCCGGCAAGCAGGGCGTCCGGGTTAGGTTCGTGGCATGACGCAGACGGACGAGTTCGGTGAAGAGCTGGCGGATTTCGTCCGCCGGGTCGCGGCGCTCAAGGCGGCCCGTGCCATACCCACGGACGACCTGCCCTCGGTGCTCGACGCTGCGATCTTCGAACTCGACCATGTCGCAGGTCAGTTGTGGCCGTGGTACCAGCGGCTGTCCACGAGCGCCGGGGCCGCCCCGGCCGGTTCCGGTGACCGCCAGGAGCAGCAACTGCTCAAGACCCTCTTCCAGCGGCTCCCGGTGCCGGTCGCGCTGGTGGACCGCGAGACGGTGGTGCGGCGGCTGAACTTCGCGGCCATCTCCTTCACCGGGGTCCGCGCGGGCTATGCGACGGGCCGCCCGCTGACCGGGCTTCTGGCGCACGCCGACCGGGCGGCGTTCCGTTCGCAGGCGGCCGCGGTGGCGCGCGGAGAGGGCGACCGCAGCATGACGGTACGTCTGCCGCAGCATCCGTCGGTGCCGGTACGGGCGACGCTGGTCGCGGTGCGGCCGAGCGGGGAGCCGCGCACGGCGGTCATGGTGGTGCTGCAGCCCGCGGACACCCGGGTGCCGGCCGGCGAGCACACCCCGCCCGGCGGCATCCCAAACCTGAACCTGACCGAGGCCGCTCGGCACGCGGCGCTGATGGACCTGCTGGACGCGATGACGACGGCCCTGCTGACCGCGCCGGCCGGGGCCGTCCTGGAGCAGGCGGCCCGGGTGCTGCGCGGCCGGTTCGCGGACTGGGTGGTGGCGGACGCGGGAGACGGGCGCCTGACCCGCACGGCGGTACTGGGACCGCCCGGTGAGGACGTGGACGCGCTGGTCGCGCAGGACCCCGCCGGGTGCCCCCTCGTCATCGAGGCGGCACGCGGTGGATCCACGGTCCTGCGGGTGCGGCCGGAGGACCCGGAGGCCTTCGGGCGTGACACCTCGGGTGCCCCCGTCCTCGTCCGCGCGAACGTGACGTCCCTGCTGTGTGTGCCGCTCACCGACGGGAGCACCGTGCGGGGAGTGCTCACACTGTTCCGCAGTGGGGCCCGGCCGGCGTTCTCGATGGCGGAGGCACAGGCGATGGACATGATGTCCCGTCACATGGCGCTGGCCCTGCGGGCCGTCGGCTAGACGGCGTCCCGCATCACCTGCTCGCGCAGCCGGGAGCAGCAGCGGCTGATCAGGCGGGAGACGTGCATCTGCGAGATGCCGAGCTGCTCGGCGATGCTGCTCTGGGTCATGTCGTCGAAGAAGCGCATGTACAGGATGGCGCGTTCGCGCTCCGGGAGGGCCTTGAGGCGGGGCTTGACCGCCTCGCGGTCCACGACGGTGTCGAGCGCCGGGTCGGGCGAGCCGAGCGAGTCGCCGAGCGAGTATCCGTCCTCGCTGCCAGGCAGTTCGGCGTCCAGGGAGAGCGCGGTGAAGCTCTCCAGGGCCTCGAGGCCGACCAGGACGTCCTCCTCGCTCATGTTGGCGTGCTCGGCGATCTCGGCGACGGTGGGCCTGCGGCCCGAGACGGTCTGCGACAGGTCCTGGGCGGCGAAACGGACGCGGTTGCGCAGGTCCTGGACGCGCCGCGGCACGTGCAGGGTCCACATGTGGTCGCGGAAGTGCCGCTTGATCTCACCGGTGACGGTGGGGACGGCATAGCTCTCGAAGGCGTGCCCACGCTCGGGGTCGTACCGGTCCACGGCCTTCACCAGGCCGAGGAACGCGACCTGACGCAGGTCCTCGAAGCTCTCGCCACGGCTGCGGAAGCGGCCCGCGAGCCGTTCGGCCATGGGCAGCCAGGCCTCGACGATCTCATCGCGGAGCGCGTCGCGCTCTGGGCCCTGGGGGAGCGAGGCGAGCCTGCGGAAGGCCTCCGTGGTGTCGGGGGCGTCGTCGTGGGGGTGGTGCTTCACGCTAGCTCGGTTCTGCATGGTGCGTCGCAACTCCCTTGCTGGTGCCTTGCTGGGTGCCTTGGGTGGACGGTCACCGTGGGAGGGGGCGGGAGGGTGCGACAGGGCACACCGTGGCGTGATTCACCGCTCCCACGGACGTGCCTCCTGTCCGAAGCACTGACTCGCGCCTGCCCGGGCGTATTGGCCGCAAACACCGGTCTTCGGAAAGTCTTCGGCCCAGTCCCGGCGCGCTGCGGACGACACATCACACGGGAGCCGTGCCGCCTGCCCCGGCGCCCTGGACGGCTCGCACACCGGGGCCCTGGACTGCTCGCATGCGTGCCGCCCGCCCCCGCGCCGACACCTCGTGGCGTCCGCGCGGCCCCGGGGCTCACCGGTGGGCAGCAGGTTTTCCCCGCACCGGCCGGGTGACTCGACAGGTGCGATCCGTACGCCCCCTCTTCCCACGGGAGGTTCCCGATGGCCACCAAGGTCGCCGACCACGTCCTTGCGCGTTTGCGCGAGTGGGGCGTGGAGCAAGTCTTCGGCTACCCCGGCGACGGCATCAACGGGCTGCTCGCCGCCTGGGGCCGCGCCGAGGACAGGCCGCGGTTCCTGCAGGCGCGGCACGAGGAGATGGCCGCGTTCGAGGCGGTCGGCTACGCCAAGTTCAGCGGCCGTCTCGGTGTGTGCGCGGCCACGTCGGGACCCGGCGCCATCCATCTGCTCAACGGCCTGTACGACGCCAAGCTCGACCATGTGCCCGTGCTCGCGCTGGTCGGCCAGACCCACCGCACGGCGATGGGCGGCTCGTACCAGCAGGAAGTCGACCTGCACACCCTCTTCAAGGACGTCGCCTCGGACTTCGTGGAGACCGTGATGGTCCCCGAGCAGCTGCCGAACGTCCTCGACCGCGCGATCCGCACCGCGTACGCGCGCCGCGCCCCCACGGCGCTGATCATCCCCGGTGACGTGCAGGAACTGGACTACTCGCCGCCGACGCACGAGTTCAAGATGGTCCCCTCGAGCCTCGGCCGCAGCGCCTGGACGGCGGTCCCCTCGCAGGAGTCCCTGGAGAAGGCCGCGGAGGTCCTCAACGCCGGCGACAAGGTGGCCATCCTGATCGGCCAGGGCGCGGCCGGCGCGGTGACCGAGGTGCAGCAGATCGCCGAGCTGCTGGGCGCGGGTGTGGCGAAGGCGCTGCTGGGCAAGGACGTGCTCAGCGACGAGCTGCCGTACGTCACCGGCTCGATCGGTCTGCTGGGCACCCGTCCGTCGTACGAGCTGATGCGCGACTGCGACACCCTGCTCACCATCGGCTCGTCGTTCCCGTACACGCAGTTCATGCCGGAATTCGGCAAGGCGCGGGCCGTGCAGATCGACATCGACCCGCACATGATCGGCATGCGCTACCCGTACGAGGTGAACCTCGTCGGCGACGCCAGGGCGACGCTCCAGCGTCTGATCCCGCTGCTGGACAAGGACCGCGGCCGGGAGTGGTTCGAGACCGTGTGCGCGAACGTGTCGCGCTGGCACGAGGTGATGCAGAAGCGGGCGGAGCTGTCCGCGGACCCGATCAACCCGGAGTACGTGGCCCGTGCCCTGGACCCGATGCTGCCGCACAACGCGATCATCACCTCCGACTCGGGTTCGGTCGCGAACTGGTACGCACGGCACCTGACGATGCGGCCCGGTATGCGCGGGTCGCTGTCCGGGACGCTGGCGACGATGGGCAGCGGGGTCCCGTACGCGATCGGCGCGAAGTTCGCCCACCCCGACCGGCCGGTGATCGCGCTGGTCGGTGACGGCGCGATGCAGATGAACGGCCTCGCGGAGATGATCACGGCGGCGAAGTACAAGGACCGCTGGGAGGACCCGCGGCTGGTGGTGGCCGTGTGGAACAACCACGACCTCAACCAGGTGACGTGGGAGATGCGCGCGATGGAGGGCGCCCCGTCGTTCCTGCCGTCGCAGGAGATCCCGGACGTTCAGTACGCAGCCTTCGCCCGCTCCCTCGGCCTGACCGGCATCCGGGTGGAGAAGCCGGAGGACGTCGAGGCGGGCTGGCGCGCGGGGCTGGAGGCGGACGGCCCGGCGGTCGTCGAGTTCCTGACCGACCCGGCGGTGCCGCCGATCCCGCCGCACGCCAGCTGGGAGCAGATGCAGGCCACGGCGGCCTCGATCCTGAAGGGCGACGCGGACCGCGCCGGGATGATCCGCCAGGGGTTCAAGGCGAAGGTGCAGGAGTTCCTGCCCGGACGCGGCAACAAGGAGTCGTGAGGAGCCGTATCGAGACCCGGACACGGCCGAAAGCGGACGATCGCCTGCGGGGCGGCCGTGTCGACCGGCGCCCCTCGGGTACACGCGGGGCCACGCGACATATGGAGGGACTCATGCAGCGAGGCAGCGACCGGCTGAACGTCCACCGCGACGACGAGATGAAGCACGAACTCCAGGGGCTGCTGCGCTCGGGCCACCCGACGCGGACCGAGGAGTGGCACGACCCCGAGCCGACCGCCGACGACGACCCGGCGGTGTGGGCCGGTCCGGTGATTCCGGGCGGCGCGCGGTCCGTGGCCGATGTGCGCTTCGAGCTGGCGCGGATCCTGGGGCGTACGGCGTTCCCGGGCCGCCCGCCCGAGCTGATCGACGCCCTGCGCCGCCACCATGCCCCGGACGCGCTGGTCGCCCCCCTGGAGCGGCTGCCGCGCTCGTCGCGCTACGCCAACGCGCAGGAACTCGCCGAGGCGATCGTGGGCGGAGAAGGGGCGGGCCGGAGCGCATAGGCGTCCGACGCGCGGGTACTGCGGGCGTCGTCCCGCCGACACATCCGCCCCCTGACGGCCGGGGGAAGCAGGAAAGGACAGCAGGCGATGGCTGATTTCGTCAGGGAGGTCATGACGCAGGGCGTCGTGGCGGTCCTCCCGGACGCCTCACTGGTGGAGGCGGCGCAGCTGATGCGCGCCGAGGACATCGGGGACGTCCTGGTCGCCGAGGACGGGCACGTCGTCGGTGTGCTCACGGACCGTGACATCGCGCTGCGGGCCGTCGCGGACGGCGCCGACCCGCTGACCGTGAGCGCCCGTGCGGTGTGCACCCCCGACCCGGTGGTGGTCGGTCCCGACGATCCCGTGTCCACGGCCGTGGACCTCATGCGCGGGCACGCCGTCCGCCGGCTGCCGGTCGTCGAGGACGGCCGGCCGGTGGGCATGGTGAGCCTGGGCGACCTGGCCGTCGCGCAGGACCCGACGTCGGCGCTCGCGGACATCAGCCAGGCGGAGCCCGGAGGCGGGCGCGGCGGGGTGCCCGCGTGAGCCGCCGGGGCCGGGCCGACCGGGTCAGCGCGTACGGCGCCACCGTGGACGTCGGCGACGCGACGACCCGCTACCTGCTGTACGGGCTGCTGCCGTTCTGGTTCGCGCCGGGCCTCGCCGACTGGCTGATGCACCGGCGCACCGGGATCGAGGACACGTCCGGCACGAAGGAGTCGTTGATCCACGCGCTGATGATGACCGAGGTGGGCGTGCCCATCGCGCTCACCCTGCGCTACGAGGTCAACCCGCTGCTGCTGTGTGTGCAGTTGGCGGGCACCGCGGTGCACGAGGCGACCGCGCTGTGGGACGTGCGCACCGCCGAGGACAGCGACCGTGAGGTCAGGCCGGTGGAGCAGCACATCCACAGCTTCCTGGAGTCGCTGCCGTTCGCGGCGCTCGCCGCGCTCGGGTGTCTGCACTCCGACCAGGTGCGGTCGCTGCTGCGCGGCGGCCGGGGCGACCCGCGCGCCTGGCGGCTGGTGCGGCGGCGCCGGCCGCTGCCCCGGGGCTATGTCATGGGAATCGCGGCGGCGATCGGTGCGTGTGTGGCCCTGCCGTACGGCGAGGAGTTGCTGCGGTGTGTCCGGGCCGCCCGGCGCCGGGCGCGCGACGGGAAGGCGCCGGAGGAGGCGGGCGACGAGGCCGTGTGGCAGGCAGCCGTATGGCACGCACAGGCACAGAAAGGACTGTGAACATCATGCGTATCGCGTTCCTGACCGCGTCCGAGGGCGTGGAGCAGGTGGAACTGACCGAGCCGTGGCAGGCGGTGAAGGACGCCGGCCACCAGCCGGTCCTGGTGTCGACGAAGCCGGGCCAGGTGCAGGCGTTCAATCACCTGGACAAGGCGGACACGTTCCCGGTGGAGGCGGTGGTCGGTGAGGTGCAGGCCGAGTCCTTCGACGGGCTGGTGCTGCCGGGCGGGGTGGCGAACCCCGACTTCCTGCGGATGGACGAGCAGGCGGTGGGGTTCGTCCGTGCGTTCTTCGACCAGGGGCGGCCGGTAGCCGCGATCTGCCACGGCCCGTGGACGCTGATCGAGGCCGACGTCGTACGGGGCCGCACCCTGACGTCGTGGCCGAGTCTGAAGACGGACATCCGCAACGCGGGCGGTACCTGGGTCGACGAGCAGGTGCACATCGACCGCGACGGCAACCTGCTGATCACCAGCCGGAAGCCGGACGATCTGAAGGCGTTCGACGAGGCGATCCTGGCGGAGTTCACCGGCCAGAAGGGCTGAACTACTGAACGATTGAACGACTGAACGAGACCGGCGGAAAGGACCCGCCCCGCGGCCCCCATCGGGCCGCGGGGCGGGTCCTCGCGCAGGCGGTCAGCGGGTCGGTTCGGCTTCCTGGGCCTCTTCACAGGTGCCGCGCTCCCGGGCGCCGTCGCGGGTGCGGCCGGCCGCGGTCGGGCGGCGCGGATGGCGGCGGAGGTATTCGCCCTCCAGTTGCGCCATCCGGTCGTTGTGCGCGCGCAGCGCGTCGTTCGAGCCGTAGAGCAGCGTGTCGTGGCGCGTGCGGTGGATCGTCTCCAGCTCCTTCATGAGCTGCTGGTCGGTCAGCCGGCCCGGGTCGACTCCGGTCATTGCTGGTACCCCGCTCGTCGTGTTCGTCGGTGCGGTCCGGGTACCCGCCCGGAAAAGCAATACCCCGAGCGGCATCCGGGAGGGAGCCATGGATCTCGCCTTTCTCCATCCACTGTACGAACATCCCGGCCCCTGGGCCTCCGTATACGTCGACACCTCCCGGCATACGGAGTCCACGCCTCATGAACGCTCCCTGACCGCTCAGTCCCTGTACCGGGAGCTCGCCGGGCAGGGCGCGGACGAGCCGACGTGCCGGGCCGTGCAGTCCGCGGTCGAGGATCTGGCCCACTCCCCCGAGCCGCACGGCAGGGCCCTGTTCGCCCGATCGGGCGAGGTGGTACTCGATCCGCCGCTGGCCGCGCCGCCGCAGGGCTCATCCGCGCTGTGGGCCACGCTGCCGCACACGGCGCCGCTGCTGGAGCTCGCGAACGAGGAACCGGTGTGCGTGGTGGCGTACATCGACCGCAAGGGCGCCGAGTTCGAGCTGCGCGGGGCGCTGGGCAGCCGGGAGGCCGGGTCGGTGACCGGGAAACAGCATCCGCTGCACCGGACGAGCAGCGCCGACTGGTCGGTGCGCCACTTCCAGCTGCGCGTGGAGAACACCTGGGAGCACAACGCGGCGGAGATCGCGGACGCGCTCGCCGTCTGCCAGGAGGAGACCGGCGCCGACCTGGTGGTCCTGGTCGGCGAGGAACGCGAACGGCGCTCGGTGCACGAGCGGCTGCCGCGCCGGCTCCAGGACCAGGTGGCCGAGACGACGCACGGTGCGGGCAGCCGACTGCTCGACGAGGAGGTGGAGCGGATCCGCACCGAGCATGTGCGGCGCCGCGCCGAACAGGAGCTCGAGCGCTTCCTGGCCGCCCGGGCACCGGACGAGGAGGGTCGTGCGGGCGCGGTCGAGGGCGTGCCGGCGGTGATCGAGGCGGCACGCGAACACCGTATCGACGAACTCCTGATCAACCCGGACGGCCCGGACACCCGCCGTGAGGTGTGGATCGGCGAGGACCCGGACCAGGTCGCGGTGCGCCGCACGGACCTCAAGGCGGTGGGCGAGCGGCACGCCTGGTCGGCCCGCGCGGACGACGCGCTGCTGCGTTCCGCGGTGGAGACGGGCGCGGCGGCCGTCTCGGTGACGGCCGCCAGGAGCCAGGAAGGTCCGGTGGGTGGAGTGGGCGCGCTGCTGCGCTGGGCATAGGCGGCACGCTGGGCGCATGCCGGCATGCGCCGCGCGTACTCCCGGCGCGCGCCTAGCGTGCGCGCTCCACTCTGCGTTCGTCCCACACGGGCTCCGATGTCTCCCGTACCCGTCCGTCGGCGCCGAAGACGAGGTAGCGGTCGAATGAACGGGCGAACCAGCGGTCGTGGGTGACGGCGAGTACCGTGCCCTCGAAGCTGTCGAGCCCGTCCTGGAGCGCCTCGGCGGACTCCAGGTCGAGGTTGTCGGTCGGCTCGTCGAGCAGCAGCGCGGTCGCCCCCTCCAGTTCGAGGAGCAGGATCTGGAACCGGGCCTGCTGGCCGCCCGAGAGCCGGTCGAAGTGCTGCTCGGCCTGGCCCGTCAGCTCGTAGCGCCGCAGCCGGGACATGGCTGCGCCGCGGTCCTGGGCGTGCTCCTTCCAGAGGATGTCGAGGAGGGTGCGCCCCTGGAGCTCCGGATGGGCGTGGGTCTGGGCGAAGTGGCCCGGTACGACCCGTGCGCCGAGCTTCCACTGCCCGGTGTGGGTGACGTCGTCACCGGCGAGGAGGCGCAGGAAGTGCGACTTGCCGGAGCCGTTGGAGCCGAGGACGGCGACCCGTTCGCCGTAGAAGACCTCGAGGTCGAACGGTTTCATCAGCCCGGTGAGTTCGAGGCCCTGACAGGTCACGGCCCGTACGCCGGTACGGCCGCCCTTGAGCCGCATGGTGAGGTTCTGCTCGCGCGGCGGCTCCGGCGGCGGGCCGGCCTCCTCGAACTTCCTCAGCCGGGTCTGGGCGGCCTGATAACGGGACGCCAGCTCATGGCTGACGGTCGCCGCCTGGCGGAGGTTCAGCACCAGCTTCTTCAGCTGGGCGTGCTTCTCGTCCCAGCGGCGGCGCAGCTCCTCGAAGCGGGCGAACCGCTCGCGGCGGGCCTCGTGGTACGTGGCGAAGCCGGCGCCGTGCACCCAGGCGTCGGCGCCGGCCGGCCCGGGCTCCACGGTGACGATCTTCTCGGCGGCGCGGGCGAGGAGTTCACGGTCGTGGGAGACGAACAGGACCGTCTTGCGGGTCTCGGCCAGCCGTTCCTCGAGCCACCGCTTTCCGGGTACGTCGAGGTAGTTGTCCGGCTCGTCGAGGAGCAGGACCTCGTCGCCGCCGCGCAGCAGGGCCTCCAGGACGAGCCGTTTCTGCTCGCCGCCGGAGAGGGTGCGGACCTGGCGCCACTGCGCCCTGTCGTAGGGGACGCCGAGTGCGGCGGTGGTGCAGATGTCCCACAAGGTCTCGGCGTCGTAGCCGCCGGCCTCGCCCCAGTCGGCGAGCGCCTGCGCGTAGCGGAGCTGGGCGGCCTCGTCGTCGACGGTCATGATGGCGTGCTCGGCGGCGTCGACGGCACGGGCCGCTTCGCGGATGCGGGGCGGGGCCACCGAGACGAGGAGGTCGCGCACGGTCGTGTCGTCGCGGACGGACCCGACGAACTGTCGCATGACGCCGAGGCCACCGGTGACGGTGACGGTGCCGGCGTGGGGCTTCAGCTCTCCGGAGAGCAGGCGCAACAGCGTGGTCTTGCCTGCGCCGTTGGGCCCGACGAGTGCGACGACGGTGCCGTCGCCGACACGGAAGGACACGTCGCCGAGCAGGGTCCTCCCGTCGGGGAGGTGGTACTCGAGGTGCGCGGCTTCAAGGTGTCCCATGGGGCGCATTGTCATCGGCGGCGCCGAAGCCGGGCAAAGGGTTTTCGCCCCCGCCCTGCCCTTCCGGTCCCCGGGGGCTGCGTTCCCGGACCCCCGCTGTCGGCCTTGCGGCCTCGCCCTCAAAACCCCGAGCTCTTCGAGGGGGCAGGGGCCCCGGACGGGCTGAAGGAACGCAGACCCCGCCAGGGGCTCCGCTCCTGGAACCCGACGGGGACTGCGTCCCCTGCCCCCTGGCCGGGTTGCGCCCGGGGCCCCTGGCGGGTTGAAGGGCGGAGCCCCCGAAGGTGGGACGGGTAGGGGCGGCGGGGGCGAAAAGCCGTCGTCGGGGTACCCGCAGGGCCATGAGTGCTGATGTCGACCTCACCACCCAGCCACCCGGCCCCCACCCCCTGCGCGACCGCCTCCTCGGCCTCGACTGCCGATTGTTCGAGTCCGTCGCCGCCCGCCACTGGCCCGGCGCCGACCCCCTGCTCCCCCGCCTGAGCCGGGCCGCCAACCACGGCGTGCTGTGGTTCGCCACCGCCGCCGCCCTCGCCGCCACCCGCAGCCCCCGGGCCCGCCGCGCGGCCGCCCGCGGTGTCGCCTCCCTCGCGCTCGCCTCCGCCACCATCAACACCCTCGGCAAGCGCTCGGTCCGCCGCCCCCGTCCCGTTCTCGATCCGGTCCCGGCCGTGCGCCGGCTCAAGCGGCAGCCGATCACCACGTCCTTCCCCTCCGGCCACTCCGCCTCCGCCGCCGCCTTCGCCACCGGTGTCGCCCTGGAGTCGCGTGGCTGGGGTGCCGCCGTCGCGCCGCTCGCCGCCGCCGTCGCCGTCTCGCGCGTCTACACCGGTGCTCACTTCCCGAGCGACGTCCTCGCGGGCGCCGCCCTTGGCGTGGGCGCCGCCTACGCCGTACGGGGCCTCGTCCCGACCCGCGATCAGCTGCCGCCGTCCGACCGCCGGCGCTCCCACGAGGCCGCCGCCTTGCCGGAGCCCGTCGCGCCCGCGCTCGGCGACGGCACGGGGCTCGTGGTCGTCGTGAACAAGGGCGCGGCGACCTGGGACCGGGTGCGGGCGCTCACGGAAGCGCTCCCCGGCGCGGAGACCGTGGAGTGCGAACCGGCCGAGGTGCGCACCGAGTTGGAGAAGGCTGCCGCCCGCGCCCGCGTGCTCGGCGTCTGCGGTGGCGACGGCACGGTGAACACGGCGGCCGGCGTCGCCCTGCGCCACGGCCTCCCGCTCGCGGTGCTCCCCGGCGGCACCCTCAACCACTTCGCGCTGGACCTCGGCGTGGAGGACCCGCGTGACCTGGTGGGCGCCCTCACCCGGGGCGACGCCGTCCGGGTCGACGTGGGCCGGTTCACCTCGGGTGAGACGCAGGGCTGCTTCCTCAACACCTGCAGCCTCGGCGTGTACGCGGAGCTGGTGCGCGAGCGGGAACGCTGGTCCCCCCGGATCGGCGGCTGGCCGGCCGGTGTGCTCGCCGCCTGGCGCGTTCTGCGCGCCGACCGCCACCCCCTGGCCGTACGAATCGGCGACCGCACGCACCCGCTCTGGCTGCTGTTCGCGGGCAACGGCACGTACCACCGTATGGGCCTGGTGCCCGGCCGCCGCTACGACCTGGCCGACGGGCTGCTCGACGTGCGGGTCGTGCACGGCGGGCGCCGGCCCGCCGCCCGTCTGCTGGCGGCCGCGTTCGCGGGCCCGCTCTCGCGCTCACCGTTCCACGCTGCCCTGCGGGTCCGGCGACTGCACCTGGACGGAGTCGCCCCCGGCACCCTCCTCGCCTACGACGGGGAGGTCACCGCCGTCCAGGGCGAAGTGACCCTCGAGACCCTGCCCGAGGCGTTGACCGTCTACCGGCCGCTTCCCGCCGACTGAACCCTGTGCCGCCCGTGTTCAGGGGGCACCCCGGTACCTACCGCGGTCACCAGGCCGCGTCCACATTGCAAGACGGCCGTCTCATCATTCGGCTGGATCGCTTACCGTGACGCGTACCGCCCGCGGCGACGCCCGGGTCCGTACGAGGGGAAGAGGATCGTCATGCCGAAGGAGACGGCCGTCTACACGCACGGCCACCACGAGTCCGTGCTGCGCTCGCACACCTGGCGGACCGCCGCCAACTCCGCTGCGTACCTCCTCGGCTCGCTGAAGCCGCACATGAGGATCCTGGACATCGGCTGCGGGCCGGGCACCATCACCGCGGACCTGGCGGCCCTGGTTCCCGACGGTCATGTCACCGGCGTCGACCGCGCCCCGGAGATCCTGGACCAGGCCCGGGCGGCGGCCGACGCCCGCGGGGTCACCAACGTGGACTTCGCGGTCGCGGACGTGCACGCGCTGGACTACGCGGACGACACGTTCTGCGTGGTCCACGCCCACCAGGTGCTCCAGCACGTGGGTGATCCGGTCCAGGCGCTGCGCGAGATGTACCGGGTCACCCGGCCGGGTGGTTTCATCGCCGCGCGCGACGCCGACTACGGGGCCATGACCTGGTATCCGGCGTCCCAGGGCCTGGACGACTGGCTGGACCTGTACGAGCGCGTCGCCCGCGCCAACGGCGGCGAGCCCGACGCGGGGCGGCGCCTGAAGTCCTGGGCGCTGCGGGCGGGCATCAAGGACGTCACCGCCACCTCCGGCACGTGGACTTTCGCCACCGCCGAGGAGCGGGCCTGGTGGAGCGGGCTGTGGGCGGATCGCACGCTTGCCTCCGCCTACGCCGAACGGGCGACGAGTGGTGACCATGCGACCGTCGAAGACCTGAGGGCCGTTTCGACCGCCTGGCGGGAATGGGGCCGGCACGAGGACGGATGGTTCTCGGTGCTGCACGGAGAAATTCTCTGTCGAAAAGAGGTCTGATTCCCGCTGTTGGGGAAACTTGAATGGCAGGAGGTGTGACTATGGTTCCGATCCTGCTCGTTCTTCTTCTGGCCGTGATTCTCTTCGGCGTCGGATTCGCCGTGAAGGCTCTGTGGTGGATCGCCCTGGCAGTGCTGGTCGTCTGGCTGGTGGGCTTCTTGGCCCGCGGCACTACAGCGGCCGGCGGGCGGGGCCGATGGTATCGCTGGTGAATCAGGTGCCCGGGCGGTGATCCGCCCGGGCACCCGATTCCCGTGATCCTTCGGCGATCACTCCCGCGGAAGCAACGATCCAAGCGGCCCGAGGTCCAGATTCAGGTCCTCGGGCCGCAGTCCGTAGCGCTCCCGCAGCTGGGCCATACGGTCCTCGAGCAGCATGAGGGTGAGCCCGATGCGCTCCTCCTGGTCCTCGGTGAGCTCACCGGTGTCGAACCTGCGCAGCGCCTGTCGCTCCATGAGCTGGCGCAGCAGCTCGACGACGGTCAGCACGAGCTTGACCAGGTCACGCTCCACGGTGTCGGGTTCCAGGTCGAGCCGATTGCGTCCCTCGCTCATGTCACCGCTCCTCCGGCCAGGGGGCCGGCACCTGGGCGCCGACCGAGCTGATCAGCGCGTTGAGGTCGATACGGACGAGGTCCACGTCCGCGATGCGCAGGGTGAGGTCGCCGGTGATGACGACGCCGCCGGCCAGCAGCCGGTCGAGCAGGTCCACCAGGGCGACCTGACGGTGCTGAAGTCCGTCGACGGTCACGGCCCCTCCCGCCCTTCGACGCCGCTGAACGAGTACGCCGCCCAGGGGCCGGTGAGTTCGACCCGCACTCCGGTAATTCCGCTTTTCTCCTGCTCCACTTTTGTCACGAACGCCTCGGACCCGGAACGCGGCACAAGATAGGCGGCGTTGAGCACATTGCGACCGGAAGAACCGGAGAGCGCAGGATTCTGCGGGGCGTGCAGCCGGAAATCCTCGGCGCAACCGGAAAGATTCTCGTGCAGTTGGCGCGCGAACCGTTCGGTGTTCTCCTGCATTTCCTCGTGGGCCTGCCGGCGCACACGGCGCTGGCGCAGGTAGTCACGGCCGGAGACCGGTTTCCGCGGCGGCTGGGAGGCTTTGCCTGCCCCTTCCGCCTCTGCCGGACTCTCCGTTCCTTGCGTCTGTCCTTGCGTCTGTTCCGTCTCCGCGTACACCTTGACGCCCCATTCGACCCGGCCGTCCAGACGGTCGAGGGCGCGGTGGAAGTCGTCCGCGCGCTCCTGGAGCATCGCGCGCACGCCGCTGTCGTCCCTGAACACCGTGGCGAGCCGCAGCGGCAGGGGCGTGGTGACGGTGGTGAGCGCGTCCACGACGCCCTGATGGGCGCGGGCGGTGGCGGCCAGCCAGTCCAGGTCCTCCAGACGGGCGCGCAGCGCCTCCTCGGCGAAGTCCCGCTCCGGGACCGTGCTGACGACGGCGACCAGGCCGTCGTGCGCCAGCTGCCTGGGCGGCACGCCCGCGACGCCCGCCGGGCCGTCCTCGAGCGCCGCGTGAAAGGGGCGGCAGACGGCGTACACGTACCGCAGTCCGTTCACTGTGCCTCCTTCTCGCCGCGCGCGCCCTCCAGTTCGGCCAGCCGGTCGCGCAGCTCGGTGTTCTCGCGGGCCAGTTCGTTGTTGCGGGCGCGCGACGACAGCGCCGGGTCGGTCTCCCACCAGTCGATGCCCATCTCCTTCGCCCGGTCGACGGAGGCGACGACGAGGCGGAGCTTGATGGTGAGCAGCTCGATGTCGAGCAGGTTGATCCGGATGTCGCCGGCGATCACCACGCCCTTGTCGAGGACGCGTTCGAGGATGTCGGCGAGGTTGGCTCCGCTGCCGGCGCCGTACGGCTCGGGAAACCGGCCGGGCGTCGTCATCGACGGCCCCCGCGCGCGACGTCCCCGGGCTCCTCGTCCGCGTACTCGTCGCCCTCCGCGTCCTCGTACCCTTCCGCGTCCGCGTCCTCGTAGGATCCTTCCTCCGCGTCCTCGTCCTCGTAGGATCCTTCCTCCGGGTCCGCGTCGGGTCCTTCTTCCTCCTCCGCGTACCCCTCCGGATCCTCCTCGTCCGCGTAGGGCTCGTCGCCCTCTTCGTCCTCTCCGCCCTCCAACTCGGCGCTCTCGTCCTCGTCGCGGGATTCCTCGTCGCGGGATTCCTCGTCGCGGGATTCCTCGTCGCGGGATTCCTCTGCCTCCTCGTCCGCCACCGCGTCCTCGTGGCTGCGGACCACCTCGCCGTCACGGATCTCGCCGCGCCAGCCGTCCTCCGCCTCACCCTTCAAGGTGATGAACCGGGCGAAGTTCTTCAGATCCAGCCTGACCCGGCGGCCCTGCGCCCGCCACAGATTGCCGGTCTTCTCGAACAGGCCGCTCGGGTAGTACTCCATGACCAGCAGAACCCGGGTGAGGTTCTCGCCCAGGGGGTGGAAGGTCACGACACCCTTCGCGGTGCCCTTGGCGCCCTCCGACGTCCACTGGATGCGCCGGTCGGCGAGCTGCTCGGTGGTGTGCGCTTTCCAGCTGCGGTTGGACCAGAAGATTTTCGCCTGCCAGTCGGAGTGGGTGTCGTCGGCGCTGTTGGCGCTCTTGACGCCCTTGGCGAAGGTGGAGAAGTCCTGGTACTGCGTCCACTGGTCGTAGGCGGTGCGCAGCGGCACGCCGACGTCGACGGATTCCATGATGACGGTGGGCTTCTTGCCGCCCCCGCCCTTCTTCCTGCCCTTGCCGCCCCCCAGGTTGCTGACGGCTTCCTTGACGTTGTCCTTGGCGCGGGAGGCGCCGAGTTCCAGGGCGGAGCGCAGCGGTCCCTTGCCCTCGGCCAGCTTGCGGCCGCCGTCGAGCGCCAGCTTGGCGAAGCCGGGGCTGTTGCCTTCGGCGATGTCGTTGAGCTTGACGGTGGTCTCGCCGAGCTTGCGGCCGAGGCCGGTGAGCAGCTTCGTGGCCCGCGCGGCGAGGTACTCCTGGGCCTCGGCCTTCAGCCGGTCCGCGGCCTCGCTGCGGGCGAGGTGCGTCAAGGGGTTGTCCGTGGCCGCGCCCGTGGCCTTGCCGGCCGCGGAGGTGGCCGATCCGAGGGTGTCGGTCATCGGTCGTCACCGCCCTTCGAGGAGCCCGCGCCGCGGGCGCCGGCGGTCTTCTTCGCGGCCGTCCTGCGGGCCGCGCCGGCCGAGCCGCCCACCGCCTTCTTCGCCGGGGCCTTCTTCGCTGCGGTCTTCTTCGCCGCGGTCTTCTTCGCCGCGGTCTTCTTCGCCGGGGCCTTCTCGGCCGCCTTCCTGCCGGACGGCTCCTCCCGCCGGCTCTCGCGGTCGCTCTCACCGCGCGGCGGGCGGTCGCCTCCGTCCCGTTCGGTGCGGTTGCCGTCCTCCCGCTCATCGCGGTCGTCGTCCCGCGCCGCGCGGTCGTCGTCCTCGTCCCGGTCCTCGCCGGAGCCGCCCTCGGGCAGCTCGTCGCGCATCCGGGCGGTACGGTCGTGCAGCCGGTCGGCGAGCGCGTTCATCTGCCGCTCGACCATGGCCCCGGTGGCGGCCTTGCCGACGCCTCGCAGTTCCTGGCGCAACTGGTCGCCGATCTCCTTGAACTGCGGAGCGTTCATGAGCTGCTGGTTCACCGCGTTCGCGAGCGTCCGCGGGCTGAGGTTGAGCTTCTTGCCCGCCACCAGGGAGCCGACCGCGAGCGCCATTTTCAGCTTCTTGGTGCGTCCCAGAAAGTATCCGGCCCCTACGGCGAGGCCCAGTGCGGTTCGGTTCATGTCACGTCCCGTTGCCTGTGGTGTCGCCGGAGCGCAGCGCGATCTCCAGCCGGTCGAGCAGTTCGTCCTCGCGCCGGTCGAACTCCTCCTCAGTGATCTCGCCCGCCCCCAGTTGCTCCTCGAGGCGGGCGAGTTCGGCCCTCACGGCGGCGGGGTCGTAGTAGATCCGTTCCGCCTCACGGAGCACCTGTCTGATGGCCCAGGCGCTGCCGCGCACGGGGGCGAACGGCAGCATCAGCACCTCACCGATCAGTCCCACGGTGTTCTCCTTCCGCTCGGGCCGAAGGCCCCGCTAATGAGCGCCGGCGTCGATGCCCGCGGTGGTCCCCGCCGGCTCGGCGGGCCCCGGCTCGACGAAGCTGTACGGGGGCAGCGGCCCGTTGACGCGCACGTCGAGGTGGGGGTGCGCCTTGCGGAGCTGTTCGACGGCGGCCAGGAACGAGTCCGCCGTCTCACGCGCCACCAGGAACGACACGTTGGCGAGCCAGCCGGTGGACTCGGGGCCCACGCTGACGGCCTCGGCGGCCGGCTCCAGGGCACGCTGGAGCTCCCTGGCGTCCTCGGCCTCGCGGCTCTGCACCGCGGCCGCCACCATCTCGCCGAGCTTGAGCTTCTCCTCGTAACTTCCGCCGCCGGCCTTGCGGTTGGCCTCCGCCAGAGACCGGACCTCGGGGTTCTCGGCCATCACGTGGTGCAGGACGGCCTCCTCGTCGTGGCTGGCCTTGATGTTGTACTCGACCTTGCCGTCGAGGGTGCCGAGCCGCTCCCGGTAGTGGTCGGCGCGCTCTTCGAGGACGCCGGTGACGGCGTCGTCGTCCGGAGCGAGGCTGCCGAACCGCATGGGCAGGACGGGACCGCCCGCTGCCGCCTCGCTCAGGACGTTCTGGTGGGCGAGCAGGTCACGGCGCTTGGGGCGCAGCCCTTCGGGCGCGTCGCTGACGATCGCCGCCAGTTCGCCGCGCTTCAGGATGCGCACGGTGCGGGCCGGGTCGCCGACCCCGCCCATGCCGTCGGGGAGCGAGGGGTGGTCGGCCGCGGCGATGCCGTAGACGTACGTGCTCACTCCTGCTCCTCCTTCTTCTCGCGCGAGGCCGTCGACTTACGGGTGCGCCGGCTCGGTTCGCCCTGGGCCTCCCCGCGGGCCTGCCGGAAGGCGTCGGAGATGGTCTCGGCGGCGCCGGACAGCGCCCCCTTGGACTTGCCGCGCGCGCCGGACTCGGTCATCTCCCCGACCAGGTCGGGCAGTCCGGGGTCCTTGCGCGGGCCGGCCTCCAGGTCGAGCCGGTTGCACGCCTCGGCGAAGCGCAGATAGGTGTCGACGCTGGCGACGACGACCCGTACGTCGATCTTCAGGATCTCGATGCCGACGAGGGAGACACGGACGAACGCGTCGATGACGAGCCCTCGGTCGAGGACGAGTTCCAGGACGTCGTACAGGCCGCTGGAGCCGCCTCCGGAAGTTTGCTGTGCCGGGACAACGGTCATGCCGACCGGTCCTCCTTGTCTGTGTGTGTCGGTGCGTGCGGCGGGCTAACTGCCGCCGCCCCTGCGTGTGTCGGCCCTCCCGCGCTCGTAGCGGCGAACCTTCCGGTATCCGGTGAGCTCACCGTCGGCGGACACGTCCACCGAATAGCTCGCGAGCAGACTCATGGTGTCGGGGACCCGGGCCAGTTCCAGGACCTCGATCTCGAGAGTCCAGCCGTCCTCGGTGGGTTCGAAGGACGACACGGATTCGGCGGCCAGTCCGGTGAGCTCCGTGAACTGGGCGCGCGCATGGCGGAGCACCTCCATGGGGCTCGGCCGGCCGTCCGCCCGGTCGCCGTCTTCGGGAGAGTTCTGTTTCTGTGTACGTGGTGTGTTCGACATTGCCACCTCGAACACCGGGTGGCCCCAAAGGCATTGGCCAAACCTTCGGATGCCCGGGCCCTCAGCCGCGCAGGTCGTCGAGCCGCCGCCGGGCACGTACGAGGGAACGACCCCGGGGCGGCACGTCCGCCCAGGGGTCGGTGCGGGCCTGGTCCACCGCGTCGGCCACGGTCCAGCGGCGGGCGTTCAGATCCGGGTCGTCCAACTGACCCCAGGACAGCGGCGTGGCGACCGGTGCGCCGGGCAGCGCCCGTACGGTGAAGGGGGCGACCGCGGTCTGCGCGTACGCGTTGCGCTGCACGTCGAGATAGAGGCGGCCGCCGCGATCCTTCTTGCGGGCGGCGGTGGTGAGCAGGTCGGGGTGGGCGGCGGCGAGGACCTCGGCGATGTCCCTCGCGAACCGACGTGCCTCGTCGAAGTCGTGGTCGCCGCTGATCGGGACGACGACGTGCAGGCCCCGCGAGCCGGTGGTCATCAGGCCGGACGGCAGTCGCAGTTCGTCCAGCAGCTCCCCCGCCAGCCGGGCGGCTGTGCGCACTTGGCCGAAGTCGTCGTCCGCCGGGTCGAGGTCGAGCACGATGCGGTCGGGCGACTGGAGCCGGTCGGCGCGCGAGAGCCAGCGGTGCAGGGTGAGGCAGGCCTGGTCGGCGAGGTAGAGGAGGGTGGCGGTGTCGTCGCATACGGTGTGGCAGACGGTGCCGCCCTCCTTGGGCAGTTCGACGCGGTGGATCCACTCCGGGTAGTGCTCCGGGGTGTTCTTCTGCATGAAGCGGGGCCCGGCCACGCCGTCCGGGTGCCGCTCCAGCATCAGGGGACGGCCGCGCAGGTGCGGCAGCATGAAGGGGGCGACGGAGCGGTAGTACGCCACGAGGTCCGCCTTGGTGTACTCCTTGCCGTTCCCGTCGCCGGGGAAGAGCACCTTGTCCGGCCGGTGCAGCTCGACCGTGCGGCGGCCGGCCCGCACGGTCCGCGTGCTGCTCATGTCGCTCCCTTCGCTCACGGCACCACGGCGTGCTCCACCAGCAGCCGGGCCGAGGCGGCGATCGACTCCGCGTCGATGCCGGCGGCGTGCAGCTGCTCCTCGGGGGTCGCCGAGCCCGGCATCGTACGGACGGCGAGGCGCACCAGACGCGGTACGGGCCGACCGTCGAGGAAGGCGTCGAGCACCGCGTCGCCGAGGCCGCCCTCCTCGCGGTGGTCCTCCACGGTCAGCAGGCAGCCGGTGCGGTCGGCGGCCTCGCGCAGGGTCTCGCGGTCGACGGGCTTGACCGAGTAGAGGTCGATGACCCGCACGCGGATGCCCTGTCCGGCGAGGGCGTCGGCGGCCTTCAGCGCCTCGTGGACGGTGATCCCGGCGGCGACGATGGTGAGCCGGTCCTCATGGGAGGCGCGCAGCACCTTGCTGCCGCCGATCGGGAACTCCTCGGTGGGCCCGTAGATGACCGGTGTCTTCCCGCGCGAGGTGCGCAGATAGCGGACGCCCTCACGGCCGGCCATCGAGGCGACGAGCCGGGCGGTCTGGTTGGCGTCACACGGGTACAGCACGGTCGAGTCGTACACCGAGCGGAACATCGCGAGGTCCTCGAGACCCATCTGCGAGGGGCCGTCCTGGCCGATGGCGCAGCCGGCGTGCGAGCCGACGAGGTTGATGCCGGAGCCGCTGATCGACGCCATGCGCACGAAGTCGTGGGCGCGGGTGAGGAACGCGGCGAACGTGGAGGCGTACGGCACCCAGCCGCGCGCGGCCATGCCGACGGCGGCGCCGACCATGAGCTGTTCGGCGATGTAGCACTCGAAGTAGCGCTCGGGGTGTTCCTTGCCGAAGTACTCGGACCGGGTGGAGTCGCCGACCTCGCCGTCGAGGGCGACGACGTCGCCGCGGGCGTTGCCGAGCGCGGCGAGCGCCTGGCCGTAGGCGTCGCGGGTGGCGACCTCGTCCCCGATGTCGTAGCGCGGCAGCTCGAGGTGGCCGCCCTGCACGGCGTGCAGCATGCGGGCGGCCGGGGGCGCCTGGACCTCGACGTGGAGGTCGCGGAGGCCGCCGAGTTCCGCGATCGCCTCGTCGGCGTCCGGCAGCGGCTTGCCGTGCTGGCCCTCGCGGTCCTGGACGGCGGTGACGCCCTTGCCCTTGAGCGTGCGGGCGAGGATCGCGGTGGGCTGCCCGGTGGTGGACTCGGCCTCGGCGAAGGCCCGGTCGATCGCCTCGACGTCGTGGCCGTCGACCTCGACGGTGTGCCAGTCGAAGGCCTTGAAGCGGCGTGCGTAGGCGTCCAGGTCGTGGCCGTGGCGGGTGGGTCCGCGCTGGCCGAGCCGGTTGACGTCGACGATGGTGATCAGGTTGTCGAGGTGCTCGTGTCCGGCGTGCTCGGCGGCCTCCCACACGGAGCCCTCGGCGAGTTCGCTGTCGCCGCACAGCACCCACACCCGGTAGCCGGTGCGGTCGAGGCGCTGCCCGGCGAGCGCGATGCCGACCCCCACGGGCAGGCCCTGGCCGAGCGAGCCGGTGGCGGTCTCCACCCAGGGCAGCCGGCGGGGCGTGGGGTGCCCCTCCAGACGGCTGCCCAGCTTGCGGAAGGTGAGCAGCTCTGTCTCGTTGATCGCGCCGGCGGCCTTGTAGGCGGCGTAGAGGAGGGGCGAGGCATGCCCCTTGGAGAGGATCAGCCGGTCGTTCCCGGCGTGGGCGGGCCGTTCGAAGTCGTAGCGCAGGTGGTGGGCCAGCAGGACGGCCATCAGGTCCGCCGCGGACATCGAGGAGGTGGGGTGCCCGGACCCGGCCGCGGCGGAGGCACGGACGCTGTCGACGCGGAGCTGCTGGGCGAGCTCGTGCAGATGACGGGTGTTCATGTCTGTTCCTCCTTGCCGGACGTGTTGTTGCCGCCCGGCACGCGGGCCAGTTCGGGCGAGGACGACTCCAGCGGCACGGACCACGAGCGCACCAGCCCCAGCTGGACGGCCTGGCGCGGCAGCAGGGCGTCCAGCAGCCAGTCGGCGGCGACCCGGATGCGGTTGCCGGGCATCGCGGCGAGGTGGTAGCCGTGCGTGACGGCGGAGGCGAGCGGCCCCGACAGCGGCACGCCGAGCGGGGCGGCGGCGGCCTGCGGGCCACCGAGGTCCACGACGAAGCCCAGGTCGCGGTGGCGGTAGGCGCGCCGGGAGCCGATGCCGAGGGAGGCGGCGACGTTGCGCGCGCAGACCTTGCCGTGCCGCCAGGCGTGCTGCGCCGTCATGGGCGTGTACTGTCCGGGGTTCTCCAGGTCGGGTACCGCGGCCGCGTCACCGCAGGCGAACACCTCGGGATGGCCGGGCACCTGCAGGTAGGGGTCGACGAGCAGCCGGCCGCGCTCCAGGGGCTTGCCGAGGCCCTCCACGAACGGGTCGGGGCGGACGCCGACGCACCACACCAGCGTGCGGGTGTCGACGAACTCCCCGTCGGTCAGCAGCACTCCGTCGTGCGTGGCCTCCTTCACGGAGGTTCCCATCCGCACGTCGACACCGCGCCGCCTGAGAACACGGTCCGCGGTGCGGGAGAGCCGCTCGTCCATCTCCGGCAGCACGCGCGGGGCGATGTCCAGCAGCATCCAGCGCGGCCTGATGCCCTGGCGCAGCGGCTGCTTGCGCACCAGCGCGTCGGTGTACCGCTTGCCCTGCGCGGCGACTTCGGTTCCGGTGTATCCCGCGCCGACCACCACGAAGGTGCAGCGAGCGGCGCAGGTCTTGGGGTCGTCGGACGTGGCGGCCAGCTCGATCTGGCGGGTCACGTGGTCGCGCAGGTACAGCGCCTCGGGCATGCCCCGGAAGCCGTGGGCGTGCTCGGAGACGCCGGGGATCGGCAGCAGCTTGTTGACGCTGCCGACGGCGAGGACGAGCCGGTCGTAGCCGAGGGTGCCGCCGTTGCCCTCCGGATCGGTGTAGTGCACGGTGCGCGCGTCGAGGTCGACGCCGTCGGCCT
Organism: Streptomyces sp. NPDC001796; assembly: GCF_042892355.1. Classification (NCBI taxonomy): domain Bacteria; kingdom Bacillati; phylum Actinomycetota; class Actinomycetes; order Kitasatosporales; family Streptomycetaceae; genus Streptomyces; species Streptomyces sp. NPDC001796. The sequence goes on along the minus strand of NZ_JBIAUC010000009.1, from coordinate 167,754 downwards.
CGCCGAGCACCAGGCGGATGTTGCGCAGGGTGCCGGAGAGCGAGACGGCGACCCGTCGCGGTTCCAGGATGCCGGTGGCCACCTGTGGCAGCAGAGGCAGGTACAGAAAGTAGTCCGTCGGGTTGAGCAGAGTGATGTCGGCCCGGTGCCGGGTCAGCCGGGCCAGGGTGCGGGCCGTCTGGTACCCGGCGAATCCGGCACCGACGATCAGGATGCGGGGTCGACTCACGATGCGCCTCCGGCGGTCTCGCGCGTACGTCGTCTGCCTGGCGGACGCACGGATGCGCCACCCGTGCGAGACCTTCCGCGTCCCCCAGGTCAGGGCGCCCAAACGCCGCCGGGTGTGCGTTTCGTCCATGTCCCGCACGGTTACCCGGCCGGTGACCGACGCGGTACCCCCTCCCCGGAGGTTCACCCATGACCGAGTACGGCTACTTCCTCTCGTGCGAGGAGTTCGGCCCCGCGGATCTGATCGAACAGGCGAGGATGGCCGAGCAGGCCGGTTTCCAGCGGCTGTGGATCTCGGACCACTACCACCCGTGGAACGACGCACAGGGCCAGAGCCCGTTCGTGTGGTCGGTGATCGGTGCGCTCTCGGAGGCGGTGTCGCTGCCCGTCGAGACCGCGGTGACCTGCCCGACCGTACGGATGCACCCGGCGGTGGTGGCGCAGGCCGCCGCGACCAGCGCGGTGATGACCGGCGGACGGTTCCGGCTCGGCGTGGGCACGGGTGAGGCGCTGAACGAGCACATCCTCGGCGATCCCTGGCCGCCCACGACCGTGCGCCTGGAGATGCTGGAAGAGGCGATCCAGATCATGCGCCGGCTGTTCACCGGGGAGCAGGTGACCCACTACGGCACCCACTACAAGGTGGAGAACGCCCGCCTCTACACGGTTCCCGACGAGCCGGTCCCCATCGACATCTCCGGTTTCGGGCCCGCGGCGACGGCGCTGGCGGCGCGTGTCGGCGACGGCTACATCACGATGATGCCCGAGGAGTCGATGGTGACGCAGTTCCGCAAGGGCGGGGGCGGCACCAAGCCGGTGAGCGGGGGCGCGAAGGTCTGCTACGGCACGGACCGGGAGGAGTGCGTGCGCACCGTCCGCGAGCTGTGGTCCAACGAGCTGCTGCCCGGCGAGATGGGGCAGGTGCTGCCGACGCCGAGGCACTTCGAGCAGCTGATGCCGCTGGTCTCGGAGGACATGGTGCGGGAGAACAGGGTGTGCGGCGACGATGTGGACGAACACGTGTCCGCCCTCACCGCGTTCGTGGACGCGGGCTTCGACGTGGTCTACGTCAACCAGATCGGCCCGGACCAGCGCGGCTTCTTCGACTTCTACCGGACGAAGGTCCTGCCTCAGCTGCCGCGGTGACCACGGTCGACGCAGTGGACACGAGCGAACCCCGGGGCCGGGCCCCGGGGTTCGCTCGTGTCCATGTGCTCAGCCACGGCGGCGCAGGCCGGCCGCCGTGACCGCGGCACCCAGGCCCCCGGCCAGGATTCCCGCACCGATGCGCGTCCGGTTGCGGGACAGCCACTCCTCCACGCTGTCCGGACGGGACTCCGCGTCGAAGCGCCCGTGGGCACCGTAGTCGTGGCCGTGCGGTCCGTCCGCCGGCGACCACAGGTTGCCCGCGGTGCCGTGCTGCCCGTCGTCGCGCTGCGAGTCGAACCCCGTACGGGCGAGGTAGCGGTCCAGCAGCCCCGGGAAGACGGCGTTGGCGACGAGCGTGGCGGCCGTGGACCCGCCCACCCAGTACTCCCGGCGCCGCGGGTGCCCGGCCGCGTGGACGATCGCGCGTGCGGCGACCTCCGGCTGGTAGACCGGCGCGACCGGCCGCGCCCGCCCCGGCATCCGGCTGAGCACCCAGTCGAACTGCGGGGTGTTGAGCGCCGGCATCTGCACCATCGTCGTGCGCACCTTCGAGCCGTCGTGCAGCAGCTCGCAGCGCAGCGACTCGTTGAAGCCCTGGATCGCGTGTTTGGCCCCGCAGTACGCCGACTGCAGCGGGATGCCCCGGTAGGCCAGCGCGGAGCCCACCTGGACGATCGTCCCGTGGTCCGCGGGCAGCATGTGCCGCAGCGCGGCCCGGGTGCCGAACACATAGCCCAGGTACGTCACTTCGGTGACCCGGCGGAACTCGTCCGGAGCGACGTCCGTGAACCGCGCGAAGACACCGGCGAACGCGTTGTTGACCCAGACGTCGATCCGTCCGAACTCCTCGACGACCTGCTGCGCCGCGTCCTCGACCGCCCGTGCGTCCGACACGTCGACGGGGACGACGAGCGCCTCACCCCCGGCGCGCCGCACCTCCTCCGCGGCCGCGGCGAGGCCCTCGCGTCCCCGGGCGAGCAGAGCGACCCGGTCGCCCCGCTTGGCGAAGGCCACGGCCGTGGCCCGGCCCACACCGCCGCTGGCCCCGGTCACCACGACTGCCCTGCGGCGCCTCGGCAGGGCTCCCGACCATGCCCTGGCCACGGCGGCTCACCGGGCCCGGTGCTGCGGCGCCCGGGGGTCCGCTCCAGGACCCGCGGTACCCGGCGCGGCCGGATCGGTCACGCCCGGCGTGGGCGGGGTGTGCGGCATCGGCGGGTACGGCGTCCCGAGCCCGCTCTGCGGGGCGGCTGACGGCGTACCGCGGAGGCCATGGCCGGCGTGGTGCGACGCGGCTCCGTGCCCGCCGGCGCGGGCCGCGCCGCGCAGCAGGTAGGCGGCCACGCCGAGCACCGCCGCCGTGATCAGCGCGGCGGCCCAGCCGGGCAGGGCCAGCGCCAGCGCCAGACCGAGAGCGAGCGCCACCCCGGCGCCCGCGTACAGTCCGGTGGCGCCCGAGGCCGCGTAGAGCGCGGCCGTGCGGCGCTGCTTGCGGGTCTGCTCGCGCAACTCCTCGCGCACGGCCTCCCGGGCCACCTGCGCCAGCTCGTCGACCAGATGCTTGTCCAGATGTTCCAGGTGATCCAAGCGGTTCATGTCCGCCGGGTACCCGTGCCCGGGCACGCGTAACGGCAGGTGCGCGCCCGGATCGGGGCGAAACGATCTCCTTGCCGGCCGGTCGCAACTAGGCTCGTGCGCATGGAGATTCTGGGAGCCACGCTGCGGATCTGCGTCGACGACCTGGAGGCTTCGGTCCCCTTCTACGAGAGACTGGCGGGCAGCCGCGCTCTCCGTTTCGAGCGCGGCGGTGTCTCGGTCGCCGCGGTCGGCTGTTTCCTGCTGATGAGCGGACCCGAATCCGAGCTGGAGATCCTGCGCAAGGTGGCGGCGACCATCGCGGTGGAGGACGTCGAGGAGGCCCACCGGGTGCTGAGCGAGCTCGGCGCGCGTATCATCGCCGGCCCGGTGCCGACCCCGGTCGGCCGCAACCTGATCGCCGTGCATCCGGACGGTTCCGTGTACGAGTACGTGGACCGCCGCCGGGTGGAATGACGCACTCCATCGTCGTAAAGGCATCGAAACGGCCGGGAAACAACGCGGCGGGACTCTTCCGTGCAACGGCACTGCCCCGGTCCTCGGGGAGGTGACTCGAGCTCGCGGAAGAGGGAAGGTTCATGACGGACATCGTCGACAGGCAGACGCCGCCGGACACCACGAGCCGGACGTACAACGGCTGGACGCGGAACGACACGCTCGAGGACTACTCGCTGCGGTACGCGCCGAAGTCCTTCCGCCGCTGGACGCCGTACGTGGTGGCCACCACGGCCCTGGGCGGCATCGCCTACCTCGCGGACTTCGCCATCGGCGGGTCGATCGCGATCTCCAACGGCTTCTCCAGCGCGATGGTGGCGATCCTGGCCGCGGCGGTGGTCATCTTCCTCACGGGCATCCCGGTCTCGTACTACTCGGCGAAGTACTCCATCGACATGGACCTGCTGACCCGGGGCGCCGGCTTCGGCTATCTGGGCTCGACCCTGACCTCGGTCATCTACGCCAGCTTCACCTTCATCTTCTTCGCCCTCGAGGGCTCGATCATGGCGCAGGCCCTGGAACTCGGCCTGCACATACCCCTCGCGATCGGCTACGTCATCTGCTCCCTGATCATCCTGCCGCTGGTGGTCTACGGCATGACCGCACTGTCGAAGATGCAGGTGTGGACCCAGCCGATCTGGCTGGTCCTGATGGTCGCACCGTTCGTGTCCATCGCGATCCAGGAGCCGGGGAAGTTCTCGGAGTTCACCCACTTCGCGGGCGACTCGCCCACCGGGTCGGGCATCAGCATGCTGGGGGTGGGCGCGGGCGCAGGTGTGGCGCTGTCGCTGATCGCGCAGATCGGTGAGCAGGTCGACTATCTGCGCTTCATGCCGGACAAGACGCCCGAGAACGCCAGGCAGTGGTGGGGCGCGGTGCTGTCCGCCGGTCCGGGCTGGGTGGTGCTGGGCGCGGCGAAGCAGATCGGCGGGGCGTTCCTGGCCTTCTACATCGCCGGAAGCGTGGGGCTCGCGAAGGCGAACGAGCCCATCCAGCAGTACGTCCACGGGTTCAGGACGTTCGCGGCGCCGGTCGCCCTGGGGCTGGCGACGTTCTTCGTGATCCTCTCCCAGATCAAGATCAACTCGACGAACGCGTACTCCGGTTCGCTGTCCTGGTCGAACTTCTTCTCCCGGCTGACGCACCGTCACCCGGGGCGCGTCGTCTACATCTTCCTCAATGTCGGCATCGCGCTCGCGCTGATGGAAGGCGGTGTGTTCGGGTTCCTCAACACGGTGCTGGGCTTCTACTCGAACGTCGCCATCGCGTGGATCGGCGCGGTCGTGGCCGACCTGGTGATCAACAAGCCGCTGGGGCTCAGCCCGTCGTACATCGAGTTCAAGCGGGCGCACCTGTACAACTTCAACCCGGTCGGCTTCGGCTCGATGCTGATCGCCTCGGCGGTGTCCATCGCCGCGTACTTCGAGGCGTTCGGCGCCTACGGCAAGGCGTACTCGCCGTTCATCGCCCTGTTCCTGGCCATGGTGCTCTCGCCGCTGTTCGCGGTGGCGACCAAGGGCAGGTACTACATCGCCCGCGTCGACGCCCTCGACGAGCCGCTGCTCGACGAGCGGGGGCTGCCCTCGGCGGCGACGCTGACCTGCTCGGTGTGCGCGGACACCTTCGAGCGCCCCGACATGGCGGGCTGCCCGTTCCACTCCGGCGCGGTCTGCTCGCTGTGCTGCAGCCTGGAGAAGGACTGCCACGACGCATGCAAGACCGGCAGGCGCAGCGGGCCGGTGAGCCTCGCGACGCCCACCGTGCGGTCGGCGGACTGACGGCCGTACGGGGCCATCACCGCTGAGGCACCCCTCAGGTGCGGACCATCTCCGCGGTGATGGCCCAGCGCTCGTGGTCCCGCCAGGCCCCGTCGACGAAGATCATGTCCGGTGAGAACCCCTCCAGACGGAAGCCGCAGCGCCGGGCGAGGGCGATCGAGGCGGTGTTGCGGGGCTGCGCGTTGACCTCCAGCCGGTGCAGCCCCAGCGGCCCGAACGCGTACCGCACCACGAGGTTCAGCGCCTCCGTCATCAGCCCGCGTCCGGCGGCGTGCGCGAAGGCCCCGTAACCGAGCGCCCCGCTCTGGAAGCCGCCCCGGACGATGTTGTTGATGTTGATGTACCCGGCGATCGCCCCGGTCTCCTTCTCGCACACCAGGAACCCCGCCCTCGTCGGGTCCTCGATCAGCCGGCCGGCGTAGGCGGCGTACTCCCCGGGGGTGGTCGGCGGGAACAGCCAGGGGCGGTGCAGCTTCCTGCTCTCCCGCGCCCGGGCGGTGAACTCGGCCGCGTCGTCGTGGGTGAAGGGGCGTATGCCCACGCGGGGGCCCTCGGCGAGGTATTCACGGGTGTCGGACACGGCGACACCGTACGTGATCCGCCGTCACCGGCGTCGGCTGACGAGAAGCGCGCCGCACAGTGCCCCGATCACCCCCGTACCGAGCAGTGCCAGCCACAGCGGCATCGTCACCAGCGGCACGAACAGCCGGATGCGGGTGCGCTGGGTGTTCTCGAAGACGAAGACCAGCACGAGCGCGGCCAGCACCAGGACGGCGACCGTGCGCGGCGTGAGGCCCTGCCGCCGGCGTGCCCCGCCGCTCGTCGTGGCCTCGCGGTGGGTCTTCGGGTTCATGAGCCCAGGATTGACGGCACGGCGCGGCGCCGCCCGGCGGGTGGAGCGGACGGGTGACCCGAGGCGTGGGTCGTCGTCACGCCAGCGCCGGGACCTCCAGCGTGAGCGTCCCGGTGTCCGCGTCCAGTTCCGCGGCGACGCCGAGCGGCATCGTCGGGGCACCCTCGCCGTGGCCGAACCCGAACCGCTCCACGACCGGTATCCCGAGCCCGCCGAGCCGGTCGGTGAAGACGGCGCGCAACAGCTCGTACGGGCCGCACTCCTCCCAGGAGCCGAGAGCGATCCCGGTGACACCCTCGAGCCGGCCCGAGCGCAGGAGCTGGGTGAGGAGCCGGTCGACGCGGTACGCCTCCTCGCCGATGTCCTCGAGCAGCAGCAGGCCGCCCGGCGCCCCCGGCCGGGCGTGCGGGGTGCCGAGCTCGGCAGCGATCAGGGCCAGGCATCCGCCGGAGGTGACGCCCCGGGCGCGGCCGGGCACGAGGGCGGCGCCGGAGGAAGAGATGGTCCGTACGGACTCCGGCTCGAAGAGGGTCGCCCGCAGGTGTTCCTGCGTGCGCGCGTTCTTGAGGAAGTCGGCGGCCGCCACCATCGGCCCGTGCAGCGTGACGAGGCCGAGGCGGGCCGCGAACGCCTCGTGCAGCGCGGTGATGTCGCTGAAGCCGACCAGCGCCTTGGGCCCGGCGGCGCGCAGCGCCTCCCAGTCGAGCAGGTCCATCATGCGCTGCACCCCGTACCCGCCGCGGGCGCACAGCACCGCGGCCACCTCCGGATCGCACCAGGCGGCCTGGAAGTCGGCGGCGCGGTCGGCGTCCGTGCCCGCGAGGTAGGGGAAGTCGGGGTGCCGGTCGAGCACGTGAGGGGCCACGACCGGGTCCAGGTCCCAGCCGCGCAGGATGTCGAGGCCGGCGGCGAGCCGCTCCTCGATCACGGGCCCGCTGGGCGCGACGACGGCCACGCGGGCGCCGGGGGCGAGTCTGGGCGGCCTGATCAGGTGGGTCACTCGGTGAGCTCCAGGGTGGGGATGCCGGGCGGGTTCAGCCCGAAGACCTGCGCGTACAGGGACAGCTCGGCCTCCAGGGCACGCACCATCGTCTCAGCCCGCCGGAAGCCGTGCCCCTCGCCCTCGAAGGCGAGGTAGGCGTGCGGGATCCGCCGCCCCTGGAGCCGGGCCAGGAACCGCTCGCACTGCGCGGGCGGGCAGATCGGGTCCTGGAGCCCCTGCAGCAGCAGGAAGGGGACGGTGATCCGGTCGGCGTGCTCCACGGGCGACCGCTCGGCGTACCGGCCGGGCACCTCGGCGTACGGTCCGACCAGCGTCTCCAGGTACCGCGACTCGAAGTCGTGGGTCTCCCCCGAGCCCCAGCTCGCCAGGTCCAGGACCGGGTAGACGATCGTGCCGCAGGCGTACACGTCGGTCGACGTCAGGGACGCGGCCGCCGTCCAGCCGCCGGCGCTGCCGCCGCGCACGGCGAGCCGGCTGCGGTCGGCGGTGCCCTCGTCGGCGAGGGCGAGCGCGACGGACGCGCAGTCCTCGACGTCGACGACGCCCCACTGTCCGCGCAGCCGGTCGCGGTAGGCGCGTCCGTAGCCGGTGGAGCCGCCGTAGTTCACCTCGGCGACGCCGATGCCGCGCGAGGTGAAGTAGGCGATCTCCAGATCGAGGACGAGGGGGGCGCGGCTCGTCGGGCCGCCGTGCGCCCAGACGACGTACGGCGGCGGTGCGCCGTCCGGTGCGACGCACTCGGGGTTGCGCGGTGGGTGGACGTGCGCGTGGATGTCGCGGCCCTGGGGCCCGCTGAAGGTGCGGACCTGCGGCTCGGGGTAGTAGGCGGGGTCGACGGGGTCCTCGTGCGCGGCACCGATCACGCGGGCGTGGCCGGTGGCGGAGTCCAGTTCGACGACCTCGTACGCGGTGTGCGGGCCGGCGCCGACGGCGACGACGCGGCTGCCGTGCACGGCGAGCGTGGCGGCGAACTCGGTCCAGGGTCCGGCCACGTCGACGACCTCGCCGCCGACCGGGTCGAGGATCCCGAGCCGGCCCGCTCCCCTGCCGTGCACCACTGCGACGGTGCCGTCGTCCAGGGGCGCGAACCACTGCAGTCCGACCTTCCACAGCGGCCCGCCGAACTCCTCCTCGCGGGGGCACAGCGGTGTGCCGTCCCGGTAGAGGTTCCACCAGCCGGTGCGGTCGCTCACGTACAGCAGGGAGCCGTCGGGCGCCCACTCGGCCTGGGCGATGGACTCCTCGGGGCCGCCGGCGACCGTACGCGGCTCCGGGAGCATCCCCTCGCCGGTGACCTCGGCGACGAGCAGCTCGGTGCCGTCCCAGGGCATGCGCGGATGGTCCCAGGCGAGCCAGGCCGCGCGGCGCCCGTCCGGCGAGAGTCGGGGGCCGGTGACGAACCGGTGGCGCGCGTCGGTGAGTTCGCGGACGGCGTCCCGGTCATCGGCCGCCGAGCCGTCGAACGGTACGGCGGCCGGCACCCGCCGCACGTCCGTGGGCTCGTCACCGGTGAACTCCTCCAGTACGCACCAGACTTCGCCCCGCTCGACGTGCAGCCTGGGGTCGACCCAGCGCAGTCCGCCGCCCACCGACGACCGCGGGGTGAGCGGACGCGGCCGGCTGCCCGGCGTCGCGGGCTCGTAGGCGTACAGCCGCTGGTCCGCGAAGTGCACGAACACCACAAGCGGCCCCTCGGGGCGCATCACCCCGGCCCAGGGCCGGCCGCCGTACTCCATGACCCGGCTGCGCACGTTCCACGGCGGGGGCAGGACCGACACCTCCCGGCCGTCCACCGTGCGCCTGACCAGGGTGCGCCGGCCGCCCTCCGCGGGGCGGGGTTCGGTCCACCACGCCTCCTCGCCCACGAAGCCGACCGCCTCCGGCTGCCCGCCGTGCGCGGCGGCGAGCGCCGCGTCGACGGGCGAGGGCCATGCCCCGTACGGCAGGGTCCGCACCATCTCCCCCACCCCTCCTAGGCCGTGCGCAGAAAACGGTCGAGGACGCGGACGCCGAAGTGCAGCGCCTCCACGGGCACGCGTTCGTCGACGCCGTGGAACATGGCCTGGTAGTCGTAGCCCTCGGGGAGCTTCAGCGGCGTGAACCCGTAGCCGGTGATGCCGAGGCGGGAGAACTGCTTGGCGTCCGTGCCGCCCGACATGCAGTACGGCACCACGTGTCCCTCGGGCGCGAACTCCTCCACGGCGGCCCGCATCCGCGCGAACGTCGGCGAGTCCACGGGTGCCTGGAGAGCGACCTCCCGGTGGTGGAACTCCCAGTCCACGTCCGGCCCGGTGAGTTCGTCCAGCGTCCTGCGGAACTCGTCCTCGGTGCCGGGCAGGTAGCGTCCGTCGACGTGGGCGACGGCCTCGCCCGGGATCACGTTGATCTTGTAACCGGCGCTCAGCATGGTCGGGTTGGCGCTGTTGCGGACGGTCGCCTCGACGAGCGCGGCCGCCGGGCCGAGCTTCTTCATCAGGCCGTCCACGTCGTCGACGTCGGCCTCGAGCCCGTACAGGACGGCGAGTTCGGTGAGCGCGGCGCGCACGGTGGGGGTGATCCGGAGCGGCCACTCGTGGGCGCCGATGCGGGTCACTGCGGCGGCGAGCCGCGTGACCGCGTTGCTGCGGTTGACCTTGGAGCCGTGGCCCGCCCGGCCGCGCGCGGTCAGCTTCAGCCATCCGGTGCCGCGCTCTCCGGCCGCGATCGGGTAGATCTGCCGTCCGTCGCCGGCGTGGAAGGTGAACGCCCCCGACTCGCTGACGCCTTCCGTGCATCCCTCGAAGAGGTCCGCGTGCCGGTCCGCGAGGAATCCGGAGCCGTCCTCGGCGCTGGCCTCCTCGTCGGCGGTGAAGGCGATGACGAGGTCGCGCCGGGGCCTGGTGCCCGAGCGCGCCCAGTGCCGTACGACGGCGAGGATCATCGCGTCCATGTTCTTCATGTCGACCGCGCCCCGGCCCCACACCACGCCGTCGCGCACCTCGCCGGAGAAGGGGTGCACGCTCCAGTCCGTGGCTTCGGCCGGCACCACGTCGAGATGGCCGTGAAGGAGCAGGGCGTCGGCGGAGGGGTCGGTGCCCTCGATGCGCGCGACGACGTTCGTCCGGCCCGGGGTGCGCTCCAGGAGAACGGGCTCCAGGCCGGCCTCGGCAAGGCACTCGGCCGCGTACTCGGCGGCGGGCCGCTCCCGGCAGTCGCCGCCGCCGCGGTTGGTGGTGTCGATGCGGATGAGGTCGGACGTGAACCGCACGACCTCGTCGAGTGCCTGCCGGTCAGCCATACTGTTCCTCCACCGCGGCCGAGACGATCGTGGTGACCGCCTTGAACGTCCGGATCCCCTCGTACATGGTCGCGCTCGTGTACGCCACCTTCCGCTCACCGATGCGGTCCACTCCCGGTACGACGGTGGCGGCCATGGCCAGATGCTCGGCGTCGAACTCCAGGGCGATGGTGAACGGCCCGTTCCCGGCGGGGTCATGACGCACCGCCAGTGACGCGGCTTCCTTGGCCGCCGCGCGGATGTCCGCGGCGGTCCTGGCCGGGGTGCGGCACACCGCCGCGTACCGTGACACATGGTCCTTGACGGCCACCTTGAGCGCCTCGGGCGCGTACCCGAGCGCGTCCTCGCAGGCCACGTCGTCGCCGGTGACGAGGATGACAGGCACGCCGTACTCGGCGACGACGTGCGCGTTGAGCAGGCCCTCGCTGGCGCGGACGTCGTTGAGCCACACCCCGGTGATGGAGTTGGCGAGATACGTGTGGGCGAGCACGCCCTCCATGCCCGCCCCGGCGTGGTAGCCGACGAACGCGATGCCGTCCACGTCGCCGTGCTGTACGCCCTCCACCATGGAGAGCGACTTGTGCCGTCCGGTGAGCATCTGCGCCCTCTCATCCAACTGTTCGAGGAGCAGATTGCGCATGGTCGAGTGCGCCTCGTTGATGAGCACCTCGTCGGCACCGCCGTCGAGGAAGCCGAGCACGGCGGCGTTCACGTCGGAGGTGAACATGGCCCGGCACCGCTCCCACTGGGGCGTCCCGGGAATCACGTCGGCCGGCCAGGTGACACCGGTGGCGCCTTCCATGTCGGCGCTGATGAGGATCTTCATGCCGAGCCGTCCCCACGCAGGTCGGAGGCTTGTCGTCCGGCTGGTGACGGCGGTGTGCTGCGGCGTTCAGCGGTGACGGAGATCTCCATGCTCGGTCACGTTACGCGCCCGGGAGGAAGGCGGCCACGAAGGCGGGACACCCGGGCCCGTCGCGTTCGAGGCAACCGCTCGTCACGCCCGCACGGGATCGCCGTGACCGGGTACGCCCGTCCTCCGCCTGTACACCGTCAACGCGTTGTGTCCGTGCGTTAGTTGTGCAACTTCGGTCGGATGATCCGGCCGGTGAGCTGACGATCCAGGGGGGAACTGTGGCTTCCATTCGCCGTGCCCTTGCAGCGGCCGCTGCCGCCGCCGTCGTGCTCGTGGTGCCGTCCGCGGACTTCGCGTCGGCCTCCGACGAGCAGCAGCCGTACATCGCCGCGGACGGCACGATTCAGGGATGCGTGAACGCGCGCGGTCACCTGCGCCTCATCGAGGTGGGCTCCGCCTGCCGCTCCGACGAGCGGTCCGTCACCTGGGCCCAGACCGGCCCGCAGGGTCCCGCGGGACCGAAGGGAGCCACCGGAGCGCAGGGGCCCGCCGGACCCACGGGTCCGCAGGGTCCCGCCGGAACCTCCGGTCTGGCGGGCGTGCACGTGGTCACCGCGTCCAAGGACGTCGGCGTCCTGGACATGGTCGACGTGGACGCCACCTGCCCGGACGGGGAGATCTCCGCCGGGGGCGGCTGGTACCTGCCCAACGGGGCCGCCTCGGCGTACGGCCCGGCGTTGCACTCGAACCCGGTCCTGTCCGGCACCACGCCCGTCGGCTGGACCGCCGGGTTCCTCAACGGCGGCTACGAACCGCACTACACGGCCTCCGTCTACGCGATCTGCGCCAAGACCGGCTGACTGATCGCTCCGGAACGGGACGTCCGGACCGTCCGGGCCCGACCGGGCGTCCTGGGGGCGGGAAACCCGTCCCAGGACGCCCGGACCGACGGCACGAACCGGCGACGCCGGCCGCTCAGCGGTAGAGCGCCGGACGCTCGATCAGTTCCACCTCGGTGCGGCGCCCCTCCGCCTGCGCGCGCACGCCCGCCTCGCAGACCGCCGCCGCCGCGTAGCCGTCCCAGACGCTCGGGCCGGTGACCTCGCCGCGCCGGGTGGCGTCGACCCAGGCCTGCACCTCGCGGTCGTAGGCGTCGGCGAAGCGCTCCACGAAGTCCGGGGCGATGGTGCCGCCCCAGCGGCCGGCCATGTTGGTGACCATGGCATGCCCGTCGCCGATCCGGGCGGTGCCCGACTCGCAGACCACCTCGGCCTGCACCTGGTAGCCGAAGCCGCAGTTGACGAAGATCTCGACGTCGACGAGCGCGCCGCCGTCGGTCTCGAAGACGACGAACTGCGGGTCGGACAGCCCGTCGGGCGCGTTGCCCGACGGCGCCGGGCGCAGCACCGTCACCGCTGTGATCTCCTGGCCGAGCAGCCAGCGGGTGACGTCCATCTCGTGCACCACGGAGTCGTTGATGAGCATGGCTTCGGTGAAGCCGGGCGGGCTGCCCGCGTTGCGGTGCCGGTTGTGCAGCATCAGCGGCCGGCCCAGCTGGCCGCTGTCGAGCAGCGCCTTGAGCTTGACGTACTCGGCGTCGTAGCGCCGCATGAAGCCGACCTGGACGCGCCGGTGACCCAGCTTCTGCTCGGCCTGAAGGATGCGCAGCGCGGAGGCCGCGTCAGGGGTGAGGGGCTTCTCGCACAGCACCGGCAGGTCGTGCTCGAAGGCGGTGAGAAGTGCGGCCTCGTGAGCGGGGCCGGGCGAGGCGATCAGCACGGCGTCGACGTCCGCGGCGGCCATCGCGGCGGCCGGTTCGGTGTAGGCGGCGCAGCCCTCGACGCCCGCGGCGACGGACTTGGCCCGCTCCGCGTCGACGTCCACGACGGCGGCCACCCGCGCCCCGCTGATCACCTCGTCGATGCGGCGCACATGGTCGGCGCCCATCCTGCCCGTCCCGATGACGGCGACTCCGAGCGTTCCACGCTGAGTCATGGTGTTGCTGGTCCCTTCGGGGGTCAGGCGCCGCAGGAGCGGAGGAACTTGCGGGTGCGGACGGCGATGGGCAGCGGCTTGTCCGGCTCACAGGGGTACATGTCCTGCTCGACGATGGCGAACAGGTCGACGCCCAGGCCCTGCGCTGCGGCCAGGACCGGCTCCAGCGCGGGCACGCCGGCCGGCGGCTCGCACATCACGCCGCGCTGCACGGCGGGCCCGAACGGCACCCCGTTGCTGACGACGTCGGCGAGGATCTCCGGGTCGACCTGCTTGAGGTGGAGGTAGCCGATGCGCTCGCCGTAGGTCTCGATCAGCTTGACGCTGTCGCCGCTGCAGTAGGCGTAGTGCCCGGTGTCCAGGCAGAGGTTGACGAGGTCGGAGTCGGTGGAGTCGAGGAAGCGCTCGACGTGCTGCTCGGTGTCGATGTGGGTGTCGGCGTGCGGGTGGACGACGATGTCGAGGCCGTAGGTCTCCTTGACCTCGTGACCGAGCCGCTCCATGCCCTTGCTCAGGTGCGCCCACTGCTCGGCGGTGAGCTCGGAGGGCTCCAGGATCTCGGCGGTCTTGTCGTCCCGCCAGAAGGAGGGGATGACCACGAGGTGCTTCGCGTCCATGGCCTGGGTGAGGGCCGCGACCTGGCTGACGTGCTCCCAGGTGGACTCCCACACGGACGGTCCGCGGTGCAGGGAGGTGAAGACCGTGCCGGCCGACACCTTCAGGTTGCGCTTGTTCACCTCGTCGGTGAGCCGCGCCGGGTCGGTCGGCAGGTAGCCGTAGGGGCCGAGCTCGATCCAGGAGTAGCCGGCCTCGGCCACCTCGTCCAGGAAGCGTTCCCAGGGCACCTGCTGCGGGTCGTCGGGGAACCAGACGCCCCAGGAGTCCGGGGCGGAGCCCACCCGGATGCGGTCCAGGGAGGGGACGGTGGTCATGTCAGGAGTTCCCTTCGGGTGATGCCGCCACAGGTGCCTGGAGGTCCTTCGCTTCCGGGAGCTCCTCGACATCGACGCCGCTGACCTGCGCCAGCTCGTGCTTGAGCGCGGCCAGTTCGGCGCCACCGGCCATGTGGTTGGTGAGTTCCTCGAGGCTGACCTCGCTGCGGGAGGCGGAGAGTTCGAGGGTGCCCAGGCGCAGCACGCTGAAGTGGTCGCCGACCATGTAGGCGTGGTGCGGGTTGTGGGTGATGAAGATGACGCCGAGGCCGCGCTCGCGGGCGGCGGCGACGTACTTCAGCACCACTCCGGACTGCTTGACGCCGAGTGCGGCGGTGGGCTCGTCCAGGATGAGGACGCGGGCGCCGAAGTAGACGGCGCGGGCGATGGCGACGCACTGGCGCTGGCCGCCGGACAGGGTTCCGATGGGCTGCTCGAGATCGTCCAGGACGATGCCCATGTTGCGCAGCTCTTCGTCCGCGGTCTTCTTCATCCGGGCGATGTCGAGACGGCGGAAGGGCCAGGGACCCTTGGTCATCTCCGAGCCGAGGAAGAAGTTGCGCCACACCGGCATCAGCGGCACGGTCGCGAGGTCCTGGTAGACGGTGGCGATGCCCTTGTCGAGGGCGTCGCGCGGGGTGGTGAACTTCACCTGCTCGCCGTCGACGAGGAACTGGCCCTCGGTGTGCTGGTGCAGCCCCGAGATGATCTTGATGAGGGTGGACTTGCCGGCGCCGTTGTCGCCGAGGACGCAGGTGACCCGGCCCGGGTGGACGGCGAGGTCGACGCCGTGCAGGGCCCGGATGTTGCCGTAGGACTTGCCGGCGCCGCGCAGTTCCACGATGGGGGCCCGGTCCGCCGGGGTGGCCGTGCCGTTGTTCTGGTCGAGGTCAGCGGTCGTCATGGGTGGTCACCTCCGGGTCGCGGACTTCTGGACCCACAGATTGATGAGCGTGGCGCCGAGGAGCATCACGCCGAGGAAGGCCTTGAACCAGTCGGGGTTCCAGCCGGCGTAGACGATGCCCTGGCTGACCATGCCGAACATGAAGGCACCGAAGACGGGACCGATCGCCGAACCGTAGCCGCCGGTGAGCAGGCAGCCGCCGATCACCGCCGCGGCGATGTAGATCAGCTCCTGGCCGACGCCCTCGCCGGACTGGACGGTGTTGAAGGCGAACAGCTGGTGCATGCCGACGAACCAGGCACCGAAGGCCACCAGCATGAACAGCGAGATCTTGGTGAACTTCACCGGGACACCGACGGCCCGGGCGCTGTCCTTGTTGCCGCCGACCGCGAAGATCCAGTTGCCGTACTTGGTGCGCAGCAGCACCCAGGTCGCCAGGGCCGCGAAGAACAGCCACCACAGGACGGTGATCTTGAACTGGACGCCGCCGATGGTGAAGCTGGACGAGAAGACCGCCTTGGCCTGGTTGAAGCCGTCCATGTCGCTGATGTCGTCGGTCGCCACGTTGCCGGTGACCAGCTTGGTGACCGCGAGGTTGATGCCCTGCAGGCCGAGGAAGGTGCCGAGGGTGACCAGGAAGCTGGGCAGTCCGGTGCGCACCATCATCCAGCCGTTGAAGGCGCCGATCGCGAGCGAGACCACGAGGGCGACGACCACGCCGACCCAGACGTTCATCGTCAGCTGGAAGCTGATCATGCTCGCGGTCAGCGCCGAGGTGATCACCGCGACACCGGCCGACAGGTCGAACTCGCCGCCGATCATCAGCAGGGCCACGGGCAGGGCCATGATCCCGATGGTGGACGACTGGTAGAGGACGGTGGCCATGGCGCTGCCCGAGCGGAACGTGGGGGCCATGGCGAAGAAGAAGACGAACACGGCGACGGCGCCGAGGAAGACGCCGACCTCCGGCCGGGCGAGCAGCCGCACCACTAGGGAGCGCTGTACGGTCCGGCCGTCGCGTTCCTTGGGGCCGGAGGCCGGCGGTGAGGACACCGCCGGCACAGCCTGCTGAGTCATTGGATCACCTCGTGCCCTTGGCGGCGAACGTCGCGATGGTGTCGGCGTTGGACTTGTCGACGAAGGCCGGGCCGGTCAGCACCGGCTGCTCACCGCCGCCGCTGTAGTTGCCGTTGTTCTTGTAGAGCCACAGGGAGTCGATCGCCAGGTAGCCCTGCAGATAGGGCTGCTGGTCGACGGCGAACTGGATGTCGCCCTTCTTGATGGCGCTGGTCAGGTCCTTGTTCAGGTCGAAGGTGGCGACCTTCGCCTTGCTGCCGGCGTCGGAGACCGACTGCACCGCGGTCAGGGCGTACGGCGCGCCCAGCGTGGCCACGTAGTCGATGGAGCTGTCCTGCTTGAGCTTCGCGCTGATCGTCGACTTCACGGACGGCATGTCGGTGCCGTTGACGTACAGGATCTGCGTCTTGCCGGTGAACGTCTTCTTCAGTCCGTCGCAGCGCTGGGTGAGGCCGACGTTCCCCTGCTCCTGGATCACGCACACGGTGTTCTTGGCGCCCAGCTCGTTGAGCCGCTTGCCGAACGCCTCGCCCGCCACCGTCTCGTCCTGCCCGAAGAACTCCATCAGGCCCAGCTTCTTCCAGTCGCTCAGACCGGAGTTCAGGCCGACCACGGGTATCTTCGCCTGGGTGGCCTTGCTGATGACGTCCTTCATCGCGTCGGGCTTGGCGAGGGTGACCGCGATGCCGTCGACCTTCTGGTCGATCGCGTTCTGCACCAGGTTGGCCTGGTTGCCCGCGTTGGGGTCGCTGGAGTAGACGAGCTTGATGTTGTCCTTGGCCGCCGCCGCCTCGGCTCCCTTGCGGACGATGTCCCAGAAGGTGTCGCCCGGCGCCTGGTGGGTCACCAGCGCTACCGTCATCCGAGGGGTGCTGGCCTTGCCGGCGGAGACGTTGTTGCTCGCGTCCTCCGCCTTCTTCCCGCCCGAGCTGCTGGAGCAGCCGGCAACGAGGAGCGCGGAGGCGGCGGCCAGCGCGAGGACTGGGGCGACTCTGTGGGAGCGGCGAGGGTGAAACGTGCGGTCCATCTTTACCTGCACCTCACTGTGCGACCGGGGGAAGGGGAGGAACGGCGCCGCTCGGGACCCCGGTCGGGGCCCGGACGGACGTCCGGGTCGTCTGCCGGTGAACCGGCGGTTTCGCTGGCACGGGATACAAACCCCTGTAGCACCCACCTGTCAATACTTTGTTAAGACATCATTTCAGAAGCAGGTCCGAATGTAAGTACAAAGCCTTGACAGGGACTCCTCGCGCGGCCTACACCTGTGAGGCATCCGGGGCCCGATGCCCGCCTTCCCGGCGCCCGGTCGCCCGCATCCCCCGCATGAGGAGCGTCGCACATGTCTGAGCCCGCCGAACATTTCGATCTCATCACCATGGGCCGCATCGGGGTCGATCTCTACCCGCTGCAGACGGGTGTGCCGCTCCCCGAGGTCGAGACCTTCGGAAAGTTCCTCGGCGGCTCGGCGGCCAACGTGGCGGTGGCCGCGGCGCGTCTCGGCCGCAACACGGCGGTGATCACCCGGACCGGCGACGACCCCTTCGGCGCCTATCTGCACCAGCAGCTGAAGGAGTTCGGCGTCGACGACCGGTTCGTCACGCCGGTGGACGCCTACCCGACCCCGATCACGTTCTGCGAGATCTTCCCGCCGGACGACTTCCCCCTGTACTTCTACCGCCGCCCCAAGGCGCCCGACCTGGAGATCCACACCGACGAGCTGGACTTCTTCGCCATCCGCTCGGCCCGGATCTTCTGGATCACCGGGACCGGCCTGAGCGAGGAGCCCAGCCGCTCGGCCACGCTCGCCGCCCTCAAGGCCCGCGACAAGGCCGGCATCACGGTGTTCGACCTGGACTGGCGCCCCATGTTCTGGAACGACCCCGAGACCGCACGCGCGTACTACCGCGAGGCGCTGAGTCACGCCACGGTGGCCGTCGGCAACCTCGACGAGTGCGAGATCGCCACCGGCGTACGCGAACCGCGGGCCTGCGCCGAGGCACTGCTGGAGGCCGGTGTGCAGCTCGCGGTCGTCAAGCAGGGCCCCAAGGGCGTGCTCGCCGTGCACCGCGACGGGACGACGGCCGAGGTGCCGCCCGTGCCGGTGGAGGTCGTCAACGGACTCGGCGCCGGAGACGCCTTCGGCGGGTCCCTGTGCCACGGACTGCTCGCCGGCTGGCCGCTGGAGAAGACCATGCGGTACGCCAACGCGGCCGGCGCGCTCGTCGCCTCCCGCCTCGCCTGCTCCTCCGCGATGCCGACCGAGTCGGAGGTCGCCGACCTCGTCGCCCGCGGCTGACCGCCGCCTCGAGGCCTCTCGCACGCGGCCCAGGCCGCCACCCCTGAACGGAGCCTGTCTTGAGCATCAGCATCCCCGACCTCGCCACGGTGCGCGCCCGGCACCCGGAGGCCATCGCCGAGGCCGCCGCCCGCCGGGTCCGCCGCCCGCTGATCGGCGACAGCGGCCGCCTCATGATCGTGGCCGCCGACCACCCGGCCCGCGGCGCCCTCGGCGTCGGCGATCGCCACCTGGCCATGGCCAACCGCGCCGACCTGCTGGAGCGCCTGTGCGTCGCGCTGTCCCGGCCCGGCGTGGACGGGGTGCTGGCCACCGCGGACATTCTGGATGACCTGCTGCTCCTCGGCGTCCTGGACGACAAGGTCGTCATGGGCTCCATGAACCGCGGCGGTCTCGCGGGCGCGTCCTTCGAGATGGACGACCGCTTCACCGGGCACCGCGCCGAGGACATCGAACGCCTCCGCTTCGACGCGGGCAAGCTGCTGCTGCGCATCGACTACGACGACCCGGGCTCCCTGACGACCCTGGAGTCCACGGCCAGGGCGGTGGACGACATGGCCGCGCGCCGGCTGCCGCTGTTCATCGAACCGTTCATGTCCCGCCGTGTCGACGGCCGGGTGCGCAACGACCTGAGCGGCGAGGCCGTCACCCGGTCCATCGCCATAGCCTCGGGTCTCGGCGGCACCTCCGCCTACACCTGGCTGAAACTGCCCGTCACCGCCGACATCGACGACATGGCCGAGGCACTGGAGGCCTCCACGCTGCCCGCCGTGCTCCTCGGGGGCGAGGTCGGCAAGGACCAGGAGGGCGCCTACGAGAAGTGGCGCAAGGCCCTGCGCCTGCCCACAGTGCAGGGGATGGTCGTCGGCCGGTCCCTGCTGTACCCCGCGGAGGGCAGCGTGGAGACCGCGGTCGACACCGCGGTCGGGCTGCTGTGACACCGGCCCGAGTCCCCGCCCGGAACGCCACGACGCCATGAACGTCCCGACGCCATGAACGTCCCGAACGCCACGAAGAAGGGCATCATGACCACCGCGCACCACCTCCCCGCGGGCAAGGCCGCAACCGGCGCCTACGCGGTCGACGTCACCCCCGAGTCGGCCGGCTGGGGCTACTCCAGCCTGAAGGTGCTCGAACTGCCGTCCGGCGGCTGGCACTCCTTCGACACCGGCGACAGCGAGTGGATCGTGCTCCCGCTGTCGGGCTCCTGCACCGTCGCCGTCGGCGGTGACACGATTCGACTGCACGGCCGCGAGAGCGTGTTCAGCGGTGTCAGCGACTTCGCGTACGTGCCGCGCGACGCCCAGGTCTCGATCGCGTCCCGCGACGGCGGCCGCTTCGCGCTCACCGGCGCCCGCTGTGAGCGCCGGCTGCCCGCCCGTTACGCGCCCGCCTCGTCCGTCCCGGTCGAGCTGCGCGGCACCGGCAGCTGCTCCCGCCAGGTCAACAACTTCGGCGCGGCCGGCGTGTTCGAGTGCGACAAGCTCATCGCCGTCGAGGTGATCACACCTGGCGGCAACTGGTCGTCCTTCCCGCCGCACAAGCACGACGAGCACCGGCCGGGCGAGGAGTCGGAGCTGGAGGAGATCTACTACTTCGAGTTCGCCGCGCACGAGGGCATCCCCGGGCTCGGCTACCAGCGGGTCTCCCCCTCCGGCCACGGCACCGGCACGGACGTGCTGGCCGAGGTGCGCGACGGTGACGTCGTGCTCATCCCGGACGGCTGGCACGGACCGTCCATGGCCGTGCCCGGCCACGACATGTACTACCTCAACGTCATGGCGGGCCCCGACCCCGACCGCGCCTGGCTGATCTGCGACCACCCCGACCACGCGTGGATCCGCGGCACCTGGCCGGCCCAGCCGGCCGACCCCCGTCTCCCCCTCTACACGGCACCGGAGAAGCCCTGATGAGCAGCACTACCCGCCGTCTGACCGTCGCCCAGGCGCTGGTGCGGTTCCTGTCCGCCCAGTACACCGAGCGCGACGGCGTACGACACCGGCTGATCGCCGGCACCTGGGGCATCTTCGGCCACGGCAACGTCGCCGGCATCGGCCAGGCGCTGCTCGAGGCCGGCGAGGGCACCATGCCCTTCCACCAGGGCCGCAACGAACAGGCCATGGTGCACGCCGCCGTCGGCTACGCCCGCCAGCTCAACCGGCTCTCCGCACAAGCGGTCACCACCTCCATCGGCCCGGGCGCCACCAACCTGGTCACCGGCGCCGCGCTGGCCACGATCAACCGCCTGCCGGTCCTGCTGCTGCCCGGCGACTACTTCGCCACGCGCGCCGCCGACCCGCTGCTCCAGCAGCTGGAGCACCCGGTGGAGGCCGATGTGTCGGTCAACGACACGCTGCGCCCGGTCTCCCGCTTCTTCGACCGGATCACCCGCCCGGAGATGCTGATCCCGTCCGCGCTGAACGCCATGCGGGTCCTCGCCGACCCGGCGGAGACCGGCGCGGTCACCCTGGCCATGCCGCAGGACGTGCAGGCGGAAGGCTTCGACTGGCCGGAGGAGTTCTTCGCCGAGCGCGTCTGGCACGTACGCCGTCCGGCCCCCGACCCGGTGGAGCTGGCGGAGGCGGTCCGCGCGATCCGTGAGGCCGAGCGGCCGCTGATCGTGGCGGGCGGCGGCGTCCACCACAGCGAGGCCGAGCAGGCCCTGAAGGCGCTGGTGGACGCGACCGGCATCCCGGTGGCCTCCACCCAGGCCGGCAAGGGCTCGCTGCGCCACGACCACCCCGCCGATCTGGGCGGTATCGGCCACACCGGCACGGCGGTCTGCGACGACATCGCCCGCACCGCCGATCTGGTCATCGGCGTCGGCACCCGGTACAGCGACTTCACCACCGCGTCGAACACGCTGTTCCAGAACCCCGGCGTGCGGTTCGTCAACCTCAACATCACCGCCTTCGACGCCCACAAGCTCGCGGCCCTCACCCTGGTCGCCGACGCCCGTGCGGGACTGGAGGCGCTGGCGGAGGGGCTCGCCGGACACCGCGTCGGCGACGCGTACGAGGCCGAGTACCGTGCGGGCAAGGAGCGCTGGGAGCAGGTCGTCCAGGCCGCCTACCGCGCGGACGACGAGAACTCCGTACCGACCCAGACCCAGATCCTCGGCGCCCTGGACGCGGTCGTGGGCGACGACGACGTGGTGATCAACGCGGCCGGCTCGCTCCCCGGCGACCTGCACAAGCTGTGGCGGGCCCGTTCGCCGCGCCAGTACCACCTGGAGTACGGCTACTCCTGCATGGGCTACGAGATCCCGGCCGGCATCGGCGTCCAGCAGGCCGCGCCCGGCACACCGGTGTGGTCGCTGGTCGGCGACGGCACCTACCTGATGATGCCGACGGAGATCGTCACCGCGGTCCAGGAAGGCCTGCCGGTCAACCTGGTCCTGATCCAGAACCACGGCTACGCCTCCATCGGCGGCCTGTCGGAGGAGACCGGCGGCGAGCGGTTCGGCACCGCCTACCGCTACCGGGCCGCCGACGGCACCTTCACCGGGGCCCCGCTCCCGGTGGACCTGGCCGCCAACGCCGCCAGCCTCGGCATGGACGTGCTGCGCGCCAAGACCGTACGGGAACTGCGCGACGCGCTCGCCGCGGCGCGCGCCTCCGACCGGCCGACCTGTGTCTACGTCGAGACCGACCCGACGCCCACCGCTCCGCCCGCCGAGGCCTGGTGGGACGTGCCCGTCGCCGAGGTCGCCACCCGCGAGGCCGCGGTGTCCGCCCGAGAGCGCTACGACCGGCACGCCGCCGACCGCCGACGCCACCTCTGACTCCCCCGCTGAACGAAAGGTCCCACACCGCACCATGAAGACCATCACCCACTGGATCGGCGGCAAGCCCGTCGAGGGCACCTCGGGCCGCTTCGGCCCGGTCTACAACCCGGCCACCGGCGCGCAGGAGAAGCAGATCGCGTTCGCCACGGTCGACGAGGTCGACGCCGCGGTCGCCACCGCCAAGGCCGCGTTCGAGAGCTGGGGACAGAGCTCGCTCGCCAAGCGCACGGCGATCCTGTTCAAGTTCCGCGAATTGCTGGACGCGCACCGCGACGAGATCGCCGAGCTGATCACCGCGGAGCACGGCAAGGTGCACTCCGACGCGCTCGGCGAGGTCGCGCGCGGCCTGGAGATCGTGGAACTGGCCTGCGGCATCTCCGAGAAGCTGAAGGGCGAGCTGTCCACCCAGGTCTCCACCCGGGTCGACGTCGCCTCGATCCGGCAGCCGCTCGGCGTCGTCGCCGGCATCACACCGTTCAACTTCCCGGCGATGGTGCCGATGTGGATGTTCCCGATCGCCATCGCGACCGGCAACACCTTCGTGCTCAAGCCGAGCGAGAAGGACCCCTCGGCCTCCTTCCGCCTCGCCGAGCTGCTGGCGGAGGCCGGTCTGCCGGACGGTGTGTTCAACATCGTGCAGGGCGACAAGGTGGCCGTGGACCGCCTCCTCGAGCACCCGGACGTCGCGGCGGTCTCCTTCGTCGGCTCCACCCCGATCGCCAAGTACATCCAGCTCAAGGCGGTCGAGCACGACAAGCGCGTGCAGGCCCTCGGCGGTGCCAAGAACCACATGCTGGTCCTGCCGGACGCGGACCTGGACTTCGCCGCCGACCAGGCGATCAACGCGGCGTACGGCTCGGCGGGCGAGCGCTGCATGGCCGTGTCCGTGGTCGTGGCGGTGGGCGACACCGGTGACAAGCTGGTGGCGAAGATCGCCGAGCGCGCGAAGAACCTCCGCATCGGCCCCGGCAACGACCCGGCCTCGGAGATGGGACCGCTGATCACGCGCGAGCACCGCGACAAGGTGGCGTCATACGTGACGAGCGCGGTGGAGCAGGGCGCCGAGGTCGTCGTGGACGGCACCGGGTACTCCGTGGAGGGCCACGAAAACGGCTTCTTCATCGGCGTGTCGCTGCTGGACAAGGTGCCGGTGACGGCGGACGCGTACAAGGACGAGATCTTCGGCCCCGTCCTGTGCGTGGTGCGCGCGGAGACGTACGACGACGCGATCAAGCTGATCAACAGCTCCCGCTGGGGCAACGGCACCGCGATCTTCACCCGGGACGGCGGCGCCGCCCGCCGCTTCCAGCTGGAGGTCCAGGCGGGCATGGTCGGCGTCAACGTGCCGATCCCGGTGCCCGTGGGCTACCACTCCTTCGGCGGCTGGAAGGACTCGCTCTTCGGCGACCTGCACATCTACGGCAACGACGGCGTCGCCTTCTACACCCAGGGCAAGGTGATCACCACGCGCTGGCCGGACCCGGCCGACGGCGGCATCAACCTCGGGTTCCCCAGCAACTCCTGATGAGAACGGCGGCCGGTGCGGGAGCGGACTTGTGGCCTCCCGCACCGGCCGCACTCTCCCCTATTGTCAGGACAAGATGATGACGAGTGTTCCGGTCAATCAGTCGGCGGCATATTCTCCCCCCGTGACCACTTCCGCACCCGAAGCCCTCGATTTCGCGCTGGACCGCAGCAGCCCGGTCCCCCTCTACTACCAGCTGGCGCAACAGCTGGAGGCGGCGATCGAGCGCGGGGCGCTGGGCCCGGGGAGCCTGCTGGGCAACGAGATCGAGCTCGCCGGGCGGCTCGGCCTGTCCCGGCCCACGGTGCGCCAGGCCATCCAGTCGCTGGTCGACAAGGGCCTGCTGGTCCGCCGCCGGGGCGTGGGCACGCAGGTGGTGCACAGCCAGGTCAAGCGCCCGCTGGAGCTGAGCAGCCTCTACGACGACCTGGAGGCCGCGGGGCAGAAGCCCGCCACCCGGGTGGTGCGCAACGAGGTGGTGCGGGCGTCCGCCGAGGTCGCGGCCGCGCTGGGGATCGCCGAGGGCGGCGACGTGCACCACCTGGAGCGCCTGCGCCTCGCCCACGGCGAGCCGATGGCGTTCCTGTCCAACTACGTGCCGGCCGGCCTGCTGGACCTCGACACCGACCGGCTCCAGGCCACGGGCCTGTACCGGATGCTGCGGAGCGTCGGCATCACCCTGCACAGCGCCCGGCAGACCGTCGGCGCCCGCTGCGCCACCGCCGAGGAGGCCGAGCGGCTGGGCGAGCCGGAGGGCGCGGCCCTGCTGACCATGCAGCGCACGGCGTACGACGACACCGGCCGCGCCGTCGAGTACGGCACCCACATCTACCGCGCCTCGCGCTACTCCTTCGACTTCCAGTTGCTGGTGCGGCCCTGACCGGCCGGGCTCACGACAGGTCCACCCAGGTGCGCCGCTCGGCCGAGCGGCTCATGGCGTCCAGCGCGGCGGCGCTGCGCACGGCGTCCTCCAGGGTCGGGCCGTGGGCGGTGCCTTCCGCCACGGAGCGCAGGAAGTGGTACGCCTCGATGACCTTGAGGTCGTCGTAGCCCATGCCGTTGGCCGAGCCGGGCTGGAAGGCGCCGTACTCGCCGTGGCCGGGGCCGACGTAGAGGGTGCTGACGGGCTGGTCCTGGTAGGCCGTACCGCGACTGACGCCGAGCTCGCCCATGCGGCGGAAGTCCCAGAAGAGGGCGCCCTTGGTGCCGTGGACCTCGAAGCCGTAGTTGTTCTGTTCGCCGACCGAGACCCGGCTCGCCTCCAGCACGCCGCGGGCGCCGGAGGCGAAGCGCAGCAGGCAGTCGACGTAGTCCTCGTTCTCCACGGGGCCCGGCACGCCGCCGGTCGCTCGGGTGTGGCCGGCGGTGGCGCCGGTGGGGCGGGCACGTTCGGGGATGAAGACGGCCGTGTCGGCGGCCAGCGACTCGATCTCGCCGAGCAGGAAGCGGGCGAGGTCCACACCGTGCGAGGCGAGGTCGCCGAGGACTCCGCTGCCGCCGCGCTCCCGCTCGTACCGCCAGGTCAGGGCGCCCTCGGGGTGGGCGGCGTAGTCGCTGAAGAGGCGGATGCGGACGTGGGTGACGGTGCCGATCTCACCGGAGGCGATCAGTTCGCGGGCGGTGGCGACGGCGGGCGCGGCCCGGTAGTTGAAGCCGACCGTGCCCTGCACACCGGCCTTGGCGACGGCGCCCGCGACCGCCCGGGCGTCCTCGGCGGTGAGGCCGACCGGCTTCTCGATCCAGATGTGCTTGCCCGCCTCGGCCATGGCGACGCCGATCTCGCGGTGCAGGAAGTTCGGGGCGGCGATGCTCACCGCCTTGACCCGTGGATCGGCGGCGATCTCACGCCAGTCGCGGACCGCCGTGGCGAAGCCGTACTGGGCGGCGGCCTCCTCGGCACGTCCGGGCACCTCGTCGGCGACCGCGACCAGTTCCGGGCGCAGGGGCAGCTGTGGAAAGTGGTGCGGCAGGCGGACGTAGGCCTGGGTGTGCACCCGCCCCATCCAGCCGAATCCCACGACGGCGACGCCGAGCGTACTCACCATGACTGCCCCTTTTTGGACCGTTCCATAACCTGCGCGGCCCACACTGAAGGGCATACCCGCACTTGTCAATCCCTTTGACAAGCGCGTCCACCCTATGGAACGGTCCACACATGAGACCGCCGACGATCCGCGATGTGGCCGAACGGGCCGGAGTGTCGAAGTCGCTGGTCTCCCTGGTGCTGCGCGGCTCCGACCAGGTGCGCCCGGAGAAGCGGGCGGCGGTGCTGGCCGCCGTCGAGGAGCTGGCGTACCGGCCCAACGCCGCCGCGCGCAGCCTGAGCGAGCGCCGCACCCGCACGGTCGGTGTCCTGCTGAACGACATGCGCAACCCCTGGTTCGTGGAGCTGCTCGACGGCCTGAACTCCCGGCTTCACGACGCCGGTCTGCGCATGCTGCTGGCCGACGGCCACCTCAACCGGCGCCTCGGCGAGGATCTGACCCGCACCTTCACGGACCTGCGGGTCGACGGGTTGATCGCCGTCGGCACCCTGCCGCCCTCCGAGGCCCTGCGCCAGGCCGCCGCCCGCATTCCCACCGTCGTCGCCGGGGCCCGCGAGCCCGAACTGCCCGCCGTCGACATCGTGGCGAACGACGACGAGCACGGTGCCCGCCTCGCCACCGAGCACCTCATCGGCCTCGGCCACCGCCGCAT
Source organism: Streptomyces sp. NPDC001796 (assembly GCF_042892355.1). Taxonomy (NCBI): domain Bacteria; kingdom Bacillati; phylum Actinomycetota; class Actinomycetes; order Kitasatosporales; family Streptomycetaceae; genus Streptomyces; species Streptomyces sp. NPDC001796. The sequence continues at coordinate 141,306 of NZ_JBIAUC010000009.1, read as the reverse complement.
CGCCCACATCGCCGGGCAGGGAGTGGTCGGCGCACTGCGCCGGCGCAGTTTCGAGACCGTGATGCGCGAGCACGGCCTCGAGGACTCGGCGATCGTGGCACAGGGCGACCTGACGGAGGAGGGCGGCTACCGGGCCGCGATCCGCCTGCTCAGCGCCCGCGAACGCCCCACGGCCGTCTTCGCCTTCAACGACATCGCGTGCGTCGGCGCCCTCTCGGCGGCGGAGGAGCTGGGGCTGCGGGTGCCGCGCGACCTGTCCCTCGTCGGCTACGACAACACCTACCTCTCGCGCCTGCGGCACCTGTGGCTCACCACGGTGGACAACGGCAGCCACGACGTGGGCCGCCGCGCCGCCGGGCGCCTCCTGGACCGCATCGCCGACCCGGGCCGCCCGGCGGAACTGGTCCTGACGACACCGGCGCTGGAGGTGAGGGGGACGACGAGCGGGCCATCGGCCTGAGGCGTGGCTTCCGGCACCGCGGCGGCCGGGTCAGCGACGCGCGACGCGCGGCAGCGTCAGTTCGAACCAGACCGTCTTTCCCGCGCTCGTCCGGCTGGTCCCCCACTCACGGGCCAGCGTGCTCACCACGCGCAACCCGCGGCCGGACTCGTCACCGGGTCCGGCGCTGAGCAAGGTCGGCAGGGTGTGGTCGTCGTCGTCCACCTCGCACAACAGGGTGTCGCCGCGCACGAGCCGCAGTTCGACCGGGCGGCCGTGGGAGTGCCGTACGGCGTTGGTGACCAGTTCGCTGACCATCAACCCGGTGTTGTACGCGAGCGTGTCGAGCCCCCACTCGTGGAGCTGTTCACGGACCACCGCGCGGGCCCGGCCCACCTCGACGGGGTCCAGGGAGAACCGCCACACGGCGACGTCCTCGGGTTCGATGCCGGCCAGCCGGGCCATGAGCAGCGCCACGTCGTCCTTGCGGCCGCCGCACGTGTTGAGGGCACGGATGATCGTGTCGCAGGCGTCGTCCATGGAGGCCGCCGGGTGCGCGGCGGACTCGCACAGCGTGGCGAGCCCGACACCGATGTCCTCGCCGCGCACCTCGACCAGTCCGTCGGTGCACATCACCAGCCGGTCGCCGGGCGACACCGGCACCCGTACCGACTCGAACGGCACCCCGCCGACGCCGATCGGCGCACCCGTGGGCAGGTCGAGCAGTTCACTGCGCCCGTCCTCCGCGCGGACGATCACCGGTGGGATGTGGCCGGCGTTGGCGAGGTGCAGTTCGCTCGCGATCGGGTCGTAGACGGCGTACAGGCAGGTCGCGAGGTAGGTGTCGCCGAGCCGCTGGGCGAGGTCGTCGAGGTTGCGCAGCAGCTGGGCGGGCGGCAGGTCGAGCGCGGCCATGGTCTGTACGGCCGTGCGCAACTGGCCCATCATGGCTGCCGAGTTGAGCCCATGACCCATGACGTCGCCGACGACGAGGGCGGTGCGGGCCCCGGGCAGTTTCACGGAGTCGAACCAGTCGCCGCCGACGCGTCCGAGCAGGGTGCCCGGGAGGTAGCGGGTGGCGATGTCGCAGGCCGTCATGCGCGGTGCGATGTGCGGCAGCATGCTGTCCTGGAGGGTCTCCGCGACGTTCTCCTGGTACGTGTACATGCGCGCGTTGTCCAGCACGAGGGCCGCGCGGGCGGCGAGTTCGGCGCCCGTCACACGGTCCATGTCGTTGAACTCGGGACGCTCCGGATGACGCATCAGCGCCATGAAGCCGAGGACCACCTGACGCGCTTTCAGCGGCACGATCAGCATGGAGCGGTGGGTGATGAGGGGCCGGATGTCACGCTTGTCGAACTGGGAGGCGATGGCGTGCCCCATCTCCTCGCTGATGCGCGGGATGACGACGGGCTCTCCGGTGGTCATGCACTGGAAGAAGGGCGTCTGAGCCGGGAACGGCATGGCCTCGCCGACCGGCACGACGTCTTCCCAGCGGCCCGGCTCGTCGGTGTGCTCCAGGGCGACCCGGTGCCACATGGTGGTGGTGTCGGGCACTCCGTCGGGGAACCCCTCGCCGGCGACGACCTGTTCACGAAGATACGTGCAGGCCACGTCCGTGAACCGGGGCACCACGGCCTTGCTGACCTCGATGATGGTCTGCGCCAGGTCGAGGGAGGTGCCGATCTTGCCGCTGACCTCGTTGAGGAACTCCAGCCGCTCGCGTACCGCGGCGTACTCGAGGTCCTCGCCCTCGTCCTGAACGTCCTGCGGCACCGGCTGCCCGGCCGCCACGGCGCGCGCCGCCCGCTCCCGGCGCGCTCTGCGCTCCACGCGCCGGGGCACGCCCCAGTCGGGGGTGACGGGCACCCGGTCGTTCTGACTGAACTCCAGGATCGGATAGCCCAGTTCGAGGACCTGCGAGACGATGCGGGCGCTGTCGCCGACGCTCATGCTGGGCAGGATCTCCGGCAGCCTGCGGGCGAGTTCCTCCGCGCCGGGGAAGTCGGTGTGCAGTGCGAATGCGGGCGCGATGCGCGGGGCGGCCGTGCCGTCGTCCTGGGAATGCAGCGCACCCGCGTCGGCGGCCAGCACCAGCAGCCGTTCCGGGCCAGGACCGACCAGGGGGTACGCCCACCACAGCACGTCCACGCGCTCGGCGCCTGGCACGGAGAGCCGGGCGCGCCCGGCGGCCGGGTACGACAGCCGTCCGTCGAGCGAGGACTCCAGGTCGGGGCCGAGTCCGTCGTACGCCACGTACGCCCCGTAGGGTCCGGCGTCCTCACCTTCGGGCAGGGCTCCGGAGACGGGCAGCAGGTCGACGGCGGGCCGGCCGAGCGCGTCCTCCCTGGGGATGCCGAACAACCTCCGCGCACCCCGGCTCCAGTGCGAGACCAGCCCCTCGCGGTCCACCACTATCACGGCCAGCGGGATACGGCCGGCCGCGGCGTGCTCGGCCGCACCGTGCCCGGCCGAGGCGCCCGTCTCGGTGCCATGGTCCATGGCCCAGGCCCTTTCTCCCCGCTTGCAAGATCTGTGCCGCCACCAACACGGTAGGGCCCCGCCTGGTTGGGATGTGCAGCATTACGCGAATTGGTCCGATGGGGGCGCGGAGGCGCGCCCCGAAGGGGCGCGGGGCGGTGACATTCTGCGGCTCCGCCGCGTGGGCGCGACCAGCCGCGAACAGCCCGCAGCCGACAGACCTGTGACCCCCGCCCCCTCAGTCCTCATGTCCCAACTGCAGATCACGCTCGGTCCGACCGCCCCCGGCGACCTGCAACACCGTCGCCACCGGCGGGTAACCGGCCGCGATGACCGTGTACTCCCCTGACGACAGATCAACGAATCGATAGGTCCCGTCGGTCCCGGTGGTCAGCGTGTCGACGACGTTGCCCGCGGCATCCAGCAGCGTCACCCGCGCGTCCTCGACCGGCCGTCCGTCTCCCGCACGGACCGTGCCCCGCAGCACCGCGCCGCCCGCCAGTTCGACGTCCTGCCGGGTCTCGCGCGAGGCCTGCACGGTGACCGGGAGCGCGGCCGGGCGGAATGCGGGGGCGCTCGCGGCGAGGGTGTACTCACCGGCCACCAGCTCGGTGATGACGTAGCTTCCCTCGCGCCCGCTGCGGGTGGTCGCGACCACCTCTCCGTGCACGTTGGTGAGCGTGACGGCGGCGTCGCGCACCGGGGTGCCGTCGGCCGTGACCACACTGCCCGCCAGCCGGCCCGCGCCGCCGAGCACGACGTCCAGTTCGACCGGGCGCTCCCCGACGGTCACCGAGACGGCCTGCGGCTGGTGGCCGCCGGCCGCGGCGATGAGGACGTAGGACCCGGCGCCGGGCGTGGACAGTGCGTACCGCCCGTCCTCGCCGCTCGCGCCCCGCCCGATCTGCACGCCCGCGACGTCGATGAGGGTGAGCGCCGCGCGGGGGACGACGGTGCCGTCGGGGTGCTGGACCGTGCCGCAGACGGGCACGCCGGCGGCGTAGGGCGCGCGCGCATGAGGGACCTGGGTGGCGGTCGGACAGTCGGCTGGGGCGTGGTGGGACACCAGTGGTTTCTCCTTGAGGAAGAAGGCGATGAGCAGGCCGAGGACGATGACCGGGACGAGGTAGAGGAAGATCCGCGGCATGGCCTCGGCGTACGCCTGGATGTACGCGTTCCGCAGCGTCGGCGGCAGTGCGTGGACGAGTTGCGGCGTGATGGACTCGGGGTCGGGCAGACGGGCGCCCGCGCTCGCCGGGAGGCGTTCGCGCAGGGCGTCCGAGAGCCGGTGGGCGAACAGGGTCCCGAAGACGGCGGCGCCCACGCTGCCGCCGATCTGCCGGAAGTAGTTGTTGGCGCTGGTCGCGGTGCCGAGGTCGGCCGGGCGGACGGAGTTCTGCACGGCGAGGATCAGCACCGGCATCACCAGGCCGATACCCGCGCCGAGGACGGCCATCCAGACGCTGTACTCCAGCCGCGGCGTGTCCACGTCGAGCCGGGACAGCAGCCACATGCCGATCGCGGCGAGGACGCTGCCGAGGAGCGGGAAGGCCTTGTACCGGCCGGTGTGGCTGATGAGCTGTCCGCTGATGATCGAGGCGCCGACGATTCCGGCCATCATCGGCAGCATCAGCAGCCCGGACCCGGTGGCGCTCGCCCCGTCGACCATCTGAAGGAAGGTGGGCAGGTAGCTGGCGGCGCCGAACAGGGCGACGCCGATGACGAGACCCACCAGTGCGGTGACGTTGAAGACCGGGTCCCTCAGCAGCCGCAGCGGGATGAGGGGTTCGACGGCGAACCGCTCGACCACCAGGAAGAGGACGCATCCCAGGGCCGCGCCCGCGCCGAGCCCCAGGATGACCCGCGAGTCCCAGGGGTACTCGGTGCCGCCCCAACTGGTCAGCAGCACCAGGCAGGTCGACGTCGCGGCCAGCAGGAGGGTGCCGAGGACGTCGAGGCGGGCCTTGACGGTGGGCTTCGGCAGTTTCAGCACCGCCGTGACGACGGCGAAGGTGACCAGGCCGAAGGGCACGTTGACGTAGAAGCACCAGCGCCAGGAGAGGTGGTCCGTGAAGTAGCCTCCCAGCAGGGGGCCGGCGACGGAGGCGAGACCGAAGGCGGCGCCGATGATGCCCATGTAGCGGCCGCGTTCGCGGGGCGGGACGATGTCCGCGATGATCGCCTGCACACCGATCATGAGGCCGCCGGCGCCGACGCCCTGGATCGCGCGGAAGGCGATCAGCTGGTCCATGGTCGACGCCCGGCCGGCGAGCGCGGAGCCGACGACGAAGACGCCGATCGCGAACTGGAAGACGCCCTTGCGGCCGAAGAGGTCACCGCACTTGCCGTAGACCGGAAGGCCGACGGTGGAGGTCAGCAGGTAGGCGGTGATCGCCCAGGACATCCGGTCCAGGCCGTGCAGCTCGCCCACCACCTTGGGGAGCGCGGTGGCCACGATCATCTGGTCGAGGGCGGCCAGCAGCAGCGCGAGCATGAGCCCGACGAACACCAGCCGGATCCGGCGGGGGCCGAGCGCCACGGGCGGCTCGACGCCGGCCGGCTCCCGGTGCGTGTCCGGGACCACGGACAGCACGGCCCGCTCGTCGTCCACGTCCACCGCAGTCGTCCCGCCCACGTACCGCTCCCCTCGTCGCGTCTGCGCCGCACATTTCTCGCATTGCGCGACAACAGGGATCAAGCGCGACGAGTCGCCCGTGAGACGGGCCGTGGAAGGTATGCGCCGGTCGGAGCGCTACGGCGCACCACCGCGCCCCGCGGAAAACCACTCGAAACGGTGAGCGCGAGAATCAGCCCGTCGACTGACGGCGCGCGCTCCGGGGAGCGGAACACAGGTCCCGAGCCCCCGGAGCGCACAGGGAGTCATGGCGGCGCGAACGGACTCCTGCCGCTCACACCCGACGGCGTACGCCCCGTCACTTCTCCACGTCGGCAGCGAGCTTCGCGAGGATCGCGTCGTAGATCCGGGCGAGACCCTTGGGCGCGAAGGTCCTCTCGAAGAAGCCGCCGATGCCGCCGGCGCCCTTCCAGGTGGTGGTCACGACGACCCGGGACCTGCCCTCGCCGGCCGGGGTGACCCGCCAGGTGGTGACCATGGAGGAGTTGCGGTCCTTCTCGACGAGTTCGCCGTCGGTCGGCTCGCCGACCTCCAGCAGGCAGTCACGGACGCGCTTGCTGGTGGCCTGGAGCTTCCAGTGCACGAGGGTGCCCTCGCCGTCGCCGCCCTCGCGCACCTCGTACTCGCTGAACTGCTCGGGCAGCAGACGCGCGCGGGTGCCGCTGTAGTCGGCGAGCGCGTCGAACACCGTCTCCGGGTCCGCCGCGATGGTCCGCTCCGTGGTGGCCTCGACCTGCGCCATGAACTTCCTCTTTCTGTACGTGTGATGGGGTGTGCGCCATCCCATCACACCCGGGGCGTGGCCCCGGACCGCACCCGCGCCCTCGACTGCCGCTCATCCTCTGCGGACACCGACAGGCGCTCCTCGAAGAACGCGAGCGCGCGCAGGTGGTACGCGCGCGCCGCCCAGCCCAGGCTGATGTTGTGTCCCGCCGCGGGCTGCCGTTCGACGCGGACCACCGGCGCCGCGGCGAGGCGCGCGGTGAGGTCGGCGAGGTCCCGTTCCCCGTGCAGCCACCACGCCTCGTGCTCGGCGAAGGTCAGCCTCACGGGGATCCGGACGCGCGGCGCCAGGTCCTCGAACAGCGCGGGCCAGTGGGCGACTTCGGCGGCCTCGCGGGCGGGCATGGGAGCGATGAGCGAGCCGATCGAGCGGAACGTCCCCGGCGGATACAGCCACAGCGGACCCCAGTTGCGCCCCCGGTGCGCGCCGCGCCCGATCTCGAGCAGTTCGGCGGGCTCGACCCCGTAGCGGTGTCCGCAGCCGGAGACGTCCAGCGCGAGCAGCCCGTCGGCGCGCGCGGCCGTCACGAGGGCGAGTTTGCCGCCGTAGGAGTGCGCCAGCAGGAAGAAGCCCGCTCCGGTGGCATATCGCGCAGCGAACGACTCCAGGGCGGCCTGAAGCACCTCGGCCTGCTCGGCGAGGGTCTGCCCGTCGGGCAGCCGGCCGGCCGACAGCCCGTAGCCGGGCCGGTCCACCGCGAGCACCGTGAAGCCGAGGCGCGCGCCGAGGGTGAGGAGGGACAGGTCGGGGTGGGCCTGCCCGTCGAAGTAGCCCGCCGTCATGCCGCCGCCGTGCAGGGCGACCACGGTGGCGCGCGGCTCGCCGTCCGGCACCTCGGCGAGCAGGCACGACAGGGTGACGCCCGCGGCTTCCAGGGTGAGGTGACGTACGCCCGTGGAGAGGCTCCCCGGCAATCTCGACTGCTGCATCTCTCTGTTATGACGCAGACAGAGCCACGGGGGTGAGGGGCGCGCCGACGTCCCACGCGCCGGCGCGCGACAGCCTGCCCCGAAAAGCCCAGGTCGGGATCGACTCCCTCTCGATTCGAACTCGCGACCGAATCTACCTCGCGATCAAGGGAACGTGTGTTCTATTCTGTGGCGCAGTGCTATCGAGGAGGCGCCCATGCGCTGGGATCATCTGGCCGAGAACCCCGCCGCGGCCCGGGGCGCCGCGCTGTTCGACGCGGACACGGTGACCACCCGCACCTTCGACACCCCGGAGTTCCGCGGCATCACCTTCCACGAGGTCCGGGCCCGTTCGATCGTGAACCGGGTGCCGGGCGCCTCACGCATGCCGTTCGAGTGGACGGTCAACCCCTACCGGGGGTGTACGCACGCGTGCGTGTACTGCTTTGCCCGCAAGACGCACAGCTACCTCGACCTGGACACGGGGCTCGGCTTCGACAGCCAGATCGTGGTGAAGGTCAACGCGCCGGAACTGCTGCGCACCCACCTCGGCTCCCCTCGCTGGCACGGCGAGCACATCGCGATGGGCACCAACGTCGACTGCTACCAGCGGGCCGAGGGCCGCTACCGGCTGATGCCGGGCATCATCGCGGCGCTGCGCGACCACGCGAACCCCTTCTCGATCCTCACCAAGGGCACCCTGATCCTGCGCGACCTCGACCTGCTGAAACAGGCCGCCGAGGTCACCGACGTCGGCATCTCCGTCTCCGTCGGCTTCACCGACCAGGAGCTGTGGCGCACCGTCGAACCGGGCACCCCTGCCCCGGAGCGCCGGCTGGACGTCGTGCGCACGCTCGGCGAGCACGGCATCGGCTGCGGTGTCCTGATGGCCCCCGTGATCCCCTTCCTGAGCGACCACCCGGCCCAACTCCGCGCCACCGTCCGGGCGATCGCCGCCGCCGGGGCGACCTCGGTGACCCCACTGGTGCTGCACCTGCGCCCGGGCGCGCGCGAATGGTTCATGGCCTGGCTGGAGCGCCGGCACCCGTACCTCGTACGCCGTTACGAACGGCTGTACGCGGACGGCGCCTACGCCCCGAAGTGGTACCAGCGCCGGATCACCGGCCAGGTGCACGAACTGGCCCAGGAGTACGGCATCGGCCCGACGCGCCCCGGGATGCCGCGCAGGATCCGCCGGCCCGAGCCCGAACCGGTTGCGGCGGAGCCGACGGTGACCGGGCCGACACAGCTCTCGCTCCTGTGATCGACGCGGAGACGAGCGCCTCTTGATTCCATACCGGTCCGGCGAACTTTTCGGGGCCCGTTCCCGGCGCCGCGTGGCGCCGGGAACGGGCCCCGCCCGACGTGCGTCACGTCAGTGCAGGTTCTGCACCGCCGGGTCGGTGAAGCCGACGGCGAAGACCGTGCGCAGGGACGAGGTCGTCGAGCCGTTGTAGCCGGAGCAGGCGTCCAGCGTGCTCGTCGGCGTGTGCTCGTCGTACCGCGGGTCGCTCGGGCTGAAGCAGATGCCCTCGGTCAGCCCCCACAGCTCGTCGACCTGGGTCGCATCGAGCTTCGGCCAGTGGCTCAGGGCCTGCGGCGGTCCGGCCGCCCAGTTGCCTCCGGCCGCGCAGGTCGTCCCGGCTCTGGTGTCGCCGATCCACGTGTGGGAGTAGACGCCGGGCTGGGTGCCGCAGCCCTTGTGGAAGGCGAAGTTCAGTACGCCCTGGCCGTCGGTCCAGGTCATGCCGCCCTGCAGCCCCCGGTAGCGGGATGCGGCGTAGGCGTCCTGGATGACGGTCTTGCCGCCGGACATGTTGAGGAGCCCGGGGTAGGTCGAGGCGCTCGTCGGGTTGAGCTGGTAGCGCACCACGCGGCCGCCGTCGACCCCGCCGTACCACTCGCCGGTGACCAGCTTGTACGGGCTGCCGCCGGTCTTGTCGAGGGAGAGCCAGGAGTAGCAGAGGTGGTCGGGGTCGAGGCTGCCGGCGTTCGCGTCGGAGTCGCACGCGGTGGGTGTGCCCGACTGCTGGTAGTAGTGCACCTCGGGCAGCACGTACGGGAAGCCGCAGGCGCTCGAGCGGCCGCCGCTGATGCCGTAGGTGCTGACGCCGGAGCCGTAGTCGTCGACCTTGGCGAGCTTGTTGATGTCGAACACCCGGATGCCGTGTGCGGTGTCCGTGACGTAGATGTAGTTGGAGTACCAGACGATGCCGCCGCCGTGGCCGGTGACGAACTTGAAGTTCGACGCGCTCGAGGAGGTGCTGGTCGGCTCGGCGAGCAGGACGTGGCGGTACTTGCCGGTGTCGCGGTCGATGAAGGTGAGCTTCAGCAGGTTGTCCGTCTTGCAGCCGCTGGAGGTCTCCCCCGACAGCGTCTCGTAGTGCCAGGAGACCGCGGCGACGTGGTCTCCCTGGATCGCGCCGTCGCTGCCGTCGGCCGTGCCGGTGGTGCTCAGGCCCTGCGGGTACCAGTGCTGGGTGGTGTCGTCGCCGTGCGCCGACGACCAGCACCAGGCGACCTTGGTGGTCACCGGCGGCAGCGCCTTGGTCTCGTTGCCCGAGCAGGTTCGCATCGAGTCCAGGTTCAGCCAGGAGTCGGTGGCGCCCGACGAGTTCGTGGTGTAGTTCGTGGTGATGACGTCCGTCAGGCCGGCGTGGTCCGTCAGGTAGTTGTTGTAGAGGTTGCTCGTCGCGGCGACGTAACTGGTGTCCGTCATCTTGAACTGGTCGCCGCTGAGCGTCAGCTGCGTCACCGTGGGTGTGTCCACCGCCGTCGCCGGCTGTCCCGTCAGCCCGGCGAACAGGGCGGCAGCGGCGACGACCACGGCCAGTTGTCTGAATCTGCGTATGGGCGCCACGCGCACCTTCCAGGAAGCGGACCGAGGCATGCCTCGTCCGGAGCATGCCAACCTGCAAAACGCATAGAGCATAGGCGAGGCGCGCCGAGCCGCCACTGCCCTTCGTGTCGCGGGCCACGGTGAGGGGCGTACATCCGCTGGGTGGGTGGCTCCACGGCGTGCCTCCCGCCGCAGAGCACATTCAACGTCTCCGGCGGACAGCTCGACGCCGTGCGTATTTCCAGCGCGGCGACCTGCTGACCGGACCCGAGGCCCAGGGCAGCAGGCCGTCTGCCCTGGGCCCTTGGCGGCCGGGCGAGTTGCCGGTCGGCCCGAGCCCGTGGCAGCGGAACAGCGGACCCGCGGTGACCGGTCCGAAGCGGCTCTCGCTCTTCTGATCGACGTGCATACGAGCGGCTTGCGCGGCCCAATCGGGTCAACCGCTGTCTGAACAGCGCTCTTCCGGACGGTCGTTCCGGGACGATGCGGCAAGGACCCGGCACCCGCGGTCCGAATCCCTCCGTCCTGGGAGGTCCGACATGACACACCGCGCAGCCGTGCTGTGCGGCGCCGCCCTGGTGGTGGCCGGGATGCTCACCACGGCCCCGGCCGGCGCGAGCACACCGCGCACCACGGACACCGCACCGGCGGCGCACCTGACCTGGAAGAAGTGCGGCACCACCAAGTATCCGACGCTCCAGTGCGCGACCGTCACGGTGCCGCTGGACCACGCCAACCCGCGCGGACAGCAGATCACGCTGGCACTGTCCCGCGTTCCGCACACCGCGAAGACGTATCAGGGACCGCTGCTGGTCAACCCCGGCGGGCCAGGAGGCAGCGGTCTGGCCCTCGCCGGATACGTCGCCTCCTCGCTGCCCAAGGCAGTGGCGGCGCAGTACGACGTCATCGGCTTCGACCCGCGGGGCGTGGGAAAGAGCAAGCCGGCCCTGAACTGCACGCCCGGCTACTTCACCCCGGTCCGCCCCGACACGGTTCCCCTCACCCCCTCCCGGGAGAAGGCGAACCTGGCCCGCGTCGCCTCCTTCGCCCGGGCGTGCGCCACCAAGTACGCGGACGTGCTGCCGTACATCGACACGGTGAGCACCGCGCGCGACCTGGACGCCATCCGGCAGGCGCTGGGGGCCGAGAAGCTCAGCTACTTCGGCTACTCGTACGGGACCTACCTGGGCGCCGTCTACGCGAAGCTCTTCCCGCAGCGGGTGCGCCGTCTGGTGCTCGACTCCATTGTCGACCCCGAGGGGGTGTGGTACGAGAACAACATCCGGCAGGACTACGCCTTCAACGACCGTCACCGGGCGTTCCTGGCGTGGGTGGCGCGGCATGACGCGGTGTACGGGCTCGGCACCGATCCGGCCGCCGTCGAGGTCAGGTGGAAAGCGATGCGGGCGGTGCTGGCCATGAGTCCGGCCGAGAAGAAGGTGGGTGCCTCGGAGTTGGAGGACACCTTCATGCCGGGCGGCTACTACGACGGCTACTGGCCGCACCTCGCCGAGGCGTTCGCGGCCTATGTGAACGACAAGGACCCCCGTCCGCTGGTCCAGGCGTACAAACGCTACGGCGCGGTCGAGGCCTCGGGGGACAACAACTACTCCGTCTATGTCGCGGTGCAGTGCCGCGACGCCTCCTGGCCGCGCGACTGGGCGCGGTGGCGCGCGGACACATGGGCGGTGTACGCCAAGGCGCCGTTCATGACCTGGAGCAACGCCTGGTACAACGCGCCGTGCGCCTTCTGGCCGACGGGATCGCTGCGGCCGGTGGACGTGTCCAACGACGCGCTGCCGCCTGCGCTGCTGTTCCAGGCGACCGACGACGCCGCAACGCCGTACCAGGGCGGGCTGACGATGCATCACCTGCTGCGCGGCTCCAGCCTGGTGGTCGAACAGGGCGGCGGCAACCACGGCGTCACCCTGAGCGGGAACGCCTGCCTGGACAGATATCTGGCGGCTTACCTCGCCGACGGTACGGTGCCGCGCGGCACCGGCGACATCAACGCGGTGTGCCAGAGGCTCCCCGAACCCAAACCGCTGACCGGCAAGCCCGCGTCCCCGGAGGCGTCCGGTGCGGGGCACGGTTCGACGCTGCACGGGCTGCTGGGCTTCCACGGCTGAGCGGCCGGGGGGACGCCGCCCGTCGGGGGCGTGGAAGGTCACTGTCAGACCCGTGGTCCACCATGGGACCCATGAGCGAGCTGACCAGGATTCCCGCCCCCGACGGGGTCGCCCCCGCCGCCCCTTACTCCCATGTCGTCATGGGCACCGGCCGCTTCGTCGCGATCTCCGGCCAGCTCGCCCTGGACGAGGACGGCGAGCTGGTCGGCGAGGGCGATCCGGCGGCCCAGGCCCGGCAGGTCTTCGAGAACCTGCGGCGCTGCCTGGCAGCCGCCGGAGCCACATTCGACGACGTCGTCAAACTCACGTATTTCGTAACAGACATGGCATACATGCCCGCGATCCGCGAGGCCCGCGCCGCGCACATACCCGACGACCGGCTCCCCGCGTCGTCGGCGGTGCAGGCGGCGGCCCTGGTGCGCCCGGAGTTCCTGATGGAGATCGAGGCGTACGCGATCGTGCCGGGTTGATCCGTGGCTCGGTGATCCCGCGTGGTGGTCACCGCCCGCCGGGGATGCGGGCCAGTGCGTGGACCGCCGCCTGAGCCAGGGCCGGGTGGGCGAGGGCCTCGTTCAGGACGGGTCTGGCACGGGGGTCGCCGAGAGCTCCCAGCCCTTCCACGCAGGCGAGCGCCACCTTGCGGTAGGGATCGTGCGGGCGGAGCCGCCGCTGCAACGTGGTGATCAGCGCGGGCACGGCCTCGGGGGCGCGCAGCTCGACGAGCAGGCGTACGGGGTGAAGGGCGTAGGCAACGCGGAGCTCGTTGGTGGCGAGGGCGGCTGCCGCACGGGCGGTACGCGGGTCGCCGAGCCGGGCCAGGGCGTGGGCGGCCGACGCGCAGCGCTGCGCGTCCCGGTGGTTGAGCAGCAGGACGAGCGTCTCGAAGGACCGCCGGTCGCCCGCGACGCCGAGCCGGAACGCGGCCAGTTCGCGGGCCCACAGCGGCTGCCCCGGCTCGGTCAGTACGGCGGCCAGCTCCTCCGGATCATCGGTGGCCGCCAGCCGCTCGTGGACCGGGGACCCGCCGCTCTCGGTCCGTGAACGCTCGGTGAGCGATCGCAACGCTTCGTCCATGCTCCCGAGCCTAGGCGCGCGGCAGGTGCGGCGGGACCCAGATCACAAAGCCGAGGGCTGGCGCGCTCGTTACCCGCGGGTTAAGCTCAGACGAGCGAGTTACCCACTCGCGAGACTCGCGGCGGCCTGGTGACGCAGCCGTCGTGAGTGCTGGTCGGTTCGGTACTTCGTGTACCTCAGTACGACTCGGCTCCGGGACAGGGCCGGTCGGTATCGCCGTTCCGGGCGTGTGCACGTCCGTGACACGGCCCCGGGCGTGTGCGTTCGTCAGCCCGGCAAGCACCCGCACTCATCGCCCTGTGGTGCGCCCTCGGCGCACCCAGGCGCACCCCCTCAGTCGTCACCCTCATTTCCTGGAGTCCCGCGATGGCCACTCCCTTGTCCGACACCCCCCTGTCCCCGCTCAAGACCGTTGCCGTCGTCGGCCTCGGCACCATGGGCACCGGCATCGCCGAGGTGCTCACCCGGGCCGGCCGCGAGGTCGTCGGCATCGACATCAGCGAGGCCGCCGCCTCGAAGGCCGTCGCCACCCTGGAGGCCGCCACCGCCCGCGCCGTCAGCCGCGGCCGTATGACCGAGCGGGAACGCGAGGACGCCCTCGCCCGCTTCCGCACCTTCACCGACCTGCGGGCCGCCGCCGACGCCGACCTGGTGATCGAGGTGGTCCCGGAGTCGTACGAGATCAAGCAGCAGGTCTTCCGCGCCCTCGACGACATCGTGCGCCCGGACACCGTTCTCGCCACCGGCACCAACGCCCTCTCGGTGACCCGGCTCGCCGCCGACTCGGCCCGCCCCGAGCGCGTCCTCGGGCTGCACTTCTTCAACCCGGCCCCGGCGATGCGGCTCGTGGAGATCGTCTCGTCCGTGCTGACCGCGCCCGCGGTGGTCACCGCGGTCACCAACCTGGCCCTGGACCTCGGCAAGGAGCCCGTCGCGGTGGGCGACCGGCCCGGTTTCGTCGCCGACGGCCTGCTGTTCGGCTACCTGAACCAGGCCGCCGCGATGTACGAGTCGAAGTACGCCTCGCGCGAGGACATCGACGCCGCGATGAAACTGGGCTGCGGGCTGCCCATGGGGCCGCTCGCCCTGCTCGACCTGATCGGCATCGACACGGCCCGCACGGTCCTGGAAGCCATGTACGCCGCCTCCCACGACCGTCTGCACGCTCCCGCGCCGATCCTCAAGCAGCTCAGTGAGGCGGGCCTGACCGGCCGGAAGGCGGGGCGCGGCTTCTACACCTACGAGGCGCCGGGCAGCCCGGTCGTCGTCCGCGACGCGCTGACCCCGCTGGAGGGCGGCTCCCTCGTCCCGGGTCGCACGGTCCGCTCGGTCGGTGTCGCGGGCTCGGGCACGATGGCGTCCGGGATCGCCGAGGTCTTCGCCAAGGCCGGGTACGAGGTCGTGCTCGCGGCCCGCACCGAGGAGAAGGCCCAGTCCGCCAAGGCCCGTATCGGCAAGTCGCTGGCGCGCTCGGTCGACAAGGGCCGGATGACCACGGAGGCGGCCGCGCAGACTTTGGACCGGATCAGGCCGACGGGCTCCTACGACGACTTCGCGGACGTCGACCTGGCCCTGGAGGCCGTCGCCGAGGACCTGGAGGTCAAGCGGCAGCTGTTCAGCACCTTCGACAAGGTCTGCAAGCCCGGCGCGATCCTCGCCACCACCACCTCCTCGCTGCCCGTCGTCGCCTGTGCCCGCGCCACCTCGCGCCCCCACGACGTGATCGGCATGCACTTCTTCAACCCGGCGCCGGCCATGAAACTGGTCGAGGTCGTCCGCACGGTGCTGACGGCGGACGACGTCCACGCGACGGTGCGCGCACTGTGCGGCTCGATCAGGAAGCACCCCGTCGACTGCGGCGACCGCGCCGGATTCATCGTCAACGCGCTGCTGTTCCCGTACCTGAACAACGCCGTGAAGATGGTGCAGGAGCACTACGCGTCCCTCGACGACATCGACGCGGCGATGAAGCTGGGCGGCGGCTACCCGATGGGGCCGTTCGAACTGCTCGACGTGGTCGGACTCGACGTCTCGCTCGCCATCGAGAAGGTGCTGCACCGGGAGTTCCGCGACCCCGGACTGGCCCCCGCGCCGCTTCTGGAACACCTGGTGGCCGCGGGCTGCCTCGGCCGCAAGACCGGCCGCGGCTTCCGCGAATATGCCAAGCGCTGACCGGCGCGGCGACCGGCTCCACGGCGGCGCCGACTGGGGCGGACTGCTCGACCCGACAGGTCACCCCCCGCCCGCGCGGGGCGGGGGGAAGCCGGGACATGCGCACCATCCTGCGCAGATGCAGTACGTTCGGGTCATGTCCCAGCCCGCCAAGTCCTCACGTACACCAGCTACGCCCGACGCGCCGGAGAGCGCCGCAGGCTCTCGCGCCGCCGCCCAGCGGCTCAAGATGCGCCGGGAACTGGCGGCCGCGGCGATGGAGCTGTTCGCCACCAAAGGGTACGAAGCGACCACCGTCGACGAGATCGCGGCAGCCGCGGGGGTCGCCCGGCGCACCTTCTTCCGCCACTTCCGCTCCAAGGAAGAGGCGATCTTCCCGGACCACGACGACACCCTGATCCGGGCCGAGGCGGTGCTCAACGCCGCGCCCGCGCACGAGCACCCGCTCGACACCGTGTGCCGCGGCATCAAGGAAGTCATGAGGATGTACGCGGCCCGGCCGGAGATCTCCGTGCAGCGCTACAAGCTGACCCGCGAGGTGCCGACGCTGCGCGAGGCGGAGATCGCCTCGGTGGCCCGCTACGAACGCCTCTTCACCCGCTACCTCCTCGGCCACTTCGACGAGCACGCGCACGACGACGACGCGAACGACGACCCGCTGCTGGCCGAGGTCGCCGCCTCCGCGGTCGTCACCGCGCACAACCACGTACTGCGGCGCTGGCTGCGGGCGGGCGGCCAGGGAGACGTGGAGGCTCAGCTGGACCACGCCTTCGCGATCGTCCGCAAGACGTTCGGCACGGGGATCGGGGCCGGACGGGACACCGCCCCCCGGACGGCGACGGCCTCTGCGACCACGCACGGGGAGGTGCTGGTCACGGTGGCCAGGACGGACGCGCCCCTGGACGAGGTCATGCGCACCATCGAGCAGGCCCTCAAGGAGCGCTCGTAACCTTCTGTAACACGACGGGCCGACGGCGGCACTGGGTGCCGCCGTCGGCCCGTTCGTTTGCGCGTACTCAACAGTAGCTTTGATCGATCATCGCTCATTTGTTACGTAAAGATTTCATCTGAGGCCAGCTTCTGGCACCCAGTGCCTTGCGGGGTGACACACAGTGCCATACGGTGGTGGTGTCCGGGCGGCCGGCGTGCAGAGACCATTCGTACGCCGGCTGTCCCCGCAAGCCCTTCGGCGAGCGCGCCCGGACGCCTGCGTCACAGGCACCCTCCGCGCCACAAAGCGCTGCCAAGCACCACCTTCGCCGAACCGACGGCACCCCTCTCACCAGCAGCACTACCGACGTAACCCTCAGCGTCCCCCTCAAGACGCCATTCGCCGGAGGCACCACCGTGAAGGACATCCTGGACGCCATTCAGTCGGGGACCGCCACGTCCGCCGACTTCGCCGCCCTTCCTCTCCCCGAGTCCTACCGCGCGGTCACCGTGCACAAGGACGAGACGGAGATGTTCGCGGGCATGCCCACCCGCGACAAGGACCCCCGCAAGTCACTGCACGTGGACGAGGTCCCGCTGCCCGAGCTCGGCCCGGGCGAGGCCCTGGTGGCCGTCATGGCCTCCTCGGTCAACTACAACTCGGTGTGGACCTCGATCTTCGAGCCCCTGTCGACGTTCGGCTTCCTCGAGCGCTACGGCAAGCTCTCGCCGCTGACCAAGCGGCACGACCTGCCGTACCACATCATCGGCTCCGACCTCGCGGGCGTCGTCCTGCGCACCGGCCCCGGCGTGAACGCCTGGAAGCCCGGTGACGAGGTCGTCGCGCACTGCCTGAGCGTCGAGCTGGAGTCGCCCGACGGTCACGACGACACCATGCTCGACCCCGAGCAGCGCATCTGGGGCTTCGAGACCAACTTCGGCGGCCTCGCGGAGATCGCCCTGGTCAAGTCCAACCAGCTGATGCCGAAGCCGGGCCACCTGAGCTGGGAGGAGGCCGCGGCCCCTGGCCTGGTCAACTCCACCGCGTACCGGCAGCTCGTCTCCCGCAACGGCGCCCAGATGAAGCAGGGCGACAACGTCCTGATCTGGGGCGCGAGCGGCGGCCTCGGCTCGTACGCCACGCAGTTCGCGCTCGCGGGCGGCGCCACCCCGATCTGTGTCGTCTCCTCGCCGCAGAAGGCGGAGATCTGCCGCAAGATGGGCGCCGAGCTGATCATCGACCGCAACGCCGAGGACTACCGGTTCTGGAAGGACGAGAACACCCAGGACCCCAAGGAGTGGAAGCGCTTCGGCAAGCGCATCCGCGAGCTGACCGGCGGCGAGGACGTCGACATCGTCTTCGAGCACCCCGGCCGCGAGACCTTCGGCGCCTCGGTGTACGTCACCCGCAAGGGCGGCACCATCGTCACCTGCGCCTCCACCTCCGGCTACATGCACCAGTACGACAACCGCTACCTGTGGATGTCGCTGAAGCGCATCATCGGCTCGCACTTCGCGAACTACCGTGAGGCGTACGAGGCCAACCGGCTCATCGCCAAGGGCAAGATCCACCCGACGCTGTCGAAGGTGTACTCCCTGGAGGAGACCGGCCAGGCCGCCCACGACGTCCACCGCAACGTGCACCAGGGCAAGGTCGGCGTGCTGTGCCTGGCGCCCGAGGAGGGCCTGGGCGTGCGCGACCACGAGATGCGCGCCAAGCACATCGACGCCATCAACCGCTTCCGGAACGTCTGAGGCGAGCGGAGGTCACACATGACTGAGCGTCAGTCCTCCGAGACACGGAGGGAGAAGGACCGGCCGTGGCTCATGCGGACCTACGCCGGTCACTCCACGGCCGAGGCGTCCAACGAGCTGTACCGGCGCAACCTCGCCAAGGGGCAGACCGGTCTGTCGGTGGCGTTCGACCTGCCGACGCAGACCGGCTACGACGCCGACCACATCCTCGCCCGCGGCGAGGTGGGCCGGGTCGGGGTCCCCGTCTCTCACCTCGGTGACATGCGCCGGCTGTTCCAGGACATCCCCCTGGAGCAGATGAACACCTCGATGACCATCAACGCCACGGCCATGTGGCTGCTGGCGCTCTACCAGGTGGTCGCGGAGGAGCAGGGCGCGGACATCACCAAGCTCCAGGGGACGACCCAGAACGACATCGTCAAGGAGTACCTGTCCCGCGGGACGCACGTCTTCCCGCCGGGACCGTCGCTCCGCCTGACGACGGACATGATCGCGTACACGGTCTCCCACATCCCGAAGTGGAACCCGATCAACATCTGCAGCTACCACCTGCAGGAGGCGGGCGCCACGCCCGTCCAGGAGATCGCGTACGCGATGTCCACCGCGATCGCCGTCCTGGACGCCGTGCGCGACAGCGGCCAGGTGCCGCAGGAGCGCATGGGCGATGTCGTCGGCCGTATCTCCTTCTTCGTGAACGCGGGCGTCCGCTTCATCGAGGAGATGTGCAAGATGCGTGCCTTCGGCCGCATCTGGGACAGGATCACGCGCGAGCGGTACGGCATCGAGGACCCCAAGCACCGCCGCTTCCGCTACGGCGTCCAGGTCAACTCGCTCGGCCTGACCGAGGCCCAGCCGGAGAACAACGTCCAGCGGATCGTGCTGGAGATGCTGGCCGTCACCCTCTCCAAGGACGCACGCGCGCGTGCCGTGCAGCTTCCGGCCTGGAACGAGGCCCTCGGCCTGCCCCGCCCCTGGGACCAGCAGTGGTCGCTGCGCATCCAGCAGGTGCTGGCGTACGAGAGCGACCTGCTGGAGTACGACGACATCTTCGAGGGCTCGAAGGTGATCGAGGCCAAGGTGGACGAGCTGGTCGAGGCGGCGCTCGCCGAGATCGAGCACATCCAGGAGATGGGCGGCGCGATGGCGGCCGTCGAGTCCGGCTACCTCAAGTCGCAGCTGGTCGCCTCGCACGCGGCACGCCGGGCCCGTATCGAGTCGGGCCAGGAGAAGATCGTCGGCGTCAACATATTCGAGGGGACCGAGCCGAACCCGCTGACGGCCGACCTGGACACCGCGATCCAGACGGTCGACCCGGCGGTGGAGGCCCGTGTCATCGAGTCCCTCCAGCGCTGGCGCGACACCCGCTACCAGCCTCCCTTCAACCACCCGCGCCCCTGCAAGGCGCTGGAGCGGCTGAAGGAGGCCGCGAAGGGCACCGACAACCTCATGGAGGCCACCCTGGAGTGCGCCCGCGCCGGGGTCACGACCGGCGAGTGGGCCGGGGCCCTGCGCGAGGTGTTCGGCGAGTTCCGGGCCCCCACCGGCGTGTCGTCCGCGCCCGTCGCGGTGGCCGCCGAGGAGGGCACCAAGCTGGCCGAGGTCCGCCGCAGGGTGGACGCCACCGCCCGCGACCTGGGCGTCGGCAAGCTCCGTTTCCTGGTGGGCAAGCCGGGCCTGGACGGGCACTCCAACGGCGCCGAGCAGATCGCCGTGCGGGCCCGTGACGCCGGGTTCGAGGTGGTCTACCAGGGCATCCGGCTCACCCCCGAGCAGATCGTGGACGCGGCCCTCGCGGAGGACGTGCACGCGGTCGGGCTCTCCATCCTCTCCGGCTCGCACGCCCAGCTGGTGCCGGACGTGCTGGAGCGGCTGCGCGAGGCCGGCGCGGCCGACATCCCGGTGATCGCCGGCGGGATCATCCCGAACGGCGACGCCGAGCAGCTCAGGGCCGCTGGAGTGGCCGCGGTCTTCACCCCGAAGGACTTCGACATCACCGGGATCATCGGCCGTATCGTCGACGAGATCCGGAAAGCGAACAAGCTCGACCCCCTGGAGGTCCCCGCATGACAACGCCCGTCAACCGCCTCCGCCCGCGGCGCTCCTGCCTGGCCGTACCGGGCTCGAACCCGCGCTTCCTGGAGAAGGCGCAGGGCCTCCCCGCCGACCAGGTCTTCCTGGACCTGGAGGACGCGTGCGCGCCGCTCGCCAAGCCGGAGGCGCGGCACACCATCGTCAAGTTCCTCAATGAGGGCGACTGGACGGGCAAGACCAGGGTGGTCCGGGTCAACGACTGGACGACCGAGTGGACCTACCGGGACGTCGTGACCGTCGTCGAGGGCGCGGGCCCCAACCTCGACTGCATCATGCTCCCGAAGGTGCAGAACGCCGAGCAGATCGTCGCCCTCGACCTGCTGCTGACGCAGATCGAGAAGACCATGGGCTTCGAGGTCGGTCGCATCGGCATCGAGGCCCAGATCGAGAACGCCCAGGGCCTCAACAACGTCAACGCGATCGCGCAGGCCTCCCCGCGCATCGAGACGATCATCTTCGGCCCGGCCGACTTCATGGCGTCGATCAACATGAAGTCGCTCGTCGTGGGCGAGCAGCCGCCCGGCTACCCGGCGGACGCCTACCACTACATCCTGATGAAGATCCTGATGGCCGCCCGCGCCAACAACCTCCAGGCGATCGACGGCCCCTACCTCCAGATCCGCAACGTCGACGGCTTCCGCGAGGTCGCCGGCCGCGCCGCCGCGCTCGGCTTCGACGGCAAGTGGGTGCTCCACCCGGGTCAGGTCGACGCCGCCAACGAGGTGTTCTCGCCCTCCCAGGAGGACTACGACCACGCCGAGCTGATCCTGGACGCGTACGAGTACTACACCTCGGAGGCGGGCGGAAAGAAGGGCTCCGCGATGCTCGGCGACGAGATGATCGACGAGGCCAGCCGCAAGATGGCACTGGTCGTCGCGGGCAAGGGCCGCGCCGCCGGCATGCAGCGCACCAGCAAGTTCGAGATCCCGGAGGCGTGAGCGGCATGCAGTTCGGACGGACCTACGAGGAGTTCGAGGTCGGTGCGACGTACAAGCACTGGCCGGGCAAGACGGTCACGGAGTACGACGACCACCTGTTCTGTCTCCTCACCATGAACCACCACCCGCTCCACATGGACACGAACTATGCGGAGAAGACGACGGACTTCGGCAGGAACGTCGTCGTGGGCAACTACATCTACTCGCTGCTGCTCGGCATGTCCGTCCCGGACATCTCCGGCAAGGCGATCGCCAACCTGGAGATCGAGTCGCTCAAGCACGTGGCGCCGACCTTCCACGGCGACACGATCTACGGCGAGACGACCGTGCTCGACAAGTGGCCCTCGAAGTCGAAGAACGACCGCGGCATCGTCCACGTCGAGACCAAGGGCTACAAGCAGGACGGCACGCTCGTGTGCGTGTTCCGCCGCAAGGTGATGGTGCCGACCGAGACGTACATCAAGGAGCGCGGCGGCGAGCAGCCCGGCCGCCCGGAACTGAAGCAGCAGGAGAAGTAGGCCATGGCTCGACTCGCCCAGACCGCCGGTCTGACGGACGTCCAGCAGGAGATCATCTCCACCGTCCGGGACTTTGTCGACAAAGAGATCATCCCGGTCGCGACCGAGCTGGAGCACCGCGACGAGTACCCGCAGCAGATCGTCGACGGCCTGAAGGAGCTGGGCCTGTTCGGTCTGATGATCCCCGAGGAGTACGGGGGTCTGGGCGAGTCGCTCCTGACCTACGCGCTGTGCGTGGAGGAGATCGCCCGGGGCTGGATGTCGGTGTCCGGCATCATCAACACGCACTTCATCGTGGCGTACATGCTCAAGCAGCACGGCACGCAGGAGCAGAAGGACCACTTCCTGCCGAGGATGGCGGCCGGCGACATCCGCGGCGCCTTCTCGATGTCGGAGCCCGGACTCGGCTCCGATGTGTCGGCGATCACGTCCAAGGCGGTCAGGGACGGCGACGAGTACGTCCTGACCGGCCAGAAGATGTGGCTGACGAACGGCGGCACGTCCTCGCTGGTCGCCGTCCTCGTCAAGAGTGACGAAGGCCACCCCGAGGGCACGGCACCCCACAAGTCCATGACCACCTTCCTGGTCGAGAAGGAGCCCGGTTTCGGCGAGGTCCGTCCCGGCCTCACCATTCCGGGGAAGATCGACAAGATGGGCTACAAGGGGGTCGACACCACCGAGCTCATCATGGACGGCCTGCGCATTCCGGCCGATCGGGTGCTCGGGGGGGTCACCGGCCGGGGCTTCTACCAGATGATGGACGGAGTCGAGGTCGGCCGGGTGAACGTCGCGGCGCGTGGCTGCGGGGTCGCTCAGCGTGCCTTCGAGCTCGGCGTGTCGTACGCGCAGCAGCGGCACACCTTCGGCAAGCCGATCGCCCAGCACCAGGCCATCCAGTTCAAACTGGCGGAAATGGCCACCAAGGTCGAGGCGGCGCATGCCATGATGGTGAACGCAGCACGCAAAAAGGACTCCGGTGAACGAAACGACCTCGAGGCAGGGATGGCGAAGTACCTCGCCTCCGAGTACTGCAAGGAGGTCGTGGAGGACGCCTTCCGGATCCACGGCGGCTACGGCTTCTCCAAGGAGTACGAGATCGAGCGCCTCTACCGCGAGGCCCCGATGCTGCTGATCGGTGAAGGTACCGCCGAAATCCAGAAAATGATCATCGGTCGCCGACTGCTCGAAGAGTATCGACTCCAGGGTTAGATATGCCGATACGGGGTGTTTTCTTCGCGAAGAAGATCACACCCCGTCAACACTCTTCGGCCGCCGACTCGGGCTTCTGGCTTGCCCAGTTGCGGCCCACGACCGGTACGATCGCCGGAAAGCCGCCGTCCCCCGTTGAAGCGCGGCATCATCCGCTACGAAGGTCATCCATGCCCCACAGCCAAACCTCTGCACCACGCGGCCGGGTCCGCCTCGCGCGCGGAGCATCGCCGTGGCTTCTCCCGACCGTTGCCACCGCAGCCCTCAGCCTGGCCCGGGCGCGCCGCTCCGGCGCCGCGAAGGCCGTGGCCGTGCCCGCCACCGCACTCGCGGCGGGCATGCTGTGGTTCTTCCGCGACCCGGAGCGCGAGATCGCCCGGGGCCGGGTCATCTCGCCCGCCGACGGTGTGGTGCAGAGCATCATGCCGTGGAAGGACGGCCGCACCCGCGTCGCGATCTTCATGAGCCCGTTGAACGTCCACGTCAACCGGGCGCCGCTGGCCGGCACGGTCACGTCGGTCGAGCACATCCCGGGCGGTTTCGTTCCCGCTTTCAACAAGGAGAGCGAGAACAACGAGCGTGTCGTCTGGCACTTCGACACCGAGCTCGGCGACATCGAGATGATCCAGATCGCCGGCGCGGTGGCCCGCCGCATCGTCCCGTACATTCCGCGGGGCACGAAGGTGGAGCAGGGCGACCGCATCGGCCTGATCCGCTTCGGCTCGCGTGTCGACATCTACCTTCCCGAGGGTGTCGAGATCGCGGTGGAGGTCGGCCAGAAGACCGTGGCTGGGGTGACGCGCCTTGACCGTGATTGATCCCGATACCCAGTCCGGCTGGGTGCCGGAGGCCGACGAGGTGGACGACGAGGAGGAGATGCCCCTCTCGCTCCGCCTCTCAATAGCGGACACGCTCACCCTCGGCAACGCGACGTGCGGCTTCATGGCGGTGTACTTCACCACCACCGGGATCCTCATCCCGCACCTGACGGGCAACGACGAGTCCGCGGGCATGGCGCGGCACAGCGCGGCCACGGCGGTCATCCTGATGCTGTGCGCGGCCGTCTTCGACCTGTTCGACGGCCTGGTGGCGAGGAAGCTGCGGTCGTCGCCGATGGGCGCCGAGCTGGACAACCTCTCGGACCTGATCAGCTTCGGCCTGGCGCCGGCGTACTTCGTGCTGGTCTACGGCATGGTGGCGGACGACGCGCACCAGAGGGTGGCGGCGGTCGGCGCGATCGTGGTGCTGCTGGCGGTGGTGCTTCGCCTTGCGCGCTTCTCGTGCGTGACGATGAAGGACGGCATGTTCCAGGGGATGCCGTCGCCGTTCGGCGCGCTGACGGTCGTCTCGATCGTCCTGCTGGAGCTCCCGTTCTTCGCCACGCTGCTGGCGATCCTGGGTACGGCGTGGCTGATGGTGAGCCGGGTGGAGTACCCGAAGCCGCGGGGCCGGCTCGCGGTGGCGATGCTGTCGTGGATCGTCCTGTCGATGGGTCTGCTGGCGGCATGGGCCTTCGACGCGCCGAGCGGTCAGCTGCTGCTGCAGACGGGCTGCGCGCTCCAGCTGGTCATGGGCGCGGTGATCCCGCTGTTCGCCACGGCACGCCGGGTGAACAACTTCCGTGACAACCGCCGGGAGGCGCGAGCGGCGCAGTTGCCGTAGCGCGCGACGCTGCGCTGCGTATGGCGGAGGGCCCCGAACCGGGTTGGGTTCGGGGCCCTCCGCTTTGGTGCCGGGGCGCACCCGGGGGGCGTGCCTCGTCCCCGCGGAAAGCTCTTGCCTCAGACCAGGTGGTCCCGCGCGATCCGTTCCGCCACCCGCTCCAGGACGGGCCCCGCGTCCGCGATGCACCGCGCCACGTCCGGCTCCACCTCCGTCAGGGGGTAGGCCCGCCCGATGCCCGCCCTCTCCAGCGCCTCCGGCGGCAGGGCCAGGCGGCCGCAGACCGCCACGACCTCCTTGCCCGCCGCCCGCGCCGCCGCCGCGACCCCCGCAGGGGCCTTCCCGTGCAGCGTCTGCTCGTCCAGCGAACCCTCGCCCGTGATCACCAGCGAGGCCCGCGCCAGCGCCGGCGCGAAGCCGAGGACGTCCAGCATGACCTCGATGCCGGGGCGGAACCGCGCGCCGAGGAGCAGGGCCCCGTACCCGATGCCGCCCGCGGCCCCGGCCCCCGGCGCCACCGCGTACTCCGCGGCCCGGGTGCCGATCGCCTCCTCCAGTACCTTCGCGCAGTGCGCCAGCGCCGCGTCCAGCGTCTCCACGTCGTCCGGCGAAGCCCCCTTCTGCGGGCCGTACACGGCCGGGGCGCCCTTCGGCCCCGTCAGCGGGTTGTCCACATCGCTCGCGAGGATCAGGTCGACCGAGGCCAGCCGCGGGTCCAGGCCCGACAGGTCGGCACGGTCCAGCCCCGCCAGTCCCCCGCCCCCGGGCGTCACCGGCTCCCCCTCCGCGTCCAGGAACCGCGCCCCGAGCGCGGTCAGCATCCCCGCGCCCCCGTCCGTCGTCGCGCTCCCGCCGACCCCGAACACGATGGTCCGCGCCCCCGCGTCCAGCGCGGCCCGCAGCAGCTCACCGGACCCGTACGTCGACGCCGTCAGCGGCGCGAAGACCCCGGCGGGCAGCCGCTGCAACCCGCTCGCCTCCGCCATCTCCACGACCGCCGTGTCGCCGCGCAGGGCGAACGCCGCCGTCACCTCGTGCCCGAGCGGCCCCGCGACCCGCACCTCACGTCGTTCGAACCCGGCCGCGACCGCCGCGGCCACCGTCCCGTCGCCCCCGTCGGCCACGGGCAGCGCCTCCACCTCGAGGTCCGGCACGACTCTGCGCAGCCCCGTGGTCACCCGCTCCGCGACCTGGACGGCCGTCAGCGACCCCTTGAACTTGTCCGCGGCGACGAGCACCCGCTGTGCCGTTCGCGTGTCGTTCACTGCAGCGTCCGCCACCTGCAATCCCCTCGCTCTTCGAGCCCCGCGCACGTCGAACACGCCAGGGCAGTCGCGCCGCTGTGACCCTAACCGCAGCGCACCTGCCCCGTCATGCCCCGTCCGGCCCCCGGAATCCGCGCGAGTGCCCCCGGAATCGGGTAGACCTTCAGCCATGACCCCTGTGGGCACCGATCTCGCGGACCGCGTCCTCGGCGGCTGGCTGGGCCGGATCGCCGGCAACATGCTCGGCAAGCCGGTCGAGCGGGGCGATGTGTGGACGCGGGAGCGCATCGACCGCTATCTGCGGCAGGCCTCGGCGCTGCCGCTCACCGACTACCTGCCCGAGCCCGCCACCGAGAGCGACGCCCTCGACCTGCGCCCCGAGTGGCGTCAGTGCGTACGCGGCCGCATCCACGGCAGCTGCCGCGACGACGACGTCGACTACGCCGTCCTGGGCCTGGACCTGCTGGAGACGCACGGCTTCGACTTCAGCACCGAACAGGTCGGCGACCAGTGGCTGCTCAGGCTGCCGTATCTGCAGACGTTCACGGCCGAGCGGGCCGCCTACCGCAATCTCGCGGGCGGCCTCAAACCTCCGCTGACCGCCACCTACGACAACCCCTACCAGGAGTGGATCGGCGCCCTGATCCGCGCTGACGTCTACGGCTGGACCTGCCCGGGCGTCCCGCGCCGCGCCGCCTCGCTGGCCCGCCGGGACGCGGTCCTGTCGCACACCGGGAACGGGGTGTACGGGGCGATGTGGGCGGCCGCGCTGATCTCGGCGGCGTTCACCGCGCCCACCGTCCGGCACGCGCTCGACACCGCGCTGACGGTGATCCCCGCGAGCAGTCGTCTCGCCCGCACCGTACGCCGGGTGATCTCGCTCCACGAGACCGGGCTGAGCTGGGAGGAGACGCTGGACGCGGTCTCGGAGGAGACCGCCGGTCTCGGCTGGATCCACACCGTTCCGAACGCGGGGGTCCTCACGGCGGGGCTGCTGTACGGCGACGGTGACTTCACCCGTACGATCACGCTGACCGTGCGCGGTGGTCTGGACACCGACTCCAACGGCGCGACCGCGGGCTCGGTCGCGGGCGTCCTCACCGGCGCGGAAGCGATCCCCGCGCGGTGGAAGGACCCCCTGGAGGACACGGTCCGCAGTGCCGTCTTCGGCTACGACGGTGTCCGCATCAGCGAGCTGGCGGAACGGACCCTGCGGCTCGTGGAGGCCCAAGAAGGAGGCCCCGACTCCTCAACGAGTTGGGGCCCTTGACCCTGAACGGCGACACTGATCGCTAGGTCGACTTCATCTGCGATCCATGCGGCCACGAGGCTGACAAGCGGTCACGCCCAGACGTCTTCCTTCGTGGAGCACTTCGACCACGAGCCCTTCACCACGCACACCCACATCAGGTAGTGGTTGCCCTCGGGAAGGTTGCCCGAAGTCGTGTCCTGGTATTTGGCACTGTGGCCACGGGTGGTCGCGGTCCGTCCCGTGCTCAGGTGAGACTCGATGCCGTAGCCGTCCGCCAGGTTGTCGTACGCCACCAGGGTGTCCCCGGGTTCACCGCCCGTGCCCGGGTCGGCCCACCAGCCGGCCCACCCCGCGAGACGGCCCTCCATGGAGTCGTTGAAGACGTTGATGTAGGTGTCGCTCCCCATGTGCTGGAGCTCGAAGTGGAAGCTGTCCTCCGCGGCCGAGGCCGGTCCCGCCCCCGCCGCCAACAGGCCGGCGGTGAGCGCGGCGGCCCCCGCCATCGCCGCCAGGCGCGCCTTGATGTTCGGCACGTGGTCCCCCTGTTCATGGTCTTGGCATGCTCCTGACGAGCATGGTGATCACCGATCTTCTCCCAGACCTTGCCTCTCCGCAACTCCCCATCCTTTACGCGTCGTTGGTCAGGAGAGGCAGCCAGTGGTGATCCGGTTGCACGGGGAACGCGTGCTGCGGCTCGTGGAAGCCGAGGCCGCCGGAGGGAGCCGGAGCCCGTCCGAAAAATGTTCGACTTCCGCGCGACGGACGGCCCCCACCTCCCCGTAGAGCAGGTGAAGGCACCACCCGTACCGCCCCGCACCACCGCCCTTCGTCCGACTCTCGAACCCTCGAGGTACTTGTGGCCCTCTTCTCCGTGCTCCGTCGTCACCGCCACCCGCGGTCGCGGTGGTCTGTCGCCGTAGGGTTGGTGGCCCTCCTGGCCGGCGCCCTGCCCGGTGTGTCGGCCGACGCCGCCACTCCGCCCTCCGGATCGGTCAGCGACACCGCACCCACAACCACATGGGGCGGCGGACCCTTCGCCGTCCCGAACGTCTCAGGCACCACGGGCACCGTGAGCTGCGGCGACCCGCAGCTGTGCGACGACTACGCGCTGAAGGTGACGGTGCCCACCGGCTACGACACCGGTCACAGCCTGCGCATCGACATCAAGTGGCCCGACAGCGCAGCCGACTTCGACCTGTACGTCCTCGACGCGAACGGTCATGTCGTGGCCGCCTCGGCCTCCAGCAGCGACCCCGAGACGGTACTGCTTCCGGCGGTGACGGCGTCGTACACCGTGCGCGTGGTGCCGTACGCGCCGCTCGGCGACAGCTTCACCGGCACCGCGAGCCTGGTCTCCGACCCGGCCGATCCGCCGCCGAGTACGGCGACCCCGCCGACGTACGCCAACTCCTCGGCACCGGACAGCATCGCGGACGCGCACAACGCCGGTGAACCCTCGATCGGTGTCGACCGCGCGACCGGCGCCGCGATGTTCCAGGCCTATACCTCGACGCTCAAGGTCGCCTACGACAGCGCGGGCACCGCCACCTGGCAGGACAAGAGCGCGAACACGGCGCACGGCTGTCCCCAGGGCGGCATCACCAGCCTCGACCCGATCCTGTTCACCGACCCGGCCACCCATCGCACCTTCGAGTCGCAGCTCGCCGGCAAGACCGCCCTGACCTGCTACACCGACGACGACGGCGAGACATGGACGCCGACGGCCGGCTCGGGCATCAACTCGGGAGTGGACCACCAGACGATCGGCGGCGGCCCCTTCGCACCGGGCGGTCCCGGCGCACTCACCTCGTACCCCGACGCCGTCTACTACTGCTCCCAGGACATCGCCGACGCCTCCTGCGCGGTCAGCCGGGACGGCGGTCTGACGTACGGGCCCGCTGTCCCGATGTACTCGCTGCTGGACTGCGGCGGACTGCACGGGCATGTGAAGGTCGCCCCGGACGGCACGGTCTACGTGCCCAACAAGGGCTGCGGCGGCAACCAGGCCGTGGCGGTGTCCGAGGACAACGGACTGACGTGGACCGTCCGCAAGAACCCCTCCAGCACCCCCGGTGACTCCGACCCGAGTGTGGGCATCGGCGCGGGCGGGACCGTCTACATGGGCTACCAGAACAGCGACGGCACCGCGCGGATCGCCGTCAGCCACGACAAGGGCAGGACGTGGCTGTACGACCAGAACGTCGGTGCGGCCCTCGGCATCAAGAACGTCGTCTTCCCGGCCGTGACCGCGGGCGACGACAACCGCGCCGCCTTCGCCTTCCTGGGCACCACCACCGGGGGCGACTACCAGGACACGGCCGGCTTCAAGGGCGTCTGGCACCTGTACGTGGCCACCACCTACGACGGCGGCCAGTCCTGGGTCACCGTCGACGCCACCCCCACCGACCCGGTGCAGAAGGGGTCCATCTGCACGGGCGGCACCACCTGCGGCCAGGACCGCAACCTCCTGGACTTCATCGACGTCACCCTCGACGCCCACGGCCGCGTGCTCGTCGCCTACGCCGACGGCTGCACCGGCGCCTGCGCCACCGGCGGCGCGCAGAACTACGACGCGCTGGCCTCCGTCGCCCGCCAGTCCTCCGGCAACACGCTGTACGGCGCGTACGACGCCGTGGCCGCCGGCAAGCGCAAGAAGACCGAGGGAGGCCGATAGGTGAAGCCGTTCCCGCCCGCCACCGCGCTGGCCGGCTGCGTCCTCGTCCTCGCGGCCGTCACCGGGTGCTCGGCCGCGAGTGAGCAATCGGAGCGGCCGGCCGTGGAGGCAGCCGCCGCACCGGCGCCCGGCGGCTGCCCCACCGCCGCCTCACTTCCGCTGCCCAAGGACTTTCCGGCCGACCTGCCGGTGCCCGAGGGCGCGGTCGTGACCTCGGTGGAGCACCGCGCCGGCGACCGGCTGGTCGTGTCCACCGTCGTACGCGGCGGCTTCGACTCCGCGCTCACCTTCCTGCAGAAGCAGCTCCCCAAGGCGGGGTACCGGCTGAAGGAGGGCGAGGTGGAGGAGGACGACGCCGAGTCGAACTTCTCCTCCCGGACGGTGGAAGGCCGCTGGACTCTTCGGACGGTGCCCGACTGCGCGGGAGGTGTGTACCTGACGTACCTGACGTCCGCCGTCTCCTGACCCGGCAGTGGTTACCCTTCCTGGATGACGACTCCAGACTTCGCCGCGTACATCGCGTCCCTCCCCCGTGTCCTGTCGGGCGCGGCCGCCCTCTTCCGCGACGCCGAAGGCCGGGTGCTGCTCGTGGAGCCCAACTACCGTGAGGGCTGGGCGCTGCCGGGCGGCACGATCGAGTCCGACGACGGTGAGACGCCGCGTCAGGGTGCGCGCCGCGAGACGCTGGAGGAGATCGGTCTCGACCGCGAGCTGGGCCGGCTGCTCGCGGTCGACTGGGTGCACGGGACGGGACGCCCGCCCCTGGTCGCCTACCTGTACGACGGCGGGGTCCTCGGCGAGGACGACCTCAAGGCCATCCGGCTGCAGGAGGAGGAACTGCTGTCCTGGCGCCTGGTGCCCCGTGAGGAGCTCACCGACTACCTGCCCGGCGCCCTCGGGCGCCGCGTGCTCGCCGCCCTCGATGTGCTGGCGGACGGCGCGGGCACAGCGGAGCTGGAGAACGGCAACCGGGTCGGCTGACGCGGACCGCGTTATCCGTTCGCCCCGCCGGGATCAGCCGTCCTACTCTCGGTGACATGACCAAGCCCCTCGTGGCCGTCCTCAGCGGCGCCGGTATCTCCACCGACTCCGGGATCCCCGACTATCGCGGGCCGAACGGGCTGTGGCGACGGGACCCCGAGGCCGAGAAGCTGGTGACGTACCAGTACTACATGAGCGATCCGGAGATCCGGCGGCGCTCGTGGCAGATGCGGCGGCAGAACCGGACCCTGGGCGCCGAGCCGAACGCCGCGCACCGGGCCGTGGCCGAGCTGGAGCGGTCAGGGGTGCCCGTGCGGGTGATCACGCAGAACGTGGACGGGCTGCACCAGCTCGCCGGGATGCCCGCCCGCAAGGTGCTCGAACTGCACGGCACCGCCCGCAGCGTCGTCTGCACGCGGTGCCACGCGCGCGGCCCGATGGAGGACGCGCTGGCCCGCGTCGACGCCGGGGAGGACGACCCGCCGTGCCTGGAGTGCGGCGGGATCCTGAAGTCGGCGACCGTGATGTTCGGTGAGCAGCTGGACCCCGAGGTCCTCGGCGAGGCGGTCGCGATCACCAAGGCGTGCACGGTCTTCATCGCCGTCGGCAGCAGCCTCCAGGTCCAGCCCGCCGCCGCTCTCGCCGGCCTGGCCGCCGACCACGGGGCCCGGCTGATCATCGTCAACGCCGAGCCGACCCCGTACGACGACCGTGCCGAGGAGGTCGTACGGGAGCCGATCGGCACCGCTCTGCCCGCTCTGCTGCAGAGTCTCCGGGAAGGGTAGGCAGCCCTAGAACAACGCCGATCCCCGTTCGAACTCCAGCAGCCGGCGCTTGCGGTCCAGTCCGCCGCCGTAGCCGGTCAGGCCGCCGCTCGCGCCGATGACGCGGTGGCAGGGGACGATGATGCCGATGGGGTTCCTGCCGTTGGCCAGGCCCACCGCGCGGGAGGCACCGGGGTTGCCGAGGGCGTCGGCCAGTTGGCCGTAGGAGCGGGTCTCGCCGTAGGGGATGCGGCGCAGTTGCTCCCAGACGCCGCGCTGGAACGGGGTGCCGTGCAGGCGCAGTTCGAGCGTGAACTCCTTCAACTCGCCCGAGAAGTAGGCCTCCAGCTGTTCCTCCGCCTCGGCGAAGGACCCCTCCTTTCGCTCGCCGAAGGTCTCCTCCGAGGGGCGGTGGCGCTGCTCGGTCATGTAGAGGCCGCACAGGACGCCGTCGTCGGCGACCAGGGTGAGGGGCCCGTAGGGGCTGTCGATGATCGTGTGCTGTTTCACTGTGTGTCCTTAAACCGGAAGGAAGTTGATCGGGTGGCTGTCGGTCGCCCACAGGTACTGGACCGCGTACGCCCGCCACGGCCGCCAGGCCGCCGCGCGTGCGGTGAGTGCCGCCGGGGTGGACGGCAGGCCGAGTTCCTGTGCGGCGCGTCTGATGCCGAGGTCGGTGGGCAGGAAGGCGTCGGGGTCGCCGAGGGCGCGCATGGCGATCACGTCGACCGTCCAGGGGCCGAAGCCGGGGAGTGCCAGCAGCCGGGCGCGGGTGTCCTCCCAGTCGCTCTCGACGCCCAGGTGGATGGATCCCTCGGCGAGTTGACGCACGAGGGTCGTGAAGGTCGTCCGGCGGGTGCGGGGCATCGCCAGCGACTCGGGGTCGAGTGCGGCGAGGGCCTCCGGTGCCGGGAAGAGGTGGGTGAGGCCGCCTTCGGGGTCCTCGACGGCCTCGCCGTGCGCGGTGACCAGGCGGGCCGCGTGGGTGCGGGCGGCAGCCGTGGAGACCTGCTGGCCGAGGACCGCCCGTACGGCGAACTCGGCCTCGTCGACGGTGCGCGGCACACGGCGGCCGGGGGCCTTGTCGACGAGGGGCGCAAGCACCGGGTCCGTGCGCAGCTGGTCGTCGACGGCGACCGGATCGGCGTCCAGGTCGAGCATGCGGCGGCAGCGGCTGATGGCGACGGCCAGGTCGCGCATGTCGCTGAGGCTGAGACGGCAGGCGATGTGGTCGGGTCGCGGGGTCAGCGCCACGATGCCGTGTCCGTACGGCAGCCGGAGCGTGCGCCGGTACGCGCCGACGGGGGGACCGCCCTCGCCGTTCAGGCTGCGGGGGAGCCACTCCTCCACGCCCGGTACGGCGGTGGCGGCGAGGTGTCCGAAGAGGTTGTCCGGGTTGAGCGGGGCGCGGAACGGCAGCCTCAGGCTGAGGACGCCCGGTGCGATCACCGTCTGCCGGGGCAGACGGGCGCGCAGCTCGCTCGGGGAGAGCGCGAAGACCTCGCGGACGGTGTCGTTGAAGGTGCGGATCGAGGAGAACCCGGCCGCGAACGCGATCTCCGCCATCCGCAGCCCGGTCGTCTCGATGAGCAGCCGGGCGGTCTGGGCGCGCTGCGCGCGGGCGAGCGCGAGCGGCCCGGCGCCGAGTTCGGCGAGGAGCTGGCGCTCGATCTGGCGGGTGCTGTAGCCGAGACGGGCGGCGAGGCCGGGCACGCCGTCGCGGTCCACGACACCGTCGGCGATCAGCCGCATGGCGCGGGCGACGAGGTCTGCGCGCTGGTTCCACTCGGGCGAGCCGGGGCTGGTGTCCGGGCGGCACCGCTTGCACGCCCGGAACCCGGCCTGCTGGCAGGCGGCGGCGCTCGGGTAGAAGGTCATGTTCTCCGGTTTGGGCGGCACCGCCGGGCAGCTGGGGCGGCAGTAGATCCGCGTGGTCAGGACCGCTGTGTAGAACCAGCCGTCGAAGCGCGCGTCCTTGGACTGGACGGCGCGCACACAGCGCTCCCGGTCGGTGTGCATCGCGTTCCGCATGCCTCAAGCATCGGGCACCGGAGCGTGCCGGGCTGGCGGAAATCCGACATGTGGCTGGAGCGACCTGCCGTTACCCCGATCGCTGTGCCGCCACGTCGTCGTCCGCAGGCCGCCCCCGCACAGCAGCAGGGGTTTTGTGTTCAGTGGGGGCGCTCGGGGTGGCGTCCGGGGGGCTGGGAAGGCTGCGGCAAGGGGGGCGACGGTTTCACCGGGCGGGTCTGCGCGGTGTCGCCGGCCACAGTCAGCGGCTCGCCGTAGTGCCTGATCCTGACCGATTCCCCCTTCACCAGCGTGTACGTGGCATGGGAGTCGGTGATCTCCACCCGGAGGCACTGGCCGCGGACGTGGATCGAGAAGGCCAGCCGGCTGAGCCTGTCGGGCAGCCGGGGCGCGAAGGACATGGTTCCGGAGTGGTAGCGCAAGCCGCCGAAGCCGGCGACGAGCGCGATCCAGGAGCCCGCCAGGGACGCGATGTGCAGGCCGTCGCGGGTGTTGTTCTCCAGGTCGTCCAGGTCCATCAGGGCCGCCTCGCCAAGGTAGTCGTACGCCAGGCGCAGGTGGCCGACCTCGGCTGCGATGACGGCCTGCACGCTCGCCGACAAGGAGGAGTCACGGACGGTGAGCGGTTCGTAGTAGGCGAAGTTGCGCGCCTTCTCGCCCTCGTCGAAGGCGTCGCCGCGCAGGTACATCGCCAGCACGAGGTCCGCTTGTTTGACCACCTGCTTCCGGTAGATCTGGAGGTACGGGTAGTGCAGCAGCAGCGGGTAGTCCTCCGGCCGGGTGCGGGAGAAGTCCCAGACCTGGTGGCGGGTGTAGGCTGCGGCCTGCTCGTGGATGCCGAGGGCCCTGTTGTAGGGGACGGTCATCGTCTTGGCGGCGGTGCGCCAGGCCGCCGTCTCGTCCTCGGTCACGCCGAGCGCGGCGGCCTGTTCGGGGTGGCGTTCGGCGGCTTCGGCGGCGGCCCGCAGGTTCTCCTGGGCCATGAGATTGGTGTAGGTGTTGTCGTCCGCGAGCGCGCTGTACTCGTCGGGGCCGGTGACGCCGTCGATGTGGAAGCGGCCCTGGGAGTCGTGGTGGCCGAGGGAACGCCACAACCGGGCGCTCTCCACCAGGAGTTCCACCCCGGTGTCGCGTTCGAAGTCCTCGTCGCCGGAGACCGAGACGTAGCGCAGGACGGCATGGGCGATGTCGGCGTTGATGTGGAAGGCCGCGGCGCCGGCCGGCCAGTAGCCGGAGCACTCCGCGCCGTCGATGGTGCGCCATGGGAAGGCGGCTCCCTCGAGGCCGAGCTGCCGGGCGCGGGCGCGGGCCGCCGGCAGGGTGTCCTGGCGCCAGCGCAGCGCCGCGGTGACGCTGCGCGGGTGGGCGAAGATGAGCACCGGCAGAACGTAGGTCTCCGTGTCCCAGAAGGCGTGCCCGTCATAGCCGGAGCCCGTCAGGCCCTTGGCGGGGATGGCCCGCTGCTCCGCCCGGGCGGCGGCCTGGAGCACATGGAAGAGCGCGAAGCGGACGGCCTGCTGTATCTCGGCGTCGCCGTCCACCTCCACATCGGCGTGCGCCCAGAAGTCGTCCAGGACGGCCCGCTGCTCGTCGACCAGACCCTGCCAGCCCGTGCTGCGCGCCTCGGCGAGCGCGGCCTCCACCTGGTCCCCCAGGGACGGCAGTGAGCGCAGCGAGGACCAGCCGTAGGAGACCAGCTTCTCCAGACGGAGCTTCTCGCCGGGCCTGAGGTCGGCGATGACGGTGAACCGGGCGACGTCGTGCGCGCTCTCTCCGGCTGTCCGGGTGGATGCCGGACCCTGTACGACGTGGTCGGCGGCGGCCGCGACCCGCAGTCCGCTGCGGACGGTGCGGTGGATCAGGCGCAGCCGGGCCCCTTCGGCGTGGTGCTCCTCGGAGCGCAGCGGGGATTCCAGGGCGGCGGCCACCCGCGGATCGTCGCTGGGCTGCGGCATGGGCTCGTTGGCGACGAGTTCGGACTGGATGACGACGCGCACCTCGTCGTCCAGCGGCTCAACCTCGTAGGCGATCGCGGCGACGGCGCGGTGGGTGAAGGACACCAGGCGGGTGGAGCGCACCCGGACGGCCTTGCCCACCGGCGAGACCCATTCGCAGACGCGGTGCAGTACCCCGGCCCGCAGATCGAGGACCCGTTCGTGCGAGAGGAGACGCCCGTAGCGCAGGTCCACCTGCTCGTCGTCGACGAGGAGGCGGATGAGCTTGCCGTCGGTGACGTTGATGACCGTCTGGCCGGACTCCGGGTAGCCGTATCCGGCCTCGGCGTAGGGCAGCGGGTGTACTTCGTGGACGCCGTTGAGGTAGCAGCCGGGCAGTCCGTGCGGCTCCCCCTCCTCGAGGTTGCCTCGCCAGCCGATGTGTCCGTTGGACAGGGCGAAGACCGATTCGCTCTGTGCCAGGACGTCCAGGTCGAGCCCCGTCTCGCGGATGCACCAGGGGTCGGCCCCGTAGGCGGGATGAGTGATCACGGCGGGACCTCCGGGAGACATATCCGGAATGCCTGGAATGCCATGTGCTATATCTGCCCGCTCAGCAGTCACTCCATCCCCAAGGGCCCCGGAAAGGACGGCGCACCCCACCAGGGGCAGCGCGGCCTCGCCGAGGGTCGCGGGGAATGAGCGGTCGCTCAGCGAAGCCGCGCCGCGAACGCCTCGTACGCCGGCTCGTCGAAGAGGACGAACGTGACCTCCTCGACGGCCGTCCTCGTGGCCCTGACCGTCTCCACCGCGATACGGGCGGCGTCGTCGATCGGCCACCCGTAGATGCCGGCGGACACGGCTGGGAAGGCCACCGTACGGGCGCCGAGCTCGTCGGCGACGCGCAGCGACTGCCGGTAGCAGGAGGCCAGCAGCTCCGAGCGGTCCTCCTGGGGGCTGAAGCGGGGACCGACCGTGTGGATCACCCAGCGTGCGTCCAGTTCGCCCGCCGTGGTGGCGACCGCCCGGCCCGTTGGCAGTCCCTTGCCGTACCTCGAGGCGCGCAGCGCGCGGCACTCCTCGAGGATCGCCGGGCCGCCGCGCCGGTGGATCGCGCCGTCCACCCCACCCCCGCCGAGCAGGGATGAGTTGGCCGCGTTGACGATCGCGTCGGCGCTCTGCCGGGTGATGTCGCCCTTGACCAGCGTGATGGCGGTCATCGCTGCCTCAGCCTCCGCCAGACCGCCTTCGCCGCGTTGTGTCCCGACATGCCGTGCACGCCCGGGCCCGGTGGGGTGGCCGAGGAGCAGATGAAGACGGCCGGGTGCGGGGTGCTGTACGGGGACAGGGACACCTTGGGGCGCAGCAGGAGCTGGAGGCCGGACGCCGCGCCGGAGGCGATGTCGCCGCCGACGTAGTTCGCGTTGCGGGCGGCCAGTTCGGGCGGGCCGGCGGTGGCGCGGGCGAGAACGCGGTCGCGGAACCCCGGGGCGAAGCGCTCCAGCTGGCGCTCCATGGCGTCGGTGAGGTCACCGCGCCAGCCGTTGGGCACATGGCCGTAAGCCCAGAAGACCTGCTTGCCCTGAGGCGCCCGGGTGGGGTCGGCGACGCTGGGCTGCACGGTGATGAGGAACGGCCGGTCGGGCGCGCGGCCCTCCCGGGACGCGGCGCGCAGGGCGGTGCCGATCTCCGCGCTGTCCGCGCCGATCTGCACGGTGCCGGCGACGCGCGGTTCCTTCGCGGTCCACGGGACCGGGCCGTCCAGCGCGTAATCGATCTTGAAGACGCCCGCGCCGTAGCGGTAGCCGTCGTAGTAGCGCCCGAGGCCGGCGATACGGGCCAGCGCGGTGGGCGAGGTGTCGAAGACGTACGCGCGCGCCGGGGGCAGGTCGTCGAGGCGCTTGACCTCGTAGTCGGTGTGGACGGTGCCGCCCAGGTCCTTCAGGTACGCGGCGAGGGCGTCGGAGATCGACTGGGAGCCGCCGCGGGCGACCGGCCAGCCGCGGGCGTGCGCCGCGAGGGCGAAGACCAGGCCGATCGCGCCGGTGGCGAAACCGCCGAGCGGGGCGATCACGTGGGCGACGAGCCCGGCGAACAGGGTCTTCGCGCGCTCGTCGTGGAAGCGGCGCATCAGCCAGGTCGACGGGGGCAGGCCCACTAGGCCGAACCGGGCGAGGGTGACCGGGTCCCGGGGCAGCGCGGTCCGGGGCAGGGACATGAAGTCCCGGGCCAGGGTGTCCCAGCGGCTCAGGAACGGCGCGACCAGCCGGCGGTACGCTCCCGCGTCGCGCGGGCCGAACGAGGCGGCCGTCTCGGCCACGGACCGTGACAGCACCGCGGCCGTGCCGTCGGGGAAGGGGTGCGCCATCGGCAGCTCGGGGTGCAGCCACTGAAGGCCGTACCGCTCGAGGGGCATGGCACGGAACGCGGGGGAATTGACACCCAGGGGGTGAGCGGCCGAGCACGGGTCGTGCCGGAAACCGGGCAGCGTCAGCTCCTCGGTCCGGGCGCCGCCGCCGACGGTGTCGCGCGCCTCGAAGACGGCCACGGAGAAACCGCGACGGGCCAGCTCCACGGCAGCCGTCAGCCCGTTGGGCCCCGCCCCCACCACGACCGCATCGAGCATCGACGGCACCTTCGGACTCCTTCGTCAGCCGACGGCCACAGGAGATCAGGATATGCCGGAGGTCTGACACGCCTCGGGTACGGGGGAAGGTCAGGCGGCGCCCGACAGCAGGCCCACCACCCGGCGCGCCGTGGCCTCGTCCCGCGCCGCGGTGAACGGCAGCGCGTTGCCGCCGGTGATCCGGAACGGTTCGCCCGTCAGGGTCAGGTGCGCGCCGCCCGCCTCCTCGACCAGCAGCAGGCCGGCCGCGTGGTCCCAGGCCGCCTCCCAGGAGAAGGCCGTGGCGTCGAGCAGGCCCTGGGCGACATTGAGGTACTCAAGGCCCGCCGAGCCGCACGGGCGCGGGCGGACGCCGCCCGTCCGCAGTCCGAGCAGCCCGCGCTTCTGCTCGTCCGTGGTGTAGTCGGGGTGTGACGTGGCCACCTCCAGGTCGCGGCCCGCCGTGGGAGAGCCCGCTCGCAGGCGTTCGCCGTCGAGGAACGCGCCCTCGCCCCGCACCGCCGTGGCGAGGCGGTCCAGGGCCGGGGCGTACGTCCACGAGGCGCGTACGACACCGCCCTGGGCGAGTGCGACCAGCGTGCAGAACCCGGGGTCGCCGTGCACGAACTGGCGGGTGCCGTCGACCGGGTCGACGATCCAGACAGGGGCCTCGCCCCGGACGGCCTCGTACGTCACCGGGTTGGCGTGCACCGCCTCCTCACCCACCACGACCGAGCCGGGCAGCAGCCTCGGAAGCACCTCGGTGAGGTAGGCCTCGGCGTTGCGGTCGGCGTCCGTGACCAGGTCGTGCGGGCCGTTCTTCTCGTCGATCTCGTGCGCGGCGAGCCGGCAGAAGCGCGGCATGATCTCGCTGGCGGCCGCCTTGCGCACGGCCTCCTCGACGTCTGCCGTGCCGTGCGCGAGAAACCCGTCGATGGTTTCGTAGTCGTCGATCATGCCCTCAATGAGAGCACGCGTCACTGACAATCCTCACCGGCCTGGTGTACTCCGGGTTGAATCGGTATGAATTCGGTGCTTCTCCCCTGCTTCGGCCGGTCGGCGGGTCGGCCGGTTCGGTGGGACCGGCTGATTCAACGGCACCCGCTGGTTCAACGGCACCCGCTGGTTCAGCGGCCGACCGCGTACCCCTGCATGCCCCGTGGATTGGCCGCGGCCGAGAGCACGCCCGTCTCCGGGTTCCGGGCTACCGCGCACAGCCGCCCCTCCGACCAGGCCTCGCCGACGGTGACGTCATGGCCGCGCCGGCGCAGCTCCGCGACGACCTCCGGGTCCGTGCGGGACTCGACGGTGACGCTGCCGGGGCGCATACCGCGTGGGTAGAAGGAGCCCGGGAAGCTGTCGTTGTGCCAGTTCGGGGCGTCGATGGCACCTTGCAGGTCGAGGCTGCCGCGGACCTGCGGGAGCAGGGCGACGGACAGGAAGAAGTGGAGCTGCCACTGGTCCTGCTGGTCGCCGCCGGGTGTGCCGAACGCCAGCACCGGCACCCCGTCGCGCAGGGCGATCGAGGGCGTGAGGGTGGTACGGGGCCGGCGCCCGGGCGTGAGCGAGTTCGGCAGGCCCTCGTCGAGCCAGGTCATCTGGAGCCGGGTGCCGAGCGGGAAGCCCAGCTCGGGCACGACCGGGTTGGACTGGAGCCAGCCGCCGCTGGGCGTGGCCGCGATCATGTTGCCCCAGCGGTCGACGACGTCGAGGTGGCAGGTGTCGCCGCGGGTGGCGCCGTCGGCGGTGACGTCCGGTTCACCGGGCACGGGCGACGTCGGGCTCTTCGCCACGGTCGGTTCGCCGACGCCCATGGGGTTGAAGCCGGGATCGTCGGTGGCCACCACGCGAGCGTACTCACTCAGGCGCGGCACGCGGCTTCCGGGGGCGCCGGGGCGCAGCTCGTACGACGCCTTGTCGCCGATCAGGGCGCGCCGCTCGGCGTTGTAGGCATCGGACAGCAGTTCGTCGAGCGGGACCGCGGCCGCGTCGCCGTACCAGGCC
Organism: Streptomyces sp. NPDC001796; assembly: GCF_042892355.1. NCBI lineage: Bacteria > Bacillati > Actinomycetota > Actinomycetes > Kitasatosporales > Streptomycetaceae > Streptomyces > Streptomyces sp. NPDC001796. Next base: position 101,232 of record NZ_JBIAUC010000009.1, on the reverse strand, counting down.
TCGCGGTCGGCCATGGCGAGCTTGCAGCCCTCGATCAGCAGGTGGACGTAGTCCGCGGAGCCGTACCGGGGCAGCTCGGGCGGGAGCAGGGCGAGCTGCTGGAGGAAGACGGGGCCCTGGCTCCAGGGGCCCGCCTTGCACACGGTCCAGCCGTTCCAGTCGTAGGTCGCCGGAGTCTCGTAGGCGGCCGACCAGGAGGCCAGGTCGTCGGCCGTCAGGGTGCCCCGGTGGCGTTCGCCGCTGGTGTCCATGGTGGGCCGCCCCGCCTGCCGCACCAGGGCCTCGGCGATGAATCCGGAGCGCCACACCCGGCGGGCCTCCTCGATCTGCTCCTCCCGGTCGCCGGCCCTCGCCACCTCGGCGAGCAGCCGCTTCCAGGTGGCGGCCAGCGCGGGGTTGCGCAGCGGCTCGCCGGGGCGCGGCGACCTCCCGCCGGGCAGGTACACCTCGGCCGAGGAGGTCCACTCGGTTTCGAACAGCTCGCGCACGGTCTCGACCGTCCGGCCGACGCGCTCCACCGGCGGGTGCCCGTGCTCGGCGTAGCCGATGGCGTACTTCAGCACGTCGGCGAGGGACCTGGTGCCGTGGTCGCGCAGCAGCAGCATCCAGGCGTCGAAGGCTCCCGGGACGGCGGCGGCCAGGGGCCCGGTGCCGGGGACGAGATCCAGACCGAGTGCCCTGTAGTGGGCGATGGTGGCCCCCGCGGGCGCGACGCCCTGCCCGCACAGCACCCGCACCTCGCCGCCCGCCGGGGCGAGCAGGATCGGGACCTCGCCGGCGGGGCCGTTGAGGTGCGGTTCCACGACGTGCAGCACGAACGCGCCCGCCACGGCCGCGTCGAACGCGTTGCCACCGTCCTCCAGCACGGCCATCGCCGACTGGGAGGCGAGCCAGTGGGTGGAGGACACCATGCCGAAAGTCCCTTGAAGGGTGGGGCGGGTCGTGAAGTGCATCTCTCACCTCGGGGTCGGGGCGGTGCTGCGGGTGCTGGGCGATCCATGTCCATGCCGTACACGCGCCGTGTCACGGCCGGTTACGCCAGACGTTCTCACGCCCGCCTGGGACACGTCATCCACCCACGGCATCCTCGGCCTCCCAGCGCAGCAGGTCGCCCGGCTGGCACTTGAGAACCTCGCAGAGCGCGGCGAGCGTGGCAAAGCGCACCGCCTTGGCGCGGCCGTTCTTGAGTACCGCCAGGTTGGCGGGCGTGATCCCTACGCGTTCCGCGAGCTCGCCCACGGACATCTTGCGTCTGGCCAGCATCACGTCGATGTCGACGACGATCGGCATCAGATCACCTCGTCCAACTCGGCCTGCATCTGCGCCGCTTCGACGTCGCGCGCGACGGCCTGGGCGAGCAGCGTCCGCAGTACGAACACGATGAGCGCGACTCCCAGGATGGCCACGCCGACCCCGCCCATGATGACGGTGACGCCCGGGTCGGCCCGCTGGCCCGGAGCGTTGAGGGCCGTGACCGCGAACCACACGAGGGCAGCCGCCACGATCGCGCCGATCACGACGTCCACGTACCGGAACGCGGCGTGGGAGAACACGGTCCCGCGTCGCACCATCGTCACCAGCCGCCATACGCAGACCACGGCGACCTGGACCGACACCATGCCCAGGATCGTGATCACGCGCAGGGGGGTCAGCGGCAGCGACCCGTTCTCCGGGTCGGTGGCCAACGCCCACACCATCGATGCCTGTACGAACACGGCGCCGGCGAGCACCACCACGAGTACGGCGCGCAGCGCACCCACTGTCAGCTTTCCCATGCCCCAACCTTCCATCGATTCGCGATGGGAATCTATCGAATGTCGATAGATGAAGCAAGGGCTGGGACGGAGGGTCGGCGGCGGACTCGCACGGCGGGGGGACGCCGTGGCCATGTCTCGACCTAGCCGCGTCCGGCGAGCACCTGACCCCCGCAGCTCGGTCATCCGTTGCCCCTCGGCGGGCCGGGCTGACGCGGTGCACGTCCCCCAGTCGCAGCGCTCCCGCCGCGTTTCCCGGTGTGATCGACGGGGACTCGGGCGGCATGGTGTCCCTCGCGGCGGAGCAGCGCGTCCACCTGCCGGCCCTGGAGGCAGGATGGCTGACGCAGACCTTCGTGCACTGGCCCTTCCGCCCCGACCAGGTGCGGCGTCTGCTGCCGGAGGGCCTGACCGTGGACGAGTACGAGGGCGCGGCCTGGGTCAGCTTCACGCCGTTCCTGATGGCCGACGTACGGCCTGCGGTCCTGCCCGGCGCGACGCCCGGCCTCCCCACGTTTCCGGAGACCAACCTGCGCACCTACGTCCGGGGCCCCGACGGGCGCGACGGGCTGTGGTTCCTGTCCATCGAGGTGGGCAACCCCCTCATGCTGGCGGCCCGCGCCGTGGGCGCACCGTACAACCCGGGCCGGCTGAGTCTGTCCCACGAGGGAGAGGTGGTGCGCTACTCGGGTGCACGCCGGGGCGGCTCGCCCTCGTACGAGGTGGCCGTCCGGCCCGGCCGGCCGCTGACGCCGACGCAGCGGGACGTCTGGCTGACCTCACGGTGGCGCGCGTACACACGACGGCTGGGGATGCTCTGGGAAACGCCCGTCGAGCACGAGCCGTGGCCGCTGCGCGCCGCGACACTCGAACGCTTCGAGGAGACCGTGACCCGGGCCGCAGGACTTCCCTCACCCGAAGCCGAGCCGGTGGTGCACTTCTCCGACGGGGTACGGCAGGTGCGCATGGGCGCCTCCCGCCCACTGTCGCCCTCACGTCTGGCCCGCTGACACCCCCTCCTCGGGCGCGCGCAGGGCAGCGGTCACCCCGTTCGTCCCCTTGTCTCCGCGTCTCCGCGTGACGCCCGGTCGTGCGGGTACTCGGCGGCCATGAACCAGATGAACCGGGACAGCGGAACAGGGGGGATGCGGAACCGTCAGTACGGCTCCGCCGACCCCGAGCCGTCGCAGACCCCGGGGGTGGAGCCGGGCGGGGTGCCTCCGGGAGAGACGCCGCCGGGCGAGAGCAGCACTTCGGAGGTCACTCACCGGGACGACTACGACCGGACGCGGGGCTGGGCGAAGGGACCACTGATCGCCATCACCGCGCTGGTGGTGCTGGTGGCCGGGTTCTTCCTCGCGTACGCGATATCGCTGATGCGGTGAGCGCGCCCCGGGCGGCCGGGGCGGCCCCGCGGTCGTTCGGGGGCGGGGACGGTGGCACCCGACGGCCCCGGGGTCCCGTCTCGGGGGGACGCCCATCGGAAGCCGGGGCTGGCTCCGGCCCCGGCGGCACGCGGGTCCGGCATGGTGCCGCCCCTGTCCCGCGCGGGTTCAGCACGGGTCCGGCCCACCCCGCCGCGCGGGCCCAGCACGGGTCCGGCCCACCCCGCCGCGCGGGTTCAGCACGGGTCCGGCCCACCCCGCCGCGCGGGCCCAGCACGCTGCCGCCCCTGTCCCGCGCGGGTCCAGCGTGGGCACAGCATGGCTCCGGCACCGGTCCGGTTCGGGCATAAGGGGACACAGGGGCCTGTGCACGGTCGGCCTGCGTCATCGCGTGAGTACAGAGCGAGTTGGCCCCTTCCGCCTCACAGGCAGTCATGTGAAACTGTCGTCCCGTCCGCAGTGTGGACCACCCTCCGCACCGTCCGTCCCCCACGAGAAGTGCGCCCGTGCGTGATCTTCCCCTGCCGCTCGCCCTCACCGCGCGGCTGAGCCCGGTCCTCGTACTCGCCTGTGCGGGCTGGGCGCTGACCTCCGGTCCGGCCGCCTCCTCGGCCACCGAGCACAAGTCGGCCCAGCGGAGCCAGGACGCCCAGAGCCCCCAGGACGCGGGAACCGCCTCCGCTTCCGGCCCGTCGGCCGCGGCGAAGACGTACGCCACCGCGCCCCCACCGTGCACGGCTCTGACCGGCAAGACGATCACGTCCCTCGTCCCGGGCGCCAAGACGGCCGGCAAGGAGATCCCCTCCACGGACCGGTCGGTCCGCCGGACCTGCTCCTGGAACGCGCTCAAGGGCTACGACTACCGCTGGCTCGACGTCACCTTCGAGATCATGGACTCGCAGGCGCAGGCGCAGAAGTCGTACACCGAGCGGACCACGGACAAGAGCGGCGGCGGCGCGGTCCCCGGTCTCGGCGACGCCGGCTACTCGGTCGTGAACCTCACCACCGAGGACAAGCAGCAGACCCGTGAGGGCCTGGTGCTGGTCCGCGTGTCCAACGCGCTGGTCTCCGTCGACTACAACGGCAGCGACTTCGAGACGAAGAAGGCTCCCGGTACGGACGAGATCAACAAGGGGGCCATCAAGGCCGCCAGGGAGGCGGTGGCCGCGCTGGGGGACGGTCAGCAGAAGAGCTGACCGTTCCCCAGCGGCCCGGCCGGTGGTCACACCGTGGCGTCGTCCCGGCCTCGCGCGAGCATCAGCAGCAGGTACAGCACCAACGACGTGCCGAGGCCGACCGCCCAGCCGTAGTCGGCGAGCGGCTTCAGGGCCGGGACGGGGCGGCCGTCGATCAGCGGATGGAAGTCCGCGCCGCCGATGGCCAGCACTCCGCCGACGACGAAGGCCAGCACGGCCCGCCAGTTCCAGCCTCCCCCGTACCAGTAGCGGCCACCGGAGCGGTACAGGTCGGTGAGGTCGAGCCGGGTGCGGCGCAGGATCCAGTAGTCGGCGATGAGGATGCCGGCCACCGTGCCGAGCAGGCCGCCGACCAGGCCGAGCCAGGTGAAGATGTAGCCCTGCGGGTCGGAGTAGAGCTTCCACGGGAAGATCAGCACCGCGAGGACCGAGGTGATCAGGGCGCCGGTGCGGAAACTCACCTTGCGCGGCGCGACGTTGGAGAAGTCGAACGCCGGGGAGACCAGGTTGGCCGCGATGTTCACCGACAGGGTCGCCACCAGCACGGTCACCAGGGCGTACAGCAGCCCGACCACGTTGTCCGTCTTCGCCGCCAGCTGCACCGGGTCCCAGACCGGCTTGCCGTACACCGCCTGCGAACCGGAGGTGACCAGCACCGACAGGAACGCGAACAGCGTCATGGTGGTGGGCAGGCCGAGCGCCTGGCCCCACGTCTGGGCCTTCTGGCTGCGGCCGTACCGGGTGAAGTCCGGGATGTTCAGGGACAGCGTGGACCAGAAGCCGATCATGCCCATGAGGGAGGGCGCGAACAGCTTCCAGAAGTCCGCTCCCCAGCCCAGCTTGGAAGGCTGGTCGAACAGCGGGCCGAAGCCGCCCGCCTTGCTGCTCATCCACCACAGCATCACCAGGGCGCCGACGATCACGAAGGGCGCCGCCCAGTTCTCGAAGCGGCGGATGGTCTCCATGCCCCGGTAGATGATGGCGACCTGGAGCACCCAGAAGATCGCGAACGACAGCCACATGGTCCAGGCGTAGCCGCCGACGTGGGAGGCGTTGGACCAGCTGTCGCCGATGAGCTTCCCGGCGAGGAAGTAGATCGCCTCACCGCCGATCCAGGTCTGGATGCCGAACCAGCCGCACGCCACCAGCGCCCGTACGACCGCGGGCAGGTTGGCGCCGCGCACGCCGAAGGAGGCCCGGGCGAAGACCGGGAAGGGGATGCCGTACTTGGGTCCCGCGTGCCCGGTGAGCAGCATCGGGACCAGCACGATCACATTGGCCAGGGCGATGGTGAACACCGCCTGCTTCCAGTCCATGCCGACCGCGATCAGGCCGGAGGCCAGGGTCCAGGACGCCGTGTTGTGGGCCATGCCGACCCACAGCGCGGAGAAGTTGTACGTGGTCCAGGTGCGCTTGGCGACGGGGACCGGCAGCAGGTCCTCGTTGGCGTACGCACCGCGCGGCTGCGGGGAGCCCGGGGCGATCTCCACGCGCCCGTCGGGGAGGGTGACTTGGGCGGACGGCGGTATGGCCGTGGGAGCGGTGTCGGTCATGGGGCAGGCCAATCAGGAGGTGGGACGGGAAAGGCCGTGCGGGTGGCGGCGCCGATGGGGGGTGCGCCCGGTGGCCGAGGCGACCGGAGCGTCCTGGGCCCCCTTCCCGGGAGAGCGGGAAGGGGACGAGCGGGGAGAGGAAGGGTCCGGGGACCCGTTGGGGATCAGCCGTTGACGGCCGGGATGACCTGGCTCCCGTACGCGTCGATGACGGCTTCCTGTGCGTCGTGCATGTCGTAGACGGCGAACTGGTCGACGCCCAGCTCGCGCAGTGCCTTCAGCTTCTCGATGTGCTTCTCGACCGGGCCGATGACGCAGAACCGGTCGACGATCTCGTCGGGCACGAACTGGGTGTCGGGGTTTCCGCTGCGCCCGTGGTGGGCGTAGTCGTAGCTCTGGCGGGCCTTGATGTAGTCGGTCAGCTCCTCGGGGACGGCGGAGGAGTGCTCGCCGTACTTGGCGACGAGGTCGGCGACGTGGTTGCCGACCATGCCGCCGAACCAGCGGCACTGCTCACGGGCGTGTGCCAGCGCCTCGGGCGAGTCGTCCTCGGTGACGTAGGCCGGGGCGGCGACGCAGATCTTCACCTCGGACGGGTCGCGCCCTGCGGCCGCGGCCGCGTCCTTCACCGCCTTGACCATGTACTCGGTCAGATACAGGTCGGCGAGCTGGAGAATGAACCCGTCGGCCTCCTCTCCGGTCATCTTGAGCGCCTTGGGGCCGTACGCCGCCATCCAGACGGGAAGCCTGGCGCCCGGTTTGATCCAGGGGAACTTGACGACGGTGCCGCCGCCGAGGTCGGCCTCCTGGCCGCTGCCCAGCGCCCGGATGACCTTCATGGCCTCGCTGATGCGGGCCAGGGTGTTGGGCTTTCGGCCGGCGACGCGCATCGCCGAGTCGCCGCGGCCGATGCCGCAGACGGTGCGGTTGCCGAACATGTCGTTGAGGGTGGCGAACGTGGAGGCCGTGACCTCCCAGGTGCGGGTGCCCGGGTTCGTCACCATCGGACCGACGGTCAGCTTCTGGGTGTTGGCCAGGATCTGGCTGTAGATGACGAACGGTTCCTGCCACAGCACGGCGGAGTCGAAGGTCCAGCCGTAGCGGAAGCCGTTGCGCTCGGCTCTCTTCATCAGGCTGACGACCCGCGAGGCCGGCGGGTCGGTCTGCAGGACGAGTCCGAAGTCCATGGGGCGCCACTCCTAGTTGAGGTACTGACAGGTGGAGCGGGGGGTGTAGACGCCGTGTCCCGCGCGCCCGGTGAACTCCCGCTCGGTGATGACGGGTTCGCCGCGCGAGAGGACGGTCTCGACCCGGCCGGTGGTGCGCTTGCCCTCGTACGCCGAGTAGTCGACGTTCATGTGGTGTGTCTCGGCGGACATGACCTGCTCGGCGTGCGGGTCGTAGACGACGATGTCGGCGTCGGCGCCGGGGGCGATGGTGCCCTTCTTCGGGTAGAGGCCGAACATCCGGGCGGGGGTCGCGCAGGCGATCTCGATCCAGCGGCGGCGTGAGATGTGCCCGTCGACGACGGCCTGGTGGAGCAGGTCCATGCGGTTCTCGACGCCCGGGAGGCCGTTCGGGATCTTCGAGAAGTCGCCCCGGCCCAGCTCCTTCTGGCCGACGAAGCAGAAGGGGCAGTGGTCGGTGGAGACCACCTGGAGGTCGTTGGTGCGCAGGCCCTTCCACAGGGCCGCCTGGTGCTCCTTGGGCCGCAGCGGGGTCGAGCACACGTACTTCGCTCCCTCGAAGTCGGGCTCGGCGAGGTTGTCGGTGGACAGGAACAGGTACTGCGGACAGGTCTCGCCGAAGACGTTCAGCCCCTCGTCACGGGCGCGGGCCAGCTCGGCGACCGCCTCCTGCGCCGAGACGTGCACCACGTACAGCGGGGCCCCTGCGACCTGGGCGAGCTTGATGGCGCGGTGGGTGGCCTCGGCCTCCAGCAGGGCCTTGCGCACCTCGCCGTGATACCTCGGATCCGTCTCGCCGCGGGCCAGCGCCTGCTCGACCAGCACGTCGATCGCGATGCCGTTCTCGGCGTGCATCATGATCAGCCCGCCGTTCTCGGCGGAGCGCTGCATGGCGCGCAGGATCTGGCCGTCGTCCGAGTAGAACACTCCTGGATAGGCCATGAACTGCTTGAAAGAGGTCACGCCTTCCTCTACCAGGAGATCCATCTCCTTGAGCGTCTCCTGGTTCACATCGGAGACGATCATGTGGAAGCCGTAGTCGACGGCGCAGTTGCCCTCGGCCTTGGCGTGCCAGGCGTCCAGCCCCTCACGCAGCGAGTGGCCCACGCTCTGCACCGCGAAGTCGATGATCGTGGTCGTTCCGCCCCAGGCGGCGGCCCGGGTGCCGGTCTCGAAGGTGTCGGAGGCGAAGGTGCCGCCGAACGGCAGCTCCATGTGGGTGTGGGCGTCGACACCGCCCGGGATCACGTACTTGCCGGTGGCGTCGATGGTCTGTTCGGCCGTGAAGGCCTCGGCGGCCGGGGTGCCGGACGCGGCGAGGGCGGCGATGCGGCCGTCCTCGATCAGGACGTCGGCGTGGATCTCGTCGGACGCGGTGATGACGAGGCCACCGCGGATGACGGTACGGGTCATGCTCCCTCTCCTCCGTAACTGCCCCGCTGGGTGCGATCAGAGAGTGCGGGTTGTATGTGGCTGGTCGAGCCCGCGCGGCGGTAGCCGCATATCGAGCACAGCCCCGCGCCCCTTACGGGGCGCGGGTGCCCTCCGCCCGTTGTCACGGAGCCGTCAGCGGGCCGTACGCGTCGGGACGGCGGTCCCGGTAGAACTGCCAGCGGTCGCGGACCTCCCGCAGTTTCGCGAGGTCCAGGTCGCGGACGACCAGCTCGGTCTCCTTGTCGCTCGCGACCTCGCCGACGAACTGTGCCTCCGGGTCCACGAAGTACGAGGTCCCGTAGAAGTCGTTGTCGCCCAGCTCCTCGACGCCCACCCGGTTGATCGCGCCCACGAAGTACTCGTTGGCCACGGCCGCCGCCGGCTGCTCCAGCTGCCACAGGTAGGCGGACAGGCCGCGCGAGGTGGCCGAGGGGTTGAACACGATCTCGGCGCCCGCGAGACCGAGGGCCCGCCAGCCCTCCGGGAAGTGGCGGTCGTAGCAGATGTAGACACCGATCCTGCCGACGGCGGTCTCGAAGACCGGCCAGCCGACGTTCCCGGGACGGAAGTAGAACTTTTCCCAAAAGCCCTTGACCTGCGGGATGTGGTGCTTGCGGTACTTGCCGAGGTAGGAGCCGTCCGCGTCGATCACCGCTGCGGTGTTGTACAGGACCCCGGGCTGCTCCTCCTCGTACATGGGCAGCACGAGGACGATGCCCAGCTCCTTGGCGAGGGCCTGGAAGCGCTTGACGATCGGGCCGTCCGGGATCCGCTCGGCGTACTCGTAGAACGCGGGGTCCTGGACCTGGCAGAAGTACGGCCCGTAGAACAGCTCCTGGAAGCACAGGACCTGGGCACCCTGCGCGGCCGCGTCGCGGGCCGCCTGCTCGTGGACCTGGATCATGGATTCCTTGTCGCCCGTCCAGGCGGTCTGGAAGACGGCGGCACGGATCACTCTGCTCATCGGGACCTCCGGTCGCTCGGTGTGCCGAGAGCGTAGAAAGCCGGCGGGCCGCGTTTGAGTTGCACCGTGTCACGTCTGCGGGCGTTCGGCGTTGCACGCTGTCATACCGGCGCGTACACACCTGTTTCCCACGTTTTTCCATGGCGTTTCACCCTTGTTGGGCGTCGTGCGCGAGCAGCGCGATGTGTACCGAGGCGGCTTGTTCGAAGTCGTCGAGGTCGACCCCGAGGCGCGCTTGTATGGCCTCCAGCCTGCGGTAGAGGGCCGGTCGGCTGACGTGGTGGAGCTGGGCGGTGCGGGACTTGTTGCGGCCGGTGGCGAGGTAGGTGCGCAGCACCGGCAGCAGCTCCTGCTCGGCGTCGCGCCCGCACAGCAGCCCGTCCAGCTCCCGCTCGGCGAAGGCCTGCACGTGCGGGTCGTCGCGCAGCAGCCGGACCAGGCCGCGCAGATGGACGTCCCTGAGGCGCACGACGGCCGGGAGGTCCTGCGCGGCGGAGTGGCCGGCCACGGCGTCCGCGACGTGCCGGGCTTCGCGCAGCCCGGCGGGCACGTCCTCCCAGGCGGTACGCGGGTCGGCGGCGGCGATGGCCGTCCCGCGCACCGCCGGGGACTCCGTGCGCAGCCGGGTGGCGAAGTGCGCGGTCAGCGCTTCCGCGTCCTGGTCACGGGCGAGGCTGAGCAGTACGGCGGTGGCCCCGTCGGCCAGCTCGGCGGCGAGCCCGGGCAGGCCCAGCAGCCGCAGGACGCGATCGAGCTGGGCGGGATCACCGTCACGTACGACCAGGGGGACGAAGGTGCGGCGGTTGACGGGCAGCCCGGCCGCCCGCGCCCGGGGCAGCAGCCTGCCGGGCGGTACGGCACCGGAGACGAGGTCGGTCAGCAGGCTCTGCGCGGACTGCTCCTCCCAGGTGTGCGCCGAGCCGTGGAGCATCCGGTGCAGGACCAGGGCCTCGGCTCCGCGCTCGGCCAGCAGGCGCCCGATCGGACTGTCGCCGCGGTAACCGCACAGCACGATCCGGCCCCAGCGCTCCCCGCGCCCGCCCAGCTCGGCGCGGACCCAGCCGTCGCCCTCGCTGCCGCCCGCCTGCCGGGCGATGCGCTCCCAGTCGCGCAGCACGTCGTCGACCGCGGGCCGCTCCCCCGCCGTGGCGAGCACGCGGTGGGCGAGGTTGGTGAGGACGACGGGGCAGCCCGCGTGCACGGCGATCTCATCGAGCAGCCGCTGCAGCGGGGCGCCCGCGGTGATGAGCCCGGTCAGGGCCGTGCGTACGGACTCCGACAGGCTCACCGCCGCGAACTTGCGCCGCACGAGGCGGGACTGGACCTCCTCGGTCAGTTCGGCGAACGGGAAGGGCCGGTGCAGGACCACCATGGGCAGCCCGCAGCGTTCGGCGGCCCGGCGCATCACGTCCGGGGGCGCCGGGAAGGCCCGGCCGAGTCCGAGGACGACGGCTGCGGCCTCCGCGCGGTGCAGGGACCGGATGTACTCGGCCTGTTTCTCCACGTCTCCGGCGAGCAGCACCCCGGTGGTGAGGACCATTTCGCCGCCGCTGAGCATCACGCCGACGTCCGGCGCCTCCGCGACGTGCACCCAGCGCACCGGCCGGTCCAGGTGCCCGGCGCCGGCCACCACCTCGGGCTCTCCGGCGAGCACCCGGTCCAGGGCGAGGACCTGGCGTACCGACAGGGCGGGTTCCAAGGCGGTGGGCATGGCTGTAGTTCCCTTTTTTTGTGGCTCGGTGCGCCTCCGGGACGCTGGATGCCGATGTCGAGAGGCCGACCGTCTCAGGCCTTTGGGCTTCCGCGCTCCCCCAAGCTCCACGAGCAGGGGGTGCCCCCTCGTCCTCTCGACACCGGCGCGCCCCTTCGGCTCGCTCGCCCGCTCACTTGCTGCCTGCTACTGGACATCCCTGAGGGCCTGCTCGAGGATCGCGGCGCCCTCCTCGGCCTCCGCGACGGTGAGCGAGAGCGGCGGGGCGATGCGCAGCACGCTGGTGTTGTGCCCGCCGCCCTTGCCGATCAGCAGTCCCCCGTCGCGGGCCGCCTCGAGCACGGCGGCCGCCGCGTCCGGGTCGGCCTCGTCGGTGCCGGGCCGCACCAGCTCGACGCCGATCATCAGGCCGCGCCCGCGCACCTCCCGTACGCCCGGAAGCTGGGCGCCGACCGCCCGCAGCCGCTCCATGAGCAGTCCGCCGACGCGCCGGGCGTTGCCCTGGAGGTCGTGCTCCAGCAGGTACGTCAGGTTGGCGAGCCCGGCCGCCATCGTGATCTGCGTGCCGCCGAAGGTCGAGATGCTGTTGGCGTCCAGGCAGTTCATGATCTCGGCGCGGGCGACGACGCCGCCGATGGACATGCCGTTGCCGATGCCCTTGGCGAAGGTGAGGATGTCCGGCGGGCCGCTCCGGCCGTGCGCCTGCCAGCCCCAGAAGTGGTCGCCGGTGCGGCCCCAGCCGGTCTGCACCTCGTCCGCGATCCACAGGATGCCGTGCTCCTGGAGCACGTCGCGGAAGGCCGCGTACAGCCCGTCGGGCGGCGAGGTGAAGCCGCCGACGCCCTGGATCGGCTCGGCGATCAGCGCGGCGGGCGGGCGGGTGTGGCCGAGGAGGTCCCTCAGGTCCTCGACGCAGGCCGCGATGAAGTCGGCGTCGCTCAGGTGGGCGAACGGGCCGCGGGTGCGGACCCCGCCGTGGACGTAGAGCGTCTGCAGCGGGGACAGGGAGGTCGGCGACCAGCCGCGGTTGCCGGTGATGCCGATCGCGCTGAACGAGCGGCCGTGGTAGCTGTTGCGCATCGCCAGGATCTGGTTGCTGCGCCGGTACGTCGTCGCGAGCAGCAGCGCGGTGTCGTTGGCCTCGGTGCCGGAGGTGGTGAAGAAGACGCGGGCGTCCGGGATGCCGCTCAGCCGGGCGATGCGCTCGGCGAGCTCGACCATCGGCCGGTTGAGGTAGAGCGTGGACGAGTGGATGATCCGCCCGGCCTGCTCGCTGACCGCCTTGGTCACCTCGGGCAGCGCGTGCGCGGTCATCGTGGTCAGGATGCCGCCGAAGAAGTCCAGGTACTTCTTCCCGTCGGCGTCCCAGACGTGCCGGCCCTCGCCGTGGGTGATCTCCAGGGGGTCCTTGTAGTACAGGGCCAGCCAGTCGGGCAGGACGGCCTTGTGGCGGTCGTACAGGTCACTCACGGCTTCACCAGTCCTTCGTACGCGTCGGGGCGGCGGTCGCGGTAGAACGCCCACTGCTGCCGCACTTCTTCGATGAGGTCGAAGTCGAGGTCCCGCACGACGAGCTCCTCCTCCTTGTCGCTGGCGACCTCGCCCACAAACTGCCCACGGGGGTCGACGAAGTAGCTCGTCCCGTAGAAGTCGTTGTCGCCGTACTCCTCACGGCCCACCCGGTTGATCGCGGCGACGAAGTACTCGTTGGCGACGGCCGCCGCGGGCTGTTCGAGCTGCCAGAGGTAGGAGGACAGGCCGCGGTGGGTGGCGGAGGGGTTGTAGACGAGCTGGGCGCCGTTCAGTCCCAGCTGCCGCCAGCCCTCCGGGAAGTGGCGGTCGTAGCAGATGTACACGCCGACCTTGCCGACCGCGGTGTCGAAGACGGGCCAGCCGAGGTTGCCGGGTCTGAAGTAGTACTTCTCCCAGAAGCCCTTGACCTGGGGGATGTGGTGCTTGCGGTACTTGCCGAGGTAGGTGCCGTCGGCGTCGATCACGGCGGCGGTGTTGTAGTAGAAGCCGGACTGCTCGACCTCGAAGACGGGGACGACGATCACCATGCCGGTCTCGCGGGCCAGGTTCTGCATACGGCGCACCGTCGGCCCGTCGGGCACCGGCTCCGCCCAGCGGTAGTGCTCGGGCTCCTGGACCTGGCAGAAGTAGGGGGCGTTGAAGACTTCCTGGAAGCCGATGACCTTCGCGCCCTGCCGGGCCGCCTCACGGGCGTGCTCCACATGTTTGGCGATCATGGATTCGGTGTCACCGGTCCAGGTCGCCTGGACCAGTGCGGCGCGTACGACGTGGGCCATGGTGCCGCTCCTTTGCCTGATGGTCCGCAAGGGACGTCAGAGAGCCTCTACGCCCGTAGAACCGGGCTGTAGAGGGTCGAACGTAAGCCTCCGCGGCAGCCTTGCCAAGACCATCGTCGTCAACCCGCTGAGTCGATCACGTTTCGCACCCCTGCGGGTGAGCGGTCGCACCGAGGGCGGACCGGTCAGGCGGTGAATCCGGCGACCCTCAGAGCGTGGACGAGGTCCCAGTGACGTTCGGCGGAGACACCCCGGGCGGCCTCCAGGAGCAACGGTACGAGCAGCTGCGGGCGGGCGGCGACACTGCGGGCGGCCTCCTGAGGCGTACGGACGCGTACGTACGCGTCGAGGAGGGCGCCGGCCTCGCGGTGCCGGCCGTCGGCGTGGAGTCCGAGGACGGCCTCGCCGATCTCCTTCGCGGGCCGTGCGACGCCCTGCCGCAGCATCTCTTCGCCGTCCGTGCTGCGGCCGGCCGCGGTCAGGGCGTCCGCGGCGGCGACGAGGCGGTCGGCGGGCAGCGAGGCGGCCTCCCACAGGAGGGTGGCCCAGTCGGCGCCGAGGCCCGCGCGGTGCAGTTCGGCGGCCAGCAGGGGGTAGCGGTCGGCGGGCCAGTGGGCGGCCTCGACGAGCAGTGCGTGCGCCTCACCGCTGCGGCCCTCGGCGCGCAGCCGGACGAGCGCGGCGACGGTGTCGGCGGTGTGCTGCCGGTCGGCCTCGTCGACGGGCCGGGTACGCGGCTGAGGGGCCTCGGGTGCCTCGGTAGCGGCGGCCCCGGCGAACCGGGCGCCTCGGGGGCCCTGACGCCCGGGCGCGGGTGCGGCCACGGGTGCAACGGTGCCCGTGGGCGGCTCCTGCACGTCCATCACACCGGCGAAACGGGCACTGCCGCGCGGGCGGCGTTTGCGCTGCTTGGCGGGGGCGTCCACTTCGGCGGGAGGGGGGCCGGACTCGCGGCTCACGGATTTCCGGGACGGGCCGGACCGCTCCTCGGAGCCGGGTCCGGGGGCGTCTTCGGTCCGGGCACGGTGCCAGACGGAAGCGTCGTCGGCCGGTCCCGTGTCCGCGCGCTCCGAGCCGCCGTGAGGCCGTTCGGACGGCGCGTCCGGGCTGCCGCCCTGAGGCCGTTCGGACGGCGCGTCCGGGCCCTGCGGCCACCCCTCGCGGCGCGCCCGGGCCACCTCCGCCGACCGGCTCTCCTCATGGCCGCCCGACGGCGCCGCTGTTCCTCTGCCGGCCGGCTCACCGGGCGCCCGAGCTTCCGTGGCCTCGCCGCCCGTGCGGAACACCTCCCCCGCCCAGGCCGCCCCGGAAGACCGCGCGCCCTGTGCGGGCAGGACGCGGTGGTCGAGGGCCTCCATACGGCGGCGCAGCTCCGCGCAGCGGGCCGTGGCGCGGTCGTGGTCGTCCCGGGCCCAGGCGAGGTCGAGCCGGAGCGACGCGGCCTCCTCGCGGGTGGCGGCCGACTCCAGCCTGCGCGCGAGGTCCGCCCTGCGCTCCGCCGCGAAGCGCTTCTCCCGCAACATCACGTCGAGCCGGTCCCCGAGCGCCCCGTGGGCCCCCGGCCGGGCGTCGTACGCGGCGAGTGAGGCACCGTGCAGCGTCCGCGCCCGCTCGGCCTCCGGAGCGGCGACGGCGGGCCCGTATGCGGCGGCGAGGTCCTGCAGCAGCGCCTCCACCACATCCCAGGGCGGCACCTCCCGGCCCTCCAGGCAGGCCCGCATGCCGTCGGGGTCGCGCTGCCAGAAGACGCCGCACCAGCCGCCGCCCTGGTCGAGCCGCGCCAGCAGCCCGTTCAGGTAGCTCGCGAACTCCCGCACCGCTCCCGGGAGTTGATCCACCGCCATCGCCCAGCTCCCGCCCGAGTGGAGTACTCCGGTCCGACAGAAAACACCAGTCGTGTTACGGAAGGGCTACAGGCGGTTTTCAGAGCTGACGCAGTGGGCTCCGCGGGGGCATTCGCGCCCTGTGCGCTCCCCGCCGCGCCGGCGCCGCACTCGGGGGTCGGCCACCCGCCCGTCCGAGGGCGTCCGTCTTTTTGCACATGCCCCTGAACAACGATCGTGCGATGGTGTTCTAAGCGTCAGGGCACGCACCGTACGTGCACGCACGCACCGCAGGCCAAGGCGCACGCAGCGCAGGTGCGCGCACACCCCTCCGGGGCAAACGCACGCACCGCAGGTGTAACTCGGACAACCCCGGGCACCCGCGACGGACCGGCATGTACATCAGCGGAACGGAAGGCCATGACCAGCGGATTCACGGGTCCGCAGGGCTACGGCTCGGACCCCTTCGCAGAGTTCTTCGCACGTATCTTCGGTGGGCAGCGTCCAGGTCCCCGGCAGATCGACCTGGGGCGGCTCCTGAGCGAGCCGGCCCGGCAACTGGTCGCCGGCGCCGCGCGCTACGCCGCCGAGCACGGCAGTCGCGATCTGGACACCCAGCATCTGCTGCGCGCCGCGCTCGCCACCGAACCGACCCGGAGTCTGCTCAGCCGCGCCGGGGCGGACCCCGACTCGCTGGCCTCGGAGATCGACGAACGCTCCGGCCCGGCCCAGCAGAGCTCGGGCGACGCGCCGCCGCCCACCTCGCTCTCCCTGACGCCCGCCGTCAAGCGCGCCCTGCTGGACGCGCACGAACTGGCCCGGGCCAGCGGCACCGGCTACATCGGCCCCGAGCACGTGCTCAGCGCGCTCGCCGCGAACCCCGACTCGGCCGCGGGGCACATCCTCCACTCCCACCGCTTCACCCCCGCTCCCATGCCCCCGGAGGCAGGGGACCACGTGGCGCAGCGCCCCGAACGGCCGCGCCCCACGTCGACTCCGACCCTGGACAAGTACGGTCGCGATCTCACCGACCTCGCGCGGCAGGGCCGTATCGACCCGGTGATCGGGCGGGAGGAGGAGATCGAGCAGACCATCGAGGTGCTCTCCCGCCGCGGCAAGAACAACCCGGTGCTCATCGGTGACGCGGGCGTCGGCAAGACCGCCATCGTCGAGGGGCTCGCGCAGCGCATCGCCGACGGCGATGTGCCCGACGTGCTGCTCAGCCGCCGGGTCATCTCGCTGGACCTGACCGGCGTGGTGGCCGGCACCCGCTACCGGGGCGACTTCGAGGAGCGCCTGAACAACATCGTCGGCGAGATCCGCGCGCACTCGGACGAGCTGATCGTCTTCATCGACGAGCTGCACACCGTGGTCGGCGCCGGTGGCGGCGGCGCGGAGGGCGGCTCCATGGACGCGAGCAACATCCTCAAGCCCGCCCTGGCCCGCGGCGAACTGCACGTGGTGGGCGCCACCACGCTGGAGGAGTACCGACGGATCGAGAAGGACGCGGCGCTGGCGCGCCGGTTCCAGCCGATCCTGGTGCCCGAGCCGTCCGTCCAGGACGCCATCGAGATCCTGCGCGGGCTGCGCGACCGCTACGAGGCCCACCACCAGGTCCGCTACACCGACGAGGCGCTGGTGGCCGCCGTGGAGCTGTCCGACCGCTACCTCACCGACCGGCATCTGCCGGACAAGGCGATCGACCTGATCGACCAGGCGGGCGCCCGCGTGCGGCTGCGCGCCAAGACCAAGGGCACGGACGTACGGGCCCTGGAGCGGGAGGTCGAGCGGCTGACCCGGGACAAGGACCAGGCGGTGGCCGACGAACAGTACGAGCAGGCCACGCGGCTGCGTGACCGCATCGTGGAGCTGAAGCAGCGGATCGAGGAGGCGAGCGGCGAGCCCGAGGCCGACGAGGGACAGCACCTGGAGGTCACCACGGAGGCCATCGCCGAGGTGGTGTCCCGGCTGACCGGCGTCCCGGTGAGCCGGCTCACCGAGGAGGAGAAGGAACGGCTGCTCGGCCTCGAGCAACACCTGCACCAACGGGTCGTCGGGCAGGACGAGGCGGTCGCCGTGGTCGCCGACGCGGTGCTGCGCTCGCGGGCCGGCCTGGCCAGCCCCGACCGGCCGATCGGCAGCTTCCTGTTCCTCGGCCCGACCGGCGTCGGCAAGACGGAGCTGGCGCGGGCGCTCGCGGAGGCGCTGTTCGGCAGCGAGGAGCGCATGGTCAGGCTCGACATGAGCGAGTACCAGGAGCGGCACACCGTCAGCCGGCTGGTGGGCGCCCCGCCCGGGTACGTGGGTCACGAGGAGGCCGGGCAGCTCACCGAGGTCGTACGGCGGCACCCGTACTCGCTGTTGCTGCTCGACGAGGTGGAGAAGGCGCACCCGGACGTCTTCAACATCCTGCTCCAGGTCCTCGACGACGGGCGGCTGACCGACTCCCAGGGCCGGACGGTGGACTTCACCAACACGGTCATCGTGATGACGAGCAACCTGGGCTCGGAGGCGATCACCCGGCGCGGCGCGGGCATCGGATTCGGTGCCGGTGGTGCCGAGGCGGACGAGGACGCGCGGCGGGAGCAGATCCTGCGTCCGCTGCGTCAGCACTTCCGGCCGGAGTTCCTCAACCGTATCGACGAGATCGTCGTCTTCCGCCAGCTGACGGCCGAACAGCTGCGGCAGATCACCGACCTGCTGCTCGACAAGACCCGGCGCCGGCTGCAGGCGCAGGACATCGACGTGACGTTCAGCGAGCGGGCCGTGCAGTGGCTGGCGCAGCGCGGCTACGAGCCTGAGTACGGCGCTCGTCCGCTGCGCCGCACGATCCAACGGGAGCTGGACAACCGGCTCTCCCGTCTGCTCCTGGACGGCCGGATCGAACGCGGCAGCGCGGTCGAGATCGACGTGGAGGAGGACCGACTCGCGTTCCACCCGCGGCCGCGGGCCTCGGCGCGGGCTTCCGCCGACGGGGAGCCGGGCGGCGGTGCGGCCCGCGCCCCGGAGGGCGGGGCCGCACCCTGGTGAGCGTGAGACTCCCGGCGGCCGTCAGGACGCCGGGGTCACCACCATCGCCGAGCCGCCACCGCGTCGCACCTTCTCGGCGGCGGCCAGCCACCTGCCGCCCGGCAGGCGCTGGACGCCCGTCGCCGCGCCGATCTCCGGGTTCAGCGTGAACGAGTGCCCGATGGCCTCCAGCTGGGCGCGCAGAGAGCTGTCGTAGAGGGCGGGTTCCAGTTCCGTCTTCGCCGCGTTGCGCTGGCTGGCGCGCGGCGCGGCGATCGCGTCGACCAGCGGCAGGTGACGGTCGAGGAACTCGGTCAGGGTCTGCAGCACGGTCGTGATGATGGTCGCGCCGCCGGGCGAGCCGAGTGCGACGACCGGGCGGCCCTGCTTGTCGAGCACGATCGTCGGGGAGATCGAGGAGCGCGGACGCTTGCCCGGGCCCGGCAGGTTCGGGTCGTGCACGGCCGGGTTGGCGGGGGCGAAGGAGAAGTCCGTGAGCTCGTTGTTGAGCAGGAAACCGCGGTGCGGGACGGTGATGCCGCTGCCGCCGGTCTGCTCGATGGTGAGGGTGTAGGCGACGACGTTGCCCCACTTGTCGGCGACCGTGAGGTGCGTGGTGTTCTCGCCCTCGTACGTGGTCGGGGCCGCCGTCCCGCCGGTCGCGCAGGGCGCCGGGTGGCGCGGGTCACCGGGCGCCAGGGGGCTGGTGAGCACCGCGTCGTCCTTGATCAGGCACGCGCGTGAGTCGGCGTACTTCTGCGACAGCAGGTCCTTGGTCGGCACGTCCTCGAAGGCGGGGTCGCCGACCCAGCGACCGCGGTCCGCGAACGCGATACGGCTGGCCTCGATGAAGTGGTGCAGGTACTGCACCTCGCTCGCCTTCGAGAGGTCCGTCCTCTCCAGGATGTTGAGCGCCTCGCCGACGGTCGTGCCGCCGGAGGACGAGGGCGCGATGGAGTAGACGTCGAGGCCGCGGTAGGACGTCTTCGTGGGCGCCTGGAGCTTGGCGCCGTAGGCCGCGAGGTCCTTCTCGGACAGCTTGCCCGGGCGGGCGTTCCAGCCCGAGGCCGGGTCCACCGGGGGCTTTTCGACCGTCGCGACGATGTCCTCGCCGAGGTCGCCGTGGTAGATCGCGCCTATGCCCTTGCGGCCCAGCTCCTCATAGGTACGGGCGAGGTCGGGGTTCTTGAAGGTGGAGCCGACGACGGGGAGTCGGCCGCCCGGCAGGAAGAGCTTGGCGGTGTCGGGGAAGTACCGGAAGCGGGTCTCGTTGGAGGCGGTCTGG
Source organism: Streptomyces sp. NPDC001796 (assembly GCF_042892355.1). Taxonomy (NCBI): domain Bacteria; kingdom Bacillati; phylum Actinomycetota; class Actinomycetes; order Kitasatosporales; family Streptomycetaceae; genus Streptomyces; species Streptomyces sp. NPDC001796. The sequence continues at coordinate 81,622 of NZ_JBIAUC010000009.1, read as the reverse complement.
GAGCGGAAGGTGTCGTCGACGGTGAAGCCGTCGCGGGCGATCCGCTCGGCCGGCTTCAGCACCGTGCCGAGCTGCTTGGTGCCCCACTCGTCCAGCGCCTTCTGCCAGGTGGCGGGCGTGCCGGGGGTGCCGACGCTCAGGCCGCTGCTGACGGCGTCGGCGAAGGCGAGCGGCTTGCCGTTCTCCACGAACAGGTTCGGGTCGGCGCTCAGCGGTGCCGTCTCGCGGCCGTCGATGGTGTGCACCGTACGGGACCTGGCGTCGTAGTAGACGAAGTAGCCGCCTCCGCCGACGCCCGCGGAGTACGGCTCGGTGACGCCGAGCGCGGCGGCCGTGGCGACGGCCGCGTCGACCGCGTTGCCGCCCTTCTTGAGGACCTCGATGCCGGCGGCGGACGCGTCGGCGTCGACACTGGCCACGGCCCCGCCGTAGCCCACGGCCACCGGCACTTTCGCCGGAGTCGTTCCCTCCGGCCCCGAGGCGGCGTGCGGCGGCGCGGCCGCTCCCACCGACAACAGGGCGGCCGAGACCGCCGAAACCGCCAGTTTCCGCGCGACAGGGCGACGCATTCGTACCTCCAGTGGCGTGCGTCCACGCAGGGTAACCACATTGCCATGGCCCCGTCAGCACCGCCTCGAGCGCTGGTCCGAATGGGCGACTAGCATGCGCCGCCATGAACGACGACGTGCGCAACATCGTCCTCGGGGTGATAGCCGCCGGTATCAGTGCCGCGTTCGGCTGGCTCGCCCGTACGTATCTGTGGAGGCGCAAGCTGCGCCGCAAGCAGGCGTTCTTCGGGCTGCCGGACCACTCGGAGTCGCTGCTGGTGGTCAACCGCGCGGCAGGTGGACCGGAGCTGTCGGTGAAGCGTCACGACGTGTTCGCCCTGCTCGAACTCTCCGCTCTGATCAAGGACTGCAACGCGCGTGCCCAGGTCGTGGCGCACGACGCCACTCAGCAGGGCTTCGGCGGTCGGACGGAGTTCTGCGTCGGCGGCCCCTACTCCAACCGTCGGACGGCGGCCCACCTTTCCTCGCTGCTGCCGGGTGTGTGGGTCAACACGGACCCCGAACCGGTGGCGGAACGGGGCACGTTCAGGATCGGCGGGGAGCACTACCGCATGGAGGGCGGCCGGATCGAGTACGTCCTGCTCGCCCGGCTCACCGCGGACGGGCAGGAGGACGCCCGCCCGGTGTTCCTGTTCTGCGGTCAGCGGGCCGTCGACAACCAGGCCGCCACCCGCTATCTCGTCCGTCACCACGAGCGGCTGCACCGCAGGTACGGCACCGGATCCTTCGTGCTGCTGCTGAAGGTGGTCAATTCGCAGGCGTACGGCCCGGATGTGGTCGAGCTGGTCGCGGACGTGACGCGGGCGGCACGGACGCCGCAGCCCGAGCCGGCCTCCGCCGACACGCCCGCTTAGAAGTTCAACAAACTTTACCGGTACGTAACTTACCGACGGGTTACTTGCGGTAAGCGAGCACGGTTACCGTCGGGTCACTTTGCACTGACATGAGTGAAGGAGTGACCCATGGGACACAGTCGCACCTCTGTGCGCACCGCCGCCGCAGGAGCCGTGTCGGCGGCGTTGGTCGCCGGTACCGTCGTCGGCCTCGCGCCCGCCGCCCAGGCCGGCAGCGTCCGCTTCGTCGACATCTCCGGCGACGGCGGCACCGTACTGAAGGCGAACGTCGTCATGCCTGCCGGCGCCGACGGCTCGCGCCGTTACCCGCTCATCGTGCTGCCCACGAGCTGGGGCCTGCCGCAGGTGGAGTACCTGACGCAGGCCCAGAAGCTCGCGGACACCGGCTATGTGGTGCTCACCTACAACGTGCGCGGCTTCTGGCAGTCCGGCGGACAGATAGAAGTGGCCGGTCCGCCGGACACAGCGGACGCCTCCAAGGTCATCGACTGGGCCCTCGCACACACTCCGGCCGATCCGGCGCACGTCGGGATGGCCGGGGTCTCCTACGGCGCCGGGATCAGCCTGCTGGCCGCCGCGCACGACAAGCGCATCAAGGCGGTGGCCGCCCTCAGCGGCTGGGCGGATCTCATCGACTCGATCTACTCGGGCCGCACCCAGCATGTGCAGGCGGCGGCCGTCCTGGACGGCGCTGCCACCCTCACCGGCCGGGAGAGCCCCGAACTGCGCGAGATCTTCGACAACCTGTACTCCTCGAACCTGTCGAAGGAGCAGCAGATGATCGACTGGGGGCGGAAACGTTCCCCCGCGACCTACGTCGACCAGCTGAACAAGAACGGCGCGGCCGTCATGCTCGCCAGCGCCTGGGGCGACACGGTCTTCCCGGCCAACCAGAACGCCGACTTCTACGAGAAGCTGACCGTGCCCAAGCGGCTCGAACTACGCCCCGGCGACCACGCGACCGCCGAACTGACCGGCCTGTTCGGGCTGCCCAACGACGTCTGGACGGACACCGAACGCTGGCTGGACCACTATCTCAAGGGCGTCGACAACGGCATCGACCGTGAGCAGCCGGTCCAGTTGCAGTCCCGTAGCGCGGGGGGGTACGAGGGCTACCCGGACTGGAAGTCGATCGCCGCGACCCGCCGGAAGATCGCGCTCGCCGGCTCCACGACCATCCACGCCAACGTCGACTCCGGCGCCGACGGCGGGATCGTCTTCCTCTCCAGCATCCTCGACCAGGTGGGCCGGCTCCCGCCGGTCGCGTCGATCCCGCTGCTTCCGCGCCGCTGGGCCGCCGTGTGGCAGTCGGAGAGGTACGGAAGCACCCAGCACGTGCGCGGCACGGTGAAGCTGCACACCACACTCACGCCCACCAAGGAGAGCGGAACCCTCGTCGCATACCTGTACGACGTGGGCCCGCTCGGCCTCGGCAAGCTGGTCAGCAACGCGCCGTACACCTGGCACGGGCGAACGCCCGGCACGCCGTTCGGCGTCGACCTGGAGCTGTTCTCCACGGCCTACGACGTCCCGGCCGGGCACCGCCTCGCGCTGGTCGTCGACACGGTCGACCCGCTGTACATCGAGCACAACCCTTCCGGCGCACAGCTGACCTTCTCCTCGCCCGCGAACGACCCGTCCTACGTGTCGATTCCGCTGCGCGAGCAGTGATCTTCGGCTGTCGCCTTCCGGGCCCGGCCCTCTGAGCTGCTGCTCCCCTTCCCCTCGCGGTCGACGGACCGCGGGGGGATCCCCACGGCCGCCAACACCACGGGGATGAACGGCACATCGTAGTCGAGACTCGGCGGGATGCGCCGGGCGGACGGCCACGCACCGGCCGCCGCTCGCCCACGACGGGTCTCCACGCCCGGCTGCCGCCGCCCCTTCGTGCCCGCGGTCACCGTGGACCACAGCTTCGCCGGGGCGTACCGGTGAAGCCGGACGCCGCCTGCCGCTCTCGCCGACCGGAGCCGGACCCGAGCTCCACCGCCGGGCGTCCCGCCCGGTCGGCGACCGTTTCGGCGCGGCTCCGGCCGCCTGAGGGGTGGTGCCGCAGCACCTCCCGGGGTGTGGTTTGGGGCACGGCGCGCCGGGAACTCCGAAAATAGGATTTATCGGGCACAGCTCAAGGGACACGGCCCGGCGGCAGCCCTCGTCGGGAGGCGTCATGGTCATCCTGGGGATCATTCTCCTCATCATCGGGTTCGTCGCGAACATCGCCGTCCTCTGGACGATCGGGATCATCCTCGTCGTCATCGGAGCCGTACTGTGGCTCCTCGGCTCTCTCGGACACGCGGTGTTCGGGCGACGGCACTACTGGTAGTGCCGGTCGGTCGATGGGCGCCGCCGCGACCGGCGGCATCCGGCGGCCCCGCCCTCCGCGCAGCCGGGTTCACCCGGCTCGTGGCGGCGGGGCCCGTCCGTGTCCGCGCCCGGGGCGAGCGTCGCGATCCGAGGTCAGCCGGATCCGTCCCACGTCTGCCGCCGGGGCACGGCGCTGGTTCCCGACCGGGGCGCTCCGCCCTGCCTGGGGACCGTCGGACGGGGCCGGGAGGGGCGCGTACCGCCGGGCTCGCCCCGTAGCGCGGTGGTTCCGCGCGCCCAGGCCAGCAGACCCGGGTCCTCCAGCGTGTCCACCCACAGGTCGGCCAGGGCCACGGCCTCCCCGCCGGGCCTCCGCCCCACTCCGAGAGCCCGCAGACCCGCCGCGCCGGCGGCCTTCAGCCCGTTGAGCGAGTCCTCGACGGCCAGCGCTCTGCCGCACTCCACGCCCAGGCGCCGCGCGGCCTCGGCGTAGGTGTCGGGGTGGGGTTTGGGGCGTACTCCCGCGCCCGGCACGACGATGTGCCGGAAGTGGTGCCGCAGTCCCACGGACTCGAGGGAGAACTCCACCACGTCTGCGGGACAGTTGCTGGCCACGGCCAGCGGCACCGCCCGGCTCAGGGCCGTCACCAGGGACCGCGCCCCGGGCATCGGCACGGGATCCCGGGCGACCAGAGCGCGGAACGCCGCCAGGAGTTGCCGGGTCATCTCCTCGGCTCTGTCGGGCCTGCCGGCGAGGCGGGCCATCAGGGCTCCGCACTCGGTGTAGTGCAGGCCCTTGCTGCGGTGCGTGAACTCCGCGTCGGGTACGACTCCGTGGCCGCGCAGGACCGTGTCGCGCGCTTGCTGCCAGTGCCGTTCGGAGTCCACCAGTGTGCCGTCGCAATCGAAGACGACGGCGGCTGGAGTCCAGTCGAAAATACGGTGGGTCGTCATGTGTGTGCCGTTCTTGGCGCAGGACGGAACGGCCGGAAGGCGGCACGTTCCGCCGGTGGGAATGCCGGTGTGCGCCTGCTGCGCTTTCTTCGCTTCGGGAAAGCGTCGGGAAAGCGTGACCTCGCAGGCCGAGATGACTGGTTCACGCATGCACGGGTCACGCATCGCGGTCTGCGGTGGTCCTGACCGCATCCGGAACCAGAAACATAATGAACGCTACGCTCTTCTGGAGCAGTCGTGAAGATTTGCCACCGCAATACCCACGTGTGGGTGACGCCTTATCGATAACGCAGCATGCCTGCGGCTGTACGCTCACCGCCCTGCCGAATGAAGAAGAAGCCGGTACGGCCGTGCGGGAAGCAGTGAATGACCGCGGGCGGTGCGTGTTCGGTGAACTTCAGGGCCGTCATACGGCCGGAAACCGGCCGGAGCAGAAGTCCTCCGCTGCGCAGGGCGATCGCCTGTCGTGCCGCCTCCAGCAGTGCCATCCCCGGCACATGGTCGGTGCCGTGGTCGAAGTAGTAGGGGTGACGTGGATCGGCCGGGTCCAGCAGAATGTCGTCCTCCTGGCGGGAGATGAGGACATCGGCGCTCGACTCGAGCCCCAGGACGGCCGGTTGCGGCCGGGGGCGGTGGCTCGGCGCCGGGGCCGCCACAGCGAGCCGGGAGCGGATTTCCGCGTACCGCCGGGCGCCGAGAATCCGCGCCCCGCCCGCCGCGTGTGCGAATGTGCGGCCTCCGGCCAGGAATTCGGCCCGCATCCGCAGCGCGGCCACCCCTTTCCCGTTCCGGTCGGTGCGGAGGTCACGGACCGACACCCGGCAGGTGACCTCGCTGGCGCCGTGCGGTGCCGTGGGTTCCGCGCTCGTGTCGAGCCGGAAGGAGACGTCGTCGATCAGGAAGTGCGCCGTGGCCGGCACGCCGAAGTGGCGCAGCGGAACGCAGATGCCGAGCTGGCGCAGGGTCTCGACGAGCATCCAGGGGCTGTGCCGGTCGTCGCGACCGCGGGGGAACGTGGGGTGCGAGCGTGTCCACGCCGCGGCGGCACAGAAGGTGAGCGGCCCGCACGAGCGGACGTCCGTCAGCAGCACCTCGGCCACCGAGATCCGGTGCACCGCCTCGCGTTCGACGGTCCTGGACCAGCTCAAGGACGAACAACAGAAAGGGGAATCCATGAAAAAAGCTAATAAGACTATTGCTGCTTTCGCATGTGCGACCCCGCTGACCGTCCGGCGGGACGGCTACATTCCTCCTCGCGACCCATCGACGGACAAGGGGCAACGCGTGCAGGATCGGGCGGAAGAGACCCGCAAAGCCGTATTGCTGGCCGCGGCTCACCTGTTCTTCGAACGTGGGTACGCAGCAACCAGTATCAGTGACATCAGCGAACGGTCCGGCCGCACCAGCGGAGCCATCTACTTCCACTACACCAACAAGGAACAGCTCGCCCTTGCCGTGGTGAAGGCGCACTTCGCGACCTGGCCGGCCATGATCGCGCGCCATGAGGCCACCGCCGAACCGGCCCTGGAGAAGCTCGTCGGTCTCAGCTTCGCGGTCGCCCGGGCATTCCGGGACGACGTCCTCGTCCGCGCGGGCGCCCGGCTGTGGGCCGAGCGGAAGTCCATCGACGTGGAGATGCCCCCGCCCTTCGTGGACTGGATCGCCACGGTCGAACGGATGCTCACCCAGGCACGCGCCGACGGAGACCTCGCGCCCGGGGCGGACCCCAGCCGCGACGCCCCCACCCTGGTCGCCGCGTTCTTCGGGCTGCACACGCTCTCCGACGCCCTCGACGACCGCCTGCTGATCGAGGACCGCCTGACCGACCTGTGGCTGCTGCTCCTTCCGGGCCTCCAGGCCGAGCCCGCGCCACGGGCGCTGCTGGCCACGGTGGGCGCCCGGGTGGCCGCCGACGTCCCGAGCTAGACCTCCGCCACTTCGGCATACACCTGGGACAGCTCGGGGGCGCCCGTGGAGGCCCAGGTGTGGCCGTCGGTGACCACGTCGATCTCGCGGCCGGAGGCCAGCCGGACCACGGGGTGGCCGTTCGGCCAGATCTCCCATGTGGCGCCGGGGACCGTGCGCACGATGACCGTGCCCAGATAGAGGCCCGCGTCGTTCCCGAGCCAGGGCAGGACCTCCGCGTCGTCGCGCCAGCGCGGCAGGAGCTGGTCGAGCGCCTCCAACGAGGCCGTGGAGTCGTCGAGTTCGACGCCCGCCTGCTCGGCGTGGGAGCGCAGCAGCTCGCATTCGGACAGGAGTCCGGTGACAGCGTCAGTGTCGGCGTCACCGTCGGAGAACACCGCGACGCCCAAGGCGGGACCGCGTTTCTTGCGCCAGTTGCCCAGGAAGGAGATGTTCATACGCCCAGCGTGACACCGGCGCGCGCCGAGACACCACAGGCGCGCAGAGTTCGCCGTCACGCCCCTGCGGCTACGGCTCCAGGTCCACCACCACCGGCGCATGGTCCGAGGCGCCCTTGCCCTTGCGCTCCTCGCGGTCCACATAGGCGTCCTTGACCGCCTTCGCGAACGGCTTGTTGCCGTACACCAGGTCGATGCGCATACCGCGGTTCTTGGGGAAGCAGAGCTGGCGGTAATCCCAGTACGTGAACGGGTGCTCGTACTTCAGCGGGCGCGGCACCACGTCCTCCAGGCCCGCCTCCCGCAGGGAGGCCAGGGCGGCACGCTCGGCCGGGGTGACATGGGTCGAGCCCTCGAAGGCCGTGATGTCGTAGACGTCGTCGTCCGTCGGCGCCACGTTGTAGTCGCCCAGCACCGCGAACGGGCGGCTGCCCGCGGCGTCGCCCGCGACGGCCGCCTTCAGCGCCTCGAACCACTGCAGCTTGTACGCGTAGTGCGGGTGGCCCACCTCGCGGCCGTTCGGCACGTAGACCGACCAGACCCGGACCGGGCCGCAGGTCGCGGAGACGGCGCGGGGCTCCTCCACGCCGTCGTAGCCCGGGTCGCCGGGCAGGCCCTTGACCACGTCCTCCAGGCCGACGCGGGAGAGCACCGCGACGCCGTTCCACCGGCCGTCCGCGTGGACCGCCGCCTTGTAGCCCAGCTCGCGCAGCTGGTCGTAGGGGAACTGGCCCTCGGCGATCTTGGCTTCCTGGAGGCAGAGCACGTCCGTGCCGCTGCTCTCCAGCCAGGCCAGGAGCCTCGGGAGGCGGGCGGTGATCGAGTTCACGTTCCAGGTCGCGATGCGCATGCCTCACAACCTACCCGGCGGGTACGACAACCGGCTCCCGCCCTGTCTCCCGAGGCTTCCGCCCCCCTCAGACCTCCGCCGATCCGCCCGGCGTCAGCCTCAGGTGCTCGGCTCCGCCCAGGGCGCCGATCTGGTGGTCGTAGATCGGGCGGGCCAGGTCGGTCAGGAGGGCGTCGTGGATGTCGTACGCGCGCTGCGGCTTGACCTCACGGACGTACTCGATCACCTCGGCGATCTTGTTCCAGGGCGCCATCACCGGGAGCATCAGCGTCTCGACGGGGCGGTCGGGGACGGTGAGGGCGTCGCCGGGGTGGAAGAGCCTGCCGCCGTCGATCAGATAGCCGACGTTCGTGATGCGCGGGATGTCCGGGTGGATCACGGCGTGCAGTTCGCCGTGCACCTGGACGTCGAAACCCGCGGCGGTGAAGGTGTCACCGTGGCCGACGGTGTGCACGCGGCCCGGGAAGGCCGCCGAGATCTGCTCGGCGACCGACTTCAGGGTCCAGATCTGGGCGCCCGGGTTGGCCTCCATGCCGGCCCGCAGCCGGTCCTCGTTGAAGTGGTCGAGGTGCTCGTGCGTGACCAGGATGGCGTCCGCGCCGACCGCGGCGTCCTCCTCGCTGAACGTGCCGGGGTCGATGACGAGCGTCCGCCCGTCCTTCTCCAGCCGGATGCAGGCGTGCGACTTCTTCGTGAGCTTCATGGGTCCATCCTGCCCTCGCCCCGGGGGGCGTGGGCCCACGGAGCATGGTGTTCCTGGTACCCGGTCTGCGATCACTCCTGGGGGGTGGTCTCCTCCCGGATGACCTGCTGCGCCACCTTGAACGCACGGTTCGCGGCCGGTACACCGCAGTAGACCGCGGTCTGGAGCAGCACCTCCCCGATCTCGGCGGGGGTCAGGCCGTTGCGCAGGGCCGCCCGGGTGTGCGCGGCGAGCTCGTCCAGATGGCCGGCCGCGACGAGCGCGCTGAGGGTGACACAGCTACGGGTGCGCCGGTCGAGGCCGGGCCGGGTCCAGATCTCGCCCCACGCGTAGCGAGTGAGGAAATCCTGGAAGTCGCCGGAGAAGTCGTCCGTGGCGGCCAGGACCCGGTCGACGTGCGCGTCGCCGAGCACCTCGCGGCGGATCTTGATCCCGGTGTCGTACGGATCGGGCCGGACCGAGGGCTCTGCCGGGGCCGCGGCCGGGGCGATCTCGGCCACGGGGGCCACCGGTGGCGGCGCGACCGGCACCGGCTTCGCCGGGGACGCCGCGATCGCCGCCATCTGTCCGGTGGTCGCGTCGAAGGCGGGCTGCCACGCGGTCGCGAAGTGGTGGACGAGCAGGTCGGTGACCGCCGCGGGCTGTTCCACGGGCACCAGGTGGGAGGCGCCGGGGACGACCGCGAGCCGGGCGTCCGGGATCCCGGCGACCAGGGTGCGTGCCTCGGCGGGTCCGGTGACCTGGTCCTCGGAGCCGACAAGGACCAGGGTGGGCACACCGATGCGGCTCAGTTCGGCCCGTACGTCGAAGGCGGCGAGCGCCTCGCAGGCCGCGATGTAGCAGCCGGGGTCGGTGGTGCGGACCATCTGCACGGCCCACTCGGTGATCGCGGGCTGCGCGGCGGCGAACCCTCCGGTGAACCAGCGCTCCGGGGACGTGCGGGCGATCGGGTCCAGTCCGTTCGTCCGGACGATCACACCGCGCTGGCGGAACTCGTCCGCCGTGCCGAAGCGGGGCGAGGCGGCGATCAGCGCGAGCGAGGCGAGGCGCTCGGGGCGGCGCAGGGCCAGTTCGATGCCCACGGCGCCGCCGAGGGCGCAGCCCGCGTAGCCGAAGCGCTGCACACCGAGCGCGTCGAGGGTGGCGAGCAGGCGGGCGGTGAGGTCGGCGACGGCACCCGCCGGGTGGGCGGGTGCGCCGCCGTGACCGGGCAGGTCGAAGCGGAAGACGCGCCACTGCTTGGCGAGCTCCGGAACCTGCCGGTCCCACATGTGCCATGTGGTACCCAGTGAGGGACCCAAGATCAGGACCGGAGCGTCTTCTGGCCCGTCAAAGCGGTATTGCAGGGTGTTCGGGGGTGTCTCACTCACGCCCCAGACCCTCTCACGTCTCACGGACGCCCCTATAACGCGGGGGCGCGGGAAACCGGTCTGACCAGGTTGAAGACCTCGCGGGCGACATACCGCTTGAGGCATCGGATGATCTCGCGCCGGGTCTTGCCTTCCTGGGTGCGGCGTTCGTAGTACGCCTGGGTTCGGGGGTCGTGGCGCAGGCGGGTGAACACGATGCGGTGCAGGGCGGCGTTGGCCTGCCGGTCGCCGCCGTGGTTGAGCCGTCGCGTGATGCGCCGCCCGGAGGAGTACTCGATGGGGCTGACTCCGCAAAGGGCAGCAAAGGACGCCTCGGTGTTCAGCCGCTCGGGATTGTCCCCCATGGTGATCAGGAGAGTGACGGCGCTGTCCGGGCCGATGCCCATCGGTACGAGCAGTTGCGGCGCGTGGCGTTCGACGAGCCGGGTCAGGCGTTGGTTCAGCTCGTTGATCTGCCCGGTGAGCTGTTCGATGCGTTCGGCGAGCATGCGTAATGTCATGTGGGTGGCCTGGACCACCGCGTCCTCGTCTCCCCCACCCTCGGGAGAGCCGAGGCGCGCGCAGGTGCGGAACAGCTCGGCATTGCCCAAGCTCGACAACCGTTCCCGCAGGGCGGGGTCGGCGATCACTAGGACGGCCTTGAGCTGGTTGATCGCCTGTGTGCGGGCCTTGACCGCGGAGTCCTTGGCGAGTTTGTAGATCCGGGCGCCTTGCACGGGTCCGTCGCCGGACTTGGCCTGGGCCCGGGTGCGACCGCTGAGCACGGCTCGCGCTGCGGCCTGCGCATCGAGCGGGTCCGACTTGCCGAGCAGACGGCGGGCTGTGCGGTCGGGCCGGTTCACTTCGAACACCTGGATCTGCTGGGTCAGCAGGTAGCGGGACAGGCCCGCGCCGAAGGTACCGGTGCCCTCCACACCGGCCCGGCGCACCGTCCCCCGCCTGCGGGCCCACACGAGCAGCCGCCGGTAGCCGGCCACCGTCGCCGGAAAGGACTCGGTGCCCAGGATCTTGCCCAGCGGGGACACCACGGCGGCGACGTGAACCTCACCGTGCGTGTCCACGCCGAGCACGACTTCTCTCCGCACGGGAGGATCCGTACTGGAGGAGGTGCTGCGCTGTCTGGTCGTCATGGTGGTTCGCCTCCCGCAGGGTGACACGCTGAGTGGATGGCACCGGCCCGCTCGGGCGGTCTGAACCGTGATGGCGCCTGGAACTCGGCAAGGCCCCTATTGGGACACGCCCTGTGGCTCGGTGACAGCAGAAGCCAGCCCGCAACGACGGTCGACAAGCCTGTGACTGGACACTTCGGTCAAAGATCTCAAGAGTCAGACCCCCGTCCGGGACGGCATCGCGCAACCGTCGCATCGATCCCGGCGTATCGGCATCTACCGACCACAGCCGGATGGCTTCGCCCGAACCAATGCCCAACCTGGCCGGAGCAGGCTGAGAATGAGTTGACTCCCCGCCCACTCGCGACCGGCAATGACAGACAGCCGTCTGGGCCGCCTTACGGTCGCCCTCCATCGGCCATCGCACGAACGGCTTCGAGCCCTCATTCTGGTGCACGGTTGTCCGCAAGTCATGGCGCGGGCTGCCAAAGAGGCTGCCTAGCAACTCGGCAAAGGCACCGGCGAGTGCTTGGGAACTCGGTCTACTCGAGTAACGGGGAACAGCAGCACCGCACGAAGGGGCGCCCGCGTGGAAGGCATGGCGCATGTGGGCGCTGCCGGACCCGATGCTCGCGGCCCCCGTCACCGACCCGGCGCCGCCCGATGGGTGGGCCGCCGAGGAGAAGTGGGACGGTTCTCCAGACACCTCGTGATGTCTCATTCGCGTTGGCACCGTTCACCCAGGTCACGACTGGTCCTTCGTGCGTGCGGCTGAGGCTTGCCGGGTGTCTGCGCCGCTGCTGACGTGCCGCTGGGTCTCCTGGGGGCCGTGCCAGTCCAGGCAGACGGCGGTGGCATCGTCTTCGAGCCGGCCGTCGGCGGCGTCCCGGACCGCGGACGTCAGCGCCAGCGCGGTCTCCCTCGGGTGCAGATTCCGGGTGCACCCCAGCAGGGCGGGCAGATCGACCTTCTCTCCGTGACGTTCGAGCATGCCGTCGGTGAACATGAGCAGACGGTCACCGGGCCGCAGGTCGAGGTCCTGCACACGGTACGGGTGGGGAGTCAGCTCAGACAGCCCGAAGGGATGGTCCACCTCGCAGGCAATCGTCTCCACAGCCCCGTCGCGCATGCGCAGCGGCCAGGGATGACCGGCGTTGACGAACCGGGCCCGCCCGGTATGGAGATTGATGCGCAGGAGCTGCCCGGTGGCATGACCGTGGCCGTGTTCGATCAGTGCCTGGTCTGCCCGGTGGGCCTGTTCGCCCAGGCCGGTGCCCGCCCGGCGGGCACCGCGCAGGGCGCCCACCAGGACCGTGGCGGCCAGGGCGGAATCCATGTCGTGGCCCATGGGATCGGTCACCGACACGTGCAAGGTGTCGCGGTCCACGGTGTAGTCGAAGGTGTCGCCGCTGAGGTCCTCGGAGGGCTCCAGGTTCCCGCACAGGGTGAACTGTGCGGCCTCGCACGACAGCGACAGGGGCAGCAGCTGGTACTGGATTTCAGCTGCCAGGGTGGCCGGCTTGGAGCGTTTGCCCCAGGTGTAGAGATCGGTGAAGCGGCCGTTGGCGATCACGATGTAGGCCAGGATGTGGGCGGCTTCCCCGACTGCGTCGAGCACGTCCTCGCCAGGGCCGGTCGGCAGGAGCAGTTCCAGCAGCCCGATCGCATCCCCGCGGTTGGTGACGGGCACGATCACCCGCTGCCCCTCGCCGGTCGCGTCCTGATACAGGCGCTGGGTACGGATCACCTCCTCGTAGACACTGCCGAACAGGGGAACCCGCTCGGCCTGCCGCCCACCCTGAGTGGGAGCGGTGGACAGCCGAGCCACCGCCTTCCCCGTCAGGTCCACGATGAGGAAAGAGACCTTAGTGGCCTCGAAACGCCGCCGCAGGTCCTCCGCGATCACGTCGACGGCGTCCGCCGGCGCCGCTGTCTCCGCTGCTGTCAGCAATCGAGTGAGCCCACTTTGTCCACCGCTCACGACCGCAGTCCCTTCCGCAACCCCCCACCAGCTTGGTAATCACCGCAGTGAGCGTCAATCCGTGAACAGTCACGCTCCGGCGTTCGCCCGCGGACGGGGCCGCCACGGCTGCTCTGTACAAAAGCGGCTCGACAGGCCGATGTCTTATGCGACACGCCAGAGTCTGGAGCTCCATGGTGGGCGGGCTTCGACACGTCCGGAGGAGTAACTCACAGCCGGTCACCCCGTACGGGAGCCGGATCGTCGGCGGCACCGAGGCTTGAGCCGCGACCACCCATGTAGGACTTCCGGACGGGGAGCAGCGCGCTCCCACGGTCGGCGACCTGCCGCTTGCCGAACGACGGTTCGTGGGGCCTGTGCCCGCGCCGCCGCTCATGCCGCGTCGCGCCAGGCGGCGATACCGGTCACCGTGACCGCGACGGTGACCGGCTCCGCGGCACCGTGGGTGGCGAGGTGGGTGACGAGGGCGGCTGTCACCCGGTCGTGGACGATTCGGGCGATGTCCAGCGCCCGCCGACCCTCCGTCAGGACGCAGCGCACCTCGATGTGCCATCCCGACCCGTCCGGCGCCCGGTCGGCGCGTATGCCGGCCTCGGGTGGCGTGGTGTCCGCCCGGGTGGGCGCGGCGGCTGCCGCGAGGCGCCGGGCGAGGCGGGGTTGCAGGGCGGCCACGCCAGGAACCGCGAGGGCTGCCTCGGCCGCGACGCCGAGGAGCGCGGTGGTGCCGGTGGCGGTCATCATGCGCCACCGCCCGTCGGGAGGCGGGGACCTGGGGTCGGCCCCGGTTCCAGAACGTCGGCCACGGTGATGTCGACGGCTGTCACCGTAAGCCCCAGGTCCTGTCCGGCCGAGTGGAGGACCGTTCGGCGTACCTGGTGGACCCGGTCGGGCAGCGGGCGGTCGAGGGCGGCGGCCAGGGTCATGGTCACCCGCACGTCGGTGCCGTTGCCCTCGGGTACGAGCCGGCAGGTCGCGGCCCTGGCACCGGGGACCGTGTCCGCGGCCTGCCTCAGCACCTTCGCCGCGGCGCTCTCGGCGATCCGCAGGTCGCGGTCGGGGTCGGCCAGGGGCAGCAGTCGCCCGAACCGGGCCTCTGCCCTGACGACGTCCATGACCCGGTCCGCGAGTGCGTGCAGGCCCGGAGGGTCCTCGTCGCGCAGCGCCCGGGCGGCCGCGTTCACCGTTGCCAGTCCCTCGACTGCCTCTCGGCAGTGAGGACAGGACACCGGGTGCAGGTCGGCGGCCGGCGGTGCGTCCCGCGCCTGTTCCCAGACCCGGCTGAGCAGGCGGCCGCAGGGCAGTACCTCATCGCCTGCGATCGGGGGCACGTCGGCGGCGGCCGAGCCGTTGCGGGGCCCGCCGGCTCCGGGCGGTCCGGGAGGCCGCGTGTGCGGGTCGTCTAGCGCCATGGGCCCATCGCCTCCTGCAGGGATCGGCGTGCCCTGAACAGTCTGCCGCGTACCGTCTGCTCGCCGGTACGCGTCACGTGCGCGATCTCCTTGTAGGGCAAGCCCTGCACCTCCCTCAGGATCCAGCAGACCCGCTGCCCGGCGTCCAGCTCGGCGAGTGCGCGGGACAGGGCGGCCGTGGCCGCGTCCTGCTCGGCGGTCCGGGCGGGCTGGCTCCACGCGTCGCCCGCCGCGGGTTCGGCGACGGCGTCCAGGGGGAGGGGCGGCGGTCGGCGGCGGCACATGGTCTGGCAGCGGTTGACGGTGATCCGGTACATCCAGGTGCGGAACTCCGCCCTGTGGCGGTATTCCGGCAGGTGGCGCCAGGCGCTGACGAAGGCGTCCTGAACGGCCTCTTCTGCGTCCTGGGGGTTGCCCAGCATGCAACGGGCCAGGGCCAGGAGGGACCGGCTGTGCCGCTGGACGAGAACGGCGAAGGAGTCCTCGTCCCCCTCGGCCGCCCGTACGGCCAGCAGGCGGTCGGGCAGGTCGCATCCCAGTCGTGGGGAAGCAGTGCGTTCGATCATGGCGCTCCCACGCAGGCTCGGAACAAGCGTGTACCCCTGAACCGAGCTGTGATGCATGTCACACATCGGGCATGTGAGGAACACGCCGCCCGGTATGTCCAACCTTTGACGGGCACCATTCCGGTGTCCGGCCGACCGATCGAGGCGACCGCCATGACGGACAACATCACCAGCGTCGGCGGGGGCAGCCGGCCCGAAGCGGACGTGAGCGCGCTCAAGGGCCGCACCGGGGCCGGGGCTCCGGCCGAGACACGGGGCAGGACCACCATCGCGGACGGTGTGGTGGCCAAGATCGCGGGCATGGCCGCCCGCGAGGTACCGGGCATCCACAGCCTGGGCGCGGGGATGGCCCGCGCCTTCGGCGCCATGCGCGAACGCGTCCCCGGCGCAGGCGGAGGCGGAGGCGGAGCGGTCACCCGCGGCGTCAAGGTCGAGGTCGGGGAACGGCAGGCCGCGGTGGACCTGGACGTCGTCGTCGAGTACGGCGTCTCCATCGTCGACGTCGCGGGCGGCGTACGCACCAACGTCATCAGCGCCGTGGAGCGGATGACGGGCCTGGAGGTCGTCGAGGTGAACATCGCCGTCGACGACGTCCATCTGCCTGACGACGAGGAGGAACAGACCGAACCGAACGAGGGCCGCGTGAGGTGACCGCTGCCAGGAGCACCGCCGTGTCCTCGGGCCCGAGCGGATGATCACGGCGAGAGGGACGCTCGCGAGACGGGTGAGTGCGAGATGAACACAGCAACGACGGGACTCGCGGCCGGCATGGCCCTCGGCTTCGCCGGCTACTTCGGCGGCTTCTGGGCGTTTCTGCTGGTGCTGGTCCTGGGCGCGGCGGGGCTGATCGTCGGCCTCGTCGTACAGGGCGACCTGGACCTCCGGACACGGAGGCAGCGGTGAAGACCCAGCCCGGTTCCCCCGGTGAGGGGTCGGGCCCGCCGGCGCCGGCCGCCGGGCTGCCGCCCCCGGCCGAGCGGGGCGCCACCGTCATCCCGGACAGGGTGGTCGCCCGTATCGCCGCGCAGGCCGCGCGCGCGGCGCAGGCGCGGCGCGCCGCGGTACCGCCCGATCGGGGCGGACCTGCGGCACCCCACGCCTCCGCCGCCGTCCGTACCGGATCGGTGCGCCTGCATCTGACCATGGACCTGCCCTACCCCACCGACATCCCGCGTGTCTGCGAGCGGATCCAGCGGGACGTCGCCGAACGGGTCGCCCAGCTGACCGGGCTGCGAGTGGGAGAGGTCCTCCTCACCGTCCGGCGGCTGGTGACCGCCACCGACTCGAGCCGGGGGCGGGTCCGGTGAGCGGCCGGGCGGCCCGGGTCACCGGGCACGCCGTGCAGGAAGGGCGATCGTGATGACATCCGGTCCACGTCCCCCGGGCCGCGGCTCCGCGTCGTCCGGGCACCGTGCCGCAGTGCCGCTGACGAAGGAGCCCGATCCTCCCGAACGCGACGTGTCCACCTCGGACCTCACAGCCGGTGAGCGCGAAGGAGGGCACCGAACCCGTCGCAAGTGGTCGGCGCGCAGCGTCACGGCGGCGCTCGTCGCCGCGGTGATCCTCGTGGCCGCGGTCGCGACGCTCGTCGACGTCGTCGCCGTACGGGCGGGACGTCCGGCCACGGCCTGGCGACGGCACCTGGCCGACGAACTGGCGACCCGCCCGGTGGACGACGTATGGATGCTGACGGGGGCCGCCGTGGCCGCCGCCGTCGGCGTCTGGCTGATCGTCCTGGCCCTCACCCCCGGTCAGCGACGCTGGCTGCCCCTGCGCTCACCCGCCGGCTGCCCGCGATTGCGGGCCTTCGTGGACCGCAACAGCGCCGCCGTCCTGCTGCGCGACGCCGCCATGCGGGTCCCCGGAGTCGGCGCGGCGCACGTCCTGGTGGGCCGCCACCGCATCAAAGCCCGCGCGGACGTCCGCTTCCGCGAGCCCCGACAGGTGAAGGACGACCTCACCGCCGTCCTCGACGAGGAGCGCGACCGGCTCGCCCTCGCCCGTCCTCTCCGCATCGCCGTACGGACGCGGCGACGCACCCGCTGACACAAGACCCGCAGCACCGGAGCCCGCCATGACGCCGCGATCCGCTCTCAACCGCACCCTGCTGGCCCTCGCCGGGCTGGTCCTCCTCGGCGGCGGACTGCTCATCCTCTTCGCCGGGCTCGACCTCTACCGGCGGCACGATCTGGCCCCACCCGCCGGCTGGCCCCTGACCACCTCGGCCGACGTCCTGCTCGGCTCCGCCGACCGGGCACGCTGGAGCAGCCAGGGCTGGTGGTGGTGGCCCGCGGTCATCGCCGCCCTCGCACTCGTCGCCCTGCTCGCCCTGTGGTGGCTGCTCGCCCAGCTGAGCCGACGCCGCCCCGGCTCCCTGCCCGTCGGCGGCACACCCCCGCAGGAAGGCGTCGAACTGCGCGACCACGCACTCAGCGAAGCGATCGCGAACGAAGCCGGTGCCCTGCCAGGGGTAGGCCATGCGGCCGTACACATCACCGGCCGACCGGCCCGCCACCGCACCCGCATCGACCTCACCCTCACCCCCGAGGGCACGCCCGGCGCCACTCTCGGCGCCCTCTGCGAAGGCCCGCTCAGCACGGCTCGCCGGTCCACCGGCCTCCCTGACCCTCCTACCGAGGTCCGGCTACAGGTCAGCCGCCACGGACCACACCGCGTGGAGTAAGGAGGAGAGATATCGCCGTTCCCGCCGACGCCCTTGCGGCCCACAGCAGTTCGCGGGCGCGCCGGCACCACTCCCCGAAGGAGAGATCATGATCGTCCTGGGCGTCATTCTGCTCGTCGTCGGCTTCCTCACCGGCCTGTCCATCCTGTGGACCATCGGGATCATCCTGCTGGTCGTCGGAGCCATCCTGTGGATCCTCGGCGCGATGGGACACGCCGTCGCCGGCCGACGCCACTACTGGTAGTCGGGATCGTTGCCTGCAGGGCAGTGATCCAGGCTGCGGGCAGGCCGGCAGACGTCGCGGACCCACCCACGTTCGCGGCGGCGGACGACAGCGGCGGAGAGGTCGATCCGCCTGAGGCCGCCGTCGGTGCCGGTCAGCCGCCGCGGCTCGGACGCGGGGCGCCCGGTGGCCGTTGTGCCGGTCCTCGCCGCACGAGCGCACGGCCGACTCGTTGGGGAGTCGGTGGATCGGCCCCCACGGTCCGGGCGGGAGTTCCCACCGCGTCGGCCGGTGAGTCTCCGTCGGGAGTTCGTATGCACAGCACCTTCGTGAGGATCCGCCAGAACGTCCCCCGGGGCCACGGCGATGACGGGCGGTGAGCGGCAAGGACCCGTGGAAGGCTCCACCCGGTCGGAGCGCTTCGGGGAGGAGTTTCTGGGAGTCCTGCTGGACCAGGGGCACGAGTTGCCGCCGCACGAGCTCGGTCCGCTCGTCGCACGGCAGATCGGCATGCTCGACGGCCGCGAGACCTCGCTCTTCCTGCAGGACTACGGCCAGGTGTGGCTCGTCCCCCTGCCGGGCGACGGGCTGGCAGCCGGGGAACCGCAGCCGATCGACGGCTCCGATGCCGGTCGTGCCTTCCAGGAGGCGCGTCCCGTCGAGGTGCCGCAGGCCGGCGGTGTACGGGTCTATATGCCCCTGCTGGACGGTGGCGACCAGGTGGGCGTCCTGGCCGTCACCCTGGACCGCCTCCACGACGACGAGCGACGGCTGCTGCGCAGGCTCGCCTCGCTCGTGGCCGACATGCTGGTGACCAAGCACGGTTACACCGATCTGTTCTTCCGGCTGCGCCGCAGAGAACCGATGAGTGTGGCGGCGGAGATCCAGTGGTCGCTGCTGCCACCGCTGGCGATGTCCACGCCCCGGGTCGAGCTGGCCGGGATGCTGGAACCCGCCTACGACGTGGCCGGCGACAGCTTCGACTACGCCCTCAACGGCGATGTCCTGCATGTGGCCATGGTCGACGCGATGGGCCACGGACTGGACGCCGCCACGATGGCCACGGTGGTCATCGGAGCCTACCGGCATGCCCGGCGCATCAGCGTCGGCCTGTCGGAGATCTATACGTTCATGGACCGGGCCGTCGCCGATCAGTTCGGCCCCGACCACTTCGTGACCGCTCAGATGATGCGGCTCAACACGGCAACGGGCAGGCTTCAGTGGGTCAACGCCGGACATCCCGCTCCTCTGTTGATCCGTGGACACCGTGTCGTACGACGGCTGCAGGGCCCGACGACGCTGCCCGTCGGCTTCGGCGGTCACGAGCCCCGGATCAGTGAAGTGGCTCTCATCCCCGGCGACCGGATCCTGTGCTTCACCGACGGACTGATAGAGGAGCGCGATGTCGGCGGTGAGGAATTCGGTGAGGAGCAGCTCATCGGGTGGGTGAACCGCCTTGAGCCCACGGCGCAGCAGATCCGGACGGTGGCGCGCTCCCTCTCCCACACGCTGCAACGGGCGCGGGGCGGGATCACGACGGACGATGCGACGCTCCTGCTGATCGAATGGCGCGGGAGCGCCACCGACGACCTCGCCCTCCTGGAGTGAGCCGGCAGCGCACCACCATGGACATGGCCGACGGCACACTACGTTCCTCTCCCGCCGCTCTTTGCGAAAGTCCTACCGGCGGGGGCGGCTCCGCGATGCTCCTTGGAGCGGGTTCACTTCCCCGTGCGGTGCCATGGCGAGAACCGCCACCGCCGGGTACGGCCGGAAGGTCAGGGTCTCCATGCGATCATCGTGGCTCGCGGTGAACAGCTGAATCACGATCACACCGAAGACGATCATCGCGAGCAGCACGCTCACCGTCACGAAGGTGCCCATATCTCCCATGCTCCTGCTGCCGTGGTGGGGGGCCCGTGACCGGTGACCGGTCCGTCAGGAGTGCGTGAGGCGGGGTGGGGGGCGTCGTGTCCGCCTTCGGAGTCCCAGACCGCCTCCCCGAGTGAGTCCGAGTCGGCCGCTGCCTCTGCCGCGGCCCGGAAACGTTCGGCCTCATGGATCAGGCCGGTCGCCGTGAGGCTCCGTGACGGGTCGGTGGCCGCGGCCATGAGCCGGGCCGCGGTGGCCGGGGCTGTCTCCGGTGGGATCACCAGCAGGTCCCAGCGGCCGAAGGTGTAGGACAGCAGCAACAGCTTGTGCGGGTCCTGCCCGGCGTTGGACCAGCCGACGCGCACCATGTGGCCGTGCGCGGGCACTTCACCCGGGATGACCGGCCACAACGTGCGGCTCACCGCTATCCGGGTGATCCGCCCCCACAGCGGGTCGAGACATTCGACGAGCGCCGGGAGCTCCTCCGTCAGGTTGCGCGAACGGGGCCACCAGGCACCGTCGATCAGGGCCGGAGGGGCGCCGGCCCGCGCCAGCGTGAGTCGGAGCGGTGACGAAGAAGGGGCCCGGTCTCCGACTGCGGGTGTGAACGGAATGGTCGCGGTCATGACGCGGACCCAACCCCGGGCCGGTCACGGCCGGCCCGGTTGCCATGAATCGCCGAGAACGACCCGGCGTGGAAGCCGGTGTACGAGATGCTCTCGGTAATCACCAGGATACTCCTCGCCGAGGCCCGGCGGACTGGCGGGGAGTGACGGGCTGAACGGAACAACACACGTCACAGAGCCAGGGGAGTGCTGGGCCGGGGCATGCGGGCCGTCGGGCGTGAGACCGGTCCGGGAGCCGGCATACGAAGGGCCCCGGCGCCCTCGGCCCACTGCCGCCGGTATCGACAGCCGCTTCACCGAATGCGGCGGCGTCTCCACAACCGCCCCGGCGTGTGCGGAGTACCGTGGACAGCACCGAGGGCATTTCGCACACCGGCTTCCACGCCGGGTCGTTCTCGGCGAGAGACGAAACCCGGGTCGCCGCCAAGGCGGCCCGGAGACGGGTCCGCATCATGTCGGCGACCTTGCACCAAGCCCTGCCACACCACGAGCCCGTCGCAGCCCCGGCCGCGCGTCTCGCGCTGAAGACCGACGGCCCGTCGCGCGGCCTCCTGGACGGTGCCTGGTGGCCCCGCTCCCGGGACCTGCTGAGCGAGCTGCCCGCGCTGACCGATGTGCTGGACCCTCTGTGGGGCCGCATCACCCGCATCGCCGTCAACCCGACGTACTGGCCGGTCATCCCGCACGAGATCCCCGTGGGCGGTCATGTCGTCAAGGCCGGATGGTTCACCCCGGAGATCGACCCGCACAAGCTGCTGCTGCTCTCCTACGGCACCGGCCGCTGGGACCTGCTGGTCATCCCGCCCGAGACCGAGACGGAGTCGGCGGCCCGCCTGATGGCGGCCGCGTCCGACTACGACGGCCCACCGCTGACCGCAAGCGCTCTCATCGCCGCGGACGAGACCCGGCACGCCGTCTCCGCCGCCGACCGGCCACTCGAACCGGACGAGGCAGGGAAGCACGAGGAGGACGGCCCCGCCTCAGCGGCCGTTCCGGCACGGACGGATCGCGCCAGTTGCCTGGTCATCGGCATGTGAGACGGCCGCCACGACCGGTGCCTTCACGGGTTTCGGACCTGCCTCACGAGCCGGCGCAGGCACATGCAGGGGTCTCGACCGGCGAGTCTCCGCCCCACGTGGTCCTCGTCCCGAGGAGCAGTACATGCAAGCCCTGATCGTTCTCATCGTCGTGATCGGTCTTCTGGCCGTCCTGGCCCTCGCCCTGTCCGTGAAGGTTGTCAAGCAGTACGAGAAGGGAGTGCTGTTCCGCTTCGGCCGACTCGCCGGAACACGCTCCCCGGGACTGCGGTTCATCATCCCGTTCGTCGACGCCCTGCACCGGGTGTCGCTGCGGGTCGTCACCATGCCGATCCAGTCCCAGGGCATCATCACCCGGGACAACGTGAGCGTGGACGTGTCGGCGGTCGCCTACTTCCGGGTCGTCGACGCCGTGAAGTCGGTCGTCGCCGTGGAGAACGTCAACGCGGCGATCAACCAGATCGCCCAGACCACCCTGCGGAAGGTCGTCGGCCGGCACACGCTCGACGAGACACTGTCGGAGACGGACCGCATCAACCTGGACATCCGCCAGATCCTGGACGTCACCACCGTCGACTGGGGTGTGCAGGTCACGCTGGTCGAGCTCAAGGACATCCAGCTGCCCGACACCATGAAGCGCGCCATGGCCCGCCAGGCCGAGGCCGAGCGGGAGAAGCGAGCGAAGATCATCAACGCGGAGGGCGAGTCCCTGGCCGCAGCCGCGCTCGGCGACGCCTCGGACACCATGATGGCCCACCCCCTGGCGCTTCAACTGCGCAATCTCCAGAGCCTGGTGGAGATCGGTGTCGACCAGAACACCACCGTCGTCTTCCCGGCCCCCCTCATGAGCACGATCGGCGAGCTCGGCTCCTTCCTCGCCCGGGAAACTGCTGCCGCCGCACCCGCCGCGGCAGCGCCACCGGCCGGCACCGGCCGCACCCACACGTCCCTCAGCCCGGCAGGCAGCGCGCCCGGCACCGCGGCGTGAAGCCGACTACGGCCCGAGCGATCCGTGGCACCAGGGAGGATTCGTGACCGTCGCCTGTCGCGCGCATCCTCCGGGCACCGGCTGATGATGGGGGTACGGCCGAACACGCGGAGCTGATCATGACGGGTTGGCGGGTCAGGGACTACACCCAGGACGATCTCGAAGCGGTGATCCGTGTCGACATGCAGAGCGGCACGACCGAGGAGCCGCCGCTCTTCCCGCTCTCGGACGCCGTGACGGCCCTCCAGACCCGCCACCCGGCCGTGGTGGCCACGGCCGACGACGTGCTGATCGGCGCCGCGGTGAGCAGGGTGGAGGGCGAACGGGCATGGATCCTGCGCATCTGCATGGCGCCCGGCTGGCGGCAGCGAGGGCTGGGGAGTGCTCTGATCACCGCCCTTGAGCAACGGCTCTTCGCCGTCGGCGTCCGCGCGGTGCAGGCCGCCCTGCCCGAGGGCGAGACCGGTGCCACCGCCCTGCGCAACTGTGACTTCGGCGCCCGCCCCGGGCTGGTCTTCTTCGAGAAACGCGGACCGGTGACCCCGCAGTCGGCCGGCACGCTGTCCTCGCTCGGAGCGGAGCTGCCCCCAGGGGGGCTGTGGCAGAAGGTCGCGGGCATGCAACGGGAGAAGCAGCTCATCGAGCGGCGCCTGGTCCTGCCGCTGGCCCATCCCGAACTGGCCGCCCAGCACGGAGTGGAACCGCCACGGGCGGTGATGCTGTTCGGCCCGCCCGGGACCGGCAAGAGCACGTTCGCGCACGCGATCGCCAGCCGCCTGGGATGGCCCTTCCTCGAACTGTTCCCCGCCCGTCTGGCCGCCGAGTACGGCCTGGCGACCGGGCTGAACCGGCGCTTCGACGAGATCGCCCGGCTCGACCACGTCCTCGTCTTCATCGACGAGGTCGAGGAGGTCGCCGGCGAACGCGGCGGCGCGGACGCGACCGCTGTCGGCGTCGTCAACGAACTGCTCAAGGCGATCGTCCGGTTCCGAAGCCAGGACGGACGGCTGCTCGTCTGCGCCACGAACAACGTGACCACGCTCGACTCCGCGTTCCTGCGGCACGGCCGCTTCGACTACGTGCTGCCGATCGGCCCTCCCGACCACACCGCCAGGACCGCGCTGTGGGAGAGCTACCTGGCCCGAGCAGGCGCACGGGCCGACAGCGCGGTACTCGCGTCCGCCAGCGAGGGGTTCACCCCCGCCGACATCGCCCACGCGGCGCGCACCGTCTCCCAGGCCCAGTTCGAGCGCACCTTCGACACCGGAACCCGGACCACCCCCACCACCGACGACTACCTGGACACGATCCGCGACACCAAGCCCACGGTCAGCGCTGCCATGGCCCGGGAATTCGCCCAGCAGACGGAGGAGTTCGCCCGCATCTAGCGTCCAGGCCGGGTGGGGAGTCGATCTGCGACGGACGTGTCAGGCCGGCGTAGGTGGCGTGTCGCTGCCCGTTTCGATGAGGATCTGCCTGGCCTCGGTGACGTTTTCGGCCCGTACGGCCCTGGCCATCGCGGCGCGTGCCGCGTCGGGCGACGTGTCCGGAGGGACCAGCAACAGAGAGAAAAGGTCCCCTTCGCCTCGGGTGATGAGGACGGTGTCGTCACCGACCGGGAAGGAGTCGATGTGCACGACCCGGTCGTCGACCATCACCCGGGTCGGCAGTTCGTCCCAGGCGCTGCCGTCCAGACCGACCCGGGTGACAGGCCCGAGATGCTCGGTCAACGCGGAGATCAGCGAGGGAAGCTCGGCACCGATGTCCCGGGACCGCGGCCACCATGCGCCGTCCAGGATTCCCTCGCGTGCGTGGGTGGTCTCCAGTCGCAGCAGGGCCGTTCCGGGTTTCACCGACCGGTGCACGGCGTCCGGCAGGAGCCTGGGGAAGTCGGGGGTGTCTGAGCCTGCCATGGTGTCCGCCCGTCCGCAGAGAGCAGTGCGACCGCACGGCGTGCGACCACGATACGACCCTGCTACCTCACGGTACTCCGCACGACGCTCCCGCGAGCGCTTCGCCGCAGGCGCGGTTGCGGAAACAGGCAACGGCTCCGGCGTATACCCGCCGGAGCCGCCCTTCCGGGTCATTGCACGTGAGCGTGCGCCGACCCGCTTTCCAGGTTACGTCAAAGGGACTAATCCGCCATAAGCAATCCTTGCGAGGGTTCACTTCGGTCCGAGAAGCCGACGCGGCGGTTCAGCCACGCCCTTCCTCTTCCGTCTCCATCTGCCGGATCCCCTGGTGCGTCAGCGTGATCATCCCGGGCGTGTTGCCCCTCTCCCAGTCCACGACGACCCAGCCTTCACCTGCCAGGTACATACAGGCAGCGGCCATGTCCTGCTCAGGGATACCCAGGTCCGTGCGGAGCTTCGCCCCATCGACACCCAGGAGGCGATTGCCCTCGGCGGCCTGGTACAGAGCCTGCATGATCCTCTCGCGGTACGTCTTCCGGTCCCGCAACATCGCCATGACGCGCCTTCCTCTACTGCCCACGGTCGGGCCGAAGCCGATGTCATCCGCGGTCGCCGTCGCGGTGGGGCGCGTCGGAACGGTCGCATCCACCGACCGACGGTGTCTCCGGGGCCGACGCCCGATCCCCGGCAGAACATCGCTGTAGTGGAAGGCAGCGATCCGTTCGGCGTGCTGGCCGTTGAGCCGGTGGATCAGAACGACTCCGACGGCGATCAGGACGAGCAGCACGGCCACGGCGATGACGAGCATGGGATCTCACCTCCGCCGACCGGCGGGCGAAGGCCCTGCCGAGCCGATGGGCCGGGGCAGGGACGACGGTCGACCTGCTCCGCCGTCGGCCTCCCAGGCTTCTTCCCTGTTTCGTGCATCGATCCTGTCTGCTGCTTGCTCCCGGGCCGAGGCATCGACGCCGTCGCCGACCATCAACTGCGCGGCGGCATCCGCACCGGTTTCCGGCGGAAGCACCAGCACGTCCCGGCGGCCGTCAGCGGAGAAAAGAGTGAGTCTGTGGGGATCCTGCTCCTCGGTGGACCAGCCCACCTGCACGGTGCGCCCGGCGTAGGACACCCAGTGCGGCAGGACGGGCCAGTAGGCCGGGTGCACGGTGACACCCGTGATACGACCCCAGAGATCGCCCAATGCGGCCGTCAACGACGGCAGCTCACGGGTGAAGGCACGGGAGCGAGGCCACCACATACCGTCCAGCCCGCCCGGCGCGGGCGTCAGGGACAGCCGGGCCGGCTGCGGCGGCGCACATCTGATCGATGTCGTACGGTCAATGGTCACAGCCATGGCGCGGACCTGTCCCCGGGCTCGTGGGTGCGGCCCGGCGCTGTCGATCACCGGGAACGGCACCCGCGTCGGAGCCGGTGCGCGAAGAACTCCCGGTGTCTTCAACACTACTCCGCTAACCGGTCCGAAAAGCCCGGGATGACCAGGCAGTTTCCTACCTTCAGGACCTGGTCGCTGGTGCCGATGCCGGTCAGAGCCAGTCCTTGCGCTTGAACGTCAGATACAGCAATGCGGACAGGATCACGATGACTGCGGCGGAGGTGATGAATCCCGACTCGCGGCCGAAACCGGGATAGGGGAGGTTCTGGCCGTAGTAGCCGGTGATCGCGGTGGGTACGGCGATGATCGCGGCCCAGCTCGTCACCTTCTTCATGATCAGGTTCATGCGATTGGCCTGGACCGAGAGGTTCGTCTCCATGACCGAGGCCACCAGGTCCCGCAGCGATTCCGTCCACTCGGTGGCACGCAGCACGTGGTCGTAGACGTCCTGGTAGTACGGGGCGAGAGGGTCGTTGATCAGGTGCAGGCCGGGGCGCATGAGGGTGTTGACCACCTCACGCATCGGGAGCACGACGCGGCGCAGCTGGACGAGCGACTTACGCAGTGCGAAAACCCGGCGCTGCACGGCTTCGATCTCACGGCGCCCGGCCGCGAAGAGCAGACCCTCCAGCTCCTCGACGCTGTCGTCCAACTGCTGGACCGCGGCGAAGTGTCCGTCCACGAGATGGTCGAGCAGACCGTGCAGCAGGAATCCGACGCCGTGGTCGGCCAGGTCCGGGCTCTCGTCCCAGCGGGCGACGACGTCCTCGATGTCGAGGCCGTCGTCCTTGCGGACGGTGATCATGGCCTGACTGGTGAGGAATACGGCGATCTCGCTGTACGTCAGTTCCGCACCGTCCGGGCTGACGGTCACGGCGTAGGCGCTGAGGAACTCGTGGGTGCGATAGCGGTCGAGTTTCGGCCGCTGTCCATGGTGAGCGGCATCCTCCAGAGCCAGTTCGTGGATGCCGAACTCCTGACCGAGCATGGTGAGTTCAGCGGCTCCGGGCCGGTGCAGGTCCAGCCACAGGACCGACGCCGGATCAGCGAGATGCGCAGAGACGTCACTGGCGGGAAAGCCCTCCAGGACCAGAGTGCCGTCGTGATACAGCCGGGTACGCGTCACCATGGCCCGAGGCTAGTGTCTTATACCCCTGTCATGCCGCTTCGCCCCGATTGCCAGCGCGGCAGGTTCATCGACAGCAGCCACCCTCCGTGGGGGCCTTACGTCAAAGCCCGCGACATCCGGAGCTCCGACCGACGAGCATCGGGTGCCGGTCCGAAGGCAGGGATGTGGGTACCCGGCCGCCGCATCGCATCCGGCGTACACCGCACGACCGGATGCGGCCCGTCAGCCGGGAAGGACACTCCGAGACCATGACCACGCATACCCCGCGCCGTCGCCCGCCTCCCCCCGCAGGTGGCAGTGATTTCGCCCGCCTGTCGAAGAAGATCGCCGAGGCCGGCCTGATGAACCGGCGCCCCGGCCACTACACCGTCCGGTCCATCGTCGTGGCCGTCGCCTACGCCGGGGGCTGGAGCGCGTTCGTCGTCATCGGCGCCGGGTGGTGGACCCTGGCGCTCGCCGCGTTCCTCGCCGTGATGTTCGGGCAGGTGGCTCTGCTCGCCCACGACGTCGCGCACCGCCAGGTCTTCCGCCGGCGCCGGCCCAGCGAAACGGCCGGCCGCATCGCCGGGGCCGCGATCGGGATGGGCTACGGATGGTGGCAGGACAAACACACCCGCCACCACGCCAACCCCAACCACGAGGACCTCGACCCCGACATCGCCCCGGACCTGCTGGTGTGGTCCCAGGACCAGGCCCGCGCCGCGACCGGACTGCCGAGGATCATCGGCCGTCGGCAGGCGTTCCTCTTCTTTCCCCTGCTCCTGCTCGAAGGGGTCAACCTTCATGTCTCCAGCGCGCGAGCACTGGGCAACCGCGCCCTGAAGAACCGCGCCCTGGACGGCACGCTGCTCTACGGGCACACCGCCGCCTACCTGACCGCAGTGTTCATCGTCCTCCCACCCGGCATGGCGATCGCGTTCCTGGCCGTCCACCAGTGCCTGTTCGGCCTGTACCTCGGTTGTCTGTTCGCCCCCAACCACAAGGGCATGCCGATCCTGACCGGCAAGGACCGCCCCGACTTCCTGCGCCGCCAGGTCCTCACCGCACGCAACGTACGCGGCAGTTGGTTCACCGACCTCGCCCTGGGCGGCCTGAACCACCAGATCGAACACCACCTGTTCCC
The DNA here is from genome assembly GCF_042892355.1 of Streptomyces sp. NPDC001796. Taxonomy (NCBI): domain Bacteria; kingdom Bacillati; phylum Actinomycetota; class Actinomycetes; order Kitasatosporales; family Streptomycetaceae; genus Streptomyces; species Streptomyces sp. NPDC001796. The sequence goes on along the minus strand of NZ_JBIAUC010000009.1, from coordinate 53,606 downwards.
CAGCATGCCCAGCCCGCACCTGCGCAGGGCCCGGCCCATCGTCCGCCGCTACTGCCAGGACTTGGGAGTCGACTATCTGGAAACCGGACTGATCGCCTCCTACCGGCAAGCACTCGCCAGCCTCCACCGAGCAGGAGCGCCACTGCGGCGAGCCCGTATCAGCAGCGCCCGAGCATGACGCACCGGCGCCGACGGTAGATGATCTCGCCGCCCTGTCTGAACCAGGAGGCAGTCCCGTCGAACCGCTTGCGTGAGTCGGCAGCTGTAACGCATCCAGATGCCCTTGCCGTACTCCAGCGCCTTGTCCCGGTGCCCGGCTGAAGTGATCCGGTGAGACCCAGCGGCTGGAACAGCCCCGTCGGCTTCCCGGCGCGGCTGCGTCGTCTTACGGCTCCCCTCCCAGATGGGCGCAATCGCAAATCCAGCGTCCCGCGAGCATCGCAGGAGCGCGCACTGTGTGCGGAGCCGAACGCGGTCATGCGCGCAAGCACAGTCGAGATCACAGCGAAGCGCCGCCGGAGCGCTCCGGCGGGGCTTCGTCTCATGGCTCCGAGCAGAAGCCCCGTCGGGGGATGGTTCCCGGAAGGGCTTCACTGCTTCGCACTGCCCCTATGACGCGGGTTGCGGCTGCATAGGTCTGACCAGGTGGTAGACCTCCCGGGCCGCGTAGCGCTTGAGGCTGCGGACGATCTCGCGCCGGGTCTTGCCCTCCTTGCTGCGGCGTTCGTAGTAGTCCTGGGTGCGCGGGTCGACGCGGAGGCGGGTCTGCACGATGCGGTGCAGGGCCGCGTTCGCTTGCCGGTCGCCGCCGCGGTTGAGGCGACGGTACTGCCAACTGCCCGAGGAACGCTCGACGGGGCTGGCCCCGCACAGCGCCGCGAAGGACGCCTCACTGCCCAGGCGTTCCGGGTTGTCTCCGATCGTGATCAGCAAAGTGACGGCTGTGTCCGGACCGATGCCCACTACCTCAAGCAACTGGGGAGCGTGGCGTTCCACCAGCCGGGTCAGGCGGCCTTCCAGGTCCTGGACCTCTTCGCTGAGCTGCCTGATGCGCCGGGCCAGGAGACCCAGGGTGACGTGGGTGGCGTGGAGCACCGCCCCCTCGCCGGTCTCGTGGTTCAGGCTGTCGTCGACGAGCCCTGCGCAGGTGCGGAAGAGTTCTGCGTTGCCCAGCCCGGCCAGTTCCTCCCTCAGCTGCGGATCGGCACGGATGAGGACGGCCTTGAGCTGGTTGATCGCCTGGGTGCGGGCCTTGACCGCCGAATGCTTCGCCAGCTTGTACATCCGGGCGATCTCCACCGGCCCGTCGCCCGTCTTGGCCTGGGCGCGCGCTCGCCCGCTCAGCACCGCCCGGGCCGCGTTCTCGGCATCGAGCGGGTCCGACTTGCCGCGCCGACGGCGGTCGGCCCGGTCGAACCGGTTCACATCGAAAACGTCCACGCCCTGGGCCAGCAGGTAGCGAGACAGGGCCGCCCCGAAGGAACCGGTTCCTTCCACTCCGGCCCGGCGCACCGTACCCGACGCCCTGGCCCACCCCAGCAGGTCTCGGTATCCAGCCGCGGTGGCCTGGAACTCCTCGGTGCCGATCACCTCCCCCACCAGGGAGAGCACGGCGGCCACATGGGCATCCCGGTGCGTGTCCACTCCCAGGATCACCTCCCTCGCCGGTCGCCGCCGATGAGAACGCGAAGCGCAGGGTGTGTCGATCATGCTCGATTCTTTTCAGGCCGACGGCTTATCGCTAGCCGGCACCGGGCCGTGCGGACGGTCAGAATCGTGATGACGCCTGTCCGGCAGGCCCCTATCGAGACACGCCCGGTCAGCCCGAGACCAGCAACGCACCGTCCCCGCCGGTGGTCGACACAGGGCGAGCAGGACACTCGGTCAGGCATCTCAGGAGTCAGACCCCGCCGCAGGACAGCACCCACCTACGGTTCTCCTTTTATCCGGCTTGCAGCCACGTCAGCCCGCTCGTTCGAGCGAATTGACTCGAAGCGCCCGCCGCCGACGAACAGAACTGGGACCATGCCGGGAAGCTGGTGCCGTGACGGGTACGAGATCAAGCTCGTCGACGTCCCCGCCTGGTGCCTTGCCGTCCTCGACCCCGGTCCCCGTGCCCTCGCGGCTCACTCGGCCGCACACCGTTATCCGGGCCATGTAGAACGAACGCCAGCCGCTCGGCCGCGGGCTACGACCGCACCCGGTGACCGCACACCGGCACCATCCCTTGGATGACAGAAAGGAAGCCACCCCGCCCGTGATGTCCGACCGGTACGCCCTCCAGCAGCCCTGCGGGAGGGCGTACGAACAGACGTTGGAGAATCCGCTTCGACGGCGCCTACCCCGCCCGTGACAGGGCAGAGGAAGCGCTCCGCCTGGTCCTTGCGGGACTGGGCCGCCAGCTGACCGGCGACGAAAGCGTCGAACTGGCCGCCCGCCCCCCTCGAAGCCGCAAGCGTCCTCACCGGCGGTGGTGCGAACACAGACAGGGGGTCTGCGCGAGGGATCTGGCACGGGAGGGGTCGGGAGCGGATCAGGCGTCCAGGCGGCGTTGGGCGAGCCAGGTGACGATCTCGGGGTCGTGGTGGTCGAAGAACAGGGAACGTCCGGAGTCCAGGGTGGCGATCTGGGCCACCTGCTGGTCGGTGAGCTGGAAGTCGAAGACGTCGGCGTTCTCGGCCATGCGCTCGGGACGCACCGACTTGGGGATGGCGACGACGCCGCGCTGGATCAGCCAGCGCAGCACGACCTGCGCGACCGACTTGCCGTACTCCTTGCCGATCTCGGCCAGCAGCGGGTTGGTGAACAAGTCGTTCCGGCCTTCGGCGAAGCCGCCCCAGGACTGGATCTGCACCCCGTGCTGCCGCATGAGGTCCTGGTAGTCGGCGCGCTGGAAGAACGGATGTGTCTCGATCTGGTTGACCGCCGGCACGATCTCGTTGTTCACGATCAGGTCGATCAGCCGGTCCGGATAGAAGTTGGCGACGCCGATCGCCTTGGCCACGCCCTCGCGGTTGAGCGCCTCCATGGCGCGCCACTGGCCGTAGACGTCGCCGAAGGGCTGGTGCATCAGGTACAGGTCGAGGTGGTCCAGACCCAGCTTGTTCAGGGACGTCTCGAACGCACGGCGGGTGTTCTCCTCGGCGGGGGCGTCCTGAACCCACAGCTTGGTGGTGACGAACAGGTCCTGGCGGGCGATGCCGCTGGACTTGATGGCGCGGCCGACGGCCTCTTCGTTGCCGTAGGCGGCGGCCGTGTCCAGCAGGCGGTAGCCGGCGGCCAGCGCCTCGGAGACGGCGCGCTCGGTGTCCTCGGCGGGGATCTGGTAGACGCCGAAGCCGAGGAGCGGCATCTCGACACCGTTGTTCAAGGTCACGTACTGCATGAGGGGGATGTCCTTCGCTGTGCGGGCGTGAGCAGGGGTCAGGGGCGGATGAGGGCCTTGAGGACCTGGCGGTCGGCCATGGCCCGGTAGGCGTCCGGCGCCTGGTCGAGGGTGAAGGTCTGGTCGAAGACGCGGCCGGGGGCGATGGTGCCGTCCAGGACGTCGGGCAGCAGCTGCTCGATGTAGGCGCGGGCGGGGCTCGCGCCGCCGGTCAGGGTGAGGTTGCGCATGAATTCCGCCGGGCCGATCGGCCCCTGCTCGTACTGGGGGACGCCCAGGCGACTGATGGTGCCGCCGTCCCTGACCGCGCCCAGAGCGGTGTCGAGGGCCTGGCGGGTGCCGACGGCCTCGATCGCCTTCTCCACGCCACCGGTCACCTCGCGGATGCGGGCGATGCCCTCCTCGCCGCGCTCGGCGACCACGTCGGTGGCACCGAACTCACGTCCCAGGTTGGTGCGCGCCTCGTGACGGCCGGCGAGCACGATCCGCTCGGCGCCCAGCCGCTTCGCGGCGATCACGGCGCACAGACCGACCGCGCCGTCGCCGACCACGAGCACCACGTCGCCGCGTGCGACGCCGGCGGTGACGGCGGTGACGGCGCCGTGGTGGCCGGTGGTCATCACGTCCGACAGTGCCAGCAGCGATGGCAGCAGCGCGGAGTCGGCGGACACCGGCAGCTTGACCAGGGTGCCGTCCGCGTACGGGACGCGGACGGCTCCGCCCTGCCCGCCATCGACGCCGTCGAAGCCGTACCGGCCGCCGTTGCGGCACGAGATGGGCAGGCCCTTGGCGCAGTAGTCGCACGTGTTGTCGCTGTACGTGAAGGGCGCGACGACCAGGTCGCCCGGCTTGAGCCCGGTCACGTCCGCGCCGGTCTCCTCGACGACGCCGAGGAACTCGTGCCCCATGGGGCGGCCGGCGTCGGTGGCGGGCATCGACTGGTAGGGCCACAGGTCGCTGCCGCACACGCACGCGGCCAGCGTGCGCACCACGGCGTCGGTCGGCTGGACGATCTTCGGGTCGGGCCGGTTCTCGACGCGGACGTCGCCGGCTCCGTACATCACTGCTGCACGCATGAAAGGTGTTACTCCGAACGAGGGCGGGAGGGTGCCACGAGAAGGGCGACATGGCGGGGCAGGGTCAGCGTTCGAGCATCTGCGCCTGGGCCGCGTTGTGGGTGTCGCCGGCGGCGGGCGGCAGACTGCTCAGCCGGTGGAGCTGCTCGGCGGTCAGCGTGACCGTGTCGGCGGCGGTGTTCTCCTCGACCCGGGCCACGCGCTTGGTGCCGGGGATCGGGGCGATATCGTCGCCCTGGGCGAGCAGCCAGGCCAGCGCCACCTGCGCGGGCGTGGCGCCGACCTCGGCGGCCAGGGCCTGCACCTCGTCGGCGAGCGCGAGGTTGCGCTGGAAGTTCTCGCCGGTGAAGCGCGGGTTGCCACGCCGGAAGTCGTCCTCGCCGAACTGATCGGTGGAACGCACGGTGCCCGTCAGGAAACCGCGTCCCAGCGGGGAGAACGGCACCAGCCCGATGTGCAGCTGGCGCAGGACCGGCAGGATGCGCTCCTCGATGCCGCGCGTCCACAGCGAGTACTCGGACTGCAGCGCGGTGACCGGCTGGACAGCGTGCGCGCGGCGGATCGTTTCCGGGCCTGCCTCGGAGAGCCCGAAGGCGCGGACCTTGCCCTCGGTGATCAGCTCCTTGACAGCGCCGGCGGTCTCCTCGATCGGCGTGTTCGGGTCCACCCGGTGCTGGTAGTACAGGTCGATGTGGTCGGTGCCCAGCCGCTTCAGGGAGCCCTCGACCGCGGTGCGGATGTTGGCCGGGCCGGAGTCCAGGTTCCACGCGCCGTCGCCGCCGTGGGAGACCAGGCCGAACTTGGTGGCCAGCACCACCTTGTCCCGGCGCCCCTTCAGCGCCCGGCCCAGCAGTTCCTCGTTGGTGTAGGGGCCGTAGATCTCGGCGGTGTCGATCAGCGTGACGCCCAGCTCCAGCGCCCGGTGCACGGTCCTGATCGACTCGGCGTCGTCGGTGCCCGAGCCGGTGTAACCGTGGGACATGCCCATCGCGCCCAGCCCGATCCGGGAAACCTCCAGGTCACGCAGCTTGATGTACCGCATTTCGCCCTCTCCGCATCGTGGCGTCGCCCGGCGCCCGTCGCCCGGTCCGCCGCGTCGTACCTGTGGTGGCGGTGGCCGGGGCGCCGGCGCATCTTGCTCATTCACCCTCGCCCGGATCGCGTCGGTGTGGCAGGGCGGGCTCTTCCGGGGTAATGACAGGACCCCCCTCACCCCCGTGCGGCAGGCACTCAGCGGGTGAGACTGGAGACATGCCATCCGAGAGCGCGAACAGCGAGGGAGCCGAGCTGGGCCGCTACCTGCGCGCCCGCCGCACCCAGACCAGCCCCGAACACGTCGGCCTCACCGTCGGCGCCGGCATACGCCGCACCCCCGGCCTGCGCCGCGAGGAGCTGGCCACCCTCGCCGGCATCAGCATCGACTACTACGTACGCCTCGAGCGCGGCAAGGAGACCCGCCCCAGCCCCGCCGTCCTCGACTCCCTCGCCCGCGCCCTGCACATGGACGACCAGGAACACCAGCACCTGCGTGAGCTCGCCGCCCGCGCCGCCCGCTACACCCCCGAACCGGCGCCCGCCCCCAGCCGTACCGTGCGCCCCCACTTGAAGCTGCTGCTCGAATCACTCCGCCCCAACCCGGCGTACGTCATCAGCCGCAGCATGGACCTGCTGGCCTGGAACCCCGGCGGCCTCGCCCTCTACACGGGCCTGGACGACTGGCCCGCCAGACAGCGCAACCTCGCCCGCTACCTGTTCCTCCACCCCGCGGCCCGCAGCCTCTTCACCGACTGGGACCGGCAGATCACCGCATGCGTCGCCCGCCTGCGCGCCATCGCCGGCACCGCACCCGACGCACCCGACCTGACCAACCTCGTCGGCGAACTCCTCCTCAAGAGCCCCGATTTCGCCGGGCTCTGGGAACGCTACGAAGTCACCGGACGCAGACCCGCCCACAAGACCTTCCACCACCCCCAGGTCGGCACGGTCACCCTCACCTCGCAGTCCCTGCACGTGGAAGGCACACCCGGCCAGCGCATCGGCGTCTACATCGCCGAACCCGGCACCCCCGACCACGACGCCCTTCTCCTGCTCGACATGACCGCGCCGCGGCCGCCGCAACGCCCCGCGCACATCCCGAGGGCCACCGGTCAACAGCCGTAAGCCGCCGTACCCGTCCCAGACCTTGCACCGCGTCGCGCGCAGGGCCGCGCCGGAAGAAGCCTCGCCCGCAGCCGGCCGGCGTCCACCCACGAACCGAGCGCATCCTCGCCGGATGTGCCTGCCTGTGCCGCCGGACGGGCCGGACCCACGCACTCAGCTCGCGAAGTGACCCTGCTCCGGCGTCAGTCCCATTGCGGACACGAGCGATTCCGCGGCCTGCTCGGTGGCCTCCGGTGACACGACCAGCAGATCCCGGCGCCCATGGGCGGGGGCCATCAGCACGATGGTGCTGGGCGTGCGCGCCGTGGCGGTCCTGCGCAGCCGGACGACCTGGTTGCAGACGAGCATGCGGCCCGGGACCCCGGCCCACCCTGTGCCGTTCACCAGGACACTGACGATCTGGCCCCAGGCGCGGGGCAGGCCGGAGAGCAGTGACGGGAGTTCCGCCAGGAGGTCGAAGGTTCGCGGCCACCAGGCCCCGTCGATACGGCGTGGCACGGTGCTCTCGGGCGCTAGGTACAGGCGAAGGAGGGGCGGGGCCGGTGGCGGGCGCCGCAGCTGGTCGCTCATGAGGTGTCCTGTCGGGTGGTTCGGCGCGGCATGTGGTCCCCGGCCGGGCGGTGCGTCCCGGCGGCCGGCAGTGCGCTCGCGGGGAGGCGGGAGTGCGGCGTCGGCCGTTCGTCCCTCCCAGGCGTCCTGTGCGCTCGCGTAGGCGGGGAAGCGCTCGAGCAGGCCGGTGTGGCGGAAGACCAGGTCGGTCATGTGGTTGCCGTACACGATGCGTACCCAGCCTCGCCGGGCGCGGCAGTCGGACCACGCCTCGCACAGCGCAGACAGGATGCTGGAGTCGGAGAAGGTCACCTCGCTCAGGTCCACGATCAGGAAGAGCCGTCCGGGCCGGGCCGCTCGGGCCTCGGCCAGGGCGCGGACCAGTGGGGCCGCGGATTGCGTGTCCAGTTCGCCGTGCGTGCGGACGATGCGGCACTCCTCGAAGAGCGCAGAAGTGTCATTCAGAGTGGGCAACGGCTCACGCGAGGATGGTGGTTGAGGCTGGCCGGTCGTCCCTGCCGCGGGCTCCCAAGGGGGCCCGTGCCTCATTCCGCCTCCCCGGCCGCGCCCACCGGGCGACCCGCATCGGCGAGCGCCAGCATGCTCGCGGCGGTCAGTGGGTTCTCCGGGTCTGCAGCGGCGGCCAGCAGCCGGACGGCTGTTCCGGCGGGCTCCTCGGGCGGGACGACCAGGAGCACCCAGCGTCCCACGGTGCCGCAGTCCAGGGTGATGACGTGCGCGTCGCTTCCGGGTCCGGTCGGTTCCACGGCGATCACCCGGCCTGGGGCCATGACTGTGTGCGGGGCGCCGGGCCACCCGGCGGGGTCCACGGTGACCCGTATCACGGCCCCCGGCTCCGGCTCCAACAAGTCGACGAGCGAGGGAAGTTCGAGCTCCAGCGCGTCGCAGCGCGGCCACCAGGCACCGTCCAGCGGGCCGTGGCTGACGTCCGGGGTGAGGGTGAGGCGGGGCAGGGGCATGCGGTACGTGTGCGCGTCGGCACCGGACACGCCTTCGGCCGGCGTACTGCTGGGTTCCATGGTCCGGTCCCGTCCCGGGAGCCGTAGGACGACTGCCCGTTTCGTCCCTCGCCGGGAACGGCACCGCCGGAAGCGCTGCGCGAAAAGCTCTCGGTACGGTCAGGCTACACCTGAGCCCAGGAGAAGCGGCCGGGCCAGCCGTCCGGCTCCGTCTTCTCTGCCCTGCCCTATTCCCCCTTGTTCTTCCTCCAGCTCCTCCATCAGGCAGATGCCCTCATGCGTCAGCGAGACGGCCGCGGGGTCCGGTGCGACGTCCAGTCCACGCTGATCAGTCCCTCGTCGGCCAGATAGGCGCAGGCGGCGGAGAGGTCCTCGTCGGGCAGGCCCAGCTCGGCGCGGAGTACCGAACCGCTGACCTCGGGGCGATTGCGTTCGACGGCCCCGTAGAGGGATCGCAGGACCGCCTCCCGGTTGTTCTTGCGTTCGCGGAGTCTTGTCATGGCTGTGGTTCTCCGGGGTCACGGCCGCGGGGGACGGACACGCCGGCGGATCCTCGTGGCCTCGCGGATCCGGGTCGTGCCTCGTCGGCGTGAGCATGCGCGTGCTCTGTCGATTTGCTGGTCGCGAGCCGGAGCGTGCGGGTTCCACGGCGTGCGCGGTGTCGAGGGTGAGATGGAGCCGGGTTCCTCCTTCGCGACCGGCGGGGCAGCTGCTCCACACGGAGCCCCGGACGCGAGACGAGTACGAAACGTACGGACCACGATTCGGGTCGCTGCCCGACGCAAGCGAGCGACGGTGTGGGGGCCTGCGTCGCGTTTCCACGGCAGGCCCCTCTGCAGGGTATGCCGGGTACGGGTGGCTGTGCGTCCCATGACCGGCCGGGCGGCCGGCCGCCTGACATTCGCCCGGCCGAGCCCGGTGACCACGTGAGCCGGCCTGGGCCGGAGGACAGCGACCGCACGCGGACGGTCGGCGCCGTTCCCGGTGCCGGCGACCGCCGGGCCGCCGGGGCGGGCCCGGCCGGGAGTACGGTGGACACACCGAGGGCACGCCGCGCACCGCCTCAGGCACCGGTGCCGTTCTCGGGGATCGACGACGCCGGGGCGGCCTTCGTCCGCGCCCGGGGGCAGGGTTGGCAATGACCGCGCAGGTGCTCCCCCCGACGACCTTGGCCCTCCCCGCTCTCCGGCCCGCACGGGGCAGGCCGCGTACCCGCGCACAGGGCCCACCGCAGAGGGGGCGAAGGTCCTCGCCGCAGGTCGCAGATCGGATCCATCGGCTGACGCGTGGTCAGGTCGCGGACCGTCTGCAGGAGCTGGGCGACCTGTACGCGGAAACCTCCGGTGGCGACCCGTGGGCGTGGAACCAGGCACGTGGCCCCTTCCTGGGCCATCTCACGGCCGACGCACGACGGCCGGGGTTTTCGCTGCTGATCGCGGAGACCACCGCCCTGACCGGTTACGCCTATGGCTTCCCCACGGGCGGCTCGGGTCCATGGTGGGCGGGCTTCGACGGGCACGTCCGGGGAGGTCTGCTCCGCCGCGCCGCCTCCGGGCGGCTCTTCGTCGTCTCCGGGATCGTCGTCCCGCCTCGCGTGCGCCGGGAGTACCGGGACCATGTCTGGAACCTCGCCCGGCGTCTGCAGCGGCGACTGCTCGCCGACCACGGCGCTGCGCTCGGCGTCGCACTCGTGGACGCCCGGGACGGCAGGACCGTCGAGACGATGCGGTCCTGGGGATGGCGGTACGCCGGAGGCGACGGCCTTCAGGCCGTGTCGCCCGGTCCGTTCCGCATTCTGGCGCTTGCTCCGGGGACGTGAGCAGCCGCGCCCCATCACCGCCTCGGCCCGGTCAGGGCACGGGCAGGCGCAGGGCGAGAAGGGCGACGTCGTCCGTGCTGCCCAGGGGCGTCCGGGCCGCCAGCTGGTCGCACAAAATGTCCAGAGGTTCGTGGGCGAGGGCGAGAGCGTGGCGACGCAGTCGGCTGAGCCCTCTGGTCAGATCGCTGCCGGGGACTTCGATCAGGCCGTCGGTGTAGAGCAGGAGCGTGGACCGCGGCGGCAGCGCGTGGGCGGCGCTCGGGCGACGTTTGCCGGCGCACGGGTCGGTTCCGAGTATGAGTCCCTGCCCGGCTTCGAGGTACTGCGCGTTCCCGTCGGGGGTCAGCAGCAGGGGCGGCGGGTGCCCCGCACTGGTCCAGTGCAGCGTCCAGGGGCCGGTGTCCGGACCTTCCACCCGGGCGAGGACGAGGGTGGCCATCCGCACGATGGTGATGGCGTGCAGGGCGTCGTCGAGGCGGTCCACGACGGCACCGGTCGGCTCGGCATGGTCCCAGGCGAGGGAGCGCAGGATGCCGTGCAACTGCGCCATGCCGGCCGCGGCGGTCAGATCGTGCCCGACGACGTCGCCGATGACGAGGACGAGCGTGCCGTCCCTCAGCGCGAAGGCGTCGTACCAGTCACCACCGACCTGGGAGCCGGGCGGAGCGGGCTGGTACCGGGCGGCCAGCTGGAACCGGCCGTGCGCGGGCAGCGGGGGAAGGAGGTTGCGCTGCATGGCCTCGGCGACCGCGCGCTGCCGGCCGAACCGGAGCGCGTTGTCGATGACCACACCGACCCGGCGGCCGATGTCGCCGGCCACGTCGAGATCGCCGGTGTCGAAGGGCCGTGCCGAGTCGGTGCGCACCAGCGTCAGGGCACCAGTGACCTGCCGTCTGCTGCCGAGCGGCACCGTGATGGCGGATGCCGCGCCGGTCGCTCCGAGGAACGCGTCGTGGACAGCGGCCAGCGGTGAGTCGGGCGGTGCCTCCAGGTCCACCCGCTCCTGCAGGACGGGCGCGCCTTCGTTCAGTACCTGGACCAGGGGCGAGTAGGTCGCCTCCCCGACCGGGGGCAGATGGCCGCGCCAGTCCTCCTGCCCGGCTGCACGGCCCTCCGGACCGGTCACGGCCACTCGGTGCACCTGACGGGAGCCGACCCGCAGGTCCACCGCGGCCCAGTCGGCGAGGCGGGGGACAAGGACGCGGCTCAACCGGGCGAGGGCCTCGTCCACCTCCAGGGTCTGACCGAGCACGTCGGTGATCTCCGCGACGAGTGTCAGCCGCTCGGCGAGGCTCTCCAGAGCGCTCGTATGAGCCGCTCGTTCCGCCTGTTCCACCCGTTCCGCCTGTTCCACCCGTCCCGACCGCTCGGCGCGTTCCGCTCGTTCCCTACCGGCACGGCGGTCCGCCGCGGTCTCGACGATCAGCACGACCATGCCCTGGCAGACGCCGGAGACGTCGTCCGCCAGGGGGGTGGCCGACCAGGAGATCGGGACCAGCCGTCCGTCACCACGCAGGCACCTGTCGTCGTCCCCGCGTGCCGCACGCCTCTCGGCCAGTGCCCGCAGCAGCGGGCAGCGCTCCCGCGGGACGAGGCCACCTCCCGGGTCGCGATGGCACAGGTCGTGCAGATCCCGCCCGTACACCGACCCTGCTGCGCGCTGCAGAAGCCGCTCGGCAGCCGGGTTTACAGCGACGATCCGCCCGGCCGGGTCGATCACGGCGAGGGCCGTGCCCAGCTGCTCGACCACCTGCTGCCACAGAGCCGGCTCCTCCGCGGACAGCCGCCGCTCGTGCCCTGCGCCGGACTTCAGGCCCTCCGCCACGTCGCCGCCGTCCCTTCCGCACGGACCCACCGCGGTGCGCGGCCCCCGGGCCGGCGGGTCACAGAGACGTCGGCACCCCGATGGGTTCCTCTTCGAGTACCCCGCACCCGCGAGTGGGTCGCCGCACTCGCCCGACCGGCTTCGTCAGCCCGTGGAACGCGAAGCGCTCGACCGCAACCGTGCACGGGTGCCCGCCGAGACGAGAAGTCTGCGGCCGGCCTCCCATGCGGGGTCGCCGTCTCGAACGCCCACCCACATCCAGAGGGAACTGGCCCTCGCCACCCGCCACACCATCGGCGACGCCATGGGCATCGTCGTCGGTCGTCACCACTGCGATCCTGTCAGCGGCTCCCCCGGCTCGTTGGCTGAACCGGAGGAGCCTGAGTCGAGCCAGCCCCATGGATACGCTGCTGAACGCGGCCCACCCCCTGGGTCCCCCCTCCCGAGTCCCCCACACCCGAATGCCCTGCCGCGATGTACGGCAGGCGCTCGATCGTATGGTCATGTGAGCCGTGATCCGCTCCCGCAGGATCCTTGCAGTCCGTCAGGCACTCCCCTTCGTGGACAAAGCCGCGACCGGTCGTGCGCAGGCCCCCGGGAGGCGGGACGCTCTGAGACGACGCGGTCAAGACGTCTTCTTCCGGCTGCGGTTCATGCGCTCCGAAAGCACGGTCGTCTGCCCCGGCGTCTGCTGGTCGAGCAGCCCTTCGCCTGGATCATGCACGCCCGCGGGCACCCGCGACCACGAACGGAACATCCCGCGATCCGCACGAAGACAGCAACCCGGGGTAATAGTCGAATTGTCGTACTCGCAATCCGTACGGCATCGGCGACCCGGGCGGGAGACCCGCGGTCTGGGATGTGATCATGATGGAGAACTCTCGAAACGGCACCCTCACGCGGCTCGAGGAGCACTTGGTTCCGGGACGGACACCGCCCCTGAACAAGATCAGCGAGTTGCAGACGGAAATCAGTCAGCTGCAGGAGGCCGTCGTCTCCCACACCGTGGTCGACCAAGCGATCGGCGTGGTCATCACCGTTGGTGGCCTGCATCCCGAGCAAGGATTCCAAGTGCTGCGAGAGGTCTCACAGCACACCAATACGAAACTGCGGCAGGTATCCGAACTGATCGTGGACTGGGTACACGGCGAACAGCTGCCGGACGAGATCCGCACCGCTCTCAACAAGGCACTGGCCAGAGCACGGTCATCTGTACGCAGCACAGCTCTGCCGCCCGCGATCTGAGCCGGACGGCAGGGCGGGCGGACGAATGGAATGCCAGCTCACTTCCGAACCCGCACGCGACACGACCTCCGCCCAACGCGTCCCCGAACCCACCTGACCAAAACGTCCCACCCCAGACTTACATCGCGTACGGCGAGCATTCGGCCTCAGGGCGAGACGCCCTCGTCCGACTGTGGCAGTCGCAGGGCGAGCAGGGCGATGTCGTCGTGGGCCCCTGCCACGAGTCCGTTCATCAGCTCGTCGCGAGCGCCTGTGGCACCCTCGCCACCGGCCAGGCCCGGACCGCGCGGACGGTCACAGCGGTGACGACGCCTGGTCGCGTAGCCCCCGTTCGAGACACACCCGGCCGGCCCGGTACCAGCAACGCACCATCCCGACCGGCGGTCGACGCAGCGTGCCCAAGACACGCCGGTCACAGACGCCCCCTGGACAGCTCGAAGAACGCCACGATGCCCGCACGCCCGACAGCCGGAGCACCGTGACGGGGCTGTCGGCCGGGGCAGCGGGCAACCGCAGCACGATCCCCGGGCCGCCCACACGCTGCGGCACTGCCTCCCCGCTGTCCCGGAGAACCGGGTCGGCCTCCCGCGGGCAGGCGGAAGTCGACGATCTCCGTTGCTGCTGGGAGAGGATGCACCCCTCGCACGGACGAGTGAATGGGTGCGTCTGCAAATCAAGCACCCGGGAGAGCCACAGGCACACGGACCGCACGAGGCACCGACCGCAGCGTGCGAGCCATCGCACTCGATCCCACGGAAAAGCCGCATCAGAGTGCTCCGGTGCGGCTTCGCCGTCTCACGCATCCGCGCAGAGCTCCCGCCAGGGACGGACCTCGGTGGGGCTTCGCCGTATCACCCGTGTATCACACAGCCATCACCAACTGGCCAGACCCTCCCGGACCAATAGGCCCTGACCTGCGATTCTGTGCCCACGCTGGACTGGCGTAGACGCCCCCGGACGGTCTCTACAACCTGTGCCATGTGGTACCCAGTGAGGGACCCAAGATCAGGACCGGAGCGTCTTCTGGCCCGTCAAAGCGGTATTGCAGGGTGTTCGGGGGTGTCTCACTCACGCCCCAGACCCTCTCACGTCTCACGGACGCCCCTATAACGGGGGAACGCTGGATACCGTTCTGACCAGGTTGAAGACCTCTCGGGCGGCATATCGCTTGAGGCATCGGATGATCTCGCGTCGGGACTTGCCCTCCTGGGTGCGGCGTTCGTAGTACGCCTGGGTGCGCGGGTCGTGGCGCAGGCGGGTGAACACGATGCGGTGCAGGGCGGCGTTGGCCTGTCGGTCGCCGCCGTGGTTGAGCCGACGCGTGCGCCGCCGGCCGGAGGAGTACTCGATGGGGCTGACTCCGCAAAGGGCAGCAAAGGACGCCTCGGTGTTCAGTCGCTCGGGGTTGTCTCCCATGGTGATCAGCAGGGTGACTGCGCTGTCCGGGCCGATGCCCACCGGTACGAGTAGCTGCGGGGCGTGGTGTTCGACGAGCTGGGGCAGGCGTTGGTTCAGCTCATTGATCTGCCCGGTGAGCTGTTCGATGCGCTCGGCGAGCATTCTCAGGGTCATGTGGGTGGCCTGGGCCACCGCGCCCTCGCCGTCCTCGCCGTCGCCTGGCCCGAGGCGTGTGCAGGTGCGGAACAGCTCGCGGTTGCCCAGGTTGGACAGTCGTTCCCGCAGTGCGGGATCGGCGATGACCAGGACGGCTTTGAGCTGGTTGATCGCCTGGGTACGGGCCTTGACCGCGGAGTCCTTGGCGAGCTTGAACATCCGGGCGCTGTGCACCGGACCGTCGCCGGACTTGGCCCGGGCCCGGGCGCGGCCACTGAGCACGGCTCGCGCAGCGGCCTGCGCGTCGAGCGGATCCGACTTCCCCAGCAGCCGGCGGGCCGAGCGGTCGGGCCGGTTCACTTCGTACACCTCGGCCTGCTGTGCCAGCAGGTAGCGGGACAGGCCCGCGCCGAAGGTGCCGGTGCCCTCTACACCGGCACGGCGCACCGTACCCAGCTTGCGGGCCCACATGAGCAGCCGCCGGTAGCCGGCCACCGTCGCGGGAAAGGACTCGGTGCCCAGGATCTTGCCCAGCGGGGACACCACGGCGGCGACGTGCACCTCACCGTGCGTGTCCACGCCCAGTACGACCTCTCTCCGCACGGGAGGATCGGTACTGGAGTATGTGCTGCGCTGTCTGGTCGTCATGGTGGTCCGCCTCCCGCGTGGTGACGTACTGGGTGAGTGGCACCGGCCAGCTCGGGCGGTCTGAACCGTGATGGCGCCTGATCGTTGGCAAGGCCCCTATTGGGACACGCCCTGTGGCTCGGTGACAGCAGGCGCCATCCCGCAACGACAGTCGACACGCCTGTGACTGGACACTTCGGTCATAGATCTCATGAGTCAGACCCGCGTCCGGGACGGCACTGCGCCACCGTCCCATCGATCCCGGCACAACGGCATGACTCGATCACTGCCGGATGGCTTCGTCCGAACCGGTGCTCAATCTGGCCTGGACGGGCTGACAACGCGTTGCGTCTTCGTTGCCTCGCGACCGGAATTGACGGACAGCCTGTGGCCTGCCTTACTGGCAGTCCTTCATCGACAACGGCACGAACGGACTCGGACGCGGTGGGCCCCGCCTCTTCAGGGTCGCGTTGGTGCACTCTCACTGAGCCCCAGGCAGTCAAGCTGACCGGTTCTGGTCGAAGTGACTGTCTCTGCCGCCTTGCCGCACCAGTCAACCCATCCGGGCGGTTTCGGCTCTGGGCATGAGAGTCCACCTACCGTCGCTACGGCGCAAGCCGGCGGAGTGCCAGGGGGTCGTCCAGGCGTCGGGGGTGTCGAGGAGGCGGATGCCGAATTTCGGGGCGCCGACGGGCTGGGGATGGATGGAGAGGCATACGGCGCGGGGGTGGTGTTCGGCGATCAGGGTGACCCGGGGGCCTGCGGGGCTTCTCGGGGCCGGAGCGCCTTCCTGGCTGGCGCCGTCAGGTCACGGGGTTTTGCGCTAGCTTTCGGACGTGGCGCACGACGAGGCAAGGCAGCTGGAGGTAGTCCACCGTCCCGGGGATCCGCTGGCACCGCCGCTGCATATACAAGTGGGCGACGAAGTCGCGATCACCCTGTACGGATCAGCCGCCTATGGGTGGACGCCGGTCGAAGTGGTCACAGGGCCCTTGACGTTGATCGCGGCGGAAACAACGGACGGAACCGTACGGGCCACGGTCAGGGCTGTGGGTGCCGGTGAGGCGGAGCTGCGATCGACGTCGTCGTTTCGCGGAGATCGGTTCGGGCCGCAGACGCGGCTCTGGCGGCTCCTGGTGCACGTCGAACCGGCGTAGGCGTACGACGGTTACGGGACCACGGCGAGGGTCAGTTGCCAGGCCCTTGAGGGCGGACCGTGTGGGTCGGGCGTGTAGGTGTCGGCGGAGCTGAGCGTCGCGGTCCCCGCAGAGGCGGCGCGCGCGGTGGCGGACCGAGTACCGTCGGATGCGGTGTGGTCGTCGAGCAACGTGACGGTGTTCGGGTTGGAACTCCTGACCGGTGCCCAGCCGCAGTTGGCCGGCGACTTGAGGGTGAGACGGATCGTCGTGCCGACCTGCAGACAGGCGGTACGCAGAGGATTGTCGGCCGCCGGATACAGGACCGTGACGGTGCCGCTGAGGCACGGTCGGGTGGAGCTGGAGGCCGACGAGCCTGCAGGGGCCGGGGTCCCGTGGGACGACCGGGGCGAGGCGGGGGCCGACGGGCTGTTCTCGGCGGGTGCGGTGGCCCCGGTGCCGGAAGCACAGGCAGCGGCTGAAACAATGAGGGCGAGCACCGCGAGTGAACGAGCGCCGGTGCAGCGGTGTCTCACGATGCCCCCAGGGTGGAGTCGGGACAGTCCGACGGTGGGACGCGGCTGAGGCTGGATCCGTTCCGTGATCCGGCAGGGACTCGCGCTCCCCCTACGGGCGATACAGGGAAATCCCTTGTGCCGATACAGAGGAAACCCTGTGTTTTTACTGTGAGTTGACTGAAGTCTGTAAATTCTCGGTTGCTTCGCGCCACGCAGGCTGCATCTCTCTTGTTGCGTGACATGTCCGGTGCAACCATCCCGGATTGCGAACACGCGCTCCATCGGCGTGAACGTCCTTCTTCTCCCCACATGCCGGGCGATCTCCGGCTGTTCGAAAGGATGTTCCGTGTCCCGATCCAGACGCAGACGCGGCCGGATAGCCGCGCTCACCGCGATCCTGACCGCAGTCCCCGCACTCTGGCTCGCCGCCCCCGCGGCCCAGGCCGACCCCGCACCCCACACCCCGGCGGCCCACCACTCGGCCGACACCGGCCCCGCCGTCCGCCACGACACCTCCCCCACCCTGCGCTCCATGGCCGCCCACGCCCACCACGGCCACCACGGCAAGAAGCAGCAGGACGACGACCCCGGCGAGGCGCGCCTCCCGCACCCGCCCGCGTCCCACATCCCGGACCCGGTCGTGCAGTCCAGCCCCGGCGGGCCGTCCGCCCCTTCGACGGGCACGAACTTCGAGGGCATCGGCGCCGGTAACTACTCGATCACCGGTGTCCCGCCGGACCCGAACGCCGCGGTCGGCTCCAGCCAGATCGTGGAGACCGTGAACACCGCCTACGCGGTGTACTCCAAGTCGGGTGCCACCGTCCTCGCCCCGACCGACACCAGCACCCTGTGGTCCGGCTTCGGCGGATCCTGTCAGTCCACCAACGACGGTGACGCGGTGGTCCGCTGGGACACCCTGGCCAGTCGCTGGGTGGTGACACAGTTCGCGAACGTGTCCTCGTCCTCCGGCCCCTACTACGAGTGCGTGGCCGTCTCCAGCAGTTCGGACGCGACGGGCAGCTACTACCGCTACTCGTTCCAGTACGCGAACTTCCCGGACTACCCGAAGCTGTCGGTGTGGCCGGACGCGTACTACGTCACCTACAACATGTTCACCGCCTCCGGCAGCTTCCTGAACGCTGAGGCGTGCGCCATGAACCGGTCGGCCATGCTCACCGGCGCGAGCGCCGCCCAGCAGTGCTTCACCACCTCGTCCTCCTACGGCGGTCTCCTCGGCGCGGACCTGGACGGCTCGACCGCGCCGCCGTCCGGTGAGCCGGAGCTGATGGTGGGCCTGGGCACGACGAGTACGACGCTGGCGTACTGGAAGTTCCACGTCGACTGGACGACGACCGCCAACTCGACCTTCACCGGCCCGTCGACGCTGACCGTCGCGTCGTACACCACCGCCTGCGGCAGCTCGGGCACCTGCATCCCGCAGACCGGGACCAGTCAGCAGCTCGACTCGCTGTCCGACCGGCTGATGTTCCGCCTGGCCTACCGCAACTTCGGCGACCACGAGTCGCTCGTGGTCAACCACGCGGTGACAGCAGGCAGTTCTGTGGGCGTGCGCTGGTACGAGCTGCGCCTGTCCGGCGGCAACCCGACCGTGTACCAGCAGGGCACGTACGCCCCCGACTCCACCTACCGCTGGATGGGCTCGATCGCCGAGGACAAGGTCGGCAACATCGCCCTCGGCTACTCCCAGTCCTCCTCCTCGGTACACCCGTCGATCCGCTACACCGGCCGTCTGGCCGGCGACACACTCGGCACGATGACGCAGGGCGAGGTCACCGCGATCACCGGCGGCGGCTCCCAGACGACATACAGCCGGTGGGGCGACTACACCTCGATGTCCGTGGACCCGACGGACGACTGCACGTTCTGGTACACGAACGAGTACATCCCCTCCAACGGCAATTTCAACTGGCACACCCGGCTTGCCTCGTTCACCCTGCCTAACTGCGGCTCCACCGCGACCAACGACTTCTCCATCGGCGTCAGCCCGGCCTCGTCCACTGTCGCCGCCGGCTCGTCGGCGAACACCACGGTCTCCACCGCGGTGACTTCGGGTTCGGCGCAGTCGGTGAGCCTGTCGGCATCCGGGCTGCCGAGCGGGGCGACCGCGACCTTCAACCCGACCTCGGTGACCGCGGGCGGTTCATCGACGCTGACGGTGGCCACGTCGTCGTCGACTCCGGCAGGGACGTACAACATCACGGTCACCGGCACGGGCGCCTCCGCCACCCACACGGCGACCTACACGCTGACCGTCACCTCGGGCAGCGGCGGCGGTGGTATCACCAACGGCGGCTTCGAGACTGGCAGTCTGTCCGGCTGGACCTCGGCCGGGACCACGTCCGTGGTCAGTTCCGGGGCGCACAGCGGCACCTACGCCGCCCGGGTCGGCAGCACGTCGCCGACCAACGGCGACTCCTCCATCGCCCAGACGTTCACGGCACCGTCCGGGACCAGCACGCTCGGCTTCTACTACAACGTGACCTGCCCGGACACGCTCACCTACGACTGGGCCACGGCCACGCTCAAGGACAACACCACCGGCACCACGACCACCGTTCTGGCCAAGACCTGTGTGTCCTCCTCCGGCTGGATCCAGAAGACCGCCTCGGTCACGGCCGGGCACAGCTACACGCTCACGCTCATCAGCCACGACGACAACTACACGGGTGACGCCACCTACACCCGCTACGACGACGTGACCCTGTCCTGACCGGCGTCGGGCCAGAGATCGGTTCCTGAAACGTCGTGCCCGGGGCGGACCAGCGGACCTGCGCCGGTGGTCCGCCCCACCTCGAACGCCCTCGCTTGAGGGCACACCCCCCATCGACGACAAGGGGTCTCCTCATGTCGCGCACTGCTGTCCGTAGATCCGTGGCGACCGCCACCACCGCCCTGCTCTCTTTAGGCGGCCTCCTTCTCGCATCTCACCCGGCCCTGGCCGACGTCTCCAACGGCGGCTTCGAATCCGGCAGCCTGACCGGCTGGACCTCCGCCGGGACCACGTCCGTGGTCGGCTCCGGCGCCCACACGGGTACGTACGCCGCCCGCGTCGGCGGCACCTCACCCACCAACGGCGACTCCTCGATCGCCCAGACCTTCACCGCGCCGACCGGCGCCACCCAGCTGTCGTTCTGGTACAACGTCACCTGCCCCGACACCGTCACGTACGACTGGGCCACCGCCACCCTGACCGACACCACGACCGGCACCACAACCACCGCGCTGGCCAAGACGTGCACCAACGGCCAGGGCTGGAAGCAGGTCACGTCGTCCGTGACCGCCGGCCACAGCTACACCCTCAAGCTCGTCAGCCACGACGACAACTACGCGGGCGACGCCACCTACACCCTCTACGACGACATCGCCTTCACCACCGCCACCCCGCCGCCCGGACTGACCCAGGTCAGCACGGACCCGTTCACCAACTCCTCCAGTCAGCACGCCACCGAGCTGGAGCCCGACACCTTCGCCTACGGCAACACGATCGTCGCCTCCTCCC
Source organism: Streptomyces sp. NPDC001796 (assembly GCF_042892355.1). Lineage (NCBI taxonomy): Bacteria > Bacillati > Actinomycetota > Actinomycetes > Kitasatosporales > Streptomycetaceae > Streptomyces > Streptomyces sp. NPDC001796. The sequence continues at coordinate 33,212 of NZ_JBIAUC010000009.1, read as the reverse complement.
AGGTCGGCCGGTTCACCGACGGCGGCTCCTCCGACATCGGCTGGAACACCTCCACCGACGGCGGCACCACCTGGCAGCACGGCATGCTCCCCGGCATCACCACTTACCAGGGCGGCACCTGGGCCCGCGTCTCCGACCCGGCCGTCGCCTACGACGCCAAGCACGGCACCTGGATGGTCGCCGGACTGGTCATCGACTCGAACGTCAACGGCGCCGGCGTCAGCGTCAGCCGCTCCACGAACGGCACGAACTGGCAGAACCCGGTGATCGCGGTCGGCAACGACGGCCAGGGCTACGACAAGGAGTGGATCGTCTGCGACAACTCCACCTCCAGCCCGTACTACGGCACCTGCTACGTCGAGGTGGACGTCACGTCCTCGGGCAATGCGGTGGTGATGAGCCGCTCCACCGACGGCGGCGCGACCTGGTCGGCTCCGGTGGCCCCGTCCGGAGGACCGAGCGGCCTGGGCGGCCAGCCTCTCGTACAGCCGAACGGCACGGTCGTGGTCCCCTACTCCGCCAACGGCAGCGCGGTGCGCGCCTTCAACTCGACCAACGGCGGCTCCAGCTGGAGCAGCAGCACGCTGGTCGCCAACGTCTCCAGCCACGGCGTGGCCGGCAACCTGCGTGACGGTGAGGGCCTGCCGTCCGCCGAGATCGACGGCTCGGGCAAGATCTACGTCGCCTGGCAGGACTGCCGCTTCCGCTCCGGCTGCCCGGCCAACGACATCGTCTACGCCACCTCGACCAACGGCACCAGCTGGTCGTCGGTGACGCGGGTCCCGATCGACGCGACCACCAGCGGCGTGGACCACTTCATCCCCGGTATCGGCATCGACCCCGCCACCTCCGGTACGACGGCGAAGATCGGCCTCTACTACTACTTCTACCCGAACGCCAACTGCACCACGTCCACGTGCCAGCTGGAGGTCGGTTACATCTCCTCCGCCAACGGAGGCAGCACCTGGAGCGCCCCGGCCACGGTCGCCGGCCCCATGTCCCTGTCCCAGATCGCCGGCTCCACCCAGGGCAGCATGGTCGGCGACTACATCTCCACCTCCGTCGTCAGCGGCAAGGCGGTCTCCGTCTTCGCCGTCGGCAAGGCCCCGGCCAACGGGCAAGCCTTCGACGAGGCCCTCTACACCGCCGGCCCGCTCACCGTCAGCGGCGGCAGCGCACGCTCCACGACCCACGGCGCGGTGACCGTCTCCTCACCGCGCATCACCGGGACGCTGCCGATCCGGCACTGACCTGGGAAAGCACACGGTGCGCTCCGGCGGGGACGCCGGGGCGCACCTTTGTATAAGGGGGCGCACAGGAACCGGCCGTCGGGCCAGGACGTCACAGTGGCGTGCCGCGACGTGAGGAGGCAGGTGTGGCGCTGGAGCAGCAAAGACGCAGGCCGGGGCTCGAGGGGCCCTGGTTCGGGGCCGCCGTGGTTGCGGTGGCCTGCCTTCTGACCGCCTGCGGAAGCAGTGGCAGCAGCTCACACTCCGACGCCACGCCACCGCGCCCTTCCGCCGACCCGCACGCCACAACGCCGTCGGCAAGCAGTACGGGGGCGGCAGATCATCCAGTCTCGCCCTCCACGTCGCCATCGGCCACAGCACCTCCCGGGACACCGTCGTCGCCCCCGAGGGGCACCGCCACGCCCCCTGCTGCGGCCTCCACGTCGTCGGGCTGCCTGGCAGGCTCCGCCACGATCACCCACGGCGCCGGGGACGCCGCCGCCCGTAGCCTGTGTGTGCGCTCCGACACGACGGTGACCGTCGTCCTGGAGCCCCGCGCCCAAGGCCCCTGGCCCCAGCCACGCAGCAGCAACCCGATGCTGGCTCTCGTGACCTCCGCCGCCACCGACGGCAAGGGCGTCACCCGGGTCACGGTGCGGGCCGCGCGCATCGGATCGGCGTCCGTGACCTGGGGTCCCAAGAGCGCGCCGCTCTTCACGCTTCGGCTGAGTGTGGCCGCGTATCCGGTGCAGTGAACGTGAATGCCGGACGGCCGGTGCCAGCCCCTGCTTCGGGGGGCACCGGCCGTCGTCGTGCTACGCAGCGTACGGCTGGTGATCAGTCCTTACGGCCCTTGAGGCGCTGTACGTCGAAGGACCAGATGCCGCGTCCGTGCGTGGCGGCGTACAGCTTGCCGTCGGGGCCGAGGCGCAGCTGCATGACGGCCGTGGTGGGCAGGTTGTGGCCCAGGACCAGCCACTTAGTGGCGCCGGCGGGGCGGTAGAAGGTGGCCAGGTCGGTGCCGATGGCGAGGCCGCCGTTCGGGACGAGCTTGACCGAGTCGGCGGGGACGTCGGGCAGGTTGGCGGAGATGTCCGTCCAGCTCGCGCCGCCGTCCTTGGACTCGAAGACGTGGCCCACGCCCGCGCCCGGGCCCTCGGTGAAGCGGCGGGAGAAGCCGTTGATGGCCACGTAGACGTGCTGGGCGTTGGCGGGGTCGATCTCGAAGCCGGAGATGTACCGGTTCGGGATGGTGCCGTCGACGGGGAGGTTGAGCTGGTGCCAGCCGGTGCCGTCGGCGTTGCCGACCGCGATGCCCCGGGTGAAGCCCTGGTTGTTGCAGGGGCCGCACCAGCCGACGTACACGGTGCCGCCGGAGGACGCCACGGCCGTGGCCACGTGGCCCTCGCCGAGGTCGTAGGCGTTCGTCCACTCCTTGCCGGAGCGGATCGCGAAGCCCTTGGTGTTGATCCACACGTGCCGGCCGCCCGCGATCCAGGTGTTGGTGTCCTTGGCGTCGGCGGCGATGGGCGCGATGAAGCGGGCGCCCGCGCCGCCCTGGTCCTTGTCCGGTGGGGCGACCTCGTACTCGGTGGCCTTGGACGGGTCCGTCGACCAGGAACCGTCGTTCACGCCGCAGTTCTGCGTGACCCACATGTCGAGGTACACGTACTCGGCGGCGATGTTGCAGCCGTTGGCGGGGTCGGCGATGGTGTCGCCGCCGTCACCGCCGAAGTTGGATCCCATGACCTTGTCGTGGCCGCGCAGGATCGACTGGCCGTTGTCCTGCAGGCCGCCGGTGACGGAGACGCCGCCGTTGGTGAGGTCCTTGCCGACGCCCACCGAGTAGTACTGAAGGGTGTCGAGGGTGCCGTCGCTCAGGGACTGCCAGTCCTTTGCGTGACCGCCGGAGTCGACGGCGCCGTTGAGCGGGCGGCGGTAGATGCCGCCGTCGTTGCCCACGTACGCCCAGGTCTTGCCCTGGTAGCTGCCGATCGCGACCGCGTGCTGGTCGGAGTGGGTAGTGGGCGAGCAGTCGCCGGTCTGCTTGGCCGGGTCGATGCTCCAGCACGAGAAGGGGAAGTTCCAGTACGGGCCGGGCACGGTCCAGCTCTGGCCGCCGTTCTTGGTCTCGAAGACCTCTTCCAGGCCGAGGTAGACGTGGTCGGCGTTGGCCGGATCGACTTGGAGGAACTGGTTGTACCAGGACTGGATGCCCGGCATGTAGCCGGCGCCCTGCAGGGCGGAGCCGGACGCCTTCAGCTTGGTGTAGTCCGCGATCTGCGTCCACGGCCCGAACGGCGAGCCGTTCTTGGACACGTACACGCCCTTCAGCCCGCTGTCCGGGTTGGCGGCCATCTGCGCCGGCGACTGGTCGATGGCGTACAGGCGCGAGCCGTCGGCCGACGAGGCGAACGTCATATTGCCGACGTCGGCACTGCTGGTCGGCAGGTCACCCAGGCCGCTGACCGGCTTCCAACTGCCGTCGTCCGCCTTGGCGTACAGCCCGTTGTAGGTGTCGCCGCCGCGCCAGCCCACAGCGAGAAGGACCTTGTTGGGGTCCTTGGGGTCTACGGCGATGTCGTTGGCGATGTTCTTGTACGGCGCGCTCGGGTCGTCCGCCTTCGAACCGCCCGGCAGATAGTCCGGGTTGGGCGCGAACTCGTGCTTCCAGGGGCCGGACAGGGTGGTCGTGGAGTGCGACCACACGCCGGTGCTGGTGGCCGCCCACACCGTGGTGCCGGCGAAGCGCAGGGCGTGGATGACGGTGGACTCCAGCTCGGCGCCGCCCACGCGGTCGCCGGGCTGGAACTGTCCGTGGCGCGGGTCTTTGAGGACGTACACGCCGGTACCGACGAAGGAGGTCGCGCCGGTGTTGGACTCGCCGGTGGCGTACCAGAGCCGGTTCTGCCCGTCCAGCGAGAGGGTGCCGGTGGACAGGGACGGCAGCTTGTCGGAGATCGGCTTCCAGTGTCCGCCGCCCGTGGTGGAGCGGAAGACGCCGCCGTTGGCGCCGCCCGCGTACACATCACCCTGGTCGTCCGCGGCGATCCCGGTGATCCGACCGGTCACGTCGCCCGCGCCACCGCTGGAGTTGGAGTTCACATCGCGGTAGCGGGGGTCGTCGGAGTTGTACGCCTTCTTGGTGACGTGGTCCCAGTCGCCCCTCGTGTGCCTCATCGACTGCAGCTGCTGCCAAGCCGCCCCGTAGGCGCCGGGCGCGACCACGCCGGGCGCGGTGCGGGCCTCGGTGAACTGGGCCGTCGCCTCGGCGGAGTTCTCCGCCTCGTCGGCGCCGTCGTCATCGCCGCCCTCCGCGGCGAACGCGGACATGCCGTTGCCCGCGTGCACCGCCTTGATGTGCTCCCGGCCCATGGCGGCCTGGTGACGTGCCTGCCAGGGGCGGGGTCTTGCGTTGTTCGACGCCGCGAACGACTGGGTGCTTACCAGTCCGAACGCGGCCGCTACGACGGTGCAGGTTATGAACCGTCGCTGGTGCTTCGGGGGCAACATGCCCGCTCCTCCCTGCGCCGGGAGCATGGGGGTGTCCCGGGCGCAGAGGGGATCTTGGCGTGACCACAACAGTCACACAAAGGGCTCACAGGAAAAATGGTGGGTTGTTTACCTTCCGCCTCACATGAACCCGAAGTTGCGCCAGCCGTATCCCTCTAGGAGGGGCTTCGATCACCGGACGACCCGGTGCGGCCGAGTTCCCAAGTGCTTCGCCACTCCCGGCACAGCCGTAGCCGTGGCCGCAGCAAAAGGACCGTATTCCCTGCCGGTGTGGAACAGCCCGCTGTAGGCGTCCGTGGAGTTCTGCGGCGCGTTGTCAGTGGTCTCCACGAACAGGGGCCGAACGGCGAAGCGGCCGTCAGCAGCGAGGCCCTCGTAGTCGCCGAGGAAGTGGCCCCGGGCGTAAGGGGCCTGGAGCCAGTCGAAGACGCGGGAGATGCGACGCTCGGTAGCGCGGTTCTCGGCTCCACGCGGGAAGGTGAGCAGCCAGGCGGCGGTGGGCAGGGTGGTGGTGTTCCCGGCGGTGAGGTAGCGCAGGTCGTAGTAGGTGAGCGCGACCGTGCCCCGTGCGTCCACGCTGATGGAGGGTGTGAAGGCGGGCGCGGAAGCCACCCGGTTGACCCTCGTCGGCGCCGTCCAGGTCCGGCCACCGTCGACGGAGTGTGTCATTTCCACGGAGTTGTAGGCACCGCCGCTGAAGTCCGAGCCCTCGTAGGCGACGTACAACTCCCCCGTGTGCCGATCGATGGCGACGTTCGGCAGGTCGCCACCCGCGCGCAGGGACTTGGTCGCGTCCGTGGGGGCATTGGGATCGACTTCGGGTACGGACGTGTCCTTGGCGATGGTGACCGGCTTGCTCCACGTGCGGCCCTGGTCGGTCGACTTGACCACAGCGAAGTGCAGGTCGGTGGGCGTGAACGTGCCGGTGCTGTAGTCGATGTCGTACGTCTGCCAGTCGAAGACGTCGTAGAGGGTGTCGGTGCGCGGGTCGACGACGATGACGTTGCCGATGGTCTGCGAGTGCGGAACGACCGAGGTGTCCACGAACGGGCGCGCCTTGGACCAGTGCCGGCCGCCGTCGCGGGTGATGGAGATGTAGGCGGGCCCGTCGTAGACCTTGGCGGAGTCGTCCTCGTCGATGCGGTCCCAGACCTGGTAGGCGACGCCGGGGTGAACAGGGTCGGCGGTGACCGCGTTCTTGTCGTCCGTGAACTCGGCCTGTGTGTCGTCGATCAACGGGACCGTGTGGGTCCAGGTGCGTCCGCCGTCGTACGACGTCGAGGCGGCCACCCCGTTGCGCGCGTCGGTCGCATCGAACACCAGCCCGCTGGCGTAGACGGTGCCGTCGGGCCCGATGCTCACCCAGCCATCAGAGGCTCGCTGATAGCTGAGGCCGCCCGGCGCGCAGTGCGAGAACGGCAGCGGGGTCTCGGTGAAATGCCGCCCGTCGTGCGTGTACGTGGCGGTCAGGCCCCGGGCTCCGCCGTTGGACCAGCGGTCCTGCTGGAAGATCCCGACCGCGTTGCGCGGATCCCGCGGGGAGACGGTGACGTACGGCTCGTCCTCCGCGGACAGGTAGTTGGTACCGGTCCCGTCGCCGCTGATGTCACAGGCGGCGTAAGGGTCGGTGGGTGAGACCAGATGGACTGGCTGGCGGCCACCCGAGGCCGCAGAACTGCCCACTGCGGCGACGAGCAGAAACGCAGCAGCGGTGGCCACGAAAGACGCTCTTGTACGTGTGCGCATGGCGATTCCCCCAACTCCCCGAATGACGGTCTGCCTTGGGCTGTGCTGGCGCAGGTACGGGTCCCGGGGTTGCCGGGACATGAGTCGCCTGGGGAGCCTAGCCCGCGCTGTGTGACCGGAGTTGGAGGAAGTAGTCAAGGACACGTCAATAATCGTTTACCGGTGTCGGTCAGCCGTTGGCCTGCCGGGAGCGGCCGAGGACGGGCAGGACGGCCGCCAGAGCAAGGGCAATGGCGCCGGACACCAGGAGCGGGACATGCCCGTCGGAGCCCCAGGCAAGCCCGGCCCACAGCCCGGCCCAGAGGACGGCGGCGCCGGTGATCCCCTGATAGAGGCCCTGGGCCGTGCCCTGCTGGTGGTCGGGGACGAGGCTGGAGACCCAGGCTTTGCCGACCCCGTCGGTGCAGGCGGCGAATCCGCCGTACAGAGGCAGGACGACAAAGACCAGCCAGGGCGCATGGATGAGACCGAGGCCCAGATATCCGACGGCGAAGAAGACCAGGCCCGCCGCGAACACCAGCGGGCGTGGCAGCCGGTCGGAGAGGGCTCCGGCAGGGTAGGACAGGGCGGCGTAGGCGAGGTTGTAGACCGCGTACGCGCCGACGACCCCGGCCGTGGACAGGCCCAGCTCATGGGCGCGCAGCAGGAGCAGCGCGTCAGGGAAGTTGATCAGGTTGAAGGCGAACAGCACGGCCAGGACACGCCAGTAGGGGCGGGGCAGGGACCGCCACCGGGCTCGTACGACCTTCGCGGAAGCGCCACCTGTCCGGCCCGGGTCACGGACGACGGCGACCAGGGCCACCGAGGCGACGGCCGGGATCACTGCGACCCAGAACAACGGTCGCAGGCGGTGGTCGAGGCCCTCGTACAGCGCGAGACCCGCCAGCGGGCCGACCACGGCGCCGGCGGTGTCGGCCGCCCGATGCAGCCCGAACACCCTGCCGCGCTGCTCCTGCGGAACACCGTCGACGAGCAGAGCATCGCGCGGTGCGCCCCGCACCCCCTTGCCCAGCCGGTCGACCACCCGCGCCACCAGCACCAACGGCCACACGGTGGCGACGGCGATGAGCAGTTTCCCCAGGGCGGCCAGCCCGTATCCGGCTCCGATCAGCGGGCGGCGGGCGAATCGGTCGGCCAGGCGCCCCGAGGCGACCTTGGTGACCGACGCGGCGCCCTCGGCGAGACCTTCGATCGCGCCGACCACGGCAGGCGGGGCGCCGAGCACGGTGGTCAGGAAGATCGGCAGGATCGGATAGAGGAGCTCGCTGGCGGCGTCCTGGAGGAACGACACCCCGCACAGCACTTTCACGTTGTGGGTCAGCCACGCTGGACGGCCCGCCGACGAACGGTTAGGCGTTACGGGCCCGTTCACGGGTGCAAGATCTCCAGGAACCGGCCGAGCGCCGAGGTGGCGTCGGCGAGCGCGAGTGCCGTCGCGGTGACCAGGGACGCGGCCAGCAGCGCGGCGCTTCGGCGGCTTTCCGGGCGAGCGCCCTGCAAGGCACGAACCCGCTCGGTCACCTGGTGGCGCAGGTAGGCCAGCGCCGTGGCGGGACCCCGGCCGGTGCCGGCGAGGGCGGCTCGGGCCAGAGAACGGGCCGCGAGCGGCCGGCTGGCCACCGCGTGGGCGGCGTCCTCGTCAGCCCAACGCTCCAGCGCGAAGCCGAGTTCGCCGCGCAGACGCCTCAGGATGGGGTTGAGCGCACAAGCCATCTCGCCCAGGGCCGCGAAATGGTGGTGTCGGTGAGCCAGGTGGGCATGCTCGTGCGCCAGCAGCACCGCCCGCTCGTCGACAGGCAGCGCACGCAGCATGCCAGAGGTGACCACGATCCGCCGGGGCCGGCCGGGCAGGGCGTAGGCGTCCGGCTGGTCGTCGGCCAGCACGATCAGGTCGCCGGCCGCAGGCAGGCCCCGCAGACCGGCCAGTGCCCGCATCTCATTGCGGCGCCGCCACACAGTGCGCGCAAGCCTGAACAGGCCGCAGGACAGCAGAGCGGCAGCCAGCACCCCGAGCGTGCGCGGCACCGGGTCGGCGGCGGCGAGCGCGGCGGGGTCAGGACGTGTATAGGCGATGACTTCGCCGATGCGGCCCAGGCCACCGGCCGCCAGGACCAGCAGACCCCAGACCGTGGACAGCGCCGCCACCGCCGAGATGGCCGCCAGCATGCGGGCCGCGGCAGCCGGTGCGAGCTGCCGGGCCAGACGTGGGCCGACGGCAGCCAGCACGGCGGGCGCCACAAGCAGGAGGTACACGGTCAGGTACACGGACGTCGTCGCCTTTCCGGACCGGCTCAGTCCGTGGAGTCGAGCAGGGCGCGCAGGGCGGTCTGCTGGTCGGCGTCCAGGGTGTCCACGAAGTGCTGGAGCACCTCGGCGCGGTGGCCGGTGCGGCGGAGCGCGGCGTTCATCTCCTGGGCGGCCACCTCCGCCGCTGCCCGGCTGGGCGTATAGGCGTACGCACGGCCCACGGGCTCTCGATCCACCAGGCCCTTTGCCCGGAGCCGGCCGAGTACGGTCAGCACGGTCTTGTAGGCCAGACCGTCGCCGAGCTGCTGGTGAACCTCAGCGGCGGTCATCGGCCCGTCGCCGGCCCACAGCGCGGCCATGATCTCCGCCTCCAGCGCCCCGGCCGGACGCCGGGCACCCGCCTCCACAGCGTCGGCCCGATCGCGTGGGCTCGGCATGGTCAGCTCCCCTTCCTTCCCGCCCGCCGTCCGTCGTTCCGAGGGCGGGGACACTCCTTTGTCGCACATCCTGTAAGACTCAGGCTAGTCTCACAGCGTGTAAGACTTCGCGGAGCCGTACTGCTTCGGCGGAGCAGTTCGTCGCGCACAGCGCCACCCGTGCAAGGAGAACGACCTTGGCTTCGACCGCAACGACCCGGTGGCCGGCGCGGGCCACCATACTGGCCCTGCCCCTCGCCCTGTCACTGGCCGCGATGCCCGTCGCCCACGCCGACACCCTCGCCGAGGGCCCCTACACCCCCTACGACCAGGGCGTACGGCACGTCGCCACCCTCGCCGGATACCTCTCCTACGGACTGATGGCGCTGGCGGTCTGCTTCGGCATCCTGACCACCACCGGATGGGCCCGCCGCAGCGTACGACGCGAGACCCTCTACGGCGGGCACATGATGCTCGCGGTGATCTGCCTGGCCTTCGCCTGCATCCACGGCATCGCCTACGCCTTCCAGACCGGCCAGCACTTCTCCTACGTCAACGTGGTCATCCCATTCGTCAACGGCGGCGAGCCCGAGGTCGCCTTCGGCATCATCGGCCTCGAACTCGGCCTCGCGGTCGCCGTCTCGATCTGGGTCCAGCGCAAGCTGGGCTACCGCCGCTGGCACCTGGTGCACTACCTCGCCTATCCCGCCTTCGGCCTGTCGCTGCTGCACACCATCACCGCCTCCGCCGAGGTCCAGGCGCTCGGCCTGCTCGGCATCTTCGTGCTCGGCATCGCCGCCGCTCCCATCCTGCTGTTCTTGCTGCGGCTGCTGCCGGCCACCACCGCGGTCGCCACCCGCATCGCCCCGCAGGAGGTGTGACGCCGGTGTCCGCATCCCACACCGCGGTCAACGCCTTCGGCCCGCACGTCACCGTCCCCACCGCAGCCCCTGCCGCTGCGACGCCGGTGGTGAAGGTCAGCGTCGACAACAACCACTGCGAGCTGTACGCGATCTGCCAGCAGGAAGCCCCTGAAGTCTTCGAGCTGGGCGCCGACGGCCGCCTGCGTTACGACGCCGTCCCCGATGCCTCCCAGACCCCGGCAGTGCGGCAGGCCGCCCGCTGCTGCCCCATGCAGGCCATCACCCTCACCACCCGGGAGAAGCAGTGACCAGCGCGGCCACCGACCGGATCGCCATCGTCGGTACCGGCCTTGCGGGCCTGTCCGCCGCCGAGCGGCTGCGCGAGATCGGCTGGCGCGGCGAGATCACCATGATCGGGGAGGAGCCCCACCGGCCCTACAACCGCACCCCGCTCTCCAAGCAGCTGCTGACCGGCGACCGCCAGCCCCCTGAGCTGGCGCTGAACGTCTACACCGAACTGGATGCTGCCTGGCGCCTGAGCACCCGTGCCCTGGACCTGGATGTGGAGCGGCGGGAGTTGCTGCTGCCCGGAGGTGAGCAGCTGCCGTTCGACGGGCTGATCATCGCCTCCGGCGTCGAACCGCGCCATCTACCCGGTTCCCCACTGCACTCGGACCGGGTGTGGATGCTGCGCACCCTGGCCGACGCCCGCAACATCGACGCCGCCCTCGCCCGGGCCCGGCATGTGGCGGTCATCGGCGGCGGGTTCATCGGCTGCGAGATCGCCTGCTCGGCCCGCACCCGCGCCCTGGACGTCACCGTCATCGACGTCAGCCCCACCCTTCTGCACCGCTCCCTGGGCCCGGCACTGGGTGCGATGATCGGCGACCTGCACCGCGACCACGGCGTCCGACTCCACCTCGGCGTCGGGGTGCGCGGCTGGTCCGAGGACAAGCGCGGCGTGACGGTCCTGCTGGACGACGGTGAGCAGGTCCGCGCGGATGCCGCCGTCGTGGGCGTGGGCACAGTGCCCCGCACCGACTGGCTCTGGCACACCGGCCTCGACCTCACCGACGGCGTACTGTGCACCCCCACCACCCACGTCATGGGCACCGACGGGGACCCGATCGACGGCATCACCGCCGCCGGCGACGTGGCCCGCTGGCCCAACCTGCGCTTCGACGACGTCCCGCGCCGGGTCGAGCACTGGATCAACGCCATCGAGATGGGCCGCCACGCCGCCGACGCCCTCCTCCAAGGCCCCCAAGACGCCTCCCCGTTCGTACCGGTGCCCCGGTTCTGGTCCCACCAGCATGGTGTGCGCATCCAGTCCGTCGGCATGCCGGGTCTCGGCACCGACATGACCATCCTCGACGGCGACCCCGCGCGGTGCCGTACCGTCGCGGGATACACCCGGCCAGGGCCCGACGGAGCCACGATCCTGGTCGGTGCCGTGGCACTGGACTCGCCTCGGACCCTTCTCGCCTACCGTGATCGCATCGGCCACCCCCTGGCCACCGTGCCCGGACGGCGCCAAGTCGCCGCCTGACGGTGGGCCCGCGATGCCGCACCCCGCAAAGCCGCCGCCGGCACCCCTGTCTCCGGCCCTGAAGTTCGGTACCGAGTTGGTCGACGAAGCCATCGTCGAAGCCGACCTCACCGCGGGCATCATGACCGTCATCGAGACGCCGGAGCCGCGGCCGGGAGGCACTCCCCGATGCAGCTCACCAGTTCGCTGGCGCTTCTGCGAACAGTGTCGTGCGCGCTCCGCACCGCCAAGGTCACCTCGGACACCCGCACGGCACCCGACGGGTCCATGTGGCCATGGAAGCCGGCGGCCCGGATCACTCGGTGATCCAGGCCGCCGTGCGACCGGTACGTCATGCCGCTACGGCCACCTGCGCGGCCTGCTCGGCCTCGTCCAGCCACTCGATGAGCGAGGTGCGGGCGCGGGCGACCCGCGAGCGGACTGTGCCGATCGGGCAGTCGCTGACGAGGGCTGCCTCCGCGTAGGGAAGTCCCACCATCTGAGTGAGGACGAATGCCTCGCGGCGGTCGTCAGGCAGCGTGTCCAGCAGCTCGGTGAGTGCGATGCCGTCGTCGAAGCCGGGCAGGTCGCGCGGCTGGGTGCGTTCGGCGGCCGACTGCCAGTCGTCCGTGTCCGACAGGCGGGGGCGGGACGAGTTGTAGCGGATGCTGTCGATGACCGCGCGACGGGCGATGGAGAGCAGCCAGGTGCGGGCCGAGGAGCGGCCTTCGAACCGGTGCAGGCTGCCGAGGGCGCGCAGGAAGGTGTCCTGAGTCAGGTCGTCGGCGCTCTGAGGGTCGGCACCGAGGTACGTCACGTAGTGGCGGACGTCCCGGTGCAGGGCGCGTACGAAGAGGTCGACGGCGTCGGGGTCGCCGCTGCGGGCGGCGAGGGCCAAGGCCGTGATCGAGTCTTCTCTCGGGTTCTTCCTCGATTGTTCGCGCGATGCAGGCAGGGCAGGAGTGATCACCTGGGATCTGTCCTTCTCGGGATCAGGTATCCGGCGTCCGGCCGGCGCGCGTTGCAGGGCAGCGGGCGGCACGATCGGAACCGGTGGTGGGGTGGACGGCCGGGCGCTGGAGCGCACGGCCGATGCCCGAGGCGGGGAACCGACGGCTCGACGGCTGTGGGGACGGCCTCGGGGAACCGGCTGTCGTCAGGCGACAGCTGTCCCGGCGGGCGGGCCCCGAGAGGTGATCGCGTGGGTGAGAAGGAGGCGGCGCGGTGCCCGGTCCGACTCCGCTCGGCGGGCGCGGACGCGCGGCCGGTGTGGCGGCACGGGCAGCCGGAGGAGCAGGTGCAGTGGCGCGAAGAGCCAGCCGGCGACGGCCCGCAGGATGCGGAACGCGGCACGTTCGCCGTACGCGAGCCACAGCGCGCACAGCAGCGCGGCCAGCAGGTGGGCGAGGAGCATGCCGGTCGAGGACATGGCGGCCATGTCGTGGGCAACGGCGCCGACGGGCGCTGCGGAAGCCATGTGGTCCATCGAGCCCATGGAGCCCATCGAATGCATCGAGCCCATGGAAGGCATGGAGTGCATGGCGGCCATGTCGTGGCCAATGGAGTTCATCTCGCCCATGGAGCCCGCCCCCGACGGCGAACTGCACAGGAGGTAGGTGAGCCACTGCTGGGCGAGCGACCTCCCGCCGGACGGTGCGGGGTGGGCGACAGCCTGGGCGAGAGAGAACGAGGAGTGGAGTACGGCCTGGGTGGCCACCGCAACGGAGACGACGAGAAGCGGTCCGCGTTCGCGGTCGGCCACCCGCCAGGCCATACCGCCCGTCGCCACCACGCCCGCGGTCATGGCCCACCAGGGCACCGCGGTTCCCGACATCATGACGTGAGCCAGGGCGGTGAGCAGCACACAGCAGGCCGCGAACACCGCGGCCCGTACCGTGCGAGAACACCACCCAGCAGTCATGGCGGCCTCATCCTCGCATCCGCGCTTCCATGGTCACCGGGGGGTACGGAAAACGGACTATGCCCCCTCAGCCCCGAACTTGTGATCCAGGACACAGCAACGGGCCGGAACTCCTCGGCGATTGAACCCGACTTCTCTCGAAGCACCGGGATTTCCCAGGCGGGGAGGAGGGACGCCGGTGGCGGCGGACCAGAGCCAGACTCAGAGTCAGGTCGGGACGGCGACCGAAGAGGGCCCGGCACGGGCGACAGGTGCCATGACGGCGCTGCTGACGTGCGCCATGGCTTTCTCGATGATGCAGCTCTTCCTGCTCGGCGCGCTCGGACCACGGCTCGTGGACGACCTGAAGGTGTCACCGACCGTGCTGGGGCTGACGACGACTGTGGGCTTCGGAGCCGCGGCTGTGCTCTCCCCGGCGGGCGGGCGTGTGGTGGACCGGCTGGGTCCGCGCCGTTGCCTGGTCGCGTTGCTGCTGGTGTCGGCGGTGGCGCTGGCGCTGATCGGGTCGGCGCCGGGCGCCGGGTTCCTGCTGACGGCGGTCGCGCTGGGCGGGCTCCCGCAGGCGCTGGCGAATCCGGCCACGAACAAGGCGATCCTGGCCGCCGTACCGGCGGAGCGGCGTGGCTCGGTGACCGGGATGAAGCAGTCCGGGGTGCAGCTGGGCGCGTTCGCCGCCGGACTGCCGCTGGCCACGCTGGCCGGAGCGGCCGGCTGGCGGGGCGCGGTGTGGACGGCGGCCGGCGCAGCCGTGCTGGCCGCCGTCTGGGCGGCTCGCGCCTTGCCCGCGGACCCGCCACCGAAGGCCGCGCCGGCCTCGTGGGTCCCGCGCGGCGCCATCGCCTGGCTGGCGCTCTTCTCTCTGCTATTGGGCTGCGGCATCGCGTCGGTGAACACGTATCTGGCGTTGTACGGCGTGCGGCGGCTCGGGCTCGGGCCGACAGCGGCCGGTGCGCTGGTGGCGGTGCTGGGCATCGCGGGCATCGCCGGGCGGGTGGGCTGGTCTAAGGTGGCGGGCCGGCCGGGCCGGGCCGTGTGGCTGCCGGGCGGACTGGCCGCCGGTGCAGTGGGGGCCGCACTGCTGCTGGCGGCCTCGGCGTACGCGCACCCGCTGGCCTGGAGTGCGGCGGTGGCCGTCGGCGTCTTCGCGGTGGCCGCCAACGCGGTCTCGATGGTGCTGGTGATGCAGCGTGCGGCGCCCGGCCGGGCCGGACAGGACTCGGCGCTGGTCTCGGCCGGTTTCTTCGCCGGGTTCGCGATCGGCCCGCCGCTGTTCGGGCTGCTGGCGGGCGCAGGGCGGTACGGGACCGGGTGGCTGCTGGTCGCGGGAGAGTTCGTGGGGGCGAGTGTGGTGGCGCTGACCTGGGCGGTGCGTGAGCGGCGTTCGGTCGTACGACGATGAGCAGGCCGCGTGCGGCGAAGGGCTCGGCGGGCATGGCTCCGCAGCCCCACCCTGACGTCCCCGACTGGGTGGCTCCGGCGCTGGATTCCGTCCTGGAGCGGGTGGCCGTGACTCAGGCTGAAGTCGGTGACCGTTTCCCGCTGTTCGCCGACCCCTGCACCGGCCAGTGGACGACGACCGGACGCGGCTCGTGGACGGGCGGCTTCTGGGCGGGGCTCCTGTGGCTGCGTGCCCGGTCCACAGCGGACGACGGCGTTCGCGAGGCGGCAGTGAAGTGCACCGGTCGGCTCTCTGACTGGGTGCACGCCGACACGGCCGCCCGCGGACTGATCTTTTGGTACGGGACCGCGCTCGCCGACACGCGCGAGGTCACCGAGCTGCGGGACCGGGCCGCCCGCGCCTGCCGGGATGCGTACGACGCCGAACTCGGTCTCGTCCCGTGGGGCTCGGCGTTCGGCGGCCCCCGCCTCCTGGCCCGCGTGGACGGCGTGCCGGGCATGGTCCCGCTCCTGGCAACGGTGGATGAGCAGGCTGCCGAGGCTCACCTGCGCCGCCATCTCGAACTCTGTCTCCACAACGGTTTCTTGGGCTGGTCCTGGCGGTTCGAGCGCCCTGCGCGTTGGGTTCCGTGCGACGATCCGCCGCCGGGCTGGAGCCGGGGCCGGGCTTGGCTGCTGCTGGCCGTGGCCGATGCCGTACACCGTCTCAGCGCCGACGATCTGGCGGATGTCGCACGCCACTTGATTGCCGCCCATGCCGTCCCACCCGCGGACGAGACCCGCCCGGGAGGCCCCCTCGACACCTCGGCCGCCGCCATATCCGCGGTGGCCCTGTTCAAGCTCGGCCGACGTGAACGGGCCGTCCAGGTGCTGCAAGAACTGGTCCGCACCCATCTCTCGGGCGACGGCCGCCTCCTTGGCGGCTGCTACGACCTCACCTCAGGAACGGCGACACGGCACGAGCTGATCTGGGGCGACTACTTCCTCGCCTACGCGCTCGCCGCCCTCACCGGCCTCATCGATCCCCACGAAATCTAGGGGCCCGCAGCACCCGGCGCGCGACCGAGGTGATGTGCAGTTCGTCCGGACCGTCGAGGATCCGGGCCGCCCTGCCGGTTCGGAACAGCGCGGGCAAAGCGGTGTCCGGACCGAGGCCCGCCGCGCCGTGTACCTGGATCGCCGCGTCGGCCACCTGCTGGAGGGTGCGGGCGGCGGCCACCTTGGCCAGGCCCACCTCCACGTGCGCGTCGAGTCCGGCGTCCAGGCGGGCCACGGCTTCGTACACGAGGGGGCGGGTCGTGCGCAGCGCGAGCAGCGACTCGAAGACGTGGCGCTGGACGAGCTGAAGGTCTGCGAGCGGGCCGCGGGAGCGGGTACGGGTCGTCGCGCGTGAGCGCATCAGGTCGAAGGCCCGCCCCGCCTGCCCCAGCCAGCGCAGGCAGCGCAGTGTGCGGCCGAGTTGGAGCCGTTCGGCAGCGACGTCCAGTGCCTTGCCGCGCTCGCCGATCAGGTGGTCGCCACCCACCACGACCCCGTCCAGGTCGATCTCCCACTGCCCGCCCGCGCCGAGCACCGGCAGTTCACGAACCACACGGAAGCGCGGCGAGTTTGTCGGTATCAGGAGCAGTGACAGTCCCTCGCGGTCCGGCGGTGTGCCGTCCGTGCGGGCGAGGACCGTGACGAGGTCGGCGTCGGCCACCCCGCTGGTGAACCATTTGCGTCCGCTCACCCGCCAGGTTCCGTCGTCCGCGGGTACGGCGCGGGTGGTGGTGAGGAAGGGGTCGGTGCCCGGCGTCTCGGGCTCGGTCATGGCGTAGCAGGCCCGTATGTCTCCGGCCACCAGGCGCTCGGCGTACCGTTCACAGACGGCAGGGCTGCCGTGCCGCCATAGCATCAACACGTCGAGCAGGGGCGCCGAGCCGAGCGCGGCCGGGCCGTGGTCGCTGGCTCCCTCGGCCTCGGCGACATGGGCGTACGACCGCAGCGGCAGCCCTTGGCCGCCGAGTTCCGAGGGAAGCGGGAGCGCCCACAGTCCTTCGGTCTTCGCCTCGCGCTGGAGCCTGCGCAGCACGGCGGCGGCCTGCGCACCGCCGGCGTCCAGTACGGGCTCGCAGGGCATCACCCGTCCGCGTACGAACTCGGCGACGCGATCCCTCAACGCCGTTGCGTCCGGCGGGCAGTGGGGCGTCCCGGTGATCTCGTCCATGCGGGTCTCCGTCACTTTCCTCGTGATCCGCGGGAACCCCGGCCGCCGGCCGTCCGACTCCCTCTTCCGTGGAACAGGTCGAGGGCGACCGTCCCCGGGTTCCCGCGCGTCAGGAAAGGAGAGGCATGGCAACTCCAGCCATACCGGCCGTCGCGCGGACGGCCGGACCACTCGACGGTCTCCGCCTGCGGGGCGACGGTCCGCCGGGCCCGGCGGACGGTCTCATCGCGGAGCATCTGCGACTGCTGGGCGCCGAGACCGACGGCGGCTGCGGCGGCCGGCTCACCGTCACCGGAGGCGGCATCGGTGGTGTCACCGCCCGCAGCACGTGGGGAGGGACCGCGACCGACGAGGCCACTGCCCAGGCGGCGACCGGCATCATGGCCGTACACGGCCGCCGTGACGGCGCCCCGCGCGGTCTCGCCGTCGACTACGCCGCCACGGCCACCGGCGTGCTTGCCGTGCAGGGCCTGCTGGCCGGGCTGCTGGCGCGGGCGCGCGGCGGGAACGTCGCACAGGTCGAGGTCAGCGCCGAACGGGCCGGGCTGCTCGTGGTCTCCCAGTACCTGGCCGCCGCCGGCGCCGAGGAGGGCGAAGCGGTCGAACTCGCTGCGGGCGGGCCGCCGTTCACGTCGGCCGACGGGATCGTCTTCGAGCTGGAGACGCTGGATCCGGGGGTGTGGGCGTCGTTCTGGCGCACCCTGGACGCCCCGGAAGAATCGATACGCCGGGGGTGGCGGCCCTTCCAGTTCCGGTATGCCACGGCCTGCGCGCCCTTCCCGCAGACGTTGCACGAGGCGGCCCGGGCAAGCTCCTGGGAGCGGATCCGGCACGCCGCCGCGGTGTCCGGCGCCGACGTGTGCCCGTTGCGGTCGCTCGCCGAGCGTGCGGCCGAGTACGACCGTGCGGCACCCTGGAAGCTGACCCCGCACGACGCGGCGGCGTACACCCCCGGCAGACCCACCGATGACCTGCCCCTCACCGGATTCACCGTCCTGGAAGCCGGGCGGCGTATCCAGGCCCCGCTCGCCGCCCACCTCCTCGGCCTGCTGGGCGCGGAGGTGATCCGGATCGAGCCGCCGGGCGGTGACCCGTTGCGCGGGATGCCGCCCGCCTGCTCCGGCGTCTCGGCGCGCTGGCTGGCGTTGAACCGGGGCAAGAGGGCCGTCGAAGTGGACATCAAGTCCGCCGCCGACCGGGAGCGGCTGCGCGAGATGTCTGCCGACGCGGATGTCTTCCTGCACAACTGGGCACCTGGCAAGGCCGCCCAGCTCGGCCTCGACCACGAGCACCTGGCCCTCGCCAACCCGGCGCTCGTCTACGCCTACACCAGCGGCTGGGCGGACCGGCTGCCCGAGGCCCCCATGGGCACCGACTTCATGGTGCAGGCCCGCACCGGTGTCGGCGAGGCGGTGCGGCCCGCCGACGAGCCGGCCGCCCCGTCCCTGATGACGCTGCTCGACGTGCTCGGCGGCCTGCTGGGTGCCGAGGCGATCCTGGCGGGGCTGCTGCTGCGGGAACGCACCGGACGCGGGATACGCGTCGACTCGTCGCTGCTCGGCGCCGCCGACGTGCTCACCGCACCCCATCGGGCCCGGGCCGCGCAGGGACTCGACCCGCGCAGGCCGGCGGGGTTCCGCCGCCCGCTGCGCACCGCCGACGGCTGGATCGCCCTGGCCGATGTGTCCGCGGCCCCGTACGACGTCGGAGAGCTGTCCACAGACCAGGCGCTGGAGCGGCTGCGCGAGCGCGGCCTGGCCGCTGTCCCGGTCATCGCCGACCTCGCCGACCTGCTCTCCTGCGGCCCGATCAACCGCGACGCGTACGGCGCCCCCGCCGTTCCCGACCCCTGGAGCTTCGCATGACCGTGGACCTGCACGACCTGCTGCCCGCCGAGCTGCGCCGCACCTGGGCAGTCGACGGCACCTGCCCGGACCTGGACCTCTACAGCCTCTACCGCGCCCACCAGGTCGCCGACCTGCACCGCACCGCGGTCATCGACGCCAAGGGAAAGCTCTGCTACACCGCCCTGGACCGCAAGGCGCGATGTCTGGCGGCCGGTCTTTCCGGGCTCGGCATACGCGCCGGTGACGTGGTCGGCATACAACTGCCCAATGGCCGGGGCGCCGTCATCGCCGACCTGGCGCTGGCCGCGCTGGGTGCCATCGCGCTGCCCTTCCCCGTCGGCCGCGGCACTCGCGAGGCGGCCTCCCTGCTGCGCCGGGCGGAGGCGGTCGCCGTGATCGCCGCCACCGAGCACCGCGGAAACCACCACGCCGCCGATCTGCTCACGCTCGCCGGTGAACTCCCTGCCCTGCGCACGGTGATCGCCGCCGGGCCCGGAGCCCCGGAGGGGACGCTCGCGTTCTCCGCGCTGCTGCGCACCGACCCCACGTCCTTCAAGCCGGCCCGTCCCGACCCCGACTCCGCCGCCCGCATCCTGGTCTCGTCCGGGTCCGAGGCCGAGCCGAAGATGGTGGCGTACTCGCACAACGCGCTGGCCGGCGGCCGCGGCAACTTCCTGGCCGCGCTCATGCCGGACAGTCGGCCGCCGCGCTGCCTCTTCCTCGTCCCGCTGGCCTCCGCCTTCGGTAGCAGCGGCACCGCCGTCACGCTCGCCCGGCACGGCGGAACACTCGTCCTGCTCGACCACTTCACTCCCGAGGCCGCCCTGGACGCGCTCGCCGCGCACGAGCCCACCCACGTCCTGGGCGTACCGACCATGATCCGGATGATGCTGGACCGGATCGAGGAAGGACACCATCCGGCGTTCCCTCCGCCCACGGCCGTCATCGTCGGCGGATCGCCGCTCGACGAGGCCACGGCCGAGGAGGCCCGGCGCGTCTTCGGCTGCCCGGTCGTGAACCTCTACGGCTCGGCCGACGGCGTCAACTGCCACACCGGACTGTCCGACCCTCCCCTGCGCGGCGAACGGCCCGGCATCCTCGCCGGCCACCCGGACCCGATCGTCGCCGACATACGCATCGCCGTCCCCGGCACGACCGAACTCCGGGAGGCACCGCGCGGCACTGTCGGTGAGATCGTCGCCCGCGGCCCGATGACCCCCCTGTGCTACGTCGCCGCCCCCGACCTCGACGCCCGCTACCGCACCGCCGACGGCTGGGTGCGCACCGGCGACCTCGGCCTCATCGACGACGACGGGAACCTGCGGATCGTCGGGCGGCTGAAGGACATCGTCATCCGGGGCGGGGCCAACATCAGCCCGGCCGAGGTGGAGATGGAGCTGGCGGCACATCCGCTCGTACGCGACGTGGTGTGCGTCGGCGTGCCCGATCCGCTGATGGGCGAGCGCCTGGCCGCCTGCGTCGTGCCGCGGGGCAAGGCGGCGCCCACGCTTCAGGAGCTGTGCGCGCACCTGGACGCGCGCGGCCTGGAGCGGCGCAAGCACCCCGAACGCCTCCTGGTCGTAGCGGCGTTGCCGCTCACCCCGGCGGGCAAGCCGGATCGGGCGCTCTTGCGTGAGCGGTGTTCGGCGCAGGCGCCGAGGTCCGTCGCGCAGGCCGTCTGACCCACCGCGTGCGAGGCCGCTCGGAGCCTCCGGGCGGCCTCGCACTCACGACGCACCCCAGGTCAGGAAGAGGTCATCGCCTTCTTGATCGTCTCCGCGGCGTTCTTGTAGACCGCCAGCAGATCCAGGTCCTTGCCCGGGTAGTTGACGATCTCCACCTGCCGCGCGCCCGAGTCCGGCAGCACCTTGCCCGTCGTCATGTGGATGTTGTCGAGGACGAACGCGGGCTTTTTCGTCTCCAGCTCGGCCAGCTGCTTGGCGGTCACGGCCTGCGGGCCGTAGGTTCCGCGCAGGTCCGCGCCGGCCATCTTGGCCGACCATACGGAGAAGACCTGCGCGACGACGGCCGGCGCCTTGCCGCCCGGCCACGCGGCCTTCAGCTCCTTCTGCAGCACGCTGTATTCGCTCTTGAAGGAGGTGTTCCATTTCGCGGCTGCATCCTGGGTGCCGAACAGCGTGCCCAGGCGCGTGACGTCCGCACTCGTGGTGGCGACGTCGTTGTCGAGGTTCATCTCGACCAGCTTCGCGCTCGAACCGGCAGCGTCCTTGATCTTCTTGGCGTACGGCTCGAAGGACGCGTACAGCACGAAGTCGGCCCCCGCGACCGCCGCGAGGTCGGACGGCTTGGGATCGTAGTCCGGGGCGTGCTGCACAGACGACGGGACGATGACCTTCACTTCCTTGGCGCCTGCGGCCTTGGCGAGGGCGCCCTCCCAGGTGGTGGTGGCCACGACGACAGGGGCGCCGGCGTTCTTGTTCGCGGTCTTGTCGCTGCCATCGGCCTTGTCGGAGCCGCATGCGGTGGCGGTCAGCGCCAGCGCGGTGGTCAGGCTCAGTGCGACCAGGGAAGGGACACGGACGGTGCGGACGCGGGTGCGCGCCATGAGCGGATTCTCCGTTCGGGGATGAGGTGCACGGCCAGGACCAGGACCCCGGCCGTCAGGACGAGCACGGGCCCGGGCGGCCAGTCGAGCTTCAGCGCGACGAGGAACCCGGTGAGGTTCACCGCGACGCCGATGCCAACCGCCCAGGCGGTGATGGACTTCAGGGAGCTGCCCAACCGCCGGGCGGCGAGCGCGGGCAGGAGGGTCAGCGCGTCAACGAGCAGCGCGCCGGTGAGCTTGATCGCCCCGGCGACGGACACCGCGACGAGCACGAGCAGCAGGAGGGTGAGCCGGTCGACGCGCACCCCGGAGGAGAGGGCGAGTTCACGGTCGTAGAGGAGGAGCGCGAGCTCGCGCCGGCGCCACCAGAATAGGCCGGGTACGACGACGGCGAGCACGCCCAGCAGCCACAGGTCCGGCGTGCCCACCGACAGGATGGAGCCCCACAGCAGCGCGAACGCACCTTGCGCGTTGACGCCGGACACGGCCAGGACCAGCAGCGCGGCGGCGATCGCCAGGCTCATCAGCAGGCCCATCGCGCCCGACAGGCCGTCCGGGGTGCGGGCGAGCGGCGCGACACCGGCACCTGCGAGGGCGCAGGCGAGAAGCGCGCACAGCATGGGGTCGAGCCCGGTCAGCAGTCCGAGTGCGATGCCCAGGAGCGCGACGTGCATCATCGCGAACCGGACCGGCATGATGTCGAGCCCGACGATCACGACACCGATCACCGGAAGGCCGACGGCCGCCAAGAGCAGGGCGGCTCCGGCCCGTTGGACGGGTATGAGCTGCAGGAGCGTTCCGAGGTCGGCGGCGGCAAGGTTGTTCACCGGACCTCCCTGAGCCGGCCGGCGGCCATCTCCAGCACTCGGTCGCAGCGGTCGGCCAGCGCCCGGTCGTGCGTGACGACCACGACGGTCACCGGCAGCGACAGCAGGACGTCGGCCGCCTCCTCCTGCCCGGCGAAGTCGAGCGCGGCGGTGGGCTCGTCGGCCAGCAGCACCCCCGCTCCGGCTGCGACACAGCCGACCGCGCGGGCCAGATACATGCGCTGCAGCTGGCCGCCCGACAGCGTGTGCAGCGGCCGGCCGGTCAGCGACCCGACACCCAGCTTCTCCGCCGCCTGCACCGCTTCGGCCGCTGCCCCACTGCTCGCCAGCAACTCGCTGCCCAGCAGCGGGAATCTGCCGACTGCGGGCTTCTGCGGGATCCAGGCGCACGCCCGGCGCCGCCACGCCCACTCAGCCGCGCTGCCGGTGCCCCGGCCGCCGACAAGGATCTCCCCGTCGGCCTGGCGGTGCAGGCCCAGCACGGCACGTAGCAGCGTGGTCTTGCCCGACCCGTTGGTCCCGGTCAGCGCCACCCGCTCGCCCGCCTCGATGTCGAGATCGACCTCGCGCACGGCCTCTACGCGACCGTGCCGGCAAGCGACCTGGCGCATCCGCACATCCAGCCCGTCCATCCCACCTCCTGTCCGTTCTGCGAGAGGAGTCGGACGGGCAGGGCGATGAGTTCCCGGCGATTCCCGGCGACGAGAGGAATGCGCGAAGTCTCCACCGCTTGCGGTCTCAGCCCGTGCCGGGGCGTACCACCACCGCCAAGGTCTTGATCCGCCCGCTGTGCCGGAAGTGCAGCACGAACGGGACGAGGTCCCCCGCACGCCACTTCCCACGCACCGTCACCATCACGTCCAGGCCCCACGGCGACATCGCCAGCGTGCCGCCCGCCGGGACGATGGCGGAGCCGACCGGGCGCATGTACCCGACGTTGCCGGGTGTCGTCGTGTTGCGGCCGAGCATCGCCCGCTCCATGGCGGTCGAGGTCACACCCGTCAATTCGTCCTCCGTGCCACCCGAGTTGGAAATCCGGAAGAAGGCGGCTGATTCCTCCCCGTCCCCGTACGGGAGGAACACCCGCCCGGACGTGACCTCGATGCGCGCGGGACTGCCCGCCGCCCCGGAGGCGGTCCAGGCGGCGAGACCGCCCAGCGCGAGTACACACGCCGCCACGGGGGCGAGCGCGGCGAGAAACGCCTCGGCGAGCCGGCGCCGAGAGGGCCGCCACACCGCGAGTTCGGTCACCGTGCACCACCCGTCCGCCGCGGTCGGCTCGGCTGCCAGGTGCGCAGCCGCAGGCTGTTGCCCACGACCAGCAGGGAGCTGGCCGACATCGCGGCGGCCGCGAGCATGGGGTTGAGCAGGCCCACGGCGGCGAGCGGCACGGTGACGGCGTTGTAGCCGAACGCCCACAGGAGGTTGGTCCGGATCGTGCCGAGGGTCCGGCGGGCGAGGCGGACCGCGTCCGCAACGACCTCGATGTCCCCACGCACGAGGGTCACGTCGGCGGCTCCGATGGCCACGTCCGTGCCGCTGCCCATGGCGATCCCGAGATCGGCACCGGCCAGCGCGGCGGCGTCGTTCACGCCGTCGCCGATCACCGCGACCCGGCAGCCCTGTGCCCTCAGCCCCCGTACGAGCTCCGCCTTGTCCTCAGGGGTACACCGCGCCCGAACTTCATCGATCCCCAGCTCTGCGGCGACGGCGCGGGCGGTGTGCTCACGGTCGCCCGTGGCCAGCACCGGCCGCACCCCCAGGCGCCGAAGCCGGTCCACGGCACGGTAACTGCCCGGTCGTACGAGGTCCCCGACCGCGATCAGTGCCTGGGGCTGGCCGTCCACCAGTACCAGGACCGGTGTGTGCCGGGCCGTCTCGCACGCGCCCAGCGCACGGGCCAGCGGCTCAGGTAGCTGACTGTCGGGCGAGCGGACTTCCACCAGTCGGCCCTCGACCCGGCCGCGCACGCCCAGCCCGGGCAGTGCCCGGAAGTCGGCCACCTCGGGCAGCGGCCGTCCGCAGTACGCGACGATCGCCCGGCCCAGCGGATGCTCGGAGCCCTGCTCGACGGCACCCGCGAGACGCACGACCGCCTCCTTGCCGATCCCGCCCGGCACCTGCGTGACCCGTGTGACGCTCATGTGCCCGGTGGTGAGCGTGCCGGTCTTGTCCAGGACGACGGTGTCGATGTGCCGCAGGGCCTCCAGCGCCTGCGGACCGCTGACCAGCACACCGAGCTGAGCGCCGCGGCCGGTGGCAGCCATCAGCGCCGTGGGAGTGGCGAGCCCCAGCGCGCAGGGGCAGGCGACGACCAGGACCGCCACGCACGCGGTGACGGCCGCCTGCGGATCGGCTCCCGCACCGAGCCAGAAGCCGAGCACCGTGACGGCGATCGACAGCACCACCGGCACGAACACCCCCGCCACCGCGTCCGCCAGACGCTGGGCGCGCGCCTTGCCCGCCTGCGCCTCGGTCACCAGCTGGGTGATCCGTGCCAGCTGGGTGTCGGCACCGACTGCCGTGGCACGCACCAGCAGCAGCCCGCCCGCATTGACGGCACCGCCGACGACTGCCGAGCCGGGCTGGACCTCGACCGGTTCGCTCTCGCCCGTGACCAGCGAGACATCCACCGCGGAACTGCCTTCCACAACCTCGCCGTCGGTGGCCACCCGCTCTCCCGGCCGGACGAGGAAGGTCTGCCCGACCAGCAACTCACTTATGGCAATCCGTCGTTCACGGGCGCCTTCCCGCACGGCGACTTCCTTCGCTCCTAGCTCGGCGAGCGACCGCAGCGCCTGCCCGGTGCCGTGCCGGGCCCGCGCTTCCAGGAACCTCCCGGTCAGCACGAACAGCGGTACGGCGACGACGGCTTCCAGATAAATGTGCGCGCTGCCGTAGCCGGCCTCGGCGGACGGCAGCAGGCTGAAGGACATCCGCATGCCGGGATCGCCCGCGCCACCGAGGAAGAGCGCGTAGGCAGACCAGCAGAACGACGCCGCCACGCCCAGCGACACCAGCGTGTCCATGGTCGCCGCCGCATGCCGCAGCCCTCGCACCGCCCGCACGTGGAACGGCCACGCACCCCACACCGCGACCGGCGCGGCCAGTACGAAACACAGCCACTGCCAGTTACGGAACTGCCAGGCGGGCACCATCGACAGCACGAGTACGGGCAGCGAGAGCAGCACGGTGACGACCAGCCGGTCCCGGCCCTCGAACGCGGCTGTCCGCGCCGAGCCTTCGGGCGGGGATTCGGGTTCGGGCCTGGGCGGAGCGGGCAGCTCGGCCGTGTACCCGGCTCGCTCGACTGCCCCGACGAGCTCGGCCGGCGTGACGCCCGGCGGATGGTTCACCCGGGCACGCCCGGTCGCCAGGTTGACCGTGGCACTCACGCCGTCCAGCTTCGCGAGCCGCTTCTCCACCCGCCGTACGCAGGCCGCGCAGGTCATGCCGCCGACGATCAGATCCGTGGTCGTCAGGGCGGCCTCCGTCTCCTGGGCCGTCATCCGTGCATCCCGCTCATGCCGCCCATGCCACCACTGTCGCTGTGCGGCACGGTGCCTCCACCGCCGGAACCCGTGCGGGTGCCGTGCATGCCGGGCGCGACCGGTCCATAGGCGGCGCCGACGCCATACGACACCGCGAACATCAGCGCCAGCAGCAGAAGGAAGCCACACAGGGCGGGCGGCGGCACCCGTTTCCTCAGCACCGCACCCGCGCCGGCAGGCTGACGGGACTCATCGATCACAAGGTCTCCTGGTCGCGTCGTACGGCCGCCACTCGGTCCGAGCCGTACCGATTCAGGAGTCGGAGCCACAGGGGATGAAGTTCCGAAGCTTCCATGTGACCTGAGCCACGCCAGCCCTCGGTCTGTGAGGTTCCGCGCCGCAGTGCGGAACCTCAGTGAGCCGAACGCCTCGCGTGCGGCCCGCCCCTGCTGCGGCGACGCAGCGGCATACCTGACATCGCCAGCTCGATCAGCACGTACAGCAACCCGCTCAACGCTAACCCGGCAGCGCAGCCGACCAGAGGACCCAGAGCGTCACCGGCAACTTCTCTGTCGAGTTCAGCGTGGGAGCGTTACCGCGAGGTCTGACCTCGGCGGCAGGCAGGAGTCTTCCGGGTCTGATTCGCTACCAGGGGCGGTGCATGAGAATCCGGGTTCGACTATCTGGTAGGCGCAGAAGTTTGGCTGTGCGCCAGCCGCGTGCCCGGTAGAGAGCGAGGGCGGGTGCGGCGTGAGGGTGGGTGAGCAGCCAGCGGGGCCCGGGCGGTGCAGTGGTGAGGAGGGCGTCGTGGAGTGCGGCTCCGATGCCGTGGCCGCAGGCGCTGGGCGTGACAGCGAGTTCGCGCAGTTCGAAAGGGAGCCTGCTCACGGGTGGCTGGTCGGCCAGGGCGGCGAGATGGCAGGCGGGGCGTCCGTAGGCGAAGCCGACTAGGTGGCCTGCGGCGTCGTCGGCCAGGAGCAGACGGAATCCGGGCTGGTGGGCATCAATGGTGAGGCGGTTGATCAGGCGGGCGATGTCGGCCGGGGCCGCGTGCCAGGGGCGGGGAGTGAAGGTGGCGTGCGCGAGCCGGGTGAGTGCGTCGAGGTGCGGGGCGAGGCGGGCCAGGGTGATCCGGCGGACACGTGTGGCGCCGTGCGGGCCGGGAAGCCACCAGGCGTCCCGGCCCTTGGGCAACAACGTGTTCACGTGGTCAGGCGCCGACGGCCGCGGTGTAGCGGGCGGCGACGTCTTCCCAGTTGACCAGGTCCCACAGCTTGGTGACGTAGTCGGGGCGGACGTTCTTGTACTGCAGGTAGTAGGCGTGCTCCCAGGCGTCGAAGACCAGCAGCGGGGTGGTGCCCTGGCCGACGTTGCCATGGTGGTCGTAGACCTGCTCGACGACCAGGCGCCGGCCCAGCGGCTCCCAGGCCAGAACGCCCCAGCCGGAGCCCTGGACGGAGGAGGTGGCGACGGTGAGCTGCTTCTTGAACTGCTCGAAGCCGCCGAGGTGTTCGTCGATGGCGTCGGCCAGCGCCCCGTCAGGGCGATCGCCGCCGTCCGGGGAGAGGTTCTGCCAGAAGATCGAGTGTAGGACGTGGCCGGAGAGATTGAAGGCGTAGGTCTTCTCCAGGCCGACCAGGCTGGTGGGGGTGATCTGGTCCTTGTCGCGGATTTCGGCGATCTGCTCCAGGGTGTCGTTGGCGCCCTTGACGTAGGCGGCGTGGTGCTTGGCGTGGTGCAGCTCCAGGATCTGCCCGGTGATGGCCGGCTCCAGCGCGGCGTAGTCGTAAGGCAGGTCGGGAAGCGTGTAGGTGCCCATCAGGCACGTCCCCTTTCCACGTGGGTGATCGTCCAGGGACAGCCTACGCACTTATTGCGAACTACTTGCAACAACTATCAGAATGCATCAACATGAGTCGTGACGGGGCCGGCCCGTCAACTTTCGGTAGCGCGGTTACTCAGTGCCGTTTCCTTCCCGGAAGGTGATCGTCTTCTCACCCGGCACCCGCCGGACCCCGGCCGGCCCCGCAGGTCGCTTGCGTCACGCCTGGCAGGGCACAGCCCGTTCATGACCAGACTCTGTAGGTGGAAGGCGGTCGTCTGGACCGCAGAGTGCAGCGCGTCCGCCACCAGGGGTGCGGGCGCCTCATCGATGGCGCCGGAAGGGTCGTCGGCCAGCACTACGGCGGGCGCCGGAACCGCCCTCCACCCACCGGTTCGCAATCCCCGGCAGCATGCGCAGGCACGCCGTGCGGAACTATGCGCTCCACTCCGCCGACCTCTGAGGTGACGGCCTCGGCCTGAACACCCGCACCTGCGGATCCGTGCGTCGCCCAAAGCCCTTACAGCACCGAGGAGTTCCCCCATGACCCACAAGCAGTACAACGTCACCGGCATGAGCTGCGAGCACTGCGCGGCGAGCATCAGGGAAGAGGTTTCCGAAGTGCCCGGAGTGAGCGACGTCGTGGTCGACGTCGCCACAAATTCCGTCACCGTGCACGGCACGGATCTCGACGACGGGCGGCTGCGCGCGGCGATCGTCGAGGCAGGGTACGGCGTCACCGACCCGGTCGCCGTCTGACCCAACGGCGGAGCGGGCCGTACGCGGCCGACTCTCATCCGTCGCGCGTCACATCGAAAGGACGACGGGTGCCCTGCCGACGGGTCTTCGCCGACAGGGCAGGCACCACTGTTTTACTCGGCTTTACTCGGCCCGGGATCCCGCGGAGCGGCCGCGCAGGACGGCGAACACCGCCGCGGCCAGCCCCAGCACGCCGACGACCAGTCCGGCGACACCCAGACCGCGGGCGGTCGAGTCACTGGCCGACGCGGTCGATTTCGAGCTGCCGGAGGTCTTCGGGCTCGCCGACGAGGCGGTCGCGCTGCCGCCGTCCTCTGCCGCCTTGGCGGTGAGCTTGAGCACGGGTGCCGGGTTCTCCGGCTCCTGACCGCCCTGGGCCTCCTCGATCCACCGCACGACCTTGCCGTCGGAGTACGTCTGGAGGGTCTTGAAGGTGAGCTGGTCGGTGTCGTCGGGCAACTGGCCGAAGGCGACGTTGAAGTCCTCATAGTGGCCGGGGTCGATCTTGCCGCCGGTGAAGGTGATCTCGGAAACGGCGTCGGTGATGGTGCCGTCGTCGGTCTTGACGGGCGTCTTGAGCTTGGTGTTGGTGACCTTGGCGGTCCAGCCGTCCTGCGGGGAGACGAGCACGCCGAGGACCGGGTGGTCGGTGGGCAGGAACACCTGGACCTGCTGGGTGCTCGCGTTGTCCTCCTCGTTGGGGACGCGGAAGGTCAGAACGCCGTCGGTGGCGCCCTTGGCGTAGCTGTCGGGGTGGACGGTGACGTGCGCGGAGGCGACGCCGGCGGCAGCGAGGAGACCGGCGGCGGTCAGGGCGGTGACAACGCCGGCGCGGCGCAGGGTGGTGCGGGTCCTGGACATGAGGTGAGGGATCTCCGTACGGAAGAAAGGGATGTCGGGGGTCAGTTCGCGTACGACATTCCCATCGGCGGCCCCCGCCGGTTAACGGCGTGCCTCAGCCGTGCCTGCCGCAGCGGCCACGTCTCACCGGCAGCCCGACCTACGAGCCCGTGCGCGTCCGGTACGCCCCGCGCCCCGCCGCCAACCTGCCACCAGGCAGCAAGCCCCGGTACGAACGCGACCGCCCACCGCAGGAGCGACCACAGCGCCGCCTCGCCTCGCCGCAGCCACCAGGTCAGCACCAGGGCGGCCCCGACATGGGCGGCAGTGGCGTGCGGCGTCAGCGCATGCGCGTGGGCCATCCGCATGCCGTGCATGACCATCGTCGCGTGATGCGGCTGCACGGCGTGGAAGAGGAGATGCAGCCCACCCTGGGCAGTCAGAGTCTCCACGCCGATCGCGGCCAGCGACCGCTCCCGGCCGCCCAGCAGACATCCGCCCGCAAAGACCGGCACGAACGCGGCGACCTGCACCCACACCGGCGGCGCCGAACCCGTCGCCAGTGCATGCCCTCCGGCACCGAGCAGCACGCACAGCACGGCGAACACCGCCGCGCGCACGCTCCGCACCGCCAGGGACACACTCACGACACCCGATGCTGCCACGCAGCAAGAAGATCTTTCCCCTCGCCCATGCACACGCATCACCGCCCACCACCCGGCCAATCCGCCCCCTTCAACGTGTCGGAGGCAGCGGCCGTTCAGTTCCCGGCCACCTTGGCGAAATCGAAGCACCGGAAGCGGAGCCAGGAGCACGGGCGCACGCCGTCCGCCCACACGCCCCCACACGCGACGGGGTCGCGCGTCCGCCGCATCCGCGCCGGGTATCTCCCGGACAGTCCCCCGCGGCCACCGGTCCTGGCACCGGAGCGCCGCAACCCCATGTCCACGAAAGGTGGAGCAGCATGACCGACACCAGCGCCCTGGAGCCCGTCGCCACGTTCTGCGGCAACTGCAACTGCGGCTGTCCCCAGCTGTTCGTCGACCCCAGCGCCGCGGACGACCGTCGGATCATCCTCACCGACGACTTCGGCCAGCGCGTCCAGATGAGCGCCGACCAGTTCTCCTCGATCGTCGCCGACGCCAAAGCAGGCAAACTGGACGGCATCGCCCTGCCCTGACCCGCCTCCCGATGCCGGGCACCGGATACCGCCCGGCATCGGAGCCGTCCGTGCGGGAACTCCTGGCCTTCACAACCGCCCGGGTGTGTGCCACCTCACATCGGCGACGTGGAACTCATCGTTCCGGTCAGCCGACCGCTGACCGGACACCCAGACGTCCCAGGAGCAGCACCCATGTCCATCGAGCCGCCCACCACTGACCCGCCCCGCACGGCCGGCGAACCCGGAACGTCCGCCCAAGGCGCGGCCCCGGCGGCTCCCTCGCCCCTGCGCGCACTGCGCCCGCTGGTGCTGCGCCTGCACTTCTACGCGGGCGTGTTCGTCGCGCCATCCCTGTTCGTCGCGGCGGTCACCGGACTGCTGTACGCAGGCTCCTTCCAGGCCGAGAAGATCGTGTACGCCCACGAGCTGGCCATCCCGGTCGGCGACGACAAGCTGCCCATCTCCCAGCAGGTCGCCGCCGCCCGCAAAGCCCACCCCGAGGGCACCATCTCCGCCGTGCGGCCGTCACCGCAGCCGAATGCGACCACACGCGTTCTGCTGTCCGGGGTGAAGGGCATCGCCGCCGACCACACGCTCGCCGTGTTCGTGGACCCCTACACCGGAAAGGTGCGCGGCGCCCTGGAGCAGTACGGCTCCACCGGCGCCCTGCCGCTGCGAATCTGGATCGACGAGCTCCACCGCGACCTGCACCTCGGTGACACCGGGCGCCTGTACAGCGAGTTCGCCGCCAGCTGGCTGTGGGTGATCACGGGTGGCGGGCTGATGCTCTGGTTCGGGCGCCGCCGTGCCCGCCGCAAGGTGCGCGGCACCACGGGGCGGCGGCGCTCCCTGACCCTGCACGGCACGGTGGGCGTCTGGGCGGCGGCCGGTCTGTTCTTCCTGTCGGCGACCGGCCTGACCTGGTCCACCTACGCCGGGGCCAACATTGGCGACCTCCGCGAAGCCCTCGGCCAGTCCACCCCGTCCGTCGTCACCGCGACAGTGAGCAGCGGGCACGAGGGACACGGATCCATGGCGGGCATGGACATGAACGGCATGGACACGGGCTCGCACTCCGGCGCACGGTCCGACATGGGTCTCGACGCTGCGCTGAAGACGGCCCGCGCCGAGGGCCTGTCCGACCCGGTCGAAATCGTGCCGCCCGCGGACTCCTCCTCCGCCTACGTCGTGCGGCAGATCCAGCGCAGCTGGCCGGAGAAGCAAGACGCGATCGCCGTCGACCCGGCCACCGGCAAGGTCACCGACGTGCTGCGCTTCTCCGATTACCCGGTGCTGGCCAAACTGACCCGGTGGGGCATCGACGCCCACACCGGCATCCTGTTCGGTCTCGCCAACCAGATCGCGCTGGCCGGCCTCGCCCTGGCCCTGATCCTCCTCAGCCTCTGGGGCTACCGCATGTGGTGGCAGCGCGGCCGCGGCTCCGCCTTCGGCCGCCCGCTTCCCTGCGGCGCCTGGCGGCAGGTGCCGGTGTACGTGCTCGTGCCCTGCGTCGCGGTGGTCGCCGTCGTCGGCTGCTACGTCCGGCTGCTCGGAATCCCGCTCGCCGGCTTCCTCGCGGTGGACATCGTCCTCGGCTGGGTCACACGCCGTCGCACCGGGCACGCACACCCCTGAACCGAGCGGCTGCGCCTGCGCGGCAGCGTTACGCGAAGCTCGCCGCGATCGGGTGCGGCCGCAGATCAGCACATCAGGAAGGCGATGACGCGGTACCACCGGATGGCATCGCGCCCGGCAGTACACCTCCGGGAAGCGGCAGATTGGTCACCACGAACTGGTTCAGGATGTCGTCACGATCCATGAACATGATCTGGCTCCGCTTCGCCGCGTCCAACGCGTTGCCCAGCCAGTTGCGTGCAGCCTTGGTGATCTCCCCGCCGGCCACGATGAACGCGTGGTCGACGAGGACGCGCCGGTTGGTTTCGGGATCGAAGATCTCGTGCGCCAGCATCATCAGGGCCTGATTGTGGATCTCAGCGATGTTGGCATTGCCCGCCCTGGACTTTCCGGTGGCGTCCAGCTTGCCGCGCTTCACCTGGATTCCGAAGTACAGGAAGTGCTGGGTCGGCAGGGTGTAACGCATCCAGATGTCCTTGCCGTACTCCAGCGCCTTGTCCCGGTGCCCGGCTGCAGTGATCCGGTGAAAACCCAGCTGCCGGAACAGTGGCAGCAGCACTTCCTCAATGAGTGCATCCTCACTGCACGTGTCCAGGAATGCAGCAAGTGCTGTACGCCGCTGCATCTCGGCGGCGCTCAGAGGACGATGCGGGTTCTTGGCCAATACCGAGACAGTGTTCGTTCCGATGTGCCGCAGGTAGCAGTGCTTGTCCTCCCCGTAGAAGGCTTCGAACCCTTCCCGGGCGAGCGCATTGTTCAGCAAGCGCAGGGCATTGGGCCGGTCGAGCCCCTCATTGAGAGCATCCGCCGGATTCATCAGGTGGTCGATCACCCTGCAGAAGGACTCCGGTGGGTGTGAAGGCCCCCTGTGCGGCTCTGCCAGCAATTGTTCCAGCACCCCTGCAACCCAGCGGTGCCGCGTCGAACCGTCGTGCTCCCAATCCATGTCGAGGTCGGCGAAGAATTCGGTGATATAGCTGCTTGAGCGATACGGGAAATATGCAGGTTCGGCATCAGCTTGCGGATCTGCCGCACCGAGGTTCCCGCAAATGAGGTCGCCGAGCGGTTGCGTCCAGGGAAGTGGTGTACGGGTTCGACCTGATCCGGGGGTTTGCTCCGGCGTTGGGATGAGGCCCGCATAGATGAACGGCCACCGGCTGATCTTCGAGGTGTCGAAGCCCGAAGGAGATCAGCAC